>CAIJQQ010000056.1 GCA_903822825.1 uncultured Burkholderiales bacterium | reverse complement strand
GGGCAAATTGCTGTTTTCGGCCCGGATTATTCCTTACCGGGGCTCGTGGCTCGACTTTGAATTTGACCCGAAAGACATCCTGTTCTTCCGCGTCGATCGTCGCCGCAAGATGCCGGTCACGATTTTGCTCAAGGCCATCGGCCTGAACAACGAGTCGATCCTGGCGAACTTCTTTGTGAATGACAACTTCCGCCTGATGGACAGCGGTGCACAAATGGAATTTGTGGCCGAGCGTCTGCGTGGCGAAGTCGCACGTTTTGACCTGACCGACAAATCCGGCAAGGTCATCGTGGCCAAAGACAAGCGTGTGACCGCACGCCACACCCGCGAACTCGAGCAATCGGGCACCACGCACATCAGCGTGCCCGAAGACTTCCTGATCGGTCGCGTGGTGGCCCGCAACATTGTGGATGCTGACACCGGTGAAATCATTGCCAAGGCCAACGAAGAATTGACCGAGGTGCTGCTGAAAAAATTGCGCACTTCTGGCGTTCAAGACCTGCAGTGCATCTACACCAACGAGCTCGACCAAGGCGCGTACATCTCGCAAACCCTGCGCATCGATGAGACCGTTGACGAATTCGCTGCGCGCGTGGCCATCTACCGCATGATGCGCCCTGGTGAGCCGCCCACAGAGGACTCTGTGCAAGCCTTGTTCCAGCGTTTGTTCTACAACCCTGACACTTACGATTTGTCGCGCGTGGGCCGCATGAAGTTCAACGCCCGAGTGGGTCGCGACGAATCCACCGGCCCCATGGTGCTGACCAACGAAGACATCTTGGCCGTGGTCAAGATCTTGGTTGACCTGCGCAACGGCCGCGGTGAAGTCGATGACATCGATCACCTGGGCAACCGCCGCGTGCGTTGTGTGGGCGAACTGGCCGAAAACCAGTACCGCACTGGTTTGGCGCGCATCGAAAAAGCTGTGAAAGAGCGTCTGGGTCAGGCTGAGCAAGAGCCCCTGATGCCGCATGACCTGATCAACTCCAAGCCGATTTCAGCGGCTTTGAAAGAGTTCTTTGGCGCATCGCAGTTGTCTCAGTTCATGGACCAGACCAACCCGCTGGCCGAGATCACCCACAAGCGCCGCGTGTCGGCCCTTGGCCCAGGTGGTTTGACCCGCGAACGCGCTGGCTTTGAAGTCCGTGACGTGCACGTGACCCACTACGGTCGTGTGTGCCCTATCGAGACACCCGAAGGCCCCAACATCGGCTTGATCAACTCGCTGGCTTTGTACGCCCGCCTGAACGAGTACGGTTTCATTGAAACCCCTTACCGCCGCGTGGTGGACGCCAAGGTCACGATGGAGATCGATTACTTGTCGGCCATCGAAGAAGGCAAGTACGTGATCGCTCAGGCCAACGCCACGCTCGACAAGGACGGTCGCCTCACGGGTGACTTGGTCTCTGCCCGTGAAAAAGGCGAATCCATCTTGTGCGGCGCTGAGCGCATCCAGTACATGGACGTGTCGCCAGCGCAGATCGTGTCTGTGGCGGCTTCGTTGGTGCCATTCCTCGAGCACGACGATGCCAACCGCGCCTTGATGGGTGCGAACATGTCGCGTCAAGCAGTGCCTGTGCTGCGCCCTGAAAAGCCCATGGTCGGCACCGGCATCGAGCGCGTGGCCGCGATCGACTCGGGCACCGTCGTCACCGCCACCCGTGGCGGTGTGGTCGACTATGTCGACGCCACCCGCATCGTGATCCGCGTGAACGACGCCGAAGCGATTGCCGGTGAAGTCGGTGTGGACATCTACAACCTGATCAAGTATCAGCGTTCCAACCAGAACACCAACATCCACCAGCGCCCCATCGTCAAACGGGGTGACAAGCTGGCCAAGGGTGATGTGATCGCCGACGGCGCATCGACCGACTTGGGCGAAATCGCCATCGGTCAGAACATGTTGATCGCGTTCATGCCCTGGAACGGCTACAACTTCGAAGATTCGATCTTGATCTCTGAGCGCGTGGTGTCGGAAGACCGCTACACCTCGATCCACATCGAAGAACTCGTGGTCATGGCCCGCGACACCAAACTCGGCGCCGAAGAAATCACGCGTGACATTCCTAACTTGTCCGAGCAACAACTCGGTCGTTTGGACGAGTCCGGCATCATCTACGTGGGCGCCGAAGTGCAGCCCGGCGACGTGCTGGTGGGCAAGGTCACACCGAAGGGCGAGACCACCCTCACCCCTGAAGAGAAGCTCTTGCGCGCCATCTTCGGCGAGAAGGCCTCGGACGTGAAAGACACATCGCTGCGTGTGGATCAGGGCTCTCAAGGCACCGTGATCGACGTGCAGGTCTTCACCCGTGAAGGCATCGTGCGCGACAAGCGCGCCCAGCAGATCATCGACGACGAACTCAAGCGCTTCCGTCTGGATCTGAACGACCAGCTGCGGATCGTGGAAGCCGATGCTTTTGACCGCATCGAAAAACTGCTGATTGGCCGCGTCGCCAATGGCGGTCCTCAAAAACTGGCCAAGGGCACCAAAATCGACAAGGCCTATTTGGACGCCGTCGAGAAATTCCACTGGTTCGACATCCGTCCTGCGGAAGACGAAGTGGCTGCCCAGCTCGAGTCCATCAAAAACTCGCTGGAGCAGACCCGACACAGCTTCGACCTGTCTTTTGAAGAAAAGCGCAAGAAGTTGACCCAAGGCGACGAGCTGCCCGCAGGCGTGCTCAAGATGGTCAAGGTGTACCTGGCCGTCAAGCGGCGCTTGCAGCCGGGTGACAAGATGGCTGGCCGTCACGGCAACAAGGGCGTGGTCTCCAAGATCGTGCCTGTTGAAGACATGCCCTACATGGCCGACGGCACCCCTGCCGACATCGTGTTGAACCCCTTGGGCGTTCCTTCGCGCATGAACGTGGGTCAGGTGCTTGAAGTTCACCTCGGCTGGGCGGGCAAAGGCATTGGCCACCGCATCGGCAACATGCTGCAGGCAGAAACCCAGCGCATGGAAAAAGTGGCCGAACTGCGCAAGCTGTTTGACCAGCTCTACAACAGCTTGGGCCGCAAAGAGGACCTGGCGCAGTTGACCGACGACGAAGTGTTGGCCATGGCCGACAACCTCAAAGTGGGTTTCCCATTCGCTTCGCCCGTCTTCGACGGCGCGGCTGAAGAAGAAATCCGCGCCATGCTGCACCTGGCGTATCCGGAAGACCTGGCCAAGGCCAAGGGCCTGACAGCGACACGCACACAGGCCAACTTGTTTGACGGCCGCACAGGCGATGCCTTTGACCGTCCCACCACGATCGGCTACATGCACTACCTGAAGTTGCACCACTTGGTCGACGACAAGATGCACGCCCGCTCCACTGGCCCTTACAGCTTGGTCACGCAGCAGCCGCTGGGCGGCAAGGCACAGTTCGGCGGTCAGCGTTTCGGCGAGATGGAAGTGTGGGCGCTGGAGGCCTATGGTGCTTCTTACACCCTGCAGGAAATGCTCACTGTCAAGTCCGACGACGTGCAAGGCCGTACCAAGGTGTACGAAAGCATCGTCAAGGGCGAACACTCCATCGAAGCGGGCATGCCCGAATCGTTCAACGTGCTGGTCAAGGAAATCCGTTCGCTGGGCCTTGACATCGAGCTCGAGCGTTCTTAATTCACAGGCAAAGGATTCAAACCATGAAATCACTACTCGACCTGTTCAAGCAGTTCACGCCGGATGAGCATTTCGATGCCATCCGCATCGGCCTGGCCTCGCCCGAAAAGATCCGTTCTTGGTCTTTCGGCGAAGTGAAAAAGCCTGAAACCATCAACTACCGCACCTTCAAGCCCGAGCGCGATGGTCTTTTCTGCGCCAAGATCTTTGGCCCCATCAAAGACTACGAATGCCTGTGCGGCAAGTACAAACGCCTCAAGCACCGCGGTGTGATCTGCGAGAAGTGCGGCGTTGAAGTCACGCAAACCAAAGTGCGTCGCGAGCGCATGGGTCACATCGACCTGGCCGCGCCTTGCGCCCACATCTGGTTCCTCAAATCGTTGCCATCGCGTCTGGGCCTGGTGCTCGACATGACACTGCGTGACATCGAGCGCGTGTTGTACTTTGAAGCGTATGTCGTGACCGATCCGGGCATGACGCCTTTGAAGAAATTCGGCATCATGAGCGAAGACGATTACGACGCCAAGATCAAAGAGTACGGTGACGAATTCACGGCCAAGATGGGCGCTGAAGGCATCAAGGATTTGCTCAAGAGCATCGAAATTGATTCCGAGATCGAGCGCTTGCGTGGCGATTTAACAGGCTCTGAAGTCAAAGTCAAAAAGAACTCCAAGCGTTTGAAAGTGCTCGAAGCGTTCCGCAAGTCGGGCATCAAACCCGAGTGGATGGTGCTCGAAGTGCTGCCCGTGTTACCGCCGGACCTGCGTCCCTTGGTGCCACTGGACGGTGGCCGCTTTGCGACCTCCGACTTGAACGACTTGTACCGCCGCGTGATCAACCGCAACAGCCGTCTGCGCCGTTTGCTGGAATTGAAAGCGCCCGAGATCATTGCCCGCAACGAAAAGCGGATGCTGCAAGAAGCCGTGGACAGCTTGCTGGACAACGGACGTCGCGGCAAAGCCATGACCGGCGCCAACAAGCGTGCCCTGAAGTCTTTGGCCGACATGATCAAAGGCAAGAGCGGTCGTTTCCGTCAAAACTTGCTGGGCAAGCGCGTCGACTACTCAGGTCGTTCCGTCATCACCGTGGGCCCAACGCTCAAGCTGCACCAGTGCGGTTTGCCCAAATTGATGGCCATTGAGCTGTTCAAGCCCTTCATCTTTGCCCGCCTCGAATCGATGGGCATTGCGACCACCATCAAGGCGGCCAAGAAAGAAGTCGAAGCCGGCACTCCAGTGGTGTGGGACATCCTGGAAGAGGTCATCAAAGAGCACCCCGTGATGCTCAACCGTGCACCTACGCTGCACCGTTTGGGCATTCAGGCGTTTGAGCCTTTGTTGATCGAAGGCAAGGCCATTCAGCTGCACCCCCTCGTTTGCGCGGCTTTCAACGCCGACTTCGACGGTGACCAGATGGCCGTGCACATTCCGCTGTCAGTGGAAGCCCAGATGGAAGCCCGCACCTTGATGCTGGCCTCGAACAACATCTTGTTCCCCGCTTCGGGCGAGCCCTCGATCGTACCTTCGCAAGACGTGGTGCTGGGCCTGTACTACACGACCCGTGACCGCATCAACGCCAAGGGCGAAGGCCTGATCTTTGCCGACATTGGTGAAGTGCAGCGCGCATTGGACGCGGGTGCGGCCGAACTGACAGCCAAAATCAGCGTGCGTCTGACCGAATGGACCAAGAACAAGGAAACAGGCGAATTCGTGCCTTCGACCTCGATGGTGGAAACCACCGTGGGTCGTGCACTGTTGTCTGAAATCTTGCCCAAAGGCTTGCCTTTCAGCAACCTGAACAAGGCGCTGAAGAAGAAAGAAATCTCCAAGCTGATCAATACCTCTTTCCGCAAGTGCGGATTGAAAGAGACCGTGGTGTTTGCTGACAAGTTGCTGCAAAACGGGTTCCGTTTGGCCACGCGCTCGGGCATCTCGATCGGCATTGACGACATGTTGGTGCCGCCAGAGAAGCCGGCGATCATTGCGGACGCGGAAAAAGAAGTCAAAGACATCGAACAGCAATACGTTTCGGGTCTGGTGACTTCAGGCGAGCGCTATAACAAGGTGGTGGACATCTGGGGCAAGGCCGGAGACGCCGTGTCCAAGGTGATGATGGACCAGTTGCGCAAGGAAAAGACCATCGACCGCCACGGCAATGAAGTCGAGCAGGAGTCTTTCAACTCCATCTACATGATGGCCGACTCCGGCGCCCGTGGTTCTGCTGCGCAGATTCGACAGCTGGCCGGTATGCGTGGCCTGATGGCCAAGCCAGACGGCTCCATCATTGAGACCCCCATCACGGCGAACTTCCGTGAAGGTCTGAACGTGTTGCAGTACTTCATCTCGACCCACGGCGCACGTAAAGGTCTGGCTGACACGGCTTTGAAGACCGCCAACTCGGGTTACCTGACCCGGCGTTTGGTGGACGTGACGCAAGACTTGGTGGTGACCGAGCTCGATTGCGGCACCTCCAATGGCTCGCTGATGCGTGCCATTGTTGAAGGCGGTGAAGTGATCGAATCGCTGCGTGACCGCATCTTGGGCCGCACGGTGGCCGAAGACGCCCTGCACCCCGAAAACAGAGCCATTCTGGCTGCAGCGGGCGTGATGCTCGACGAAGACCTGATCGACGAACTCGAAGCCGCTGGCGTCGACGAAGTCAAGGTGCGCACGGCGCTGACTTGCGAAACCCGTTTCGGTCTGTGCGCCCAGTGCTATGGCCGCGATCTGGGTCGTGGTGGCTTGGTCAACAACGGCGAAGCCGTGGGTGTGATCGCTGCACAGTCGATTGGTGAGCCAGGCACTCAGCTGACCATGCGCACGTTCCACATCGGTGGTGCGGCTTCGCGTGCGGCTGTGGCCTCCAGCGTGGAAGCCAAGTCCAACGGCATCATCGGCTTCAATGCCACGATGCGTTATGTGACCAACTCCAAAGGCGAGTTGGTGGTGATTGCCCGTTCAGGCGAGATCGTCATCCATGACGAGCATGGCCGTGAGCGCGAGCGCCACAAGGTGCCTTACGGCGCGATCTTGTCGATCAAGGCAGACCAGCCCATCAAGGCCGGCACTGTTCTTGCCAATTGGGATCCATTGACCCGTCCAATCATCACCGAATTCGCTGGCCAGGTGAAATTCGAGAACGTCGAAGAAGGCCTGACAGTGGCCAAACAGCTGGACGAAGTGACCGGCTTGTCCACCCTGGTGGTCATCGATCCCAAGCGCCGCGGCGCTGCCAAGGTCATCCGCCCTCAGGTCAAACTGATCGACGCCGCTGGCAAAGAAGTCAAGATCCCCGGCACCGACCATTCGGTGACGATTGGCTTTCAGATCGGCGCGCTCATCCAAGTGCGTGACGGCATGGACGTGGGTCCAGGCGAAGTGCTGGCCCGTATCCCTGTCGAAGGTCAAAAGACCCGAGACATCACCGGCGGTTTGCCCCGTGTGGCCGAACTTTTCGAAGCCCGTTCGCCCAAAGACAAAGGCATGCTGGCCGAGATCACCGGCACCGTGTCCTTCGGTAAGGAGACCAAAGGCAAAGTCCGTTTGCAGATCACCGATCCAGAAGGCAAGATCTGGGATGAACTGATCCCCAAAGAGAAGAACATCCTGGTGCACGAAGGCCAAGTGGTGAACAAGGGCGAGAGCATTGTGGACGGCCCAGCCGACCCACAAGACATCTTGCGTTTGCTCGGCATCGAAGAGCTGGCACGGTACATCGTCGACGAAGTGCAGGACGTTTACCGCTTGCAAGGCGTGAAGATCAACGACAAGCACATCGAAGTGATTGTTCGTCAGATGCTGCGCCGTGTGGTCGTGGAAAACTCCGGCGACTCCAACTACATTGCAGGCGAACAGGTCGAGCGTTCCGAAATGCTCAACACCAACGATGCCTTGCACAAAGACGGCAAGATCCCTGCGACCTACAGCAACTTGCTGCTGGGCATCACCAAGGCGTCCTTGTCGACCGACTCGTTCATCTCTGCGGCTTCCTTCCAGGAAACCACCCGCGTGCTGACCGAAGCGGCCATCATGGGCAAGCGTGACGAGTTGCGTGGCCTGAAAGAGAACGTCATTGTGGGTCGTTTGATTCCTGCCGGAACCGGTTTGGCTTACCACCAGGCGCGCAAAGCCAAGGACGAAATGGACGACTCCGAGCGCCGCGCCATCGCCGATGCCGAGGCAGCCGATCTGGCACGTGTTCCTGCTGCTGACGCTGTGGCCGACACAGGCGAAGCCGCCTGAGTGAAAGGATTGCCGATGCATCGGTGATCCCCGATCAGCCCCTGCGCCGCGACCGGTTCAGGGGCTGTTTTGTTGTCAAGGCTTGCAAACTGCAGCCAAAGGATCGTGCATGGCTTGGTTGATCGTCGGTCTGTTGTTGGCCCTGTTCATGTTCTGGACGTTGGGCGCCCACAACCGCTTGGTGCGCTTGCGGGGTGAAGTCACGCACCAGTGGGGGACTGTGGATGTCTTTTGGCTCAAATGGTTGATGCGCTTCCAAGGGGCCATTTCAGCCCGCCAAATCCTGGCTTGGGCCTCGGAGGCGCAAGACCTGCAGGCTTTGCAAGAGGCAAGCGACGCGTTGGTCGAGGCTTTGGCCGATGCGCGTTCGCAGTCCTTGAACGAGGTCGCCCTGCAAAAAGTGGTGGGACAGCATGAAGCACTGCTGAGCAGCATTGACCGCGTCATGCTCACCGCGCCCGACACGGTCAAGCCCGACCTGCTTTCAGCGCAAAACAAGATCGTTCAGGGCCTGCCCATTGCGCTTTCTTCCTACCATCTGGCGTGCGATGCTTACAACCAGGCCATAAACCAGAGCCCCGCCCGTTGGCTGGCCCGCCGACTTGGCTTGCGCCCTGCTTTGCATTTGCGTTTCAATGGTCGCACCGTGCCATGGGCCACATGAACGCCCCTGTACACCACGCACCGCCGCTGTGGCGCTTGCTGCAAGCCTGTGCTCAGGCGGTGCAGTCGGTGCGTGCCGGTCGATCGCTCACAGCCCAGCTCGACGCCGTGCCTGCTGAGCTGCGCCCCGGTACGCAAGCCTTGAGCTTTCAGGTTTTGCGCCAACTTGGGCGCGCCACGGCACTGCGAGCGCAATTGGCCCAAAAACCGCCCCCCCCTGCAGCCGATGCATTGCTGTGTACCGTGCTGGCGCTTGCTTGGGACGAAACCAACGCACCTTACCCTGTCCACACCTTGGTGAACCAGGCGGTGGAGGCGGCACGTCGCCAACGTCAGACGCAAGGGCAGGCCCCTTTCATCAATGCCTGTTTGCGACGCTTTCTGCGCGAACGTGACGCCTTGGTGGCGCTCACGCAAGAACAGGTGGCGGCCCGCTGGAACCACCCCGCATGGTGGGTGGAGCGTTTGCAAATCGACCACCCGGATCATTGGATGGACCTGCTCAAGCAGGCCCAAAAACCTGCGCCGATGACACTGCGCGTGAACCGCCGTTGCACCTCGGTGTCCGAGGTGCAATCCCAATTGGCAGCCTTGGGCGTAGCTTCCCAGCCTGCAGGGGCCAGTGGACTGCAGCTGCACAAGGCGCTGCCCGTGCAGCAGTTGCCGGGCTTCTTGCAAGGCCATGTTTCGGTACAAGATGCGGCCGCCCAATTGGCCGCGCCATTGCTGATGCAGGGGCTGGACCCGCTGCAGCCTTGGCGGGTGCTGGATGCGTGCGCTGCGCCTGGCGGCAAGACCGGGCATTTGCTCGAGGTGTACCCCAACGCCCAAGTGCTGGCGCTGGATGTGGACGCGAAGCGTTGCGAACGCATTCACCAGAACCTGGACCGGTTAAGAGTGGTTGCCCAGGTCAGGGCTGCAGACGCGGCCCAACCTGCCCAATGGTGGGATGGCCAGCTTTTTGACGCCATTTTGCTGGACGCCCCCTGCACCGCATCGGGCATCGTCAGGCGCCACCCCGATGTGCGATGGCTCCGGCGTCCCGAGGACAGTGCGCAGCTGGCCAAAACACAGTCCCAGTTGCTCAAAGTCCTGTGGCCCCTGCTCAAAGCGGGCGGCAGACTGCTGTACTGCACCTGCTCGCTGTTCAAGGCCGAAGGCGATGAGGTCGTTGATTCGTTTCTTCAGCGCAACACCGATGCCCAAATCTGCCCCTCCCCAGGGCATTTGGTCCCCGGTGTGGTGCCTGCAGGCTGGCCTGTCGGAGACAATGCATTGGGTGAGCACGATGGTTTTTATTACGCACTTTTGGAAAAACGCCCTCAGGCGGCTTGAGCCCAGCGCTTGGCTGGCAGCTGCGTTGCTGATGTGCTTTGCCTCTGTGGCCCTGGCTTCGAGTGTTGAACTGGCTGAATTGCGCATTGAGCGCACCGATGGTGCACTGTTGCTGAACACCTCCCTCAAGCTCGAATTGGGCCCTGCTGTGGAAGAAGCCCTGGACAAGGGCGTACCGGTTTACTTTGTGGCCGAAGCCGAGGTGCTCCGTGACCGCTGGTACTGGTATGACCGAAAGGTGGCCAGTGCCACGCGTTATTACCGACTGGTCTACCAACCACTGACCCGTCGTTGGCGTTTGAATGTGTCTGGCGAGCCCTTGTCCTCAGCAGGGCTGGGCGGCAGCATTGCACAAAATTTCGACAGCCTGCCAGAAGCGCTCAGTGTGGTCAGCCGTCAAACGGGTTGGAAGCTCGCCGAGTTGTCTGAGCTTGAGCCCGACACCCGGCACAACCTGAATTACCGGTTCAGGCTCGACGTCTCTCAATTGCCCAGGCCGTTCCAGATCGCTGCGGGCAGCCAGGTTGACTGGAACCTGAGTTTGAGCCGAAACCTGCGCATCAACCCCGAACCGGGCCGTTGACATGGCCCACTTGCCGCCAGAGCGCAGTCGCCAACTGCCACCCTTGATTTCCAGGGCCAGCCGCTGGGTGGTTGTGGGCAGCATCGGTTTTCTGCTCATCATTGGCCTAGGCTTGCTGGTTTTGCTGACGCAGGCCACCAGCAACCGGGCGGGCTACAACCAGAACTACGAATGGCTGCTCATCGTCAATGCAGTGGTCGCAGCCAGCTTGCTGATCACCATCGTCTGGGGCATGGTTCGCCTGTTGCGCCGTTTGCGCAAAGGCCAGTTCGGCTCGCGTTTGCTGGTCAAGTTGGCGGCTATTTTTGCGTTGGTCGGCGTGGTGCCCGGGGTGCTGATTTATGTGGTGTCTTACCAATTCGTGTCCCGCTCGATCGAGAGCTGGTTTGACGTCAAAGTGGAAGGGGCCTTGGCCGCAGGCCTGAGTCTGGGACGTGCGACGCTCGACAACATGAGCCACGATCTCAACCAAAAAACCCGTGTGGCCAGCGCCTCCTTGAGCGACGTGTCGGATGCTGGCGCGGGCATCATGCTAGAGCGAATGCGCGAGCAACTGGGGGCCACCGACGTGGTGCTCTGGTCGAGCAATGGCCGCATGTTGGCCAGTGTGGGCGCATCACGCTTTCAGTTGCGCCCTGAACGCCCAAGCATCGCCCAGCTACGAGAGGCCCGAACCAAAGGCAGTGTCGACTGGATTGAGGGTTTGGACGACAACAATGCGGCGGGAGACAAGGCCCGCATCAAGGTGCTGGCCAGCGTGCCGCAGATGAGCCTGACACTGAACGCTGAACCCCGCTTGCTGCAGGTGACGCAAGACCTGTCGCCCACATTGGTCACCAACGCTTTGGAGCTGCAAACCGCCAACCAGGAGTACCAAGAACGCGCACTGGCACGCGAGGGTTTGCGCCGCATGTACATCGGCACGCTGACCTTGAGCCTGTTCATGGCAGTGCTGGCCGCCATCTTGTTGGCGGTCTTGCTGGGCAACCAGTTGGCGCGGCCGCTGCTGCTGCTGGCGCATGGCATGCGGCAGGTGGCGGCAGGCGACTTGAGCCCCAAGCTGGCCTTGCAAGGTCAGGACGAACTGGGTGGCCTCACACGCTCGTTTGCGGACATGACGCAGCAGCTGTCAGACGCCCGCTCAACGGTGGAGCGAAGCTTGCATCAACTCGATGCAGCACGAGGCAATTTACAAACGATTTTGGACAACCTCACGGCTGGGGTCATGGTGCTCGACGCGCAAGGCACGATCGAATCGGCCAACCCGGGCGCGACACGCATATTGCGCGTGCCCGTGGCAGTGTTTGAAAAGCAGCCTTTGCTCAAACTGCCGGGCTTGCACGAATTTGCCGCAGCCGTGCAAGAGCAATTCCAACATTTGGGCGCCGATCCAGAAACCCACGAACTCGACCACTGGCAAAAATCGTTTGAAATCCATGCCACCGGGCAGGGCCTTGCCCAGACCGGAGTGACCTTGCTGGCGCGTGGAGCTTCTTTGCCCGACGGCATGCGCTTGCTGGTGTTCGATGACATCTCCGAGATCGTTTCAGCTGAACGTTCACAGGCCTGGGGCGAAGTGGCGCGTCGACTCGCCCATGAAATCAAGAACCCTCTGACACCCATCCAGTTGTCTGCTGAACGCTTGGAGCGAAAGTTGGCGGGCAAACTCGATGCCGCAGACGAAGCCGTGCTGGGCAAGTCTGTCAAAACCATCGTTGACCAAGTCGACGCCATGAAGCGACTGGTGAATGAATTCCGTGACTACGCGCGTTTGCCTACGGCCGAGCTGCGAGCGCTGGACCTCAATGCGCTGATCCAGGACGTGCTGGCGCTCTACGCCAGCGACCCTGACGAATACGCTTCTCGCATTCCGGTCAATAAATTGCTTGACCCCGCTTGCCCGCCCATCATGGGTGACGCGCAGCAGCTGCGCCAAGTGGTTCACAACCTGCTGCAAAACGCGCAAGATGCCTGCGAGTCTCGCCAAAGCAATGACCCGCCATCCGCCGTGACGATCCGCACCGAGTGGAGCCCTGCGCGCAAGCGGGCCCGCTTGATCGTGACTGACACCGGACCTGGTTTTGAGGGGCACATCCTGCAGCGCGCTTTTGAACCCTACGTCACGACCAAGAGCAAAGGCACAGGTCTGGGGCTGGCGGTGGTCAAGAAAATTGCTGACGAGCACGGTGCTCGGGTGGACCTGTCCAACGTTCAGCATGAGGGCAAAACAGTGGGTGCGCAAGTGTCGCTATCATTCACAGTGTAGAAAATCAGTGCCGTGATTCGGCACGGTGACGAGACATCCAACAAGACAGGCAATATGGCGAATATTTTGGTGGTCGATGACGAGCTGGGCATTCGGGACCTGCTCTCAGAAATCCTCTTTGATGAAGGGCACCAGGTCG
The DNA here is from genome assembly GCA_903822825.1 of uncultured Burkholderiales bacterium. Taxonomy (GTDB): domain Bacteria; phylum Pseudomonadota; class Gammaproteobacteria; order Burkholderiales; family Burkholderiaceae_C; genus Limnohabitans_A. Next base: position 66,809 of record CAIJQQ010000056.1, on the reverse strand, counting down.
AGCTGGCCGAGAATGCTTCGCAAGCCCGCGATGCCCGTCAGCGCATGCGTCCAGACCTCGTGTTGCTCGACATCTGGATGCCCGACACGGATGGGGTCAGCTTGCTCAAAGAATGGGCGGCCACAGGGCTTCTCAACATGCCCGTGATCATGATGAGTGGCCACGCCACCATCGACACGGCCGTTGAGGCGGTGCGCATCGGGGCGCAGGCTTTTCTTGAAAAACCGATCACACTGCAAAAACTGCTCAAAGCCGTGGAGCAAGGGCTGGCTCGCGAGACGGCCAAGGGCCCCTCTGGGCTCACACACGCCGCTGTGCATACTTTTGTGCCGACGGTGCAGACCAGTGACCCGCTGCCGTTGGCGCCACTGGTGGAGCAAACCTTTGATTTGGACCGGCCCTTGCGCGAGGTGCGCGATGCTTTCGAAAAAGCCTATTTCGAGTTCCATTTGGGCAAAGAAGGCGGCTCCATGACCCGGGTGGCAGAGAAAACCGGGCTCGAAAGAACACACTTGTACCGCAAGCTCAAGCAACTGGGAGTCGACCTGTCCCGCAGCAAGCGCACAGGCTGAGGGCGCAAAAGCAGCCCCAAGAGCTGCTATAATATTAATCTTACCGGCCCGGTAGCTCAGTTGGTAGAGCAGCGGATTGAAAATCCGCGTGTCGATGGTTCGATTCCGTCCCAGGCCACCAAATACAAGGTATAGCAAATCAAATTTGCTATACCTTTTTTATTTAATTCCCAAACGGATTGCTTCTAACGCCCACCAACGGTGGCAAGGCAGGGCCAGGCGGCGGTGCTGGTGCGTCACTCAAGGTTTTCAGGAACGCCACCACATCGTCAATCTCTCTTTCTGTCAATGCCGGTCCTGCCGATGCAGGACGATTAAACGGTACGCGGTCATTGATGATGTTGCCAATGTAGGCTGAAGGCAGGTCATTGGCAACACCTTTGGGGCCATACCAACGCTTGGGGTCACTGTTGCGTGTGGCGTAAAAACTCACCACGTCTCGCAAGTCTTTAAAGAAACCGTTGTGCATCCAAGCTTTCTTCTCCGAAGTATTGCGCAGCGATGTCATGCGGAAAGTTCCGCAAAACTTTTCAATGCTGATGTTGGCAGGCACATTACTGGTTAACGCTGGCTTGGCACGGTCGGGGCCGCACAGGCCCAAGTCAAAAAAAGATGGATTGGCATTTCTAGGAATGGCCATGTTGCGAGGTATGCCCGTGGCGTAAAAAGCAAAGTCTGTGAACAATGAATCGCTGGGCTTGGATGAGTTCGGGTTCATGAGGTGGCAAGAAGCACAGTTGCCTTTGTTGACGTCCATGAACACCTTCATACCGTTGGCTTCTTGGGGCGTGAACTTGCCTTTGCCTTGAATCAATTGGTCGTATTTGCTGCTGAAGGGCTGAAGCGCAGAGCTTCGCTCAAATGCGGCAATGGCCACGCCTATTTTTTGAAATGCCAGGTTTGGATTTGTGAAAATTTGGCTGCCAAATTCATCTTTGAACATTTGTGCATAGGGCGATGCCGCAATTTTGCGGACCACGCTGGGGGCATCTTTGTTGTTCATTTCCAATGCATTTAAAAGTGGACCCAGCGCTTGAATTTCTGCGGTGTCTGCGCGGCCATCCCAGAAGAAACCGCCCACTGGATCAACATCTTCCCCGGTCACTCTAAATTGAAATTTAGGAATGAAGGAGGTGTAAGCGTTGGACATGGCGTTACGGCCGCCAATTGACTGCGGGGTACTGCCCTGCGCCACCCCAATTCTGGAACCGTTGTTACCAGCAAAACCGGAGGTGGCCTGATGGCAATCATTGCATGAGGTGCCTCTGGGTTCCGACAGGGATTTGTCTTTGAAAATCTGACTGCCTAGATTTTCTAGGCGGGTGAAGTTGGGTTGCGGGGGCGTGTTTGCAAGTGGCGCTTGCGGGGGATGAGGTTGCTGCTGCGCCAAGTTTTGCGCCTGTAAACCACTGACACCCGCCATGAAGAACAGGCCCCAACAAAAGATTCGAAGCTTTGAAAATGAAGACCCTGTGAAGTGTTGAGTGACTTTCATTACATACTTTTAAAGTGAAGTGCTGAAAAATTTGTCGGCAAACCATCAGGCCTGCCAGTTCAAACAAATATAAGCAAAACACATGCCTGAAAACATGTGATTTTCTGACGCTGAAGGTGACAATGCCACCAACTTTGCTGGCTGGCATTCCCCCAAACTTGTAGACACTTCTCATAGCGCAGCTTGTCGCTGGCGCTTCAACTCATGAGCGCTGAGTAGGTTGAAAGGCTTGAGAATGGTTCGTCCCCGTACCCGGCCACCAGTTTGACACCGCAGTTTCGCAAGAGGCTGCGGTGTTTTAACATGCACCCATGAAATCCCCCATCTCCATCGTTGACGTTGACCGCACCGACTCCTGGACCCGTTACAAGGCTGGGATGTGCGACACCTGCGCGGCCAATTGCTGCACCATGCCCGTGGAGGTCAAGTTGGCCGATCTGGTGCGTTTGCAGTTGGTGGACCCTTTTGAGGCAGAGCACGAAGCGCCCAAGCAGATCGCCAAGCGCCTCGCCAAGGCCGGGATGATCGAGCACTTCAATTTCAAGAACAGCATCTTCTCGCTGGCGCGTCGTGCCAGTGGCGACTGCCAGTTTCTCGATGCGGTCACGCGCCGCTGCACGGTGTACGAGTTGCGACCCACCACCTGCCGTTTGCACCCACAGGTGGGGCCACGGCCCGGGCATTGCCCTTACGGACTGCTGCGCACCCGGTCGTAGACGCTTGCGCTTACCAGCGCACTTTGCCGCTGCCGATGTCCATCACCATGCGGGTGGACAAATACAGGCGCGGCGCGATCGAGTCGATGAAGATGTACTCCTCGGTGTTGGCGTGGGCGCCGTAACCCCGCAGGCCAAAACTTTCGAGCACACCGCCTTTGGGTTTGAGGCCAGCGAACGCCGCATCGGTGCCCCCGCCTGTGGCGCGCTCAGCAATCTGGATCGTCTGACCGATCTCTTGGTAAATGGCCTTGGCCTGCTGCGCCATCACGCGCGATGCATCGTTGGCCACAAAGGCCGGGCGGCTTCTGTAAAAGTCAATTTCAACCTGGGTGTCTGGGATCAATTTTTCCTTGATGGACTCTCGCAGTGCGGACTCCATGATGTCCATGTCCTGGTTGGTGAGTGAGCGCACATCGGCAATCGCCTCGGCCGCAGCCGGGATCACGTTGCGCACATCGCCACCGCGGGCCACGGTCCAGTTGATGTGCAGGCCCTTGGACTTGTCTCCGAATTGGCGTGACTTGAGCATCTGGTGAGACATTTCATAGATGGCGTTTCGCCCCGCCTCGGGGTTGGCGCCCGCGTGCGAAGCCTTGCCAGTCACTTTCATCTCTACGATAGCGATGCTGCTGGTGGCCAGCCGCACCATGTCTTTCTCAAATCCGCCACCCTCATAAGACATCACCGCGTCGTATTCGCCACCCAGCTTGACCAGCAAGGCGCTGGAGCCTGCCGAGCCGATTTCCTCGTCGCCGTTGATGGCCACGGCCAATTCAGCGTAGTCGTCGTACCCCATGTCTTGCAGCATTTTCACGGTGTGCAGGATCACGGCTACGCCCGCTTTGTCATCTGAAATCGCCAGCCCATAGGCCTTGTTGCCATCGACCCGGAAAGGTTGTTTGGCCACCATGCCCTTGAGGTAGACGGTGTCCATGTGGGCGATCAGCAAAACCTTTTTTTGCCCTTTGCCTTTTTTGGTGGCATACACCACCGAACCCAGCTTGGCTCCTTTGAGCTGCGGGTGGGTTGCGGGTGCTTGGGTTGGGATGGTCTGGACCGTCATGCCCATCTGCTGCAGGCGGGAGGCGATCAGGGTGGCGATTTTCTCCAGGCCTTCGAGGTCACGGCTGCCCGACTCGATGGACACGAGGTCTTTGAGCGTGCCCAGCAGGGGTTGCGTCTGGGACTTGGCCAGTTCGTTCACTTGTGCAGGTGTTTGCGCCACAGCCCAAGGGGTGGCAGCGGCCATGAGCAGCGATAAAACTGCTTGACGGAGTCTGGGCAGTTGGAGGAGGGTTGCAGTGGGCAAGTTCAAGTTCATCTCCTTGTGTGGGGGAATCAGTTCGAGACGTCGTGCAGCAGTGTGCCGTCGTCGTGCATGGCGCCGCTGCGCTGCAAGTCGGCCAGCATCATTTCAAGCCAGGTGGCGCGTTCAATGCCTTGCCCGTAACGCGCGTGCAAGTTACCCATGTAGGGCACCGAGAGCGCCCAGGCCATGAAGTCGGTTTTGGCCACGCTGCCGTACTCCAGCAGTTTGAATTTCAGCAGCACTTTGGCACCGTAGCGGCCATGCTTTTCGGGTGTTTGGACGAAAGCCTCGAGTTTTTGACGCGCAAACGCCAAGGCGGTGGCTACTCCCGAAAAAGGCGAACCGTGGCCCGGAATCACCAGCGCAGGGTTCAGGCGCTCGATCAGGTCCAGGCTCTCGGCCACCTCACCGAAAGCCGCAATGCCCTGTAATTCGGGAAACACGATGCCAAAGCCGTTCTGCCACAGGGCATCGGCTGAAATCAGCAAACGGTGCTCTGGCGCGAACAGGATCACCGAGTGCGGATCGTGGCCAGGTGCGGCATGGACCTGCCACTCGGTGTTGCTCCACCGATGCACGGCACCCGGTTGCAAGAGGCCTGTGAACTGGAAGGGCGGACAATTTTGCCCCGTGGGCTCGTAGCTGAGCGCATCGCCCCGCCAAGCATGCACGTCGTCTGCCATGCCCGGTGGAATCAGTGTTTGCATCGTCGGGTAATGCGCTTGCAATGCCGCATTGCCCCCGCAGTGGTCGCTGTGCAGGTGGGTGTTGACCAGCCTGTCAAGCGGCCGCGAGTCCAGGGCTTGTTCTACCAGGGCCAGCGTTTGTGCGCAGTGTGTCACGTAGCCGCTGTCGACCAGCGTGGCGCTGTCTGCGTCGGTCAGCAGGATGTTGTTGGACGACAGCCACCCGCGCTCGAACACCTGAACGCCAAGAGGCAGCAAAGTCGGGACGGGCATGGGACTGGCTTATTTACCGCTGCGCAATTCGCGGCGCAAAATTTTGCCCACGTTGCTCTTGGGCAATTCGTCGCGGAACTCGATGTATTTGGGACGCTTGTAGCCGGTCAGGTTCTCATGGCAAAAGCGCACCACGTCCTCCTCGGTCAAAAGTGGGTCGTTGCGCACCACGAACACCTTGATGGCTTCGCCTTGCATGCTGTCGGTGACGCCCACAGCGGCACATTCCACCACGCCGGGGCAGGTTGAGATGACGTTCTCCAGCTCGCTTGGGAAGACGTTGAAGCCGCTCACAATGATCATGTCCTTCTTGCGGTCCACGATGCGGGTGAAGCCCTGCTCGTCCATGATGCCGATGTCGCCCGTGCGCATGAAGCCATCGGCCGTGAAGGTCTTGGCGTTTTCTTCAGCTTGGTTGTAGTAGCCCGGCATGATGTTGGGGCCTTTGATGCAAATTTCGCCCGAAGCACCTTGGGGCAGGCGGTTGCCGTCGTCGTCCATGATGGCAATGTCGATGCTGGGCAGTGGCAAGCCAATCGTGCCGCTGAAATGCGTTTGTGTGACCGGGTTGTTGGTGCCGATGGCGCAGGTCTCGCTCATGCCCCAACCTTCGATCATGGCGCTGCCCGTGGCCGCTTGCCAGTTGCGGGCGGTGCCTTCGGACGCGGCCATGCCCCCAGCTTGCGTCAGGCACAGCGGTGAAAAGTCCAGCGTCTTGAACATAGGGTGCTGCATCAAGGCGTTGAACAGCGTGTTCACGCCCGCGAAGATGTGGAAAGGCCGCTGCTTGAGCACTTCAATGAACTTGCCAAAGTCACGCGGGTTGGGAATCAAGGTCAAGTGCGAGCCCTGTCGAATGGCCAGCAGTGCCAGGGTGAGCGCGAAGATGTGGTAAAGCGGCAGCGCAGCAATGGAGTTGACTTTGCGCAGGTCGCCCACTTTGGCCAAGGCCGGAGTGAACCAGGCCTCGGCTTGCAAAATGGCCGCCACGATGTTGCGGTGCGTGAGCACAGCGCCCTTGGACAAGCCTGTTGTGCCCCCCGTGTATTGCAAGAAGGCGATGCTGTCCAGGTTCTGTGGGCTGGGCTTGAGGTTCAGGTGGCGACCTTGGGCCAGGGCTTTCTTGAAAGGCGTGACAGTGCGGCCGTTGTTCAAAGGCAGTTCGAACTCGGGCACCATTTTGGCCAGATGACGGACCGCAAAAGTCATCCAAAGGCCATACCAGGGGCCCAACAAGTCGCCAATCGAGGCGACCACCATGTGCTGGATCTGGGTTTGATCGATCACGCCCTGCAAAGTGGACGCAAAGTTCTCGAGAATCACAATGGCCGTGGCACCTGAGTCGCGCAGTTGGTGTTCCAGTTCGCGAGCGGTGTAGAGGGGGTTGACGTTGACGCAGGTGTACCCCGCACGAAGGATGCCGGCCATCGCCACAGAGAACTGGGGCAAGTTGGGCAGCATGATGGCCACACGGCTGCCCGCAGGCAGACCTTTGCTTTGCAGCCAGGCACCCAGCGCGGTCGAGAGTTGGTCCAGTTCGCGGTAGCTCATCCAGCGGTTCATGCAGACCGAATAAGGGCTGTCGCCGTGTTCGCGAAAAGCCTTGTCGAGCAAATCGGTCAGCGAGCTGTACTGCTCGGGATGGATGTCGTGGGGCACGCCAGCGGGGTAATTTTTGAGCCAGATCTTTTCCATTTGCTTATCTCCGTGATGCCCGCCATTGTGGCAATGATTGGTGCCAGTGATGAGAGGGCACACCCTTAAGAAAAAGACTGTTTCGTCCCGCAGGCGACAAATTTTTTCAGGTATGGCGTGGGCCACCAATTGACGACAAAATAATGGAAAACCCTCAATTCCAATGACCTCGCCACAAGCCTCTTCCACCCGATTTTTGCAGCGCCTGTGGCGTCGACTGTTTTCGGGCACCCACGCTGAAGGGCCCAAAGGCTGGTCCGGGGCGGTTGGTTGGGTGCCGATCCGGGCATTGTCCCCGCGCCACAAGCCTCGCATCCTGGCGCATTTGGTGGCTTTGTCCCAGGGTGACCGTTATTTGCGCTTCGGTTACCCGGCCACCAACGAGCACATCCAGCGCTACGTGGATGGCTTGAACTTCGACCGGGACGAGATATTTGGCGTGTTCAACCGGCGTTTGCAACTGGTGGCTGTGGCGCACTTGGCCTTTTCGGTCGACCCCCAGTGGTCCACCTGTGCTGAATTTGGTGTCTCGGTCGCGGCCAACCAGCGCGGTCGGGGGCGAGGCGCCAGGTTGTTTGACCGTGCGGTCATGCACGCCCGCAACCAAGGGGTGAGCATGGTGTTCATCCACGCCTTGAGCGACAACGTGGCGATGCTCAAAATCGCCCGCCATGCGGGCGCTCGGGTGGAGCGCGATGGCAGTGAAAGCGAGGCCTACCTGAGCCTGCCGCAAGCCACGCTCGACTCCCAGATCAGTGGCGTGATGCAAGACCAGATGGCGCAGATCGACTACCAAGTCAAAATGCAGGCCAAGCAGTTTCGCGAGTGGCTGGGCCTCATGCAGGAAGTTCGCCAAAGCGTGCGCGACGCGCGCCACCCCAAGGACCCGCCGGCCGAGCACTGAACAGCAGGGTGGGTTATTTCACTGGCACTGTCACATGAATCCGCTATCCTAGAGCCTCACCCACAACAGCAAGTCTTGCTCCAGCACTGTGTCAGACCCTCACCCTGCGCGTTCGATTGAACGCGAAGACAAACGCGGCTTTTTACAAAAGCTGGCTGAATTCATCCATCCCGGCCCGGACTCCACCGACGAGTTGATCGCAACTTTGGCCGAAGCCGAAGACAACCACCTCATCAACAGCGAGAGCCGCTTGATGCTCGAAGGTGTGATCCGCATGGCCGACATGACGGCAGGCGACGTGATGGTGGCGGCGCCCCGCATGGACTTGCTGAGCATTGATGCGCCATTTGACGAGTTGCTGCACCAGGTGATCGAGACCGCCCACTCGCGGTTTCCGGTGTACGAGGGTGAGCGCGAAAACATCATCGGCATCTTGCTGGCCAAAGACCTGCACAAGCTGCAGCGTGCACCTGAGCTCAACATCCGTGCCTTGCTGCGGCCAGCGGTGTTCGTGCCTGAAAGCAAGGGTCTGAACGACCTGCTGCGCCAGTTCCGCGACAACCGCAACCATTTGGCCATCGTCATCGACGAGTTCGGACGAACGGCCGGCCTCATCACCATCGAAGACGTGCTTGAACAAATCGTGGGCGAAATCGAAGACGAATTCGACATCGCCGACGACGAAGGCGATATTTTTGGTCTGCCCGACCGCACCTTTCGCGTCAGTGGCGACACCTCGCTCGAGCGCGTGAGCGAAGCGTTCGGCGTGAACCTGCAAGCGGCCCGGGACGATGACGAAGGCCCCAGCTTTGACACCATTGGTGGTTTGATCGCTCATGAGATGGGGCATGTGCCCAAACGGGGTGAAAAATTCGTTTTTGCCGGCCTGCTGTTTGTCGTGCTCCACACCCGGGGCGGCGCGGTCCGCTGGTTCAAGGTGGCCGTGGCCGACGTTGCGCCCAAGGCATGAGGGCTTTTTTCCGCGACCAACTGGGCCTGGGGCGCATCACGGCTTGTCTGGCCGGTTTGTTGCAGGCCGCGTCCATCGCCTGGCCGGGTTCCGGTCAAGCCTGGGGCAGCCTGCAGGTCTTGAGCCTTTTCATTTTGGGTTTGGGCCTCGTGCGCTGCGTGCGCACGGCCGGGTCAGTGCGCGGCAACTTGAAGGCGGCCGCCTTGCAGTCTTTTTGGTTTGCCACCGCCTGGCTGGCCGGGAGTTTTTGGTGGCTCTACGTCTCGATGCACGATGTGGGCGGCTTGCCTGCCCCTTTGGCGGCTTTGGCCGTGCTGGCGCTGGCGGCGGCATTGGCCGCCTACTACGCGGGTGCCGCTGCAGTCTGGGTGGCGCTGGTTCGCCGCAATGGTTGGCAGGCCCGCCCCGTGCGCGCCAGCGTGTTGTTTGCCGCGCTGTGGACGCTGGCCGAATTGATGCGTGGGCGTTGGTTCACGGGTTTTCCTTGGGGCGCAGGCGGTTATGCCCATGTGGACAGCCCTTTGGCTGTGCTGGCCCCTTGGGTCGGCGTTTATGGATTGGGTGCGGTGGCCGCGGGCCTGGCCATGCGCCTGGCGCTGGGCACAGGCCGATGGCACGCCGGGCGGGATGTTTTGCTGGTGCTGGCGATGTGTTGGGGGCTCAAGGCCTGGGGTCCTGCATTCACCAACGCGGCGGGCATGGGTCAAGTGGAGTTGTTGCAGGCCAGCATTGCTCAGACTGAAAAATTCGATGGGGTCAGCGGGGTTCGCGACGCCTTGACCTGGTACGAGCAACGGTTGCGCCAAAGCACGCAGCCCTTGGTGGTGGCCCCCGAAACAGCCATTCCGCTCTTGCCGCGCCATTTGCCCGAAGGCTATTGGCGTGAATTGCAGGCCTCGTTTGCCGCTCGCCAGGACAGGCTGGCGCTGGTGGGTGTGCCCTTGGGCGAAGCGGGGCAGGGCTACACCAATTCGGTCGTGGGCATGGGCCCGGCGGCCATGCCTGGATTTCGTTACGACAAATTCCATTTGGTGCCTTTTGGTGAGTTTGTCCCGCCGGGTTTTGGGTGGTTCGTGCGCCAAATGCAAATCCCGTTGAGCGAGTTCGCGCGTGGCGCGCTCGACCAACCATCCCTCTCGTGGCAAGGCCAGCGCCTGGCACTCAACATTTGCTACGAAGACCTGTTTGGCGAGGAGCTGGCAGCGCGTTTTCGCGTTCCCGAGCTGGCACCGACAGCGCTGGTCAACGTCAGCAACATCGCCTGGTTTGGCGACACGGTGGCGGTGGATCAACACCTGAACATCTCGCGCATGAGGGCCATGGAACTCGAACGCCCCATGCTGCGCGCCACCAACACCGGCGCCACGGCCATCATCGACCACCAAGGCCGGGTGGTCGGCATGCTCGAGCGCTTCACAAGGGGCAGCCTGGTGGGCAGCTACGAAGGCCGCACAGGTTTGACGCCGTTTGCCCGCTGGGCGGCTGAATGGGGGGCATGGCCCCTGTGGTGTTGGGCGCTGCTGGTGGTGGCATGGGTCTGGTTGGCTGGTCGCCGTTCCACCAATTCACGGTACTGAAAACCCGCGCGCCATGCGGCGTGAATGCCCCTGAGGGCAGTAAAATCGTCTGTTCGCACCAGCAGTTCACCTGCCTGTGCCCACTTCACCCACAGGCCAGCTCGCGGCTGGCTTCTTGAGTTCATGTTGACCTTTCAGCAAATCATTCTCAAATTGCAGCAGTACTGGGACGCGCAGGGCTGCGCTTTGCTGCAGCCCTACGACATGGAGGTCGGGGCGGGCACCAGCCACACCGCCACGTTCTTGCGCGCCATCGGCCCAGAGCCGTGGAAAGCCGCTTACGTGCAGCCCAGCCGCCGCCCCAAGGACGGTCGCTACGGCGAAAACCCCAACCGCTTGCAGCACTACTACCAGTTCCAAGTGGTTTTGAAGCCCGCACCCAGCAACATCTTGGAGCTGTATTTGGGCAGCTTGGAAGCGCTGGGTTTTGACCTGAAAAAAAACGACATCCGTTTCGTCGAAGACGATTGGGAAAACCCGACGCTCGGTGCTTGGGGGCTGGGCTGGGAGGTGTGGCTCAATGGCATGGAAGTCACGCAGTTCACCTACTTCCAGCAAGTGGGCGGCATCGATTGCAAGCCGATCACGGGCGAGATCACCTATGGCCTGGAGCGCTTGGCCATGTACTTGCAGGGCGTGGACAATGTCTACAACCTGAAGTGGACCGACACCCTGAGTTATGGCGATGTGTACTTGCAAAACGAGCAAGAGCAGTCGGCCTACAACTTTGAGCAATCGGACGCAGACTTTTTGTTCGTGGCCTTCAATGCCCACGAAAAGCAGGCGCAAAACCTGATCGTTCAGCAGCTGGCTTTGCCCGCCTACGAGCAGGTGCTCAAGGCCGCGCACACCTTCAACTTGCTGGATGCTCGTGGCGCCATCAGCGTGACCGAGCGAGCCGCCTACATTGCCCGCATCCGCAACCTGGCGCGCAGCGTGGCGCAGAGTTATTACGAGAGCCGTGAGCGGCTGGACTTCCCGATGGCCCCGCGTGAATGGGTAGCGCAAATGCCCAAGAAAGCCGCGTGAGGAAGAAAGACATGACGACACAAAATTTGCTGGTGGAACTGTTTGTGGAAGAGCTCCCCCCGAAGGTGCTCAACAAGTTGGGCGCGGCGTTCTCAAGCGTGCTGGCCGAACAACTCAAGGCCCAAGGCCTGGCTGCGGCCGACGCGTTGGTCACTGCTTTTGCCTCTCCCCGTCGCTTGGCCGCCCATGTGACGGGCGTGCTGGCTCAGGCCGCTGACAAAGCGGTGCAACAGAAGCTCATGCCCGTGGCCGTGGGTCTGGACGCGTCCGGAAATGCGACACCTGCTTTGCTGAAAAAACTGCAAGCCTTGGGCGCCGATGTGAGCGACCCGGCCGCCGCTGTGGCCGCGCTCAAGCGGCAACCTGATGGCAAATCAGAAGCCCTGTTTTACGACAGCCTGCTGAAAGGCGCTTCGCTGCAAGTGGGTCTGCAAAAGGCGCTGGAAGAAGCGCTGGCCAAGTTGCCGATTCCCAAAGTCATGCAATACCAGTTGGAAACCGATTGCGAGTTGCCCGGCTGGAGCAGCGTCAACTTTGTGCGCCCCGCGCACAGCCTGATCGCTTTGCATGGCAATGCCGTGGTGCCGGTCAAGGCGCTGGGCCTCACAGCTGGCAACAGCACCCAAGGCCACCGCTTTGAAGCCAAGGTCTCGCCCGTGGTGCTGTCTCACGCCGACCAATACGATGAAGTGCTCAAGCGAGACGGCTCGGTCATTGCCAGCTTTGCCGAGCGCCGCGCCGAGATCGTGCGCCAGCTGCAAGCGGCGGCTGCCAAAGTGGGTGGTGGTTGCCAGCCGATTGAAGACGAAGCTTTGCTGGACGAAGTGACTGCCCTGGTCGAGCGCCCCAATGTGCTGACTTGTGAGTTCGAGACAGAGTTCTTGGGCGTCCCGCAAGAGTGCCTGATCCTCACGATGAAGGCCAACCAGAAATACTTCCCCTTGATCGACGCCTCGGGCAAGCTGACGAATCAGTTCTTGGTGGTGAGCAACATCACACCCGATGACGCTTCGTTGGTGATCAGCGGCAATGAGCGCGTGGTCCGCCCACGCTTGGCCGATGCCAAATTCTTCTTTGACCAGGACCGCAAAAAGACGCTCGAGTCGCGCGTCGAAGGCCTGTCCAAAGTGGTGTACCACAACAAGCTGGGCACACAAGGCGAGCGCATGGCGCGCGTCTGTGCCATCGCCCAAGCCATTGGGCAGCAGGTGGGCGGTGATCTGCTGGCCGCGCAAGCCGAACAAGCCGCACGCTTGGCCAAGACCGATTTGCTGACCGACATGGTGGGCGAGTTCCCCGAGCTGCAAGGCATCATGGGTGGCTATTACGCCCGCCACGATGGCTTGAGCAGCGAGGTGGCCGAAGCCATTGAAGACCATTACAAGCCGCGTTTTGCGGGCGACGAGTTGCCGCGCAACAAGGTCGGTCTGGTGGTGGCCCTGGCCGACAAGCTCGAAACCTTGGTCGGCATGTTCGGCATCGGCAATGTGCCCACGGGTGACAAAGACCCGTTTGCGCTGCGCCGCCACGCTTTGGGCGTGATCCGCATGTTGATCGAGAAAGACGTGGCCCTGGGCTTGCCCGAGTTGCTGGCCTTGTCTGCGCCGGTGTTCGGCGACAAGATCGGTGGTGGGGCAGACGCCTTGATCGACTTCATTTACGACCGCCTGGCCGGTAGCTTGCGCGAGCAAGGCTTCAGCGCGCAGGAGGTCGACGCTGTCATGGCCCTGCGACCAGCGCGCTTGGGTCAGATCGGCCAGTTCTTGTCGGCCGTGCGGGCCTTCGCCGCCTTGCCCGAAAGCCCGGCGCTGGCCGCTGCCAACAAGCGCATCGGCAACATCCTCAAAAAGGCAGGCGAGGTGGATGCCCATGTCAACCCCGCTTTGCTGCAAGAAGACGCAGAGAAAGACCTCTACGCCGTCATGCAAAAGCGCTTGCCCGAGTCCGAAGCGCAGTTCAAAGCGGGCGACTACACCGCCAGCTTGCAAACTCTGGCTGCGCTGCGCGCTCCCGTCGATGCCTTTTTTGACGACGTGATGGTCAATGCCGAAGAAATGGACTTGCGCCTGAACCGCCAAGGCCTGCTCAAAAGCCTGCATGTGGCCATGAACCGCGTGGCCGATTTGTCGCGCTTGGCAGCCTGATCCGACACGGTCATGAACACCAACTTGAAACTCGTCATTCTGGACCGCGACGGCACCATCAACCGCACGGGTGATGAGTTCGTCAAATCGCCCAGCGAGTGGCAGCCTTTGCCAGGCGCGTTGGAGGCAATCGGTCGCCTGAACCACGCGGGTTTTCATGTGGTGCTGGCGACCAACGAGTCGGGCCTGGGTCGGGGCGTGTTTGACATGGCCGCTTTCAATGCCGTGCACAGCCACCTGCTCAAGAAATTGGCAGCAGTGGGCGGGCGCATCGATGCCTTTTTCTATTGCCCGCATGCGGCCGAAGAGGGCTGCGGTTGCCGCAAACCCTGGCCGGGTCTTTTCTCGCAAATTGCCGAGCGTTATGGCGTTGACCTGAGCGGTGTGCCCTGCATTGGCAACAGCCTGACGGACATGCAGGTGGCCGAAGTGGTGGGCTGCGTGCCACACATGGTGCTCAGCGGCCGTCACCCCGAATGGCTGGGGCAAGCTTTGCCGCCGGGTTTTCCGGCCGGGACGCAGGTCCATGCCGATCTGGCAGCCTGTGTCGATCATTTGCTGGATTCTGAAATGGGCTCGCGCCTCTCTATGCCAACGACGCCAATATGAACTTCATCCGATCTCTGGTCCATGTGTTGTGGATGGCCATCACCGTGGTGCCGTGGGCCTTGTTCGTGGTCGTGGTCTCTTACTTCATCAGCAGCACCCGTGTTTACTGGGTCTGCGCGGCTTGGCTGCGGCTGGCGGTCAACAGTGGCACTTGGATTTTGGGCATCCAAAACCGCATTCAGGGCATGGAGAACCTGCCCCAAGGCAGCAAAGATCCTGCGGTGCTGCTGGTCAAGCACCAGTCGACCTGGGAAACCTTTGTGATGCCGGTCATCATGCCCCACCCCTTGGCGTATGTGTTCAAGAAAGAATTGCTCCATGTGCCGTTTTTTGGTTGGGCCATGGCACGCATGGACATGATCCACATCGACCGCAGCCAAAAATCGCGCGCCTTCGCCAAGGTGGTGGATCAGGGCCGTCGGTTGATGGACCAGGGGGTGTGGGTCATCATGTTTCCCGAAGGCACGCGCACCGACCGTGGCCAAAAGGGCGTTTACAAAACAGGCGGCACCCGCCTGGCTGTGGCCGCGGGCGTGCCGGTGATTCCGATCGCCGTGACCTCGGGCCGCTGCTGGCCGCGCAAGGCGTTCATCAAGCGCGCAGGCATTGTGGACATTTCGATTGGCCAACCGATTCCCAGCGAAGGCCGCCAGGCCGACGAACTGATGGCCGAAGTCGAAGCCTGGATCGAAGCCGAAATGCACCGCCTCGACCCCGAGGCTTATGCGGTCGGTGCCCCGCACTGAAAGTCGGCCCGCAGGCCCATGCGAACCCCATTGCAATTTGTGCTGGATTTCTTCACCGGCGGTGACCCCGAGTTGCCGTCTGCGCAGGTGCCGCACGCGGAGTCGGCACAGCCCCACCTGCCGGCTGCGCTCATGGGCTCCACCCACCCTGCGGCCAACAGGCACGCGCAATTGCAGGGCTTTGCCGTGTCTTACCGCTTTGAGCGTTCGCGCAGGCGCTCCATCGGATTTGTGATCGGGGCCGAGGGCTTGGTGGTTCGCGCGCCGTCATGGGTGACGCTGCGCGAAGTCGATGCAGCGGTGCAAGAAAAGGCGACCTGGATTGTGGCCAAGCTCCAGCAGTTTCGGCAGCGCCAGTCAGAGCATGTGCAGCAGGCGATCGATTGGACGCACGGCTCAGACATCCCTTACTTGGGCAGCACCGTGCGCTTGCGGGTGGTCGAGCGCGGTGCTGTGCTCCCAGAGTCTAGCGCCACGGTGCAAGAGCTGCGTTTGAGCCTGCCCCCACAGGCCAGTGCCCAGCAGGTGCGCGAGGCCGCCGAAGTCTGGTTCAAAAAGAAGGCCCGCCCGCTGTTTGAAGAACGGCTGAGCCACTTTGCACCTTTGCTCGGCGTGCAGTGGCAAAAACTGTCTTTGTCGAGTGCCCGCACCCGCTGGGGCAGTGCGCGCATCGACGGGCACATCCGGCTCAACTGGCGGTTGATCCATTTGCCACTCACACAAATCGATTATGTGGTGGTGCACGAACTCGCTCACTTGCGTGAAATGAACCACAGCCCCCGCTTTTGGGACACGGTGGGCGGCATCATGCCCGACTACCGTGAGCGCCGCCAGCAGCTGCGTCAGTCGGCTTTGGGTGTGCCAGAGGACTGAAAGCGGTAGATGCCGTCGGCGTCGAGTTGTCGGCGCACTTGGCCTGCATGCAGCAAGGCGTTGAGGTGGGCAATGGCTTCGCCCATCGCAAAGGTGGTCTGGTGCATGTTCAACGCCCGTTTGAACAGCACGGGGAGCAGCTCGTGCGCGCACCGCGCTGTCCCGGTGCAGGCCTGCAGCAAGTCGCTGAGCCGTTCGGCGTGGTGTTCTTGCAGTTGTTCCACGCGCAGTTTTGCACCCTTGAAGGGGCGCCCGTGCGAGGGCAGCACCAGGCAATCGTCCGGTATGCCAGCCATGCGCTCGATCGAGTCCAAAAACCATTGCAGGGCGTTGCTGTCGGGCTCTTGCGAATACACGCTCACGTTGGTTGAGATCGAGGGCAGCAGCATGTCGCCGCTGATCAGCAGGCCATCCTCCTCGGCGTAGAGTGCGATGTGCTCAGGCGAGTGACCAAAACCGTTGATGCAGCGCCACTGGCGTTGGCCAATGCGCACGATTTGTCCGTCCATCAACCGGTGAAAGGCGTCTGGAACGCGGGGCACCATGCCCGTGTAGTAGCCCACCCGGTCGCGCACCTGGGCCATGTCTTCGGGGCTGGTCCAGCCATGCTGGGCAAAGAACGCTTGCGTTTTGTCGCCACCAAAGTTGGATGCACCACTGCACGCCAGCAAGGCCGATTGGTACTCGGTGGTGTTCATCCACAGCGGTGCTTGCCACTGCTCGCACAACCAGTGCGCCAAGCCCATGTGGTCAGGGTGCATGTGGGTAACCAAGACCCGCAAGATGGGCAGCCCTTGGAACACCTGTTCAGCCACCTGACCCCAGGCGGCACGGGTGGCCGGGTTGTCGATGCCGCAGTCCACCGCCGTCCAGCCTTCGCGCAACAGCGAGGGCTCACGCGGGTCGGGCATCTGGTCGCGCAGCAGCCAGAGGTTGATGTGGTCCAGCGCAAAGGGCAGCGCCATGCGCAGCCAATACACGTCTTCGGCAACTTGCGTCGCGCTGCCCAGTGCAGGCAGCTCGGTGCCCCAAGGGTAGTCAAGGGCAGAAGGGGTGGAGGTGGCGTTCATGGGTTTCGGTTAGCATTCGCTCAATTGACGTTGACGTTAACGTCAAATGCTCAATGCATTCTAGGCGGCGCCCCGACCGGGGCCTGTCGCCCGCGTACAGCAAGGCGAGGACTCCCCATGGCCAACACTTACACCATCAGCGATCTGGCACAGGAATTTGACCTGACGACCCGTGCCATCCGTTTTTACGAAGACATGGGCCTGCTCGAGCCCGAGCGCTCGGGCCCTGGAGGGCGCAACAGGGTGTATTCGGCACGCGACCGCACCCGGCTCAAGCTCACACTGCGGGCCAAGCGCCTGGGTCTGTCGCTGACCGAGGCGAAAGACCTGATCGACATGTACGACAGCCCACGCGACACGGTGCCCCAGCTCAAGAAGTTCCTGGTGGTGCTGGCCGAGCACCGTCAGCAGCTCGAAGCCCAGCTGGCCGACCTGCACGCCAACATGGACGAGGTCAAAACCCACGAGAAAGAAACCCGATCTTTGCTGAACAAGGCCAACAAGGCTGCGGGTGCCGCCTGATTGACGTTTACGTAAACGTCAACTACAGTGTGGCCATATTTCCATCGTCCAACCACTTCGTACGCTTTCTTCATGAACAACTCCACCCCCGAGTACCAACGGGTCGCTGACAGCCTGGCACGCCAAGGCATGATGCAGCATTTGGGTGTGCGCCTGCTGCGTGCAGCGCCCGGCGAGGTCGAGCTGGCGCTGCCCTACAGCGACAAGGTCACCCAGCAGCATGCAGGTTTTCATGGGGGTGCCATGGGCGCGTTGGCGGACATTGCAGGGGGTTACGCCGCCCTGACCGTGGCACCTGAAGGCATGGAAGTCACCACCGTGGAATACAAAATCAACTTCCTCTCCAACTTTCAAGGCGGAGAGATTCGCGCCACCGGTCGCGTCGCCAAGGCGGGCAAACGCGTCATCGTGACCACCGCCGAGGTGGTGCACATCGACGACAGCGGCAAACGATCGGACTGCGCCGTGATGCAGCAGACCCTGGTGCCCGTCCACAAAACTTATTAAATGACCTTGCGGGACAGATCTTTAGCGCTGTCCTCAACAGAATGAAGAGGAGAACCCCATGAACATGCCCGGCCTGAATTTCCAACTCGGTGAAGACATCGACGCTTTGCGCGACGCAGTGCGCGACTTTGCCCAAGCCGAAATCGCCCCCCGCGCTGCCGAAATCGACCGCAGCGACCAGTTCCCGATGGACCTGTGGCGCAAGATGGGCGAGCTGGGCGTGCTCGGCATCACCGTGGGCGAGGAATATGGCGGCGCGAACATGGGCTATTTGGCCCACATGATCGCCATGGAAGAAATTTCCCGCGCCTCGGCCAGCGTGGGCCTGAGTTACGGTGCGCACTCCAACCTGTGCGTCAACCAGATCAAGCGCAACGGCACCCCCGAGCAGCGCGCCAAATACCTGCCCAAGCTGATCAGCGGCGAGCACGTCGGTGCCTTGGCCATGTCCGAGCCCGGCGCCGGCTCGGACGTGCTGAGCATGAAGCTCAAGGCCGAAGACAAGGGCGGCTACTACCTGCTCAACGGCAACAAGATGTGGATCACCAACGGCCCAGATGCCGACACCCTGGTGGTCTATGCCAAGAGTGAGCCCGAGCTGGGCGCGCGTGGCGTGACGGCCTTTTTGATCGAAAAAAACATGAAGGGTTTTTCCATTGCGCAAAAGCTCGACAAGCTGGGCATGCGCGGCAGCCAAACGGGCGAGCTGGTGTTCAACAACGTCGAAGTGCCCGCCGAGAACATCCTGGGGGGCCTGAACAATGGGGCCAAGGTGCTGATGAGTGGTTTGGATTACGAACGCGCTGTGCTCACGGGTGGTCCCCTGGGCATCATGCAAGCTGTCATGGACAACGTGATCCCTTACATCCACGACCGCAAGCAGTTTGGCCAGAGCATCGGCGAGTTCCAGCTGATCCAGGGCAAAGTGGCTGACATGTACACCGTGCTTCAAGCCGGTCGCAGTTTCGCCTACACCGTGGCCAAAAACCTCGATTTGTTGGGCGTGGAGCATGTGCGACAGGTGCGCAAGGACTGCGCCAGTGTGATTTTGTGGACCGCCGAAAAGGCCACCTGGATGGCGGGCGAGGGCGTGCAGATCTTTGGCGGCAACGGCTACATCAACGAATACCCGCTGGGGCGACTGTGGCGCGACGCCAAGCTGTACGAAATTGGCGCTGGGACTTCAGAAATTCGCCGCATGCTGATTGGCCGCGAGTTGTTTTCAGAAACCGCCTGAGAAGCAGGTTGCACTGCGACAATGGACGCATGAGCGAATCACTACAACACCTTTTTGACAACAACCGGGCCTGGGCCGACCGCATGGTTCAGGAGAACCCTGCGTATTTCTCGCGCCTGTCCAGCCAGCAAAATCCCAAGTACCTGTGGATCGGCTGCTCCGACAGCCGCGTGCCTGCCAACCAGATCACCGGGCTCGACCCCGGCGAGGTGTTTGTGCACCGCAACGTGGCCAACGTGGTGGTGCACTCCGATTTGAACGCTTTGTCGGTCATTCAATACGCGGTCGATGCCTTGAAAGTCGAGCACATCATGGTGGTGGGCCACTACGGCTGCGGTGGTGTGCTTGCTGCCACGCGCGGCACCCGAGTGGGCCTGGCCGACAACTGGCTGCGCCATGTGCAAGACGTGCGCCTGCGCCACCGCCAGCGCCTGAACCACTTGCCTCAAGCTGAACTCGAATCGGTCATGTGCGAAATGAACGTGATCGAGCAGGTCGGCAACGTCGCCCTGTCCAACGTGATGCAAGACGCCTGGAGTCGCGGCCAAAAAGTCAGCGTCCACGGCTGGATTTATGGCCTGGAGGACGGTCTGGTCAAAGATTTGGGTGTGACCATGAGCCAAGCCAACCAAGTGGTTGACGTGTTCCGCAACGCCTTCAAACGCTACCCCCGCGGGGGCATGCTGCCAGCCGCCTGACCCTTGGGGCTGGCGGATTCCATTTCATTCCATTGGAGAAAACCATGTCTGACCCCATCGTCATCGTCAGCGCCGCTCGCACCCCCATGGGCAGCTTCCAGGGCGACTTCTCATCCCTTGCCGCGCACGATCTGGGCGGTGCCGCTATCCGCGCTGCTGTCGAGCGCGCCGGCATCAGCCCAGAGCGGGTCACCGAAGTCTTGTTTGGCAACTGCCTGATGGCGGGCCAAGGCCAGGCCCCGGCGCGCCAAGCGGGCTTCAAGGGCGGTTTGCCCAAGAGCGCAGGCGCAGTCACCCTGTCCAAAATGTGCGGCTCGGGCATGCGTGCGGCCATGTTCGCGCACGATATGCTGGTCGCAGGTTCGCACGACGTGCTGGTGGCCGGGGGCATGGAGAGCATGACCAACGCACCCTATCTGATGCTCAAAGGCCGTGGCGGTTACCGGATGGGCCACGACAAAATCTACGACCACATGATGCTCGACGGCCTGGAAGACGCCTATGAAGCCGGTCGCAGCATGGGCACCTTTGGCGAAGACTGCGCCGATAAATACAGCTTCACCCGCGCCGAGCAAGACCACTTTGCCACCACCAGCGTGCAACGCGCCAAAGCCGCGACCGAGTCGGGTGCTTTCGCCGCCGAGATCACCCCCGTCACCGTGAAAGACCGCAGCGGCGAGCGTGTGGTTTCCATCGACGAAGGCCCTGGCAAAGTCAAACTCGACAAGATCACATCGCTCAAGCCCGCTTTCAAAAAAGACGGCACCATCACGGCTGCCAGCAGCTCGTCCATCAACGACGGCGCAGCCGCCATGGTGCTGATGCGCGAGAGCACCGCCGCCAAACTGGGCTGCAAGCCGCTGGCCCGCATCGTCAGCCACGCCACGCACGCGCAAGAACCCGAATGGTTTGCCACCGCCCCCGTGGGCGCCACCCAAAAGGCCTTGGCCAAAGCCGGCTGGTCAGTGGCCGATGTCGACCTGTGGGAAGTCAACGAGGCCTTTGCCGTGGTGCCCATGGCCCTCATGAAAGAGCTGAACGTTCCGCACGACAAGGTCAACGTCAACGGCGGCGCGTGTGCCCTTGGCCATCCGATTGGCGCATCTGGCGCCCGCATCATGGTCACGCTGATCCACGCACTCAAAGCCCGTGGTCTCAAGAAGGGCCTGGCCACACTGTGCATTGGCGGTGGCGAAGGCACCGCGGTGGCGTTGGAACTGGTCTAACGCATCCCTTGTAGGAGCGCCGCCCTCGTCGCGATGGGCGTGAGCCCTCCACAAAACAACGCCGCGAGGGCGCGGCTCCTACACAAAACACAACACAACACCATGCACACCGTTTTCCTCATCGGCGCATCCCGCGGCATCGGCTTTGAGCTGGCCCGTCAATACATTTCAGAGGGCTGGCGCGTGATCGCCACCGCCCGCTCTGAAGACGGCCTGGCCAAGCTCAAGGCGCTGGGCGCGCAAACCTTGCGTCTGGACGTGGCCGATCCGGCCAGCAACTTAGGGCTGTCCTGGCAACTCGATGGCGAAAAGATCGATCTGGCCATTTACGTGGCCGGGGCCATGGACCGCGCCAGCGCCAACACCCCACCCAACCGCGACAGCTTTGATGCCGTGATGCACACCAACGTGATGGGCGCGATGCAGGTCATCCCGCAAATCGTGCCCATGGTGCAAGAAACGCAAGGCGTGATCGCCTGCATCAGCTCCGTCATGGGCAGCTTGCAAGAGACCACCAGTGGCAATGCTGCGCTTTACCGTGTCAGCAAGGCCGCCCTCAACATGGTGGTGCGCTGCACACAGGCCGAGCAGCCGGGCATCACCGTGCTGGCCGTCCACCCCGGTTGGGTGCAGACCGACATGGGCGGCACAGCCGCGCCCCTCACGCCCGAGCAAAGCGCGAACAGTCTGCGCCAAACCTTGAGCCGTATCCTTGAACAGCGCGATCCCAAACACCGTGGCGTATTTTTGAACCACGACGGCAGCCCGCTGCCCTGGTGAACCGATAAAGAAAGAGTCCCATGCTGCTGACCTCTGACCAGGAAATGATCCGCGACGCCGTTCGCGACTTTGCACAACGCGAACTGTGGCCCCATGCGGCCGAGTGGGACAAGAAACACCACTTTCCCAAAGACGTGCACAAGGGCCTGGCCGAGCTGGGCGCGTATGGCATTTGCGTACCTGAAGAATTGGGCGGCGCGGGCCTGGACTATGTGACGCTGGCACTGGTGCTCGAAGAAATCGCGGCCGGTGACGGCGGCACCAGCACCGTGATCAGCGTGACCAATTGCCCCGTCAATGCCATCTTGATGATGTACGGCAACGCCGCGCAAAAAGCACAGTGGCTCACGCCCTTGGCCCAAGGCCAGATGCTGGGCGCGTTTTGCCTGACCGAGCCGCATGTGGGCTCGGACGCCTCGGCCCTGCGCACCACCGCTGTGAAAGACGGCGACGGTTACGTCATCAACGGCGTCAAGCAGTTCATCACCAGCGGCCAAAATGGCGACGTTGCCATCGTGATCGCCGTGACCGACAAAGGCGCTGGCAAAAAAGGCCTGAGCGCCTTCATCGTGCCCACCCGCAGCCCCGGCTACAAGGTGGCGCGCCTGGAAGACAAGCTGGGCCAGCACAGCAGCGACACCGCGCAGATCAACTTTGACAACTGCCGCATCCCCGCCGAGAACCTGATCGGCCAAGAGGGCGAGGGCTACAAGATCGCGCTGTCTTCGCTCGAAGGCGGGCGCATCGGCATCGCCGCGCAAAGCTTGGGCATGGCGCGCAGCGCGCTCGATGTGGCCATCGATTACGCCAAGCAACGTGAAAGCTTTGGCACCGCCATCTTCAACCACCAGGCCGTGGGCTTTCGCTTGGCCGACTGCGCCACGCAACTCGAAGCGGCGCGTCAGCTCATCTGGCACGCCGCCAGCCTGCGCGACGCGGGGCGCCCGTGCCTCAAAGAAGCGGCCATGGCCAAGCTGTTTGCCAGCGAAGCCGCCGAAATGGTTTGCTCCGCCGCCATCCAGACCTTGGGCGGTTACGGCTATGTGAGCGACTTTCCGGTGGAACGCATCTACCGCGATGTGCGCGTGTGCCAGATCTACGAAGGCACGAGCGACGTGCAAAAAATCATCATCCAGCGTGCGCTGTGATGACGACTTGTCCCTGCGGCCGAAACACGGCCAAAGGCCAGGTGCTGAACCTTGACGCTTGTTGTGGCCCCTTACACGCAAGCCTGGCAGCACCCGATGCCGAAAGCCTGATGCGCTCGCGTTACAGTGCGTTTGTACTTGGCGATGTACCCTACCTGCTGGCCACTTGGCACAACAGCCAGCGGCCTGGCGAGTTGGTGCTCGAAGCGGGGGCCAAGTGGTTGGGCTTGCAAATCAAGCAATACCGCGCCACGGGTGAGCACACCGCAGAAGTCGAATTCGTCGCCCGCTTTCGCTTGGGTGGCAAGGCGGTGCGCCAACACGAACTTAGCCGCTTTGTGCGCGAAGAAGGGCGCTGGTTTTATGTGGATGGCGATGTGCTTTGAGGCCACGCAGTGGCAGACCGTATGATTCCTCGCATGAACTTTGAAGCCATTTTGTTTGACTGCGACGGCGTGCTTGTCGACAGCGAAGCCATCACCTGCGGCGTGCTGCGTGACATGTTTGAAGAGCAGGGCTGGCGAATGACGCTGGCCGAGTGCATGCAGCGCTTTGTGGGTCACACCGTCAAAAGCCAGCGCGTGACCATTGAGGCGCACACCGGCCAGCCGCTCACCGACGCCTGGCTGCAGCAGTTTTTTGAGCGGCGCAATGAGCGCTTGCAAGAAAGCATCACCGCCATCGAAGGCGTACACGATGCCGTGGCGCACCTGCACGATCGTTGCCAAGGCCGCATCGCGGTGGCATCGGGTGCCGACCGTTTCAAGGTCGAAATGATGCTCAAGCAAGTGGGCCTGCACAGTTATTTTGAAGGCCGCATTTTCAGCGGCCACGAGATGCCGCGCAGCAAGCCGCACCCCGATGTGTACCTGGCCGCAGCTGCACATTTGCAGATCGACCCTGCGCACTGTTTGGTGGTCGAAGACACCACGGTGGGCATCACGGCGGGCGTGGCCGCTGGCGCCACAGTGTGGGCTTATGCTGCGCCCCCGGCGGCGCACGAGCCCTTGCTGCAAGCGGGTGCTGCGCGGGTGTTCACCGGCATGGATGCGCTGCGACTGAACTGACGGCGAGCCTTCAGTCCTTGGCCCAAAGCTGGGCTTGCTGCACCAAATGGGCCTGGAACACCGCTGCAATGGGCGACATCTGTTTGGCCTTGGGGTAGACCAGATGCCATTGAGACGGGATCGGCGTGCCTGCCACGGGCAAGATGCACAACTCGTGCGCGAGTTCGCTGTCCTTGAGCGCGTGCCTGGAGACCACCGCCACGCCCAGATGCCCTGCCACGGCTTCCTTGATGGCCTCGTTGCTGCCCAGCTCCAGACGCGAAGCAGGCTCGAAGTCTTGCTCGTGGAAAAAACGGTCGGTCGCCAGCCGTGTGCCCGAGCCTTTTTCGCGCAACAAAAACCGCTCGCTTTGCAAGGCGCTCAGCGCCAGCCGCTTGCGCTTTGACAGGGCATGACCTTGAGGGGCAATCAGCACCAGAGGATTGCTCAGAAACACCTGGTCTTCCAGTGCCATGTCCGCAGGCGGCGTGGTCATGACATACAAGTCATCGCGGTTGTCGCGCAAGCGTTGCACCACGCCATCGCGGTTGAGCACTTCAAGCGAAATGTCGATGTCCGGGTAATGTTCACAAAAACTGCCCAGCAAGCGGGGAACAAAGTATTTGGCCGTGCTCACCACCGCCACCCGCAGCCGCCCTTGGGTCAGGCCCCGCATCGCATGGATGGACTGCTCAAAAGCCTCCCATTCCCCCACAATGCTGCGCGCCGTACGAGCCAGGTCAAGCCCTGCGTCCGTCAGGTGCAACTGGCGACCGATGATGTCGTAAAGCGGGATGCCCACCGACTCGGTGATCTCGCGCAATTGCATCGAGGCCGTGGGTTGCGTCACGTGCATGGCCCGTGCCGCAGCCGTCACACTGCCGGTCTCCGCCGTGGCCAGAAACAAGCGCAGCTGACGGAATGTGATGTTCATAGACTTTTATTGATGTTAATGTATTTAAAAATCAATTTTACATGATGGATATCCGCAGACACAATCGCAGTCAGTTGCTGAACTGGAGTTTCAAATGCATGCCTTGGTGGACCCTGCGATTTTGTTTTTTGTGTTCGGCGTCTTTGCCGGGTTGGTGAAATCGAATCTGGAAATTCCCCCGGCGATTTCACGTTTCCTGTCCCTGTACCTGTTGATGGCTTTGGGCCTCAAAGGGGGCTTTGCACTGAACCAGTCTGGGCTGACGGGGCAAGTGGCGGTGAGCCTGTCGGTGGCGGTCTTTCTGGCCATCCTGGTGCCTGGTTTGAGTTACTTGTTGCTGCGCAGAGCTTTGGGTGGCTTTGATGCGGCGGCTCTGGCGGCTACTTATGGCTCGGTCAGTGCCGTCACCTTCATCACCGCCATGAACCACCTCGAAACCCATGGGCAGGCCTATGGTGGGCACATGGCCGCGGCCATGGCTTTGATGGAGTCGCCGGCCATCATCTTTGCCGTGTTGATGGCCAACCGCCTGCGAGGGACCAGCGGTGCACGGCAGGCACCATCCGAGCGCAACTTCTCGGTGGGCAAGGTCTTGCATGAGTCTTTCACGGACGGGGCGCAACTCTTGCTGTTGGGCGCGATGCTGATCGGTGTAGTCAGCGGTGAGGCGGGGCAGCGGGCCATGCAGCCGTTCTCCGGCGATTTGTTCAAGGGCATGCTGGCGTTTTTTTTGCTCGATATGGGTCTGATGGCCGCACGCAACTTGCCGGGTTTGCGCGGCCAGTCGCCCTGGCTGATGGCCTACGGCCTGCTGGCCCCGTTGGCGCATGCTGCTGTGGCACTGGGCATATGCTGGCTGCTGGATGTGCCGCAAGGCGACGCGGCCTTGCTGATGGTGCTGGCCGCCAGTGCGTCCTACATCGCCGTGCCGGCGGTGTTGCGCTATGCCTTGCCCGAGGCCAACCCATCCTTGTATGTGGGCTTGTCGCTGGGGCTGACGTTTCCGTTCAACATCCTGCTGGGCATTCCTCTTTATGCCCGACTGGCAGCCGCTATGTTGGCATGACCACGGCCATCAAGCGACAGTCCGAAGGGATTGTGCCTGCTGTTGAATCTGCTCTTGCGTTTCAGCAGACAGTCGGTTCAGATTTTTGAGCTGCATGCCCATGCGCGGGTTCTTCTCCAGCATGGGCTGGTGTCGCTTTAAAAAATCCCAATACAGCGTGGTGTAAGGGCAGGCCTGTGGCCCCAACGATTGCGCAGGATCAAACTTGCAGCCCTGGCAGTGGTTGCTCATGCGCTGGATGTACTTGCCGCTGGCCACATAAGGTTTGCTGGCCATCAGGCCGCCATCGCCAAACTGCGACATGCCCAGCGTGTTGGGCAGTTCCACCCATTCCACTGCGTCCACAAACACACTCAAAAACCATGCGTGCATTTGCTGCGGCTGCACGCCGAGCAGCAGACCATACAGGCCCAGCACCATCAGGCGCTGGATGTGGTGTGCATAGCCGTGTCTCAGCGTTTGCTGCAGCGCGTCGCGCAGGCAGGCCATGTCTGTCTCACCAGTCCAATAAAACGCAGGCAAGGCTTCTTGCGCGTCCAGCGCATTGAGCGCGATGTAGCCCGGCATTTGGGTCCAGTACATGCCGCGCACGTATTCGCGCCAGCCCAAAATTTGCCGCACAAAACCTTCCACGGCGGGCAGCGGCGCATGGCCTGTTTGCCACGCGTCTTGCGCCGCCTGCACCACTTCTCGTGCGGACAGCAGTTTGAGGTTCAGGCACACCGACAAATGCGAGTGGTAGAGCCAGGGCTCACCTTCCCACATGGCGTCTTCGAACTGCCCGAACAAAGGCAAGCGGTGGGCAATGAAGTCCTGCAGGGCCTCCAGTGCCTGCGCCCGCGTGACAGGCCAGCCAAATTCGACCAGCTCACCGGGGTGCTTGTCGAACACTTTGTGAACCAGCGCGATGACCTGCGCCGTGACCTGGTCTGGCGCAAAGCGCTTGGGCGCAGGCAGGTTTTGCGGGCCTTTTTTGCCAAACGATTCGCGGTTGTCGGCGTCAAAATTCCATTGGCCTCCCACGGGTTGTTTGCCCTCCATCAGGATGCCAAAGCGCTGGCGCTGTTCACGGTACCAATATTCCATGCGCAACTGTTTGCGCCCCTGGATGTGCGCCGAAAAGTCGCGCACGGTGGTGAAAAAACTGGTGTCGTCGCGCACGCTCAGCACCCTTTGGTGGGTCTTGGCGGTGGCCTGCAGTGCTTGCAGTACGCGCCAGTCGCCGGGCGCGGTCATCACCAGTTGGGCGGGTTGCCATTTGGCGATGGCGCGGGCCAACTCGCCTTGCAGCGTTCCCGTGTGGCCGTCTTGATCCAGCTCGGTATAGTCCACCCGCCAGCGCTTGCCCTGCAGGGTCTGTGCGAAGTGCCGCATGGCGCTCAGGAACACCGCGATGCGCTGCTTGGCCGAGGGCACATGCGTCGACTCCTGCATGGCCTCTGCCATCCAGACCACATCTTGGGCCGGGTCGAAGTCGGTCAGTGCGCTGGCGCCTTCGGCGAGCTGATCGCCCAAGACAATGACCAAGTGGCGAATCGGTGCGGCGGGTTCTGTGTCGGGTGTCATGTCAAAAATCCCATTGGATTTGTTTGTCTTCAATGGCAGGGGGTGTTCGGCGGCGCTTTGTTGGCTGGGTGACTCGACGCGAGGCGTGTTGTTCAAGGATGGCTTGTTTACCCTCGCGTACTTCGGGTGCGCTTCGTCGCGCATGCAGCAGGGCTTTGGCCGAGCGCGTGGCTGAAAGCAAGTCCACCACCGGCTCAGGCCAGTGGGTGCCGACCACCACACCGCAAGCTGACTGCACCGAAGGCGGCATCTTCCAGGGCTCGAACAGCCAGGTGTCGGGCACTTGGCGCAGCACCGGCATCCAGCGCCGCACAAAAACGCCTTGCGGGTCGTGGTCTTGCGCTTGCTTGATCGGGTTGTACACGCGAGTGGTGTTGATGCCGGTTGTGCCCGACTGCATTTGCATCTGGCTCCAGTGGATGCCGGGCTCGTAGTCTACAAACTGTCCGGCCAGCCACTGCCCCACTTCGCGCCAGTGCAGCCACAGGGGGTAGGCCGCCACCGACACCAGCATGGCGCGCATGCGGAAATTGAGCCAACCGGTTTGTTGCAGCATGGTCACGCAGGCGTCCACCAAGGGCCAGCCGGTGGTGGCGGTGCGCAAGCGCTCAAAATGTTCGGCGTTCCAATCGCCTTCGCGCAGGCCGTCGTAACCGCGGTGCATGTTGCGATGCTCAATGGCGGGCTCGCTCTCGAGCTTTTGCATGAAATGGCAGTGCCAGTGCAAGCGGCTGGTGAAGGCCACCAGGCCCTTGCGGGTCCACGGGTCCAGGCCTGGCTGGCTCAAGGCCTTTTCGGTGGCTTGCACCACTTCGCGCATGCTCAGGCAACCCCAGCTCAGGTAAGGCGACAAACGCGAGCAGGCGCTGGTCGCACTCAAGGGGGAAGAGATGCCGCCCCGGTATTGCCCGCTGCGGGTGTTCAAAAAACTCTGCAAGGTCTCCCAAGCCGCTTGTCGGCCGCCGGTCTGCCGCTCGGGTGCAGTGTCAATGGCCAAGCCCCAGGTTGGCCAATCGGGCCAGCGCTCTGCAGGCCAGGGCCAAGGGGCTGGCGTGAGGGTGGGGGTGTTCATCTGGGGCGCTTGCATGCGCTCGGTCCACAGCGCGCTCCACTGGTTGCGGCTGGGCAGTCGGCGCACCACGCCGGTTTGTGCATGCTCTTGCCACTGCACGCCGTGCGCGGCGCACCAGTGGGCCACGGCTTTGTCACGTTCGTAGGTCAGACCGTTGCCGGTTTCTTCGTGCGCATGCAGGTGGCTGAAGGCTTGCGCCTGGTGCAGGCGTTCGAGCACCTCGGTAACCTCACCAGTCACCACTTGCAGGCGCACACCGCAGGCCTTGAGTTGCACAAACAAGTCGCGCAGGCATTCATGCAAAAAATCGAACTGCCTCTGAGATACATCCGGGCCGCGCCAGTAGGACGGCTCCACGATGTAGACACACATGACCGGGCCCAGGGCGGCCGCGCAAGCCAGAGCGGCGTTGTCATGTGCGCGCAAATCGCGCTTGAACCAAACCAATTGTGTTTCCATTTCAATCCGTTTGACGCTGGCGCTGAGAACCTTCACGGGTCTGCCGGCGCAGCGTGACCCATGCAACGCCGGCCACATGCGGTTTCACGATTCGGTGCGGTTCGGCGCCGATGGTTGCTCCAAGGAGATGTTCTCGTGTTGCGCCACCATCTCCAGGGCTTTTTCGAACAAGGCTCGGGCCGAGCCCGAGACCGTGCTGAGGTAAGCATGCAGGTGTGCGTCTTCGGTGCTTTTGTTCAGGCAGTCCTGGCTGTACTGTTCAAAGCTGGACAGCTGGGTGATCAGCTCAGCCACATGCCGAGGGCATTCACACAGAACTTGGCTGGTGGTGTTGGCCACCCTGTTCAATGTCTCGTCGCTGTATTTGCGAGGGGGCACCAAGCCGCTGCGCTGAACATCACTGACCTCAGGGGTGTTGTCCATCCACAAAACGGAGTGGATGAGTTCTCCCAGTTCGGTGTTTGAAACCGGTTCTCTGCGGACCTTGACGCCCGCCAGTTTCAGTGCTGCAACGACGGGCTCTTGACCAAAGTTGTAGAGCACGATGGCTTGCTGAAACTGGTGGGCTTGCACCAGCCGCTGTATGTCTCGGCCTGCATTCACATGCAATGAATTGACGCGCACCATCAGGACCAAGGGGTTCGATGTCAGTGGCGCATCGAGCGCTGCATCCAAGTCTTCCAGGATCTCGGTGATTTGGATGGGTTTGCTGAGCAAGCCCATGGACTGTTGGCTCAATTCCATGCGCGCGGCCATGCCCACGCCCACCACTGCCATGGTGACCGGGGCAGCGTGCGCGGGTGGCGGTTGGTTTTGTCGCAGCGCGGTTCTTTGCTGCATCAGCAGTGCATTGAGATGGTTCGCTTCAAGCGCGGCGATGGTGCTGATGCTGTGACCTGCAGCGGTCAGTTGTTTGATGAGCGAGGCGCGCAGCGCATCCTCATCCGAATACAAGCGATGGCGGCCTTTGGATTTATGGGGTGCAAATGCACCATGCCGTGTCTCCCATACCCGCAGCGTGGACACGGGCACACCAGACAGGGCGGAGACAGCACCAATGCGGTGATTTGAGATGGATTCCGGCATGAAACTGACTTTTGAGTAGGTATTGAATTGAATTATAGGAATGGCTCATACTGTGAGCAGATTTAAGGTATGTCAATGGTCAATTTCCAAGGTCTTTTATCCGTGGCGTTCACATGAAAAAACCATTCAAAGGCAACAAGTCATCCTTGCCCAGCAAGGTGTGCGAGCGCTGTCACCGTGAAATGACGTGGCGCAAGTCCTGGGCGAAAAATTGGGAGCAGGTCAAATACTGCTCGCAAGCGTGCCGCGATGGACGTGCCCGGCCACAAGCCGCCCAAGGTTGAAGGGTGACATAAGACCCCGACATGCTTGAAGAGTCAGCCCCCTTGGCGAAAGGCTTCGGGGGTCGTTCCCGTCCATCCCTTGAACGCCCGCATGAAGCTTTTTTCATTTTGAAACCCCACCTCAACGGCAATCTGCTTGATTGGGCGAGTTGAGCGAAGCAGCAAGTCCACAGAGGTGTCACGCCTCACACTGTTCTTGAGCGCCTGCAAGCTGGCGCCTTCTTCCTTGAGTTGTCGGTGAAGTGTGCGGGGCGACAGGTTCAGCCACGCGGCCAGGTTGTCGGCGTTGCGGCTGTTTTCGGGGTGTTCGGCCAGGGTTTGGCGTACTTTCTCCACCAGCAAACGGTCGCGTCGGTAGGGGCGAACCGTCAGCAACAGGGCGCGTTGCAGCATCCTTTGCAACGCCGCTTCATCGCGCCGAATGGGCAGCTTCAGGTAGCCGGCGTCAAAACTCAGGCGACTTTGCGGTGCATTGAATTGGCTGGGGCCGTCAAACAACACGCCGTAGCTGTCTGCGTGCGGTGGCGGCGCAAAGCGCAGCGCTGTGGCGCTCAATGGGATGCGCGAATCGGTCAGCCAGCAGGCCACACCCAGCGCGTTGCGCAAGACGGAGACTGTGCAAAATTCGCGCAGGGTTTTCAGGTCGTGCGCCTCGTGCAGCTCAATGTGGGCCAGCCCATCCGATGTGCTCAAGGTCAGCCGGATGTCGTCGGTCAGCAGATTGTGGTGGCGGCACCAGCGCGTCAGCGCCAGCCCCAAGGTGGGTGCAGTCAGCGAGGCGCGCACCAGCATGCCGTAGCTGCCCCAAGGCAGGCGACGGCGAAACCAGCCCAGCGCTTCGTCGTCCAGCTCGCGCATCGCGGCCTCACTCATCCACTCCATCTGCAGCGCCGTCACGCGGGTTTGGGGCTGATTCAGCAAACTTGGCGCAATTTGTGCCTTTTCCAGTGCCGCTGTCGGGTTCATTCCGCGCTGAGCATAGGCTTGAACCATCGCTGCAATGAAGGCGATGGGGGTTTCAGCGCGAGAGGTGGGGGTGGTGGAGATCATGGCGGTGCTTATTTTGGCAGGATTTGCAACCTATCTGGCTGAATGGAAAGGGGCGCTGCACCTTATGCTGGCGGCTACAAGCGATTCAACTGGAAGCACCATGACCGTTTTGCAATCCCAACTCAACCCCCGTTCGGCCGACTTCCACGCCAACGCCGCCGCCATGCAGACCGTCGTCAACGACCTGCGCGCCCACCTCGAGCGCGTCGCCCAAGGCGGCGGTGATGCTGCACGCGCCAAGCACACCGCTCGGGGCAAGTTGCTTCCTCGTGACCGCGTGCAAATGCTGCTCGACCCCGGCACGCCTTTTCTTGAAGTCGCGCCGCTTGCGGCGTTGAACATGTACAACAACGACGCGCCCAGCTCGGGCTTGATCGTGGGCATCGGCCGCGTGAGCGGGGTGGACTGCATGATCGTGTGCAACGACGCCACGGTCAAGGGCGGCACCTATTACCCGCTCACGGTGAAAAAGCATTTGCGTGCGCAAGAGATCGCGCAGCAAAACCGCTTGCCTTGTATTTATCTGGTGGATTCGGGCGGCGCCAACCTGCCCAATCAGGACGAGGTCTTCCCCGACCGCGACCACTTTGGCCGCATCTTTTTCAACCAGGCCAACATGAGCGCGCAAGGCATCGCGCAGATCGCGGTGGTCATGGGTTCTTGCACGGCGGGCGGCGCTTATGTGCCCGCCATGAGCGACGAAACCATCATTGTCAAGAACCGGGGCACCATCTTTTTGGGTGGCCCGCCGCTGGTCAAAGCCGCTACCGGCGAGGTGGTGAGTGCCGAAGATTTGGGTGGTGGCGATGTGCACACGCGCCTCTCCGGCGTGGCCGACCATCTGGCGCAAAACGATGTGCACGCCTTGTCGTTGGCACGTCAGGCGGTTAAAAACCTGAACGCGCAAAAAGCCCCCAACATCGCCACGCACATCCCCGTGCCGCCCAAGCACGAGGCCAAAGAGTTGTACGGCGTGATCCCCACGGACACGCGCAAGCCTTTTGACGTGCGCGAGATCATCGCCCGCATCGTCGACGGCTCGGAGTTCGACGAATTCAAGTCGCGCTTTGGAACCACCTTGATCTGCGGCTTTGCCCGCATCGAAGGCATGCCGGTGGGCATCATCGCCAACAACGGCATCTTGTTCAGTGAGTCGGCCTTGAAGGGCGCGCACTTTATCGAGTTGTGCTGCCAGCGCAAGATCCCGCTGGTGTTTTTGCAAAACATCACCGGCTTCATGGTGGGCCGCAAATACGAAAACGAAGGCATCGCCCGCAACGGCGCCAAGATGGTCACGGCCGTGGCCACCGCTGCAGTGCCCAAGTTCACCATCATCATTGGCGGCAGCTTTGGGGCGGGCAACTACGGCATGTGCGGACGCGCCTACTCGCCCCGTTTCTTGTGGATGTGGCCCAACGCGCGCATCAGCGTGATGGGCGGTGAGCAAGCCGCCAGCGTGCTGGCCACCGTCAAGCGCGACGGCATCGAGGGCAAGGGCGGTCAGTGGAGCGCCGACGAAGAAGCCGCGTTCAAAGCCCCCATCAAGGAGCAATATGAGGTTCAAGGCCACCCCTACTACGCCACTGCCCGCCTGTGGGACGACGGCATCATCGACCCGGCCGACACCCGCCGCGTGCTGGCGCTGGGCTTGAGCGCATCGCTCAATGCGCCGATAGCCGAGACGAAATTTGGACTTTTCCGCATGTGATGTGTATGATTTTGTAAATTCATACACATTAAGGGGCTGTGCGCATGCGAACCAACATTGAAATTGACGACGACTTGATGGCTGCTGCCATGGCAGCGGGCGGCTTCAAGACCAAAAAGGAAGCGGTCGAAGAGGGCTTGCGTTTGCTCAAGCGCAAGAAGGCCTATGCGGCGTTGTTGGCTGCGCGTGGCACTTTGTTTTGGGACGACTCCGACGAAGCCTGGGCCAAGGCGCGCGAAGAGCGGCAACTTGCAGAGACTGTGCAAGAACCTGTGGCTGCTTACGAGATCAAGCCCGCTGTGAAGGGTCGCAAACCCCGAGTAGCAGCTGCCACCCGGCGGCCAGCGAAAGGCAAGTCAGCATGATTTTGGTGGACTCCAGCGTGCTGATCGATCACTTTCGAGGCACGATCAACCCGCAGACCCAACAGCTCAAGCGCTGGCTCTCCGGGCAAGAGGGGCCGCCTGACATTGGTGTGGCCGATTTGGTTATTTTTGAAGTGGTGCGAGGCTTCTCTACGGCCAGTGCCCAGGCCCGTGTGCGCGACCTTTTGTTGGACTTGGAAGTGGTGGAAATCGGTGGTCTCGACAACGCCTTGCAGGCGGCCACACTCTATCAACGGTTGCGCCAGTCAGGCCGCACCGTGCACAGCCCCATCGATGTGCTTCTGGCCAGTTACTGCTTGACCCACGGCCACGCGCTGCTGCACCGCGATGCCGATTTTGAATCGCTCAAAACATTGGGAGGGCTGGACACATGACCACAATGAACGCTTCATCGACTTGGCACATTCACTTCAACGCCCAAGCGCGTTACCACGCCTGGGCCACGCACCGCTTGCTCGAGGCGGTCTCGCGCGTTTCGGCCGAAGACTACCAACGCGACGTGGGCCTGTTTTTCAAAAGCATCCACGGCACGCTGAACCACATGTTGGTGGCCGAGCACTTGCTCTGGTATGCGCGTTTTTCAAAAGGCGCATCGCCGGTGCTGGCGCTGGACAGCGAAATTGAACCTCATCGCGAACACCTTGCACAGGCGCTCAAGGGCGGATCTGCTAACTGGACGCCCCTGATCGCCAGCTGGCCCACTGAACGTTTTGACGGCGAACTGGATTACCGGACCAGCAAGGGCGACCCCCTGTCCTTGCCTTTTGCGGCCACCTTGTCGCATGTCTTCAACCACGCTACCCACCACCGTGGCCAAATCACGGCAGCTTTGACGGCCATGGGCCAGCCTTGCCCGGAGCTGGACATGGTGTATTTCCTTTTGTCAGAACAGGCCACCAAAGCATGAGCAACGCACTTAAGATTTCCACCCAAGGCGGCGTGCACACGATCACGCTGTCGCGCCCCGATGTGCGCAATGCTTTCAACGACGAAGTCATCGCCGAGCTGAAAAATGCTTTTCTTACAGTCGTGCAAGAAGCCTCAGTGCGCTGCGTGGTGTTGGCCGCCGAGGGCCCCGCTTTTTGCGCAGGCGCAGACCTCAACTGGATGCGCCGCATGGCCGACTACAGCCGCGATCAAAACCTGGCCGATGCGGGCGAGTTGGCCGCCATGCTGCGTGCGATTTACGAATGCCCCCAACCCACCATTGCCCGCGTGCAGGGCGATGTGTATGCCGGGGGCATGGGCCTGGTGGCCGCTTGCGACATGGCCGTGAGTGTGGACACAGCCAACTACTGCCTGAGCGAAGTCAAGCTGGGCTTGATCCCGGCCACCATCAGTCCGTATGTGATTCGCGCGATGGGCGCGCGTTCGGCGCACCGCTATTTTTTGACGGCAGAGCGTTTCACGGCTCAGGAAGCGCACCGCATTGGCTTGGTACGCGAGGTGACAAGCGCAGAGGCCTTGGACGCCAAGGTGGCCGAGTTGACGCACGCCTTGTTGAATGCCAGCCCCCACGCTGTGCGCGCTTGCAAAAAGCTGGTGCAAGACGTGGCCGAGCGCGAGATCAACGACGCGCTGGTGGCACAGACGGTGGCAGGCATTGCCAACATCCGAGCCAGTGCAGAAGGCAAAGAGGGCGTGCAGTCCTTCTTGCAAAAACGCAAACCAAATTGGCTGTTATGAAACTGCCCGAATGGTTCCGAGCATGCTTGGGGTTCCTGGTGTTTTCGGGCTGCTTGGCCGTGTTCGCGCAAACACCCGAAGAGCCAGCCCTTGCGAAAGACCTGCACGAAGAAATTCATCGCATCGAAGTCACGGTGAAGGATTTGTACAACCGCACAGAAACCCGAAAAATTCCCCTAACCGTGTTCAAGCCCAACGGTGAGGGGCCCTTCCCTTTGGTGATCTTGAACCATGGCCGAGCAGGCAGTCCCGATAAACGTGCGCAGCCCTTGCGCTTTCGTTACGAGTCGCAAGCCCGGTATCTGGTGGGCAAAGGCTTTGCCGTCATCGTGCCGACGCGTGTAGGTTATGGCGAAGCGTTTGGCGACTTTGACCCGGAAACCAGTGGGAGTTGTTCTTCGCCTCAGATTGAACCTTTGAGCATTGCGGCCTCAGAACAGGTTTTGGCTGCGCACAGTTTTGCCAAGAATCTGAAGTTTGTCGACACATCCCGCTGGTGGGTCATGGGCCAATCGGTCGGCGGTTTGACCTCGGTGGCGACGGTGTGGCGCAACCCTTCGGGTTTGCAAGGCGGCATCAATTTTGCCGGTGGCACGGGCGGCGACCCTGTGGCGCGTCCGGGGCAATCTTGTGGCGCGAACCAAATCGCTCGCCTGTGGAAAAACAAAGCCAAAGAAGCCCAAGCCGACATGCTGTGGCTGTATTGGGAGAACGATTTGTTTTGGGGCGCTCAAGCCCCACGGGATTGGCACCAAGCCTGGACGGAGGGTGGTGGTCGTGCGCAATTCAAACAATTGCCCGCTTTTGGCAAGGATGGGCATTCTGGATTCACCAGTGACATGGACCACTGGGTGCCCTTGGTCGATGCCTATTTGGCCAAAGCGGGTTACACGCAAGCCGCCTTGCCACCCG
Source organism: uncultured Burkholderiales bacterium (assembly GCA_903822825.1). Lineage (GTDB taxonomy): Bacteria > Pseudomonadota > Gammaproteobacteria > Burkholderiales > Burkholderiaceae_C > Limnohabitans_A. The sequence goes on along the minus strand of CAIJQQ010000056.1, from coordinate 30,765 downwards.
TCCCCGAAACCACTGGCTTTGCCGATGTGACGGACTTGACCAAAGTCCCGATCAGCGCCGATAACGTTCAAAAACTTTACACACGATTTTTGAGCAGCCCCGTGCCGCGCGCTTTCGCCATTGGGCCGAATGGCGCAGTAGGCTTTGCTTCTGGCGATTGGGCGATCGGCCGCGCTTTGGGTTTTTGCCAGGCACGACGGGGTGCCCCATGCAAGTTGTATGCAGTTGACCAACAAGTGGTCTGGAGAAATTGATGTTCAAAAAAATTCTGATTGCCAACCGTGGCGAAATTGCCTGTCGCATTGCGGCCACTGCCCGCCGTATGGGCATCCAAACCGTGGCCGTTTATTCGGACGCCGACGCCAGCGCCAAGCATGTCCAAGCCTGCGACGAAGCGGTGCATGTGGGCGGCTCTGCCCCCAAAGACAGCTACCTGCGCTGGGAACGCATCCTCGAAGCTGCCAAGGCCACAGGCGCCGAAGCGGTGCATCCCGGTTATGGCTTTTTGAGCGAAAACTCAGACTTTGCCAAGGCCTGTACTGCTGCAGGTTTGGTTTTCATTGGTCCGCCCGCATCGGCCATTTTGGCGATGGGCCTCAAGGCCGAGTCCAAGCGTTTGATGGAATCGGCCGGGGTGCCGCTGGTGCCCGGTTACCACGGCGCTGACCAAGACCCGGCGCTCTTGCAACTCGAAGCCGACCGCATTGGCTACCCCGCCCTCATCAAAGCCAGCGCGGGCGGCGGCGGCAAAGGCATGCGCGTGGTCGAAAAGTCAGAAGACTTTGCCGCAGCCCTGGCCTCTTGCAAACGCGAAGCCATCAACAGCTTTGGCAGCGATGCGGTGCTGATCGAAAAATACGTGCAGCGCCCGCGCCACATCGAGATCCAGGTGTTTGGCGACACGCAAGGCAACTGCGTGTATTTGTTCGAGCGCGACTGCTCGGTGCAGCGCCGCCACCAAAAAGTGCTCGAAGAAGCACCGGCACCCGGCATGACCGAAGTCCTGCGTGCACAAATGGGTGCCGCTGCCGTGGCTGCGGCCCAAGCTGTGAACTACGTGGGTGCTGGCACGGTGGAATTCATCGTCGAGCAAACGGCCTATGACCAGCCTGAATCCATGAAGTTTTTCTTCATGGAGATGAACACCCGCCTGCAGGTCGAGCACCCCGTCACCGAGGCCATCACTGGCCTGGACCTGGTGGAGTGGCAACTGCGTGTGGCCAGCGGCGAGTCGCTGCCTTTGCGCCAGGACGAGTTGCGCATTCAGGGCCATGCCATTGAAGCGCGCATCTGCGCCGAGAACCCCGACAACAACTTTTTGCCCGCCACCGGTACGCTGCAGGTCTACAGCAAGCCACAAGCGACCAGCTTTGAACGCGGCACCATCCGCATCGACGACGGCGTGCGCGAGGGCGACACCATCAGCCCGTTTTACGACTCGATGGTGGCCAAGCTGATCGTGCACGGCGACACCCGTGAACAGGCGCTGGCGCGGCTCGACACTGCGCTGGCTCAGACCCACATCGTGGGCCTGAACACCAATGTGCAGTTCTTGCGCCATGTGGTGCGCAGCCATGCGTTTGCCACCGCCCAACTCGACACCGCACTCATCCAGCGCGAAAGCGCCGTGCTGTTCAAGCAGGACCCGGTGGGCCTGCAGGCCGCTGCAGCCGCCGTCATTGCCGATGCCCTGCATGCGGAATTTGCTAAGCAAGGCGCGGACCCGTTCAGTCGTCGTGACGGCTGGCAGTCACACGGCACCACTCGCCGCCGCTTTGAGCTGGAATACGATGGCCTGCCGGTGTGTGCGGTGTTGACCTGCACAAGCCCCTTGCGCCTGCAAGTCGGCGAGGGCGCTGAATCGGATTTGCAATTCACACCCCAACCCACATCCCAAGGCGATGGCTTGTGGGTGCAGTTCAACGGCCAGCGCATCCACAGTGCCGTTCACACACAAGACAAGGCGTCAGACGGCTTGCGCCATGTGTTCACCCCCCAAGGGTCAACCCGCATCCGCCTGCTCGACCCGCTGGCCCATTCCGGTGAAGCCGCAACAGAGGTTGGGCGCCTGACGGCTCCGATGCCCGGCAAAGTCGTGTCTTTCTCCGTCAAGGCGGGTGACAAGGTCAAGGCCGGTCAAGCCCTGGCGGTGATGGAAGCCATGAAAATGGAACACACGGTTCAAGCGCCGCACGATGGCACCGTGGCCGAGCTGTTGTACGCGCCCGGTGACCAGGTGGCCGAAGGGGCGGAGTTGCTCAAACTCTCCGCTTGACCTTTTAGGAGCGGCCCCTGTAGGAGCGGCGCCCCCGCCGCGATGAGGTGCCCGAAGACCACAACCATTCGCCCCGACGGCGGGGCTCCTACAAATGGATCTCACCCATGTGACAACGTGGTCCGGGTCTTGCTGACAAAATTGACCTATGAACATCACCATCTGTTTTGCCAGCCTGCCACCTGAGCCTTGGGTGCAGGCCGTTCTCACGGCCTTTCCCGAAGCCTCCGTGTCCGCATGGACGCCCGGTGCGCCCCAGGCCGACCACGCCATCGTATGGGCCCCGCCTCAGCAGTTCATCGACGAGCAGCCGGGCCTGCAAACCCTGTTCAACATCGGCGCGGGTGTGGACGCCTTGCTCCAGCTCAAGTTGCCGTCCTCACTCAAGGTGGTGCGCCTGGACGACGCTGGCATGTCTGTGCAGATGGCCGAATACGTGTGCCACGCAGTGATCCGGCACTTCCGCGAATTCGACGGTTACGACACCGATACCCAGACCGGCAAATGGTCCTACCGCAAGCCGCGTCATCGCGCCGAATTTGCGGTGGGCGTCATGGGCCTGGGCGTGTTGGGCGAGCGTGTGGCCAAAGCGCTGCAGGTGTTTGAATTTCCTGTGAACGGCTACAGCCGCAGCGCCAAAGACCTGCCCGGTATCCGCTGCTTCAGAGGTGCGCAAGGCCTGCCTGAGTTTTTGTCTGCGACGCGGGTGCTGGTCAACCTGATGCCGCTCACCCCCGAAACCGAAAACATCCTGAACCAAGGCACGCTCTCGCAACTGCAACCGGGTGCTTACCTTGTCAACGTGGCCCGCGGTAAACACCTGGTCGAAGAAGACCTGATCAAACTGATCGACAGCGGTCACATGGCCGGGGCCACGCTCGACGTGTTCCGCACCGAGCCGCTGCCTGCAGACCATGCGTTCTGGAATCATCCCAAAATCACCGTCACGCCGCACACGTCTGCCCGCACCCTGCGCGAAGAAAGCATCGCGCAAATCGTGGGCAAAATTCAGGCCTTGCAACGCGGTGAGCCGATCAACGGTGTGGTCGATCACCAGCGCGGTTACTGAAAGTTTTTCGATGTCACTGCCTTCTCGTGTCCAACTCATCGATGTCGGCCCCCGCGACGGTCTGCAAAACGAAAAGCAGCCTGTGCCCGCTGCGGTCAAGATCGAGTTGGTGAATCGCCTGCAAGCCGCAGGCCTCTGTGAGATCGAAGTCACCAGCTTTGTCAGCCCCAAGTGGGTGCCGCAGATGGCCGACAACGCCGAAGTGATGGCGGGCATCCAACGTCAGAGCGGTGTGCGTTATTCGGTGCTCACGCCCAACTTGCAAGGCTTTGAAGCGGCTTTGAAAACCCGCCCCGATGAAATCGTTGTTTTTGGCGCGGCCAGCGAAGCTTTCAGCCAAAAGAACATCAACTGCTCGATTGCTGAAAGCATCGAGCGCTTTGCCCCGGTGGTGCAGGCCGCGCTGGCGGCGGGCATTGCGGTGCGAGGCGCGATGAGCTGCACCGTGGGTTGCCCTTATGAGGGCGATGTTCAGCCCGAGCGTGTGGCCTACCTGGCGGGTTTGATGAAGCAGATTGGCGTACAGCGGGTGGATGTGGCCGATACCATCGGCGTGGGCACGCCGCTCAAGGTGCAAAAGGCCATCGAGGCCACGTTGCAGCATTTCGATGTGGACCACGTTTGCGGCCATTTTCACGACACCTATGGCCAGGCGCTGTCCAACACGCTGGCCGCCTTGCAAATGGGCGTATGGAATTTCCAGTCCTCGGTAGCAGGCTTGGGCGGTTGCCCTTACGCCAAGGGGGCCACGGGCAATGTGTCCACCGAAGACGTGGTCTACATGTTGCACGGCATGGGCATTGCCACGGGCATTGATTTGGACAAACTGGTCGATGCCGGCGCGTTCATCAGTGGCTGTTTGGGGCGTCAGCCTCACTCGAACGTGGCCAAGGCCATTCTCAGCAAGCGGTCAGGCTGAACCATGTGCGGATATGAATGCCACAATTTGCCCAAAGACCCCCAGCGCTTGGCCCGCGCCCCGGTGACCGACGTGGCGCAACCGCTGTCTGTGCCCCCGAATGCGCTCTCATGAACGATTACTACTGGTCCAAACTGGCCTTGCGTGTGGCGCAATACCTGGCGCGGCCAATTCCGTCAGAGCCCGATTCGGTGCCGTCTCCGTGCATGTCGCTTTGCCGGATGCACCCCCTTACCGGCATATGCGAAGGGTGTTTGCGCACCTTGCCTGAAATCGGGAGGTGGGGCCAAGCCAGCGATGAAGAAAAGCACCAAATCTGGGTGCAAATGCCCGAGCGTTTGGCCAGGCGAAGAGCCCTGGAAGAACCAGAGTCTTGATCCACACTGTTGCCCATGAAAACCATCACCTTCTACCTCGACTTCATCTCGCCCTACGCATGGCTGGCTTTCAATGCCTTGCCCGATGCCTTGCAAGGCATCAGCCACCGTGTCGAGCACCGGCCTGTGCTGTTCGGTGCCATGCTCAAACACCATGGTCAGCTGGGCCCAGCCGAAATCGCCAGCAAGCGCGACTGGACCTACCGCCACGTGCTGTGGCTCGCACACCAGCAAGGTGTCGCACTCAAGCTGCCAGCCGCGCATCCTTTCAATCCACTCGGCTTGCTGCGTTTGGCGGTGGCCTGTGACACGCAGGGCAGCCCCAACCGCTTTGTGTGCGAGCAGGTGTTTCGCCATGTTTGGTGCTCTGACCAAGACGCGGCCGACCCTGAGCGACTGGCCAAGCTGAGCGCAGAACTGCAGCCTGCACGCGATGTGGCCAGCCCCGAGGTCAAGCAGGACTTGCAGGCCAATACCGAGCAGGCCATTGCATTGGGCTTGTTTGGCGTGCCCAGTTTTGTGGTGGACGACAAGGTGTTTTGGGGGCAGGACGCCTTGCCCATGCTCAGAGCCTATCTGCAGGGCGACCCTTGGTTTGACGGCCCCGACTGGGACGCGGTGAACCACACCTGCGTGGGCGTGCGCCGCAACCCCTGACGCTTTGTGTTGGAGCGGCGCCCCCTTGTGGGAGCGCCGCCCCCGCCGCGATGGTGCGTTCGCAGACCGTGAGCAATCGCCGCGAGGGCGCGGCTCCCACAGCGATAGAACTTGGACAAGCGATCTAAGCCTGCGAGGTTTCGCTGTCCTCATCACTGGGCAGCGCTGCTTCCCAGCGGTTGACCTGCCACGCGAAATACACCACCAGCGCCAAATAGACCAGCACGCAACCTTGGGCCGCCATCCAGAAGTTGAATGGCCAGCCCCAGATGTCAAAGTTCAGGCGCCGTGCGCCGCAAATGGGCACCATTGTCACGCCCGCCCAGATGGTCAAGCTGGCCCAAGTCAGTCGACGCACTTTGCGGTCAAACTCCTGGCGAGAGAGGTGCACGGTGTTCATGCACAAAGGATAGCGCCCTGGAGACCCTGAAAGCATGGACATTCTTGTCTAGGGATTACCCTTGATAACCCCATTAATCCCATGATGCGGGATATATTTAAAGGGTTACTACTCGCCTTGTAAGTTATTGTTGGCTTGCTGTCAGAAGAAGGTCAGAGCTGGCACCAAGAATCCATTCAAGTCTTCATTTTGGAGACTCTTTTTTGGAGACAACACATGGCTACAACAGCGCCACGCCCGATGTCTGGTGAAGAGAAGAAAGTGATTTTTGCTTCTTCTTTGGGCACCGTTTTCGAATGGTACGACTTCTACCTGTACGGATCGCTCGCAGCGATCATTGCGAAACAGTTTTTCAGCGGTTTGGATGAAGGTTCGGCCTTCATCTTCGCGTTGCTGGCTTTTGCCGCTGGTTTCATCGTGCGCCCCTTCGGTGCGATCTTCTTTGGCCGCTTGGGCGACATGATCGGCCGCAAGTACACCTTCCTGGTGACGATCCTGATCATGGGTCTGTCCACATTCATTGTGGGCATTTTGCCCAACTACGCCAGCATCGGTGCGGCCGCTCCGGTCATCCTGATCGGCCTGCGTCTGCTGCAAGGCTTGGCGCTGGGTGGCGAGTACGGTGGTGCTGCCACTTACGTTGCCGAGCATGCCCCCATGGGCAAGCGTGGTGCCTACACCGCCTGGATCCAGACCACAGCCACGCTGGGCTTGTTTCTGTCGCTGATGGTGATTCTGGGGACGCGGACCGCCGTCGGTGAAGAAGCTTTCGCTGACTGGGGCTGGCGCGTGCCGTTCATTGTTTCGATCTTGTTGTTGATCATTTCGGTCTACATCCGTTTGAGCATGAACGAGTCGCCCGCTTTCGTGAAGATGAAATCCGAAGGCAAGGCCTCCAAGGCGCCATTGACCGAATCATTCGGCCAGTGGAAGAACCTGAAGATCGTGATCCTGGCCTTGTTCGGCCTGACCGCTGGTCAAGCCGTGGTTTGGTACTCCGGTCAGTTCTACGCCTTGTTCTTCTTGACCCAGTCACTGAAAGTTGACGGCGCAACCGCCAACATCATGGTCGCGATGTCCCTGATCATCGGGACGCCGTTCTTCATTTTGTTTGGTACATGGTCTGACAAGATTGGCCGCAAGCCCATCATTTTGGCAGGCTGCTTGCTGGCCGTGGTGACTTACTTCCCTGTGTTCAAGGCATTGACCAAAGCGGCCAACCCTGACTTGTATGCCGCCCAATCCGCATCGCAAGTGGTGGTGATCGCTGACCCAGCCGAGTGCTCGTTCCAGTTCAACCCCACAGGCACCAAGAAGTTCACATCATCATGTGACATCGCCAAGCAACGTTTGGCTGGCGCTTCTGTGAGCTACACCAACGAAGTGGCGGCTGCGGGCACTTCCGCCATCATCAAGGTGGGCGCAACCGTGGTGAACGTCAAGTCTTCGGCCGAAGACATTGCCGCTGCCAAAGCCAAGGCCGAAGAAAAGCTGGCGGCGCTGAACGCAGCTGAACCCAAGGATGCCAAAGCCATCGAAGCGGCGACCAAATCCGTCAAGGATTTGAGCGGTGAGAAGACGGCCAATGGTGCCTTGCTGGGCGCCAACCTGGGCGCTGCGCTCAAGGCCGCGGGCTACCCCCCCAAGGCTGACATGGCCAAGTTCGACAAAATCACGGTCATCGCGATCCTGACTTACCTGGTGATTTTGGTCACCATGGTCTACGGTCCGATTGCCGCCATGCTGGTGGAGATGTTCCCCACACGCATCCGCTACACCTCCATGTCTTTGCCTTACCACATCGGCAACGGCTGGTTCGGCGGCTTGCTGCCCACCACCGCCTTTGCCATCGTGGCGCAGACCGGTGACATGTACAACGGCCTGTGGTACCCCATCGTCATCGCTGGTGCCACGGTCGTGATCGGTGGCTTGTTCATCAAGGAAACCAAAGACGTGGACATTTACGCCAACGATTGACCGTTGTTGTAAGCATCCCGAGGCAACTCGGGTGCTAAATTCGAGGCCTTCCCTTTGTGGAAGGCCTTTTTTTATTCATCAGGAGATACCGACATGTGGAAGATTGCCGTAGGCTTTGTGATTTTTGCTGCCCTGGCTTTGTATGTGATCAACAAAGGCGGCGACAGCCTTGACATGTCCGGCGAAAAGCACGGTGCAGACGCTGTGCACGTCGAACCCGCCAAGGCCGACGCTTCGGCTGCTGCGCCTGCAGCCTCAGACGCCAGCGCTGCCAAGTAAGCTTGGTTCTGCCCACCCAAAGCCACGCTGTTGCGTGGCTTTTTTTCTTTGCAGGGATGACCTTGTGTGTAGGAGCGGCGCCCCCGCCGCGATCAGGCGACCGCAGACCATGCCCATTCGCCACGAGGGCGCGGCTCCTACAAAACACGGGGCACCTCACCGGCGGTCACAAGGGCTTTGCTGCGGCCCTAGAATGTTTGGCCTCCACCCCAAAAAGCCCACCCATGTCCCAAGGCCTCATCCGCATCCGTGGCGCTCGCCAGCACAACCTCAAAAACATCGACCTCGACATCCGCACGGGCGAGTTGACGGTGGTGACGGGCCCGAGCGGCTCGGGCAAATCGAGTTTGGTGTTTGACACGCTCTACGCTGAAGGCCAGCGCCGCTATGTGGAGACCTTCAGCGCTTATGCCCGCCAGTTTTTGGAGCGCATGGACAAACCGGCAGTCGACAAGGTCGAGGGCGTGCCCCCGGCCATAGCGATCGATCAGACCAACCCGGTGCGCAGCTCGCGCTCCACCGTGGGCACAATGACCGAGCTGAACGACCACCTGAAGCTCCTGTTCGCCCGCCTGGGTCAGCTGTTCGACAAGGACACCGCCCAAAGCGTGCGCCACGACACGCCCGAGACGATTTACGCCGAGTTGGCTTTGCGCGCCGCGCAAGCGCAGGACCCGCGCCTGTACCTGACTTTCCCGGTCGAGCTGCCGGCCAACACCAGCGCCGAGCAAGTCGAGCAGTGGTTGTCTGCCAGTGGCTTCACCAAGGTGCAGGCCGAGCGCGAAGTGGCCACACCCACCGGCCCGCGCAAAGTGCTCGACGTGGTGGCCGACCGTTTCCGTTTGGGCAACGCCGAGAAGGCCCGCGTGGTCGAAGCCATCGAAGTGGCGCTCAAGCGCGGCAGCGGGCGGCTGAACGTCTATGTGGAAGGCGACTCTGGCGCTGACCTGTGGCGCTTCTCGACCGGCTTGCATTGCCCCGACAGCGACCAGCGCTACACCGACCCGATCCCGTCGATGTTCTCGTTCAATTCGGCCGTGGGCGCCTGCGAGGTGTGCCGTGGCTTTGGCCGCGTGATCGGGGTGGACTATGGCCTGGTCATTCCGAACGACAAGCTCACACTGCGTGCCGGGGCCATCAAGACCATCCAGACCCCGGCCTGGAAGGAGTGCCAGGACGACCTGATGCGCCACGCCGAGACCGCGGGCATTCCACGTGACACGGCCTGGGACAAACTCACGCAGGGCCAAAAAGATTGGGTGATCAACGGTTCGCCCGAATGGAAGGGCAAGTGGAACCAGCAGTGGTACGGCATCAAGCGCTTTTTTGAATACCTCGAAAGCAAGGCCTACAAGATGCACATCCGGGTACTCTTGTCCAAGTACCGCAGCTACACCGAATGCCCGACTTGCAGCGGTGCACGCCTCAAGACCGAAAGCCTGCTCTGGCGCATCGGCTCCAAGAACGATGCCGATGCGGTGCTGCCCGGTAGCAAGCGCTTTTTGCCTGCGGGCGTGAAGTGGTCGCGCGCGCAACTCGAAGCCCTGCCGGGTCTGAGCCTGCACGACATGATGACAATGCCGATCGACCGGCTGCGGCGCTTCTTTGATCGCCTTTCGCATGAGGCCTCTTCGGGGGCGGGCCCCGGCTCCTCATACTGCGGGGGTACACAGAAATCGTCGCCCGAGTCCGCCCCAGAAGAGGCCGTGGTGCTTTCGGGCCAAAGTGCTGAGCAAAAAGCCTTGCAACTGCTGCTCGAAGAAATCACCACCCGCCTCAAATACCTGTGCGACGTGGGCATTGGCTACCTCACCCTTGACCGCCAAAGCCGCACCCTGAGCGGCGGTGAGGTGCAGCGCATCAACCTGACCACCGCCTTGGGCACCAGCCTGGTCAACACCCTGTTTGTGCTCGACGAGCCCAGCATCGGCCTGCATCCGCGCGACATGGGCCGCATCACGCAGGCCATGCACCGCCTGCGCGACGCGGGCAACACGCTGGTCGTGGTCGAGCATGACCCGGCCGTGATGTTTGCAGCCGACCGCATGATCGACATGGGTCCGGGCCCTGGCGAGCGTGGTGGACAAATTGTGTTTGACGGCACCACAGAGCAACTTCGCCAAGCAGACACACTCACAGGCGCTTATTTGGGTGGGCGCAAGCAAGTGGGCTTGGGCTTCAAGCGCATGGTGACCGACAGCACGCCGCGTTTGATCTTGGAAGGCGCGCGCGAGCACAACCTGCAAAACGTCTCGGTCGACTTTCCGCTGCAGCGCCTCGTCACCGTGACCGGCGTCAGCGGCTCGGGCAAGTCGAGCTTGATCCAAGACGTGCTGGCCCCCGCGCTGATGCGCCACTTTGGCAAAGCCACCGAAACCCCCGGCGTGCACGACCGCCTGCTGGGCGCCGACCACCTGAGCGACGTGGTGTTTGTGGACCAGTCGCCCATCGGCAAAACCGCCCGATCCAATCCGGCCAGCTACGTGGGCGCATGGGACACGATCCGCGAACTCTTTGCCACCGCGCCCGAGTCGCGCCAGCGCGGCTACACCGCCAGCAAGTTCAGCTTCAACAGCGGCGACGGCCGCTGCCCCACCTGCGGCGGCTCGGGTTTTGAGCACGTCGAAATGCAGTTCCTGAGCGATGTCTACCTGCGTTGCCCCGATTGCGACGGCAAGCGCTACCGCCCGGAGATTCTGGAGATCCACATCGAGCGCCAGGCCATCGGCGGCGAGCGCCGTTTGATGAACGTGGCCGACATCTTGGCCCTCACCGTCAGCGAAGCGGCGGCGCTGTTTGCACAAGACCGCGAAGTCATCCGCGCCCTGCAACCCATCGTCGACGTCGGCCTCGAATACGTGCGCCTGGGCCAGCCCGTGCCCACGCTCTCGGGCGGCGAAGCGCAGCGACTCAAGCTGGCGGGATTTTTGGCCGAAGCGTCCAAGAGCGCGGCCAAAAGCCGCCAGAGTTTGGCGCGCAAAGGCACGCTGTTTTTGTTTGACGAGCCGACCACCGGCCTGCACTTTGATGACATCGCCAAGCTCATGCGCGCTCTGCGCAAACTGCTCGAAGCGGGGCACTCGCTCATCGTCATCGAGCACAACCTCGACGTCATCCGTGCCAGCGACTGGCTGATCGATCTTGGCCCAGAAGGCGGTGAGGGCGGTGGTCTGGTGGTGGCCGAAGGCACACCTGAAGACGTGCGCCTGCACCTCACCTCGCACACAGGCCAGGCTTTGCGCGACTACGCCGAGGCGATGGACGGTGTGGTGGCAGTGGCTAAGAAAAGCGTGAACTACCTCAGGAGTGAGGCTGGGGTCGCGTCGGGTGACGATGTGTGGCGCGAAGCGACTTCTGAGGAGCCCGGGGCGACCCCAGCCTCGCGGCCCATGCAAGAACACGGCAACATCCAAATCGTCAACGCCAAAGAGCACAACCTCAAAAACCTGAGCGTCAACATCCCGCGTGGCAAGTTCAACGTGGTCACTGGCGTGAGCGGTTCAGGCAAGTCCACCCTCGCGTTCGACATCTTGTTCAACGAAGGCCAGCGCCGTTATCTGGAGAGCCTCAACGCCTATGCGCGAAGCATCGTGCAGCCTGCTGGTCGCCCCGAAGTGGACGCGGTGTATGGCATCCCGCCTACCGTGGCCATCGAACAGCGCTTATCGCGCGGCGGTCGCAAATCGACTGTCGGCACCACCACCGAGGTCTGGCACTTCCTGCGTTTGCTGTACGTCAAGCTCGGCATCCAGCACTGCGTGCACGACAACACGCCCGTGCAGCCGCAAACGCCCGACAGCATCGCCGCGCAACTGATGACCCAATTCAAGGGCCAACACATTGGCCTGCTGGCGCCGCTGGTGGTCAACCGCAAAGGCGTCTACACCGAGTTGGCCGACTGGGCGCGCCCACGCGGCTACACCCACCTGCGGGTGGATGGCGAGTTTTTACCGACCACGGGCTTCCCGCGCATCGACCGCTTCAAAGAGCACAACATCGAACTGCCTGTGGGCAGCCTCGACGTGCAGTCCTCGCAAGAGACGGCGCTGCGCCAAGCGCTCAAAACGGCGCTCGAACACGGCAAAGGCGTTGTGCATGTGCTCAGCGAACTGGACGATTTGAAAGAAGCCATGGCCACAGGCGAGTCGTGTGCGCGCATTGGGCAGCACCGCGTCTTCTCCACGTTGCGCGCTTGCCCGGCCTGCGCCACGTCTTACGCCGAACTCGACCCGCGCCTCTTTTCATACAACAGCAAGCACGGCTGGTGCCCCGACTGTGTGGGCACAGGCGTCAAGCTCAGCAAGGACGAGCGCAAAATCTTTGACGACTCGGTGCGCGATGACAAAGACAAAGGCCGTGAGCAGACCTTTGCCGAACCCGAAATCGAAGACCTGGTCGACACCGCTTGCCCGAGCTGCCAAGGCACGCGGCTGAACGCCACTGCCCGTGCCGTGCAATTGCACGGCGCAGGCGGCCAAACTTGGCGCATCACCGACATCGCGAGCTTGTCGGTGAGCGATGTGCGAGCTTGGGTCGAGACCCTGAAGCTGGTAGGCCGCGAAGCCGACATCGCCCGTGACCTGGTCCCGGAGATCAAGAGCCGACTTGAGTTTCTCGAAGAAGTCGGTCTGGGTTACCTCACGCTCGACCGTGGCGCGCCCACGCTCTCGGGCGGCGAGGCGCAGCGCATCCGCTTGGCCGCGCAACTGGGCAGCAACCTGCAAGGCGTGTGCTACGTGCTCGACGAGCCGACCATTGGCTTGCACGCCCGCGACAACCAAATCCTGCTCAACGCCCTGCACAAGCTGGGCGACAAAGGCAACACCTTGGTGGTGGTGGAGCACGACGAAGACACCATCCGCCGCGCCGACCACATCATCGACATCGGCCCCAGTGCCGGCAAACGCGGAGGTCGTTTGGTGGCCGAAGGTTCGGTGTCTGACATCACCGCCTCGGCAGATTCTCAAACCGGCCGCTATCTGCTGCACGCGATGAAGCACCCCTTGCAGACGAGGCGTGAGGTGGATGCCACCGCGCAGATCGATGGGGCAATGGCGCTGAGTTGGCTGACCCTCACGGGTGCCCGTTTGCACAACCTGCAAAACGTCTCCGTGCAAGTGCCTCTCAAACGCCTGGTGGCCATCACCGGTGTCAGTGGCTCGGGCAAGTCCACGCTGGCCCGTGACGTGCTGCTGACCAACGTGCAGGCGTTGGTCCAGCAACGCAGCACCTTTGCTGGCCGCACCGCGCAAGACGCGGGTCAGCGCGTGCCGCTCACAGGTTGCGCCGACGTGCAAGGTTTTGAAACCATCGACCGCGTGCTCGAAGTCGATCAGACCCCCATCGGCAAAACACCGCGCTCGTGCCCCGCTACCTACATCGGCTTTTGGGACACCATCCGCAAACTGTTTGCCGAAACGCTCGAAGCCAAAGCCCGCGGTTATGCCGCGGGGCGCTTCAGCTTCAACACAGGCGAAGGCCGCTGCCCCGGCTGCGAAGGCCAGGGCATGCGCACCATCGAGATGAGCTTCTTGCCCGACGTGAAAGTGCCTTGCGAAACCTGCCACGGTGCCCGCTTCAACCCCGAAACGCTGGCGGTGAGCTGGCGCGGCAAGAGCATTGGCGATGTGCTGCAGATGGAGGTCGACGAGGCGGTGGACTTTTTCACCAACATGCCCAGCATCGCGCACCCATTGCAGTTGCTCAAAGACGTTGGCTTGGGCTACCTCACGCTGGGCCAACCTTCACCCACCCTCAGCGGCGGTGAAGCGCAACGCATCAAGCTGGTGACGGAGCTGACCAAGGTGCGTGACGAAGTTGGCCGCCGAGGCCAAAAGGCGCCCCATACCCTTTATGTGCTCGATGAACCCACCGTGGGCCTGCACATGGCCGACGTGGACAAACTCATTGGCGTGCTGCACCGCCTGGTCAATGCCGGGCACAGCGTGGTGGTGATCGAACACGACCTGGATGTGATCGCTGAAGCCGACTGGATCATCGACCTGGGGCCAGAAGGCGGCAACGCCGGCGGCCGCATCGTGGCTGCAACCACCCCCGAAGCACTGGTGCGCCTGGGCACCCACACCGGGGTGGCGTTGGCAGCGGTGCTGGCCCGCGCGTAGGAGCGGCGCCCCCGCCGCGAAAGGGCGCTCGCGGTCCGCAGGCCATCGCCCCGAGGGCGGGGCTCCCACAACACAGGCCATCGCCCCGAGGGCGGGGCTTCTACAAATCATGGGGCGATCACACGCCCAAGCGCCAAAGCGAAGTGACTTCGGCAGCTCGCGCTGTGTGCAGCGGGTCGTTGATGTCATGGGCTTTGGCGTGGCGGGGCAGGGTGTCGACGCGACCCAGCACCTTGAGCCCCGCAGCTTCGATCCAGCCGAGCAGTTCGTCCCGTGCGCGCAAGCCCAAGTGCTCGGCCAGGTCCGACAGGATCAGCCAGCCCTCACCACCAGGGCACAGGTGGCTGGCCAGGCCAGCCAAATAGCCTTTGAGCATTTGGCTGCCTTCGTCATAGACGGCTTGCTCAAGAATCGACGACGGCCGTGCAGGCAGCCAAGGCGGGTTGCAAACCACCAAGGCCGCTTGTCCGGGCGGAAACGCGTCGGTCTTGAGCAATTCGACCTGACCGGTCAGTTCCAGCCGTTGCAGGTTGTCTTTGGCACACGAAAGGGCGCGGTCCGACACATCGGTCGCCACCACTTTTGCCACACCGCGCCGCGCCAACACTGCTGCCAGCACGCCCGTGCCGGTGCCAATGTCAAAAGCCAACGGGGTGGTTTGCAAGGCTTCGGGCAAAGGCGTTTGTGCAATCAGGTCCACATACTCACCGCGCACCGGAGAGAACACGGCGTAATGCGGGTGGATGTGGTTGTGCGTGCGGCCCAAGGCGCTCACTTCGACGCCTTTTTTGCGCCACTCGTGGGCGCCAATCAGCCCTTGCAGGCTGCGCAGCGTTGTCACGCCCGCCTTGCCGTCGGTGCGGCCCCAGGCTTCGTTGCACGCTTGCTTCACATCGGGGGCTCGGCGCAAGCCAATGCTGTAGTCGTCCTGCATTTCGATCAGCAGCATGTTCAGCACCCGGGCGCGTTGGGCCTGGGCCTGGCGGTGGGCATGGAACGCGGTGGCCGGATCGATCACAGGGGCTGCTTGGTTCTTGCCACGGCTCTTGCGCTTGGGCGGTTTGTCCAAGCGCCGCATCATGGCCTGCAGCAGTTGCCGTGCATTTTGAAAGTCGCCGCGCCACAACAGGCCGGTGCCCTCGCAGGCCAAGCGGTAAGCCGCGTCGGCCGTCAGCGTGTCATCGGCCAGCACCACGCGTCGGGGTGGCGAGCCTTCGGCGCGCCAAACGGCCGAGCGTGGTTTGCCGTTTTCTTCCCAATTCAGCGGGGTCGTTGTGTTCATTCGGTGGTCCCGCATGTCAAAGTCAAGATCGTCTGATCATAAACAGCCCCATGCGGACCAGCGCACAGAAGCCGCTACAATCGTTATATATTCTGAACATAAGCATTTTTTACAGCCGACGGTCAGCCTCAAGAGGCAAAATACCCGGCATCTGCCCGAAGCGGGGAAACCGATTGCCAAACGAGCCCGACACCCCCCTCACCCACCTGTCTGAGTCCAGTGCCCGGCGGGTCGTGCTGTTGGTGCCCACCTGCAACCCTGGCCCGCTTTGGCAGGTTTTCTTGCAAGCCCTCAAAACCCAGACACTGCAGCCAGACCGTTGCATCGTGATCGACTCGGAGTCGACCGATGGCGCGCCCGAGGCTGCACAGGCCGCCGGCCACACAGTGCAACGCATTGCCCGCGCCGACTTCAACCACGGCACCACCCGCCAGCGGGCCATTGACCAATTCGCGGCAGATGCCGACTTGGTGGTCTTGCTCACGCAAGACGCGGTGCTGGCCGAGCCCACAGCGCTGCAACAACTGCTTGCCGCTTTTGACGACCCTACGGTCGCCGCGGCCTTTGGCCGGCAACTGCCGCACGCCAACGCCACGCACGTGGCTGCGCATGCGCGCTTGTTCAACTATCCTGCCACCAGCCACACCCGGTGCTTGGGCGATGCGCCTGCGTTCGGCATCAAGACCTGTTTCTTGTCCAACTCGTTTGCCGCCTATCGGGTCAGTGCTTTGCGAGAGGCCGGCGGCTTTCCGACCAACGTCATCCTGGGTGAAGACATGCACCTGGCCGCCCGCTTGCTCAAGGGGGGTCACACCATCGCATACCAAGCGCTGGCCACGGTTTATCATTCCCACAACTATGCACTGCTGGCTGAGTTCAGACGCTACTTCGACACGGGCGTTTTTCATGCACAGCACCACTGGCTCACGCAAGACTTTGGCGGCGCGGGCAGCGAAGGAATCCGATTTTTGCGCTCAGAAATGGCTTATTTGTTGAAGCACGCACCTTGGCAACTGCCTGAGGCGGTTTGCCGCACGGCGCTCAAGGCCCTGGGTTACCGTCTTGGCTTGGCCCATGCGGCCCTGCCGCAGCGCATGGTCATTGGCCTGTCCATGCACAAGGGGTACTGGGCTTGAACGCACCCGAACGCCTCCTGGACCGCCTGCAACCATTGCAGGTCTCGCCTTTGACGCTAACGCAGGTGCGTCTGTCCAAGCTGGCGCTGCTGCTGGGGGACGGGCTGGCGTTTGCCTTGGCCTTTGGCTTGGCGACCTGGATAACGATCTCCATGTTGTCTTTGGACTTGGGCGTTTGGTGGCGGGGCCAGCACACCCAGCGATTTGCGGCCTGGGCCGTCATTTCGGTCTTGGGGCTGGTGGTGCTCCTGACGCGATTCCAGCATTACAGCGACCGGCGCTCATTTTGGGATGAACTGAGCGACTTCATCAAACTTCTGGGCGTGCTTTCACTGCTGGACATGTCGCTGATTGCCGTGAACAGATGGGAGGCTTCAAGGCTGTGGTGGGTGATTGCATGGGTGACCACTTTGAGCATGCTGGTCGTGATGCGAAGTTTGACCCGCCTCGTGCTCAAAAGCCTGAATGTCTGGGTTCGACCGACCATCATCATTGGTGTGGGCGCCAACGCATCCGATGCCGCATTGGCCTTGCACAGTCAGTCAGAGTTGGGGTTGAAGGTATTTGGATTTGTCGACGCTGGCTCTATGCCCGCAGACCAGGTCGCCGACACATTGCCGCGATTTCTTGATGCCCAAATACAAAAGGTCGCGCAGCTGCCAGGCATCCAATGGGTCATCGCGCTGGAGCATGCCCAAGCAGATCAACGCGAATACTGGTTGAGGGTGCTTGCCCAGTGGGGCGCTACCGACATCAGCGTGATCCCTGCCATGCGAGGCGTGCCCTTGCATGGCACAGACATGTCTCACTTCTTTTCACACGAAGTGGCCATGCTGCGCATGCGCAACAACTTGAGGCGTTGGCCTGCACGCCTGACAAAACGCATTTTTGACACACTGAGTGCGTTGGTTCTGCTGATTTTGCTGAGTCCGTTGATGCTGGTGGTTGGTTTGCTGATTCGGCGCGACGGCGGATCTGCACTTTTCGCGCATTCCCGAGTGGGCAAGCGAGGAAAAGTTTTTCACTGCTACAAATTCCGGACCATGGTTGTGGACGCTGAGAAGCGATTGGAGCATTTGTTACACCAAAGGCCAGAGTTGCGCAGCCAGTGGGAAAACGAGCGCAAATTAAAATACGATCCCCGTGTCAATCGCATAGGGCGGTTTTTGCGAGCGACCAGTTTGGATGAGCTTCCACAGTTGATCAATGTGATCCGTGGTGAGATGAGCTTGGTCGGACCCCGTCCAGTTGTGCGTGCTGAGTTGCGGCGGTTTGGCGCAGATGTCGACTATTACCTGATGGTCAGGCCGGGCATGACGGGCCTCTGGCAAATCAGCGGTCGCTCCCAACTGGACTATGACAAACGGGTTTACCTGGACGTTTGGTACGTCAAAAATTGGTCACTCTGGTACGACCTGATCATTTTGTTCAAGACTGTACGCGTTGTCATTGACCGGCACGGGGCGTATTGATCAAAGCGCATTGATGCGGGATTTTTCTGCCAGCTTGAAGTCGGAGTGTTGCAAAGACAAGTTGGGTGAAAAGAAGGGGTCGTTGTTCAGCGCACTTCCCCACCGGTTGTGCATGAATTGTTCCTCTGACATGAAACGATCCCGCTGCGCGTCCGACAAATCATTGCCCCGGCTCGCGGATTCATGGTGAATCAATTCGGCATATGGCGTGTAGACACACGCCATTCCTGCTTGGTGCAGTCGAAGACAAAAATCAACATCATTGAAAGCAACTGCAATTTCCTCATCCATACCACCAACAGCGAGATAGTTTGATTTTCGGATGACCAGACAAGCCGCCGTCACGGCCAGCAGACGATGGTGCAATGCCATGCGCCCAAAGTAGCCGACTTGTCCTTGGGGCAAGCCCACATGCGCGTGACCTGCGACCCCCCCCAGACCAATGACAACGCCTCCGTGTTGAAGGCCCTGCCCATCGGGGTACCAGAGTCTGGCCCCAACGGCCCCGGCGCCTGGCAGCGCAGCAAAAGACAGCATCTCTTCAAGCCAATCGGGCGTGACGACCTCGATGTCGTTGTTCATCAGGCATAAAAATTCCCCATGGGCATGTTGGGCCGCGAGGTTGTTCAGTGCTGAAAAGTTGAATGGCCTCAAGTCATGGATGATGTGGATGCCTTGCTTTTGCAACGCTTCGAAATAAGCCAGGCTGGCGTGCTCGATGCTGCCGTTGTCAATGACGATGATTTCAATGCTCGGGTAGGTGCTTCGTTGTTGGATCGATTCAATGCACTTTTGCAGCAACTCGATGCGATCACGCGTCGGGATCAGAATGCTGACCAAGGGCAGGGGCTCTGGCAGCTTGGGGCGAACCCTGTTCATGTTCGGGATTTCAGCCGCTGGCGACACATCGGCAGCCAAGCCAATGTTGGCCAAGTGCTCAGTCAGTGCCCGGCGACTGGCCGAATCGGCATAAGGCTTTTGGTCTGGAGACAGTGCCGTACTTCCGATGATTGCACGCCAATGGTAGAGGACACGCGGAACATGGATGATCTGCTCGGGCTGGCATTTTGCGATCACACGCAAAGCCAGGTCATAGTCCTGAGAGCCTTCGAAACCCTTTCTGAAGCCCCCAATTTCGGTGAGCGCACTCTTCTTGTAGCACCCCAGGTGACTGATCATGTTTTGCGCCCACATCAGTTCCCGGTTGTAATCGCCCTTGAAATATGGATCAAACCGACGCCCTGCGGCGTCGATCTTGTCTTCATCGCTGTAAATGATCGTTGCATCCGCATGATCTTGCAACGCCCCCACAACACAAAACAAAGCCAGAGGGTGCAGTCGGTCATCGTGGTCCAGCAAGGCGACCCAATCGCCCCGCGCGCTGTTCAATGCGGTGTTGCTGCTCTGCGAAATGTGCCCGTTCTTGTCGCGCAGGCTCAACACAACGCGCCTGTCCTCTGATGCCAGCTGTTTCAGGTAAGCCTGAACCTCCGGCTGAGTCGACGCATCATCGGCAATGCACAGTTCCCAATGCGGGTAGACCTGCGCTTGCACACTCTCCACGGCTTCTTTGAGGTAATTCAATGGCGAGTTGTAGGTGGGCATCAGCACTGAAACCAGGGGCTTGTGCTGCCAGGTTGGCACTTGCTTTGCCAAATCCGAAAAACGTTCGATGCCCGGCTCGTTGGCGCGTATCCAGTCCAGATAAGCTGAGCCTTGATTCAATTCTCTTTGCACACGCGAGCGCAGTCCGCGCCATCCATGCTGGCGCCACAGTTGGGGCACGCGCGTGATGGACGATGCGGCTTTGCGCAAGAGCCTTAGCCAAGTGTGAGAATGCTCACGCACTCTTCGAATCGTTTGCGCAGTCTGTCGCATGGGCGCAGTGATTCGCCAACTCCTGCTGTTCAACAACCGGTTCAATTCGTGTTCATGTTGCACCACGGGTATGGTCGTGTTTTTGAGGTCGTCCAGTTCTTGGGACAACTGGCTTCGATGGGCAGAAATTTGATCCCGTTGTGTCGCCAACTGATCCCTTTGTGCGGAAAGCAAATTCAGGGACACATGCAGTTGCTCGACTTCCGTCTGAGTGGTCTTGAGCATCTGGCTCAAATCGCCATGCTGCCAGTTGCGCTCCATCACTTGACCCATTTGCGAGGCTGTCCAACGGGCTCGCCATTTGTCGTAAATGATTTGAGATGGCGCGCCATAAAAAGCCGCATGTTGATGCACACCCGAGCTTTCGTGTGTGCGATAAAACGCAGTGGTCACTGGCACAAACAAAAACGAAGTGTGTTCAGCCGCCTGAAGCCAAAAATCCCAGTCTTCGTACAGGTCCAGCTGCTCGTCAAAACGGCAGCCCAGATCACGCAAGCGGATTGAAAAAAGCACACTGTGCAAAGGCATCCAGTTTCCGGACAACAAACGCATAGGGTCGTATGGCAAGCCCATCACGGGCTTGTTGGCCGACTCTCCTGACGCATTGACAGTTTGGGTTTTGCTGTAAGCGACAGCATACGCAGGGGCTTCTTGCAGGGCCTTGACCAATGTACTGATGTGCTTAGGCGCAATCCAATCGTCATCGTCCACGATCAGAACATATTCGCCTTGCGCCATTTCAAGCGCCTTGTTGGCTGCCTGAGAGCGCGGTAAAGGCTTCTCGGTCGTGACCAGTTGGACGATCAAAGCCCCATCGGGGGCGGCAACAGGGGGGTGTTCGGGAACTGCGGCCACCACCAAAACCTCGATGGCGGGATAGTCTTGCTCAGCAATGGAGGCCAACGTTTCCTGAAGGATCTCTCTGGCAATGCTTCTGATAAGTACGGAAACGAGCGGAGTAGGCATCTGCGCATCATACAATTTGGGCATGCCATCAATCATGCAATTGGACAACTTTCGTGATATTCGTCGAGATGTCCAGCACCACGCTTGGCTGGTCTTTCAACTGGCCCGCCGTGACATCCAAGTCCGTTACCGCGGCACTCAGCTGGGCTGGCTGTGGGCTTTCGTCTCACCTTTGCTCATGTTGGGGGTCTACACGCTGGCTTTCAAATACATTTTCAAAGTTCGCTGGCCCGGAGCCCAGGAGGGCCCCGTCGATTTCGCTTTGCATCTGTTTGCTGGCTTGTTGATCTTCCAGGCCGCAGCCGAATGCTGGGGGCGAGCCCCACGCCTCATCATTGAGCAGCCACATCTGGTTAAAAAAGTGGTGTTCCCCTTGGCCTTGCTGCCTTGGGCGCCAGTCCTCAACGCGCTGTTTCACGCTGGCATGTCGATGCTTTTGCTCTTGGTGGTCGCGCTGGTCTGGGGCATCTCGCCGCATTGGCAATGGGCCTTCTTGCCGCTGTTGTTGCTCCCCTTGGGCATCTTGCTTTGGGGGGGCAGTTTGTTGCTTGCCTCGTTGGGGGTTTTTGTGCGCGACTTGCCTCAATTCGTGGCGCTCGGTTTGGGCCTTTTGCAGTTTTTGAGTCCTGTGTTTTATCCGGTTTCATCACTTCCCCCCATGGTGCAGTCCTTGCTCGGGTGGAATCCCCTGACCGTTTTCATCGAGCAGGTCCGAGCGCTGGTGTTCACTGGCGCCTACCCCTCGCCCATGCTCTGGGCGCAGTCCATGATGGGCAGCATGCTGCTGGCCTGGGTGGCCTATGCATTTTTCAAACGCGTCCGCGGAGGCTTTGCCGATGTCCTTTGAATCTAGCCGAGGCGTGATCCAGGCCCAAGGGCTGGGCAAGCGGTATGCCTTGGGAGCCTCTCCCTATCGCAGGCTGTGGCATTTGCTGGGCGGCAGCGACGAAGGCATTCAGTATTTCGATGCACTCGCCTCTGTGGACCTCACCGTCGAGCCGGGCGAAACCATCGGCTTGATTGGACAAAACGGCGCAGGCAAATCCACGCTGCTCCAATTGCTTTGCGGCACGCTCAGCCCCAGCCATGGTCAATTGGCGGTCAATGGCCGTGTGGCAGCGCTGCTGGAGTTGGGAGCGGGTTTCAACCCCGACTTCACCGGAAGAGAAAACATCCTCTTCAGTGCAGCCATGTATGGACTACAGCAGCAGCAAATCGAAGCACACATGCAGGAAATCATTGACTTCGCAGACATCGGCGAGTTCATTGACCAGCCAGTGCGGACCTATTCCAGCGGCATGTACGTCAGGCTCGCATTCTCGATTGCCACCTCGGTCAAGCCCGACATCCTGATCATCGATGAAGCGTTGGCGGTGGGCGACGGGGTGTTTGCACGCAAATCGTTTGACCGCATCATGCAGCTCAAGCAGCAAGGCGTCACGCTGCTCTTTTGCTCGCATTCCTTGTTTCAGGTCGAAGCCATCTGTGACCGTTGCATTTGGCTGCACCGAGGGCAAGTCATGGCGCAAGGCCCCTCAGCCGATGTCATTTCCCAGTACAACGACTGGCTGACGCAAAGCGCAACACCTCCCGCCCCCACAGCCAGCGAAGGCGCTGACCAAGCGATTCCCGCTCCCGTCGCCACTGGGCAAGCCCGCTTGACCCGTTTGCGTGCCAGTTGTGATGGCGTCGAGGGAACCGCGCTGATCGCCCGAAGTGGTGCGAGCGAGTTGTCGGTTGATTTCGAATTCGCATCCGACCCCCAGTTGCCGATGCCCAACATGGCCCTCATGGTGTATGGCGCCGACGGCCGCGTCCTGTGCAGCACAGGCACCTGGATCGACGGTGTTGCACTCACACGCGATGCCGCGGGTGCAGGTCGGGTGCGCCTGACCTTTGCCAAACTTCCTTTGCTCAAAGGGCGCTACACATTGGCGGCGTACTTGATGTGTGAGCGTGCTGTTCACGTCTACGAAGCGGTGGAGCACTTTGCCAGTGTCCAGGTGTCCCAGCCCCATCTGGAACAAGGTGTGTTTTCTATCCCCCATCAATGGCAGGCCCTGTGATGGACGAAAAACAGCTTGCATTCGCCTTGGCGAGTCGCCGGTTTTTTCGCGGCGCACAGTGGATTTCGCGTCTGCCCGGCAGTGCAGTCAGGTTGTCGCGTCGCTGGGGGCGTTGGGCCTCGCCTTACGCCGTGGACCTGAGCGAACTGGTGCGAGCCTACACCCACGCATTTCATGCGACCCCCGAAGTGGCTCAAGCGCTCGCCCACCAATGGTTGGCCAGCCACGGCCTGTTTGGCGTCAGCATCTTTTCTTACCACCGCATGGACCCGGACTGGGTGCAAAGCCATGTGCAGGTTGATCAGCCCCTGGTTCTCCAGACGTTGCGTCAGCAAGGCGGTCTGGTGCTGACATACCACTCGCACCACCACAACACTTTGGGCATTGTCCTGGGGCAGTCCGGTGTGCCGACCTGGGGCGTGGCGGCCACTGAAAAAGCATCGCCATTCGCGCCTTACACAGGGCGCTTCATGCGGATCATCAATGGCCAAAGCGAGGCCAAGTTTGGTGGTGGCCGTTATTTGTTTACCGATGAGCCGCGCAAGCTCTTGCGTGGCTTGCGCGAAGCCTTTGTTGCCAGGAACGCCGTTGTGAGCCTTTGCGATAACCCGATGCCAGAAAACGGATCCCCCCCCGTCCGGTTCATGGGCCGTTCTTTCCACGTGGGCGCGGGTGTGGTGGAGCAAGCCTTGGCCCAAGGCGCGCCCATCACGCTGGCGCTGCTTTACCCCGACTTGCGAGGGGCATATCGACTGCATCTCAAATCCCTGCCGTCCAACCTGTCCGTGCCAGAGGTCTTGCAAACCTACTTTGATTTTCTGACGCAAGCCGTTTTGCAGGCACCCTGGGCTTGGCAAGGCTGGCACTGGTACAACGGGCTGGCCCTGACGCCCCCAGAGGCTTCATGAGTTCACCCATTCAAGCCGTGTCTGCAGTGGTGGTGTGTTTTCACCCTGACCCGTTGGCTCTGCGGGCATTGGTGCAATCGTTGCTGCCAGATGTCAAACAAGTTTGGTTGATCAACAACGGCCCCGATGGCAGCCTGACCATGGATTGGGATGGTGCTGTCTCATGCATCGATTGCGGTGGCAATGTCGGTGTTGCCGCGGCCCTGAATGTGGGGTTTGAGAAGGCCTTTGCGGATGGTGCCGATGCCGTCATTGGCTTTGACCAAGACAGCCAACCCACACCCGGCTTGGCCTCGCAATTGCGTTCGCACTGGAACCGTGAAGTCGCCCTCAGGCCCCATGCACGCTTGGGCGGCATAGGCCCGGCCATTCGCGACAGCGAAGGCATGCACCTGCTGCATTCTTTTGCGCCTTACAACTGGTTGCGTCGCCGCGTTTGGGCGCAGCCTGGGGCTTGCCTTGAGGTCGACCACCTCATCTCATCTGGTGGACTCATTTCGCATGAAGCTTGGCGCGAAGTCGGCGGCATGAACGCCAGTTTGTTCATTGACTGGGTGGATGTGGAGTGGAGTGGCCGTGCGCGCCATGCGGGCTATCAACTGCTGATGGACGGTGACGCGGTACTGGTGCACAGAATTGGCGCTCGGTCACAAGCGCTGCTGGGGCGGCACTTTCATGTGCACGCGCCATTTCGGCATTACTTTGTTTTGCGCAATGCTTTGATCATGTGGCGAGACAAACGGTTTGCACCTGGTTGGCGCAGCCACCACGTTTTTTATGCCGTGCGCATCATCTTGGCCAATTTGTTGTTTGCGCCTCAGCGGGCTGAACGTTTGCGTTGCGTCTGGCGTGGTTTGGTGGATGGCTTGGCGCGTCGCACGGGCGCACAGGGACAGGTGCCTTCCGCGTGACCTGACTCAGTCTGCGTTTTGAGCCAGTGCCATCACGCGTTGCACGTCCACGCTCAACGCTTCTGATTGGCGGTCCAATGCACCACGCGACTGCAAAACCTGAAACACCCGTGTCACAGTCTCGCGGCTGAGGTTCACCATCATGGCCAACTCTTGGTGCGTCGGGGCGCCGGGCAGCTCGCGTTGTTCATTCGCTCCTGGGGCGGCGCTGTTGCCGCCTGGGGCATGGCGCAGCAGCAGCAGCAGCTGCGCACACACCCGCTGCAGAGGGTTGTTGATGCTCAAAATCTGGCGTTGCTCGCTCTGCTCGCGCACACGTTGTGCCAATCCGATCGTGACGTCTTCAGTCATCTTGGGGTGCTCCAAAATCAAACCGCGTATCAAACGGTTGGGCACCTGCACCACTTGGGACTTCTTGTTGGCGATCATGATCTCCGGGTAAGCCAAGCCGTCCAGCATGGCAATTTCGCCAAAGTACTGACCTTCTTCAACAAAGTACAAACCCACCTCTTTCCCATCCAAGGTGAAGTCGGTGGCCTGCAAACGCCCCTCCAGCAAGAAAAACAAGAACTCAACGGGCGTCTCCTTGCCCAGCACCACTTCTCGGCGTGCAAACGCCCGCAGTGCCGAACTGTCGGCCAAGTGCTGGAGCGTTGTCGCAGGCAAATGCCTGAGCAGTGAGAACTGCTGCAACAAGGAGGTGTGGATCGCCATGAAGTGCGTATTATGAAATACAGACCCGCCTTCAAAACCCTGGCCTTGAATGAAACACTGTTTTTTTGAACAGTTGGTCTTTGCGGTTTGTTTTTGCGCATGTGATTGCACGCACATGTTCAAAAAGTGTGCAGTCCCTAAAATGGCTCTTCACATTATTGTTTCGCTGTCCGACAGGGCATCGCATTTCCATTTTGTCTTTCAGGTCATGATACCCAACGCCATCCGCTCCATCTGCCGCCGCCTGACCGTCTGGTCGGTGCTGCTGCTCGTGTGCGGCTGGGCTTTGGCCATGCCTGTGCAGACTGCGGTGGGCGAGATCACTTTGGTCATTGGCCAGTCAGACATCGAACGCGAAGCCGAGCAACCGGCTCAAGCCCTGAAAGGCAAGCCCATCCACGAAGGCGACGTCATCAAGACCTCGGCCAGTGGGCACGTCCACATCCGCTTTGTCGATGGCGCCTTGGTCAGCGTGCGCCCCAACTCGGTGTTCACCGTCCACGAATTCAAATACAACCCGACCGACCCAGCCGCATCGGTGGTGCGCCTGTCCTTGAGCAAGGGCGAAGTCCGCTCCATCTCTGGGGCTGCCGCGCAAGCGGCCAAAGACAAGTTTCGCCTCAACACTCCCTTGGTGGCCATTGGCGTCAAGGGCACTGACTTTGTCACGCAAACTGGCCGCGAAGCCACCCGAGTGACGGTCAACCAAGGCGCCATCGTCATGGCCCCCTTCGACCAAGGTTGCCGTGCCGAGTCCTTGGGTGTCTGCGTGACCAGCCGGGCGAGAGAACTCACTGCCGCCATGACGGGCATGGCCTTGGTGTACCGCAACGGCGCCGTGGACCCGGGCTTGCAGCTTGCGCCTGGCCAAAAAGACGCCACCAAACTCCAGCCGCAAGACAACCAGCTCAAAGACAGTGCTGACCGCGCATCCTCTACCAGCAAAGAAGGCGTTCGCCCAGAGGACTTGGTGACCGCCTCACGCTTAGTCTGGGGGCGTTGGAGCCATGCCCCAGTGCCTGGCGACAACCTCTCCATCGGCTTTCGCGAAGCCCTCACGGGCAACGAAGTCACGGTGGGTGACGGCTACTACTTCCTGTTCCGCACTCCGGGCTCGCCCAATCTGCTGCCCAGCCTGAACAACCAGGTGGACTTCAAGCTCACATCGTCTTCGGCCATGTACCGCCAGCCTTCCAACGACGTGGTGGCCGCCAGTGTCAACTCGGGCGCCTTCAGCATCGACTTTGCGCAGCGCACTTATGCCACCCAGTTGCAAGTTTCGGCCGAAGGCATTGCGCCCCAAAGCGTCCAGTTCGCGGGCAAGATCGACACCAACACCGGCATCTTTTTGGGCTCGGGGGCCAATGGCCAGAGCCTGGGCGGCGCCCTGACGCTCAATGGTCGTCAGGCCGGCTATTTCTTTCGCGCCCCTGTGGGCAACGGCAGCCTGAGCGGTGCCACCTTGTGGGGCCGATGAGCATGAACGCCAGCCGGCTCCTGCTCAGCCCCACCTGGATGCGTGCCCTGGCGCTGGGGCTGGCCGCTGTGTGTGTGCTGCTGCTCCAGCTGGCCGCCCCCACTGCGTTTGACGCCTGGAATGACCGCCTCACCAGCCGCACTTGGTCCTTGGCCGACAGCGCTGCACAAGAGCAGCGCGTCGTCGTCATCGACATCGACGAAAAAAGCGTGCAAGCCCTCGGCCCCTGGCCCTGGCCCCGCGAGCGCGTCGCCCAGCTGCTGACCGCGCTGGACCAACAAGGCGTCAGCCTCAAAGTGGTCGACATCCTTTTTGATGGCCAACAAGCCCAAGACCCTGCCTTGCGCCAAGCCCTGCAACAAGGTGCGCCCAGCGTCATTGCCCAACTCTTTGCGCTCAACCCCGAGCCAGTTGTTCGCACCGGCACGCTTTCGGGGGCACTGTCAGCGGCTGCGGGTGCCAAAGCTTGCGCCCAATCGGCCACCGCAGCCTATGGCTACCTGGCCCCGTCGGCCAGCTTGCTGAGCACTGGGGCGGGTCCGGCCTTGGGCCACATCACCCCCGTGGTCGATGCCGATGGCGCTGTACGCCGTGTGCCTGCACTGGTCTGTTTTGAGGGCAAAGCCTACCCCGCACTGGCCGTGGCGGCCCTGGCCGCAGCCACTGGCACCGAGCCCCGCTGGGTCAGCACCCCGGGCTTGTGGGGGGGCGGTAAATCCATTCAGATGGGCGACATGCAGTTGCCCACCAACGACCGTGGCGAGCTGATGGTGTCCTACCAAGTGCCTCGAACCGGTTTTGTGTCGGTCTCAGCGGCCGACGTGCTGGCTGGCAAAGTGCCCGCAGGCCTGCTCAACAACGTCTGGGCGCTGGTGGGCTCCACCGCCATGGGCGCGGGCGACGCCGTGGCCACGCCGCAAGGCGGCGCAGTGGGTGGCATCGAAGTCCATGCCCAATTGCTGTCCGCTGCACTCGACGGACGCACCCCTGTGGTGCCCGCTTGGTCGCGCCTGTGGTCATTGGGCAGTGCGCTGCTCAGTGTCTTTGTGTTGCTCGGCCTGCTGCTTTGGCGTCGTCCTGGCGCAGCCGTGACGGTGCCCTTGGCGGCGGTGGTCAACATCAGCGCCCTGTTCGCCGTGCACACTTACGCACTGCTCGGCCACCACTTGGTGCTGGCCTGGGGCGTGCCGGCGCTGTTCATGGTGCTCGCTTCAGCGCTGGTGCTGGTGGCCGAAATGCTGCGCGTGCGCTTGGAACGAGAGCGTCTGTTCCACAACCTCAGCAGTTACCTGCCCGAAGGTGCGGCGCGCAAAGTCGCCTTTGAAGGTCCCAGCGCCCAAGTGCAGGCACAGCGGCAAGATGCCACCGTCATGTTTGTGGACCTGCGCAATTTCTCGGCCTACTGCGAAGGCCGCTCGCCCGAAGACTCGGCCACCGTCCTGCACTTGTTCTACACCACCCTGGACCGCATCGTCACCCAACACGGCGGCGTGGTCGAGCAAATGGTGGGCGACAGCATCATGGCCGTCTGGAACGGCTCCACCCCCTGCGCAGACCATGCGGCCAAAGCTGTGGGCGCGGCCAGCCAGATCTGGCAAGAAGGCGTGGCCCAGTTGCCCCGCGTGGCCTCGCGCAAAACGCCGCCGCTTGACTTGGGTATCGGCATCGAAACTGGCCAAGTCATGGTCGGCTCCTTTGGCCCAGCCCACCGCCGCGTGCACTCGGTTCTGGGCGAGACGGTCACCATCGCTTCGCGCCTGGAAGCGCTGACCGCCGAAATGGCTTACCCCATCTTGCTCGGCCCCGAGGTTGTGGCGCAGTCAGGCACCGCCGAGGCCAAGCCCCTGGGAGACTTCTTGCTGGCGGGCCTCAGCCGCCCGCGCAAAGTGCACGCACTGCCCGTTCAGTACGACGCCAACCATTTACACTTGGTCTACAGCGTCGAGCAAGACAAGGCGCTGGCTTTTTAACCACGCCTTTGCCCCGTGCGGCCGCCCTTTGGTGGCTGTTGCGCCCATGCCTGACAGCCTCACTTCCATCCGTAGCCTGTTGACCTTTGCAGCACTCGCCAGTGCTGTGTCAGTTTTTGCTGCAAACGGAGCGCCTGCGGCAGAGCCTGAAGTCAACCCGACAGCCCTGATGCCCGCTGGCAACTGCCCCACAGAACTGTTTGGCGCAGATCTGCCTCGAGGCAAAGACGCCATCCGATCTCAGCTGATCAAACTGACCACTTTTGCCGAAGCCTGCGACATGCGGGCCGATTTTCATGCCCACCGTGGTGCGCTGCTGCTGAATGCAGGCTGGTCGCAAGATGCTGCCACTGCACTTGAAAAAGCCCTGCTCCTCAACCCCGAGTTGCCCGGTGCCCAACTCGACTTTGCCCAAGCCCTGGCACAGCAAGGCCTGCGCGCCGAGGCCCGCGAATTGGTGCGCTTGGTGTCAGAGCGTGCCGACATCCAGCCCGACCTCAAGCAATGGCTGCGCGACGGCTTGGCTCCCAACGCCTTGGGTCAAAGTGCCACCGGATCAGCCCGTGCCACAGCACTGGCTACTGGCACTGACACAGCCTGGGCCTGGTCGGGCCTCATGCAGTCCAGCGTGGGCCACGAATCCAACCTCGCCAGCGCCACGCACACCACATCGCTCACGCTCTACCTGACCAGTGGCCCAGTCGAAGTGCCACTGGCCGACAGCGAGCGCCCCAAGGCGGGGTCTGGTTTCAAAATGCTGGTTGCCGCCCAAGGGGTGCGACCCTTGGGTGACGGCGAGCTGCGCCTGAACGTGGCCCTGCAAGGGCGCCGCGCCGAAGGCCAGGTGGTGGCCGACAACCAACTGGCCGAAGGCGCTGCCGCTTACGCCCTGCCCATGGGGCCAGGCATCGTGCAGGGCAGTGTGGGGGCGCACTCGTTCAGCCAGCGTGGCGTCTACAGTTACAAAGACCAAGCCTACAGTCTCAAATACGAACCCCATTGGCGCCTGGCTGACTGCAAAGGCTCGCTGGCGCTTGGCCGCACCGAGCAGCGCTACATCAGCTCCCCCAGCCTGGACGGCAACTACCAGCACCTTCGGCTCGAAGCCGGCTGCCGCCCAGTCGAGGCGTTGGGTGTGGACGGCCCAGCAGAAACCATTTTTGGCCTGGCCACAGGGCAAGACACGCCTTTGAGCGCCAACCGCCCGGGCGGCGTCAAAAACCGGCTAGAGGTCTATGCCCGCCATGAGCGCATCCTGGCGCTGCCGCTGACCAGCCTGCAAGGCACCCTGACAGCCTGGTACCGCTACAGCAAGAGCCGAGACGAGCAAATATTCAGCGGCCTGCTGGGCACAGACCCGACCCAAACACGCAGGCATGACGCCGGGGCGGGCTATTGGTTACCCATTCGAACGGGATGGAGTCTGGGTTTTGATGTGGAATCAACATCACAAAAATCCACTAACACCTTGTTAAATATCAAGAATTTAGCTGTCTATGGTGGCCTGCGCTGGGCCTTGAATTGAGCGTCAAACTGGTAGTTGAAAACCAAAATTATCAAAATATTGAGGCTGTTTTGCAACAAACCTCAAAATATATCGATAGTGTGATTCGAATCACAAAAAATCAGGATAGTGATAGTTAGAATTCCCGCATGTCGAAGGAACAGGTGTGTTCTATGGGCAATCCCCATCTGTACACCTGGGCTTTGGGCATCAGCCGGATTGGCTTGAGAGCCTTCATGCGCAGTGTTAATACTGCCAAAACTGAAGAGGACTTTCAGGCGAGTGTGGGTGTTCCAACTCGTGCTCGGCTTTCTTTGCAAAGAAAACTGAATTTCACTAACTGAAAGAGGAATTAACAATGGCTTCTATCCCAACAAGTACGCTCGTCGTACAACGCTTCGCTGCC
>CAIJQQ010000055.1 GCA_903822825.1 uncultured Burkholderiales bacterium | reverse complement strand
TTCCGTGACGAAGGCAAAGACGTGTTGTTCTTCGTGGACAACATCTACCGTTACACATTGGCCGGAACCGAAGTGTCCGCCTTGTTGGGACGCATGCCTTCTGCTGTGGGTTATCAGCCTACGTTGGCCGAAGAAATGGGCCGTTTGCAAGAACGAATCACGTCGACCAAAGTCGGCTCGATCACTTCCATCCAGGCCGTTTACGTGCCAGCGGACGATTTGACCGATCCGTCGCCTGCGACCACCTTCGCTCACTTGGACTCCACCGTGGTGTTGAGCCGTGATATCGCGTCGCTCGGTATCTACCCTGCGGTCGATCCACTGGACTCGACCAGCCGCCAGTTGGACCCATTGGTTGTGGGCCAAGACCACTACGAAACAGCCCGTGCTGTTCAAGGCACTTTGCAGCGTTACCGCGAACTGCGCGACATCATCGCCATCATGGGCATGGACGACTTGGCGCCTGAAGACAAGTTGGCTGTGGCCCGTGCCCGCAAGATCCAGCGTTTCCTGTCGCAGCCTTTCCACGTGGCTGAAGTGTTCACCGGTTCCCCCGGCAAGTACGTCACATTGGCCGAAACCATCCGTGGTTTCAAGATGATTGTGGCTGGCGAGTGCGATCACTTGCCAGAACAAGCTTTCTACATGGTCGGTACCATCGATGAAGCTTTCGAAAAGGCCAAAAAGGCCGCTTAATGCAACGCCTCGGGGCGGCTGACGCAGTCACCCCGAAGCCCGCTGAATGCGCACCTTTTTAAGGAGTAAACATGAACACCATCCACGTTGATGTGGTCAGTGCCGAAGAGTCCATTTACTCGGGTGAAGCCCGGTTTGTGGCTTTGCCCGGTGAGTCTGGCGAACTGGGCATTTACCCACGCCACACGCCGCTGATCACCCGCATCAAGGCCGGTTCGGTTCGCATCGAGACGGCTGACGGTGGCGAGGAATTCGTTTTCGTGGCCGGTGGCATTTTGGAAGTGCAACCCGACTGCGTGACCGTGCTGTCCGACACCGCCATTCGCGGCAAAGACCTCGACGAAGAAAAAGCCAATGCTGCCAAAGCCGCTGCGCAAGACGCGCTGCGCAATGCCAAGACTGAAATCGACTTGGCCCGTGCCCAATCGGAGCTGGCCGTATTGGCAGCGCAATTGTCTGCTTTGCGCAGGTTTCGCGGCAACAAGTGATCCTGCCTTGTTCGCTTGCACGGTTCAGGCGATTCAAAACCCGGCGCAGCAATGTGTCCGGGTTTTTTGTTGTGTGAGCTTGTACACATAGAAGTTCATTCACACAAACGAGGACTGTGCAAAGCCCGTGAACACTGCACAATGAGCCCCTTACCCAGCCAGACTGCCGCATGAAAAAAGCCAAACTTCAGGCCGCCACACTCGGCGGCACGCCAGAGGATGTTGAACAGGCCTTTTACGAGGCCCTGCACACCGCAGACATTCAGCAACTGATGGGCTGCTGGGCTGAAGAAGACGAGATCGTTTGCATCCAGCCAGGCGGTCCCAGGTTGATTGGGGCAGGGGCCATTCGGCAGGCATTCGAGGCCATGTTCTCCAACGGCAGTGTCCAAGCCCATCCTCAGCGCATCCACAAAATCGAGTCGCTTGCCAGCGCAGTGCATCACTTGCTTGAAAGGGTCGACGTGCTCACGCCGCAAGGACCACAAAACGCTTGGGTTTTGGCCACCAACGTCTATCACAAGACACCTCAAGGCTGGCGCATGGTGGCACACCACGCGAGCCCTGGCACACCTCACGATGTGCCAGACCAGGGACACCAGGCTCCGGTGCTGCATTGAAAAACCACCGTGCCCCAGCGTGGCTTGTGGGCGGCCATGCCCAGACCATCTGGCCCGCTTTGTATGCTGCGCGCAGACTACACGCCCCAGCGACTTGGCGCCGCGAAAGGTGGACGGCGCCCGATGGCGACTTTGTCGATGTTGATCGGCAGACTGCGACCCACCCTGCACGGCCTTTGCTGGTGCTGTTCCATGGGCTCGAGGGCTCCGCACAAAGCCATTACGTGCAATCCTTTGCCGATTGGGCGACAGAGCACGACATCCATTTTGCAATGCCTTATTTTCGGGGTTGCAGCGGTGAGCTCAATCGAGGACCGCGCGCCTACCATTCGGGTGACCACGAAGAGATCCACTGGTTGCTTGAGCGCTTTCGGATGGAACACCATGCAGCTGGGGGGCAAACACTGATGGCGGCAGGCGTGTCGTTGGGCGGTAATGCTTTGATGCGTTGGGCTGGCGTTCATGGCACAGTTGCGGCGCGGTTTGCGGATGCCATCGCCTCGATCTGCTCGCCGCTTGATTTGACCGCGAGCGGGATGGCCATCGGCCGCGGATTCAATCGGCAGGTTTACACACGCATGTTCTTGCGCACCATGAAACCCAAGGCCTTGGCCAAATTGGCGCAGCACCCAGGCTTGTTTGACCCCAAAAAGCTCATGGCCACAAAAGATCTTTACGAGTTTGACAATGTGTTCACTGCGCCGCTGCATGGTTTTCGCAACACCGACGACTATTGGCGCAAGGCCTCTGCCAAGCCGATGATGGGGGCTGTGCGCATTCCCGCCCTTGCGCTGAATGCGCGCAACGATCCATTTGTGCCGGCAAGCAGCCTGCCCACGAAAGCAGAAGTGTCAGGGCTGGTCACTTTGTGGCAACCGCCGCATGGCGGCCATGTGGGCTTTGCACAAGGCCGTTTGCCTGGCCACGTGCGTGGGTTGCCCACTGAAGTCGGCGCATGGTTGCTGCATGCAGCTGGGCATCCGTCATTGAACAAGGAACTTCAGAATGGATGATATCGTTCGTCAAGCCATGAGCAAATGGCCCCATGTGCCTGCCTGCGCTGGTTGGCTGGGCTTGGACAGCCGTGGCCAATGGCACATGCGTGACGACCGGGTGCAGGCGCTGGGGGCTTTTCAAAGCGGTGCGCCGGGCGCAAAAGGCTCGGTGCTGCGCCACGAAAAGCTCATTGACTTCATCCAGCGCAACTACGAAGTGGACACGCAGGGCCGTTGGTATTTTCAAAATGGACCACAGCGCGTGTTTGTCGAGTTAGAGGCTGCCCCCTGGGTTTGGCGCTTGGAGGCAGACCATGTGCCTGTGGCGCACAACGGTGAGCGCACCTCGGTGAAGGCGTGTTTGATGGACGAAAAGGGCCGTGTGTACCTGCTCACCCCTTTGGGCTTGGGGCTCGTTCACACACTGGACGTGGGCGTGGCCGCAGAGGCCCTGGAGGCTGGCAAATGGACACTGGAGGAATGCACTGCACAAGAGCTGCCACTTCGTTATGGTTTTGTGCTCAGTCCACTGGCATTGGGCGTGGCGAACGCTGCCTGAAGCGGGCGAAAAAAAGCCGACCTGAGGTCGGCTTTTGGGTGGGGTGAAGCAGATTACTTCTTGTCGCTTTCGGCCGGAGCAGGCGCCTTGGGTTCTTCGAACTTGGCACCACCCTTGTTGGCCATGTAGGCAGCAGCGCGTGAAATTTCGATATCGCTGAAATCGCCACCACCTTGAGCGCCCATGGCACCTTTGCCTTTGAGGGCGGAGTTGGTCAGGCCAGCCAGACCTTGTTTGATGCGGGGGCCCCAAGCACCAGCATCGCCAAATTTGGGAGCGCCAGCAGCGCCCACGGCATGGCAAGCAGCGCATTGGGCGTTGTAAACCTCTTCGCCAGACTTCAATGGGCGATTGGCATCACGCACTTCAACGGTACCTACCTTTTGAATGCGCATGGCCAATGACTTTTCGCTGTCTGAATTGCCTGGGGCTTCTTTGTTGGCCGATGTCACGTAATTGACCAAGCCAATGATGATGAAGACGGGCAACACGAAAGAGGCAATGCTGGTCCAGACGAGCTGCTTGGCAGTTTTGACAGGGCCTGTGTGGGCTTCGTGTGCGTGATCGTGGCTGTTGTCGCTCATGACATCCTCTTGTTGGACAGGTTCACCGGGAACCGAATTTCGACCGGAATCAACCGCGCATTATAGCTGCCCGACCTTCATGATCCTTGCTCAACTTCAGTTGAATTGACAATGCGTGAGATAATTGCAGCGCAGCACACGATGCGGCTGTAGCTCAGTGGATAGAGTATTGGCCTCCGAAGCCAAGGGTCGTGGGTTCGATCCCCGCCAGCCGCACCAAACACAAGTTCGCCACCCTTGAGGTGGCGATTTTGTGGGTCAAACGAATTGTTTGAAGTCGTCACTGAGCATAGGCCAGGCCCATGTTGCAACGGACGAGAAAACTGTCAGAAATATTGTCAAAGGAAATGGACGGGTGCATGTCTTTGGCTTGGCTGTATGCCTCCCAACACATTTTCTCCATGCTTCCGCCGATGGATTCTTTGCGCAACATGCGCCAGCCCATGCCCAGTTTTTCGATGAAGTCTTTGCGGTTGGCGCAATCGACGGCGACGGGTTTGTGGTTGCTGCGCGCTTGGCGCCCCTTGCAAACCAATTCATAACCCGCTTGGGCATTCATGCTGATGACCAAGGTAGACAGCAGCAAGAGTTTGTGTGTGAAACGCATGGATTGACCTTTCAAAACAATTTTAAATTCGATAAATTTAAAACCCAATCCGGAAAATTGTCAAATTAAAAGTAGGTGATGGGCTCAGTTGCGTGCCCGGCTGACCGTCACCAGCGGCACGTCTTTTTTGGACCGTTGCAGGCCGATGGGGCGGCCGGTTTGGCCCAGCTGGGTGGCAGCAATGTCTTCTTCGCTGGGGTACTGGCCAAGCAGCCAATAATCGAACACGCGCCGGGCAATCGGGGCAGCGTGCGCTGCGCCGAAGCCCGCGTTTTCGACGATCACGGCCAGGGCAATTTGCGGGTCATTGGCCGGGGCGAAGGCCATGTAGAGCGCGTGGTCCCTCTGATGCTCTGACATCTTGGACGCGTTGTATTTGTCTTTTTGACCAATGGTCACCGCCTGCGCAGTGCCCGTCTTGCCCGCACTTTGGTAAGCCGCACCCGCAAACACCTGGGCCGAGGTGCCCGAGGTGGCCACGCCGATCAGGCCATTGCGAACCACTTCCAGGTGCTCAGGTTTGTAGCCGAGCGACGCGATGGGTGTGGTGGCCACAGGCTGCTGCTGGTGGGTCAGCGCGTCTTGTGTGGCCTGCACCACGCGCGGGGTGAATTTGTTGCCGCCGTTGGCCAAAATGGTGGTGGCCGTCGCAAGCTGCAGCATGGTGAAGGCGTTGTAGCCCTGGCCAATGCCCAGGGAGATGGTTTCGCCACCAAACCATTTTTTTTGCTCAGGCCGCTTGTAGGTGTTGCGCTTCCACTCGGTGCTGGGCAGTACGCCGCGCACTTCCCCAGGCAAGTCGATGCCGGTGACCTGGCCAAAGCCCAGGGGCTTCATGAAGTCGTGGATGGTGTCCACGCCCATTTCATTGGCGAGCGAGTAGTAGTAGACGTTGCTCGAGAGCACGATGGACCGCACCATGTCCACGGGCCCCAGGCCGCCATCACCGTGACTGCGGAAAGTGTGGCCGCCATAGGTCCAAGAGCCGTTGTCGTTGATGACGGTGCTGGCGCTGCGCTTGCCGGTGGTCAATGCACCCAAAGCCATGAACGGTTTGTAGGTCGAGCCTGGTGGGTAGGTGCCGCGCAGCGCACGGTTGAGCAGTGGCTTTTCAATCGACTCGCTCAGGGCTTGCCAGTTTTCAACGTCGATGCCTTCAACAAACAAGTTGGGGTCAAAGGTGGGCTTGCTCACAAAGGCCAGCACTTCGCCCGTTTTGGGGTCCAGGGCCACCAGGGCACCTCGGCGGGGTCCGTACAGGTCCTCGATCAGTTTTTGCAGCTGGATGTCGATGGACAGCACAACGTTCTGACCCGGGATGGCTGGGCGGCTCGACAAGCGCCGAATGGCCCTGCCACCTGCAGAGGTCTCTACTTCCTGCACACCCGTGGTGCCGTGAAGTTCTCGTTCGTACTTTTGCTCAACGCCGAGCTTTCCGATGTACTCGGTGCCCAGGTAATTGCCGTCTTCGTCATCGTCTTCGATGCGTTCTTTGTCTTTGGTGTTGATGCGGCCGATGTAGCCGATCACATGGCTCGCCAATTCGCCATAAGGGTACTGACGAAACAGACGCGCTTTGATGTCCACACCCGCAAAGCGGTAACGCTGAGCAGAAAATCGGGCCACTTCATCGTCACTCAGGCGGGTGCGGATGGGCAGCGAGTCAAAGCTCTTGGACTCTTCGCGCAAGCGCTTGAAGCGTTTGCGGTCTCTGGGCTGGATGTCCACCAACTGCGCGAGCTCATCGATCGTGGCTTCGAGGTCTGGCACTTTGGCGGGCGTGATCTCCAGCGTGTAGGCCGAGTAGTTGCTGGCCAACACCACGCCGTTGCGGTCCATGATGGTGCCGCGAGGCGGCACTGTGGGCAAGATGGCGGTTCGGTTGTCCTCGGCTTGCTCGAGCAAGTCGTCGTGGCGGACGACCTGAAGGTAGAACAAGCGGCTGAACAGCAGCACAAAACACAGCAACACCACCAATTGAATGGCCAGCACCCGCGACTGAAAGCGGCGGATTTCAGCCTGGGTGTCGCGCAATTCAGCGAGTGAGGGCAGGTGCAGTGACATGCTCAGAGCGGACGGATGTTGTCGCGCTCAAACGGACGGCGTTGTGGCGCCAGCAGAGCGGCGCCCAGCAAAGGCCACAGCGCCGTTTGCATCAAGGGCGCAAACATCTGGCTCCAGTGCGGCCATGCATCCTGAACGATCAGGCGGGTGACCCATTCCAGCGTTGCTGCCGCCACAAATAAAGGCAGCACCTGCAAGGTCTGTTCGCGCAGTGGAAACCACTGGATTCGCCTATGGCTGAATAGGGCCATGTAGCTCATGCACACATACGACAGGGCGTTTTGCCCCAACAGTGCCGACTCGTGCACGTCGAGGGCCAGGCCCAGCAAGAAGGCCGTGACCATGCCCACTCGGCGCGGTTGGTAAACGGTCCAGAACACCAGAACCACCGCCAACACATCGGGCAGCCAGGCTTGCCCCGTGAGGCCCAGCAGCATGTTGGTGAACAGTGCCAGCACCAGGGTGGCGGCGATGAACTTGGGGTTGGCGGGCAGCAGCAGCGGCTTGCCAGCGGGCATGATCATGGCTTAGCTCCTGATTTGGAATCGGATGCGGCCGCTTGCGGGGCACTGGCTTGGGGCTTGGGCGCTTTTTTGCGGGGAGCGGCTTCTTCTGCCTGCGGTTTGGCGGGCACGTCTTTGGCCAGGGGAAGGATCAGCAGGTGCCTGCCGCGAGCGCTGGCCATGGGCGTGGCGTACACCTTGGCGAATGCGGTGTCGATGCGGCGGTCAATCCGCTGTACGCGGGCCACATGCAGCCCTGCCGGGTAAATGCCGTCAATGCCGCTGGTGGTGAGCAAATCGCCTTGCTGCACATCGGCACTGGCCGGCACAAAACGCAGCTCCAGAGAGCCTCCCAAGGTGATCGGATCGCCAAAGGCCACGTAGCGCTGGCCAGTGCGGGCATTCATGACCGGAATGCTTTGGTCGCGGTCGGTCAGAACAGTGACTTCGCTCACGAACGGGTACACCCGGGTGACCTGGCCCACGACGCCGGCAACGTCCATGACAGCCGAGCCGCTGGCAATGCCCGAGAGTTGGCCCTTGTCGATGACGATGTGCTGTGTGTAGGGGTCAGCGGTTTCGTACAGCACTTCGACGGCTTTGGAGGGGCTGGGCACATGGCTGCGCAAATCCATCAGTTGGCGCAGGTGGGTGTTTTCTTCCATCAGTTGCTCGACCTGTTGCAGGCGCTGGGCTTGGCCGATGGTGCGGGTCTGGTAAAGCAGCGCGGCATCACGGGCTTCATCCACGCGGCTGAAATACGCGCCCATGACGGTGGCCGCGCGGCCTGGCTGCAGCGACAACCACTCCAGCGGGGTCAGCAGCACGCTGACCGTGGAGCGGATGGGTTGTGCGATGTTCAGTCGCTTGTCGATTGACATCAACAAAATGGCCAACAAACCGAGCAACACCAACTTGGACAAGTTGGACAAGCCGCGTCTGAAGATGGGGGGCGGACTGCGGTCCAGGGTGTCCAAAGCCATGAAGCGTGCGCCGGTTGCTGAAGTCTGTGAAGGGCAAAAAGGATGGCCAAATTGAAGCCACCCTGAGGGACAGGTTTATTCGGTGGTGAAGATGCTGCCCAGCTGGTCCATGCGATCGAGCGCCATGCCGCAACCCCGTGCCACGCAGGTCAGCGGGTCTTCGGCCACGAGCACGGGCAGACCGGTCTCTTCGGACAGCAAACGGTCCAAATCGCGCAGCAAGGCGCCGCCACCGGTGAGCATCATGCCGCGCTCGGCAATGTCGGCGCCCAATTCTGGGGGCGTGTGTTCCAGCGCGGTTTTGACGGCCGAGACGATCTGGTTGAGCGGATCGGTCAGGGCTTCGAGGATTTCGTTGGAGCTGATGGTGAAGCTGCGTGGCACGCCTTCGGACAGGTTGCGGCCCTTGACTTCCATTTCCTTGACTTCGCTGCCTGGGAAGGCCGAGCCGATGTTTTTCTTGATGGCTTCGGCCGTGGGCTCACCTATCAGCATCCCGTAGTTGCGGCGGATGTAGCTGATGATGGCTTCGTCGAACTTGTCGCCACCCACGCGCACGCTGCCTTTGTAGACCATGCCGCCCAACGAGATCACACCCACTTCGGTGGTGCCGCCGCCGATGTCCACCACCATCGAGCCGGAGGCTTCCGACACGGGCAGACCCGCGCCGATGGCTGCGGCCATGGGCTCTTCAATCAGGTACACCTCGGATGCGCCTGCACCCAAAGCCGACTCACGAATGGCACGGCGCTCGACCTGTGTGGAGCCGCAAGGCACGCAAATGATGATGCGGGGGCTGGGGCGGAAGGTGCTGCGGGGGTGCACCATGCGGATGAACTGCTTGAGCATCTGCTCGGTGACGGTGAAGTCAGCGATCACGCCGTCTTTCATGGGGCGAATGGCTTCGATGTTGCCGGGCA
>CAIJQQ010000054.1 GCA_903822825.1 uncultured Burkholderiales bacterium | reverse complement strand
GTGGTGGACATCCAGCTGGGCAAATACTGGGTGGTGGACCGCGACCACAAGGCCGTGACCCGGGCTGTAAAAACCGTGCACGCCCACAGCGGTGCGGCCGAGCTGGGGCCGTACCGCCACTACATGCAAAAAGAAATCTTCGAGCAGCCACGTGCGATTGCTGACACGCTGGAAGGTGTCGAAGGCATCACGCCAGAGCTGTTTGGCGACGGCGCTTACAGCACTTTCAAGGCGATTGACAACGTGCTGATCCTGGCCTGCGGCACCAGCTACTACAGCGGTTGTGTGGCCAAGTACTGGATCGAAGCGATTGCCAAAGTGCCCTGCCAGGTCGAGATCGCCAGTGAATACCGCTACCGCGAATCGGTGCCCAACCCCAACACGCTGATCGTCACCATCACTCAAAGCGGCGAGACCGCCGACACCCTGGCCGCGCTGCGCCACGCGCAAAGCCTGGGCATGACGCACACGCTCACCATTTGCAACGTGTCCACCAGCGCCATGGTGCGCGAGTGCAAACACGCCTATGTCACCCGCGCCGGGGTCGAGATCGGCGTGGCGTCCACCAAAGCTTTCACCACGCAACTGGCAGGCTTGTTCTTGCTGACCTTGGCGCTGGCGCAGACCAAAGGGCGCCTCAGCGACGAAGAAGAAGCCGCGCACATCAAAGCCATGCGCCACCTGCCCGCCGCGCTGCAAGCCGTGCTGGCGCTGGAGCCGCAAATCATCGCTTGGGCACAAGAATTCGCCTGCAAAGAAAACGCGCTGTTCCTGGGCCGGGGCACGCACTACCCGATTGCTCTGGAAGGCGCGCTCAAGCTCAAAGAGATCACCTACATCCACGCCGAAGCTTATGCCGCTGGCGAGCTGAAACACGGCCCGCTGGCGCTGGTGACCAGCGCCATGCCCGTGGTCACCGTGGCCCCTAACGACCAACTGCTCGAAAAGCTCAAAAGCAACATGCAAGAAGTGCGCGCCCGTGGCGGCGTGTTGTATGTGCTGGCCGATGGCGACACAAAAATAGAAAGCAGCGAAGGCGTGAACGTGATTCGCATGCCCGAGCACTATGGTGTGCTCTCGCCCATATTGCATGTGGTGCCGCTGCAGCTGCTGGCGTATCACACGGCTTGTTCGCGGGGGACCGATGTGGACAAACCTAGGAATTTGGCCAAGTCGGTGACCGTGGAGTAGTTCAGCCAGTGAGCCATTTTGACGATCTGACCAGATTGGTCGTGGTCAAGACTTGTTTCATTTTGCATTGAAGCTTGAGTTGCGCCGCTCAACGAACAAGGCTGCTTGTTTCATAAAAATTGGCAGAATAGGCAAACCAAGTACAGCTAACCAAAACTGCCCATGAAAATTCCACAAATTCTGACAGTCATCATGATCGGTTGCTTCGCAACCAGCTCGGCACTCTCGGCTGTTGAGAACAGCACCGCAAGGTTCAACGAGGTCTGGTCTTTGGATCTGGCGAACGCGATTCCATCCGAGATGGAGAAAGAGGCCTTTCGGCGAACGGGAAACATCGGCTCCATCCCCTGCGCAGACGGCCGAGCATATATATCTGAGGGAGGCAATATGCAGGGCGGCTGGTCCATGGCCACGCTCGTTTGCCACCGCAACAGGGACAAGAACTCCGCACACTGGGTGATCCACCTGCCCAAGTACCCGGGTGAGTTTTTCGATTCGCGGCGCCTGATCGGTGTAGATTGTTCGTTCGCGGGCAACGGATGGCGCTGCAAGAAGCGCGTCAAGATGCAGTCGCCGATCGATCCAGGGATCAGGCAGGAAACCCAGCGGGAAGATCCTGACGCGTTCAACTACATCAAAATTCTTTGAGATCGGCGCCTTCGCACACTTATCTTGCACATGGTGTTACTGCATTTGCGCAACTGCCACGCAACTTGTGCGTGAGGGGATGCGGGCAAGGCGATGAATCTGGCCAAGTCGGTGACTGTCGAACAATTAAGTTCGTTCGGCTCATGCAGGTATGGAAGGCGCACCCATGAAAAAACGATTCATGCTTTTTGTCATTGACGACTCCACAGGGTCGGCCACTGCCAAAGAGATGCAGGCCATTGATCGCTTCAACGATGGATTGAGGAACGGCGGGCAGTGGATTTTTGCAGGTGGGCTCTCATCGCCTGCCCACGGCAATGTCATTGATAACCGACAGGACGCCCATCTTTCGACGGGCAAACCCTTGTTGGATGCCCAAGAAAATTACAGCGGCTTTTGGCTCATCGAGGCTGAAACCTCTGAGATGGCCAGCCTGCTGGCATTTGAAGCTTCGAAAGCCTGCAATCGCAAAGTGGAACTGCGGCCCTTGCTGGGCTGAGTCCTGAATCGCCACAGATCGGTCTGGCTCTTCAGTTCCTACGGGCCAATGGCCGGTGACCTTTTTATGTAGCTTGAGCCACATGCACCCCTGGCCTGCGCCCACTTTCCACTTTCCACTTTCCACCCTGAGGTTCGCAAATCAGTCGCCGACCAAGGGATCGCCGCCGTTCAACCAGCTAAGTCATCCCCGGGCCCAATCAATGTTGACGGCCATGACCTCATGGGCCATGGTCGTCAATGTTCAGTAGTTGATCAAGGTATCTGAATTCAAGTGGACAAATCACTTTGAGTGCAGGTAAATGGGATTGCCAATCATGATGGTTTTGCCTGACTGATCCTGCACATCGGCCCGCAACCAATGTGCATCTCCATCGAAGGACCATGACGTTTCAATCGTCTGATCATTGCGGGTGATGTGATTGTCTAAATCAAGACTCCATTTCTTGCCATCCTTCCACAATTGCACATTGCTACCTGCCGCATTTTTGACTTGGATCCTTAGTTGGATGTTTGTTCCTTTTGCAGCCTGAAGGCGGTCGCCCATCATGGCTTTTTCGCCCCCACTTGACTGTGCTGTTATCTCCAGTAATTTGTCATTGGAACCTGTGATGTCGATGAATGCATGACCTTGGCGAACGGCATTGATGATGGCGTTTTGTGATAACTCAGAGGCAAAAACCACTGTGCTGGGTTGTCCCACTCTGCCTGTGTAATTTGGTTTTTCTTGATCTGGCTGATGATTGTCACTCCCGGAAATTCCGGTGATGTAATGGCCTGCATTGAGTTGTGAGTGCCAAAAGGGCACGCCGGAAAAAATCGTATCCACATCCGCGCCATTGACGACCTCAATCGCCTGTACTTTCTTCCAATCGGTTTGATTGTTCCAGCCACAGCCCATGCAAAGCTCACCACTGGGACGAACAGGGTGATTAATTGAGATCAAACCTTTTTGAGCTGCCACATCTTGCAGCAGTCTGTTTGAATCGCTTTCCTGACTGACAACCTGAAAATTGATATCGGCCAATGTGCCGAACACATTGGCGTGCCCAAAAAATGTCGTGATTTCTCGCCCAACAAGCAGCAGCATAGGATTGAAATAGGGTTGAAGCTCTCGAACAGAATGTGCATGAGACAGCGTGTTGTGATCGGTGATGGCCATGAAGTCCAGTCCGCGCTTTGCAGCTGCCAGAGCTGTCACAAAAACAGGGCACGGTACTTTTTCAGAGCTGTTCCATCGGTTACAGCTTCCGTCACTGTGCGCTGTGTGGGCATGAAAATCACCCCTGTACCAACCTGCTTGGGCTTTCAGTGGTTTTGAAATCACATCGGGTTCATCGCTGGCCCCCAATGTTTTCGAAAAGAATATGTGTGCTTCGTAATCAGACGAAGACATTTTCCTCAAATTGGGTATGCCTAACAACAAATGCCAGCGTCCCGCGTGGATGGGGGTGGGGATATAGGACGGGGTGGCGTCGACGGCGCTGATGGTGAACTCGCTTTTGTTGCCCCCGCTCCAACCCAACAAACGACCATCAGGTCCTGTCAACCCCAAATCGATCACGCTTCGTTCTTGCTTTCCGCTGTAGTCAAATTTGACTGTGATCCGCTGAGTTTGCTGAGGCACATCAAAAGGCACTTGGATGTATGTTTGATGGTTTGAATTTGTCAAATGGCCCTTCAAAACCAGATCAGGCTGGCTGGCCCTGACCGGTAATGTCCAAAGCATCACGGCAATCAAGAGTATGCGGGTCATAAGTTCCTTCAATAAAAATGGGGCTTGTCCAAAGA
The DNA here is from genome assembly GCA_903822825.1 of uncultured Burkholderiales bacterium. Taxonomy (GTDB): domain Bacteria; phylum Pseudomonadota; class Gammaproteobacteria; order Burkholderiales; family Burkholderiaceae_C; genus Limnohabitans_A. The sequence goes on along the minus strand of CAIJQQ010000054.1, from coordinate 76,772 downwards.
CAAGCCCCTGTTCAATTTTCTCAATTATTGTCTGTATGGATCTGAATGATTTCTAGACTCAAAAATCGTATTTCAGTGCCACACGAACAGTGCGTCCAAGCAAAGGACGGGCTATGAAAGTGTTGGCCAGTGCGTCTGCGCTTTGCAGTTCGCCTGCGCGAGGGTTGCCCTCAGTCAAACCTTGCGAGTTGGTCAAGTTATCAACATAGGCAAACACCGATGTTTGCTTGTTGAACTGGTAGCGGCCAGAGAAGTTGAACACCGAATAGCCTGGCAAGCGCACCGTGTTGGCAGCATCCACAAAGCGTGCTCCTTCAAATTCGTAGGCCACTTGCAAACGCAATTTGCCTTCCATCAGGTTCACGCCTGGCACCAATCGGTAGCTTGTTTTGGGAACTCGAATGAGCTGATTGCCTTTGTAATCACGCACAACAGGCTGGTTGCTGACTTTGTCTGTGTAAGTGAGGTTGTCGTACTTGGGGTCCTGCAAGGTCGCAGTGAAACCCAAATCTGCCCAATTGCTCAAATAGGCTTTGCCTTCGAGTTCCAAGCCCAATGTCTTGGTGTTGGCGTAACCCGTTTGAGCCGTAGAGCTTGAATTGTTCAAAGTGAACACGTAGTTGGTGTAGGCCACATTGTTGTATTTGGTGTAGAACAAGGTGGAATACAAATCGAAATTCAAGCCGCGGTACTTGTAGCCCACTTCACCCAAATCCATGGTTTGGGTGATGGGTGTCGCCGTTGGGCTGGTGATGAAAGAGCTCAGGTTAGGCAAACGGAATGCCTGCGTCCAACGTCCAAAAACACCGGAGTTTTTTTCCAGTTGATAATTCGCGCCCAGTGTGTAGGCGGTTTTGTCAAAAGTCTTGTCGTATGCGTCAAAAATGCCCGTGCCGATCAGCATGTTGGAGGTCGCATAGCTGCCCATGTCGACCGATTGGGTCCGCTCGGTTGTTCCCTTGACATTGACTTTCTCGTAGCGCAAACCACCATCGAGGCGCAACTTATCGTCGACTTGCCATTCGTCCAGCAGGTAATACGCTTGGGTCGCTGATTTGCCGCTGGCGTTGGCCCACTCGTAGCCGTAACGGTAAATGCCCTTGTCTGTGAGGGCGCCGATTTTTTTGCCAGTCGCGTCATAACCGACCAGGTCAAGCACAGGCGCTTGGCTTTGTGCACCCAAAAGTACGGTCGAAGAATACCGGTTAAATTTCTGCTCGAAATTAGCCAAATAGAAGCCTGCGGTGACGTCGTGTTTTTGACCGCCAAGATCAAATTGGCGATTGATGCGCAGATCGTTGACTGTTTCGGTCACTGGCAATGTCAAGCCGCGCAGTCCGCCAACAATCATCAGGCCATTGGGGTCAACGTATTTTGTGCCCGGCTGGTTGGCCATCTCGAGACCCAGTGAGGTAGCCCCTGGCAATCGGTTCAGATTAGAAGCATTGCCCGCGAGGAAGGTGGATGTGCTGTACAGCCCGTTGGGGAACACGCCATTGCGGGTGGTATCGGTGCTCGAGTAGCGGAAGGAGTCGTTGATGCGCCAGCCGTTGTCCAGCGCTTTATCAAATTTGACGTTGAACTGGTTGCGATTGACATGCGTGCCTTCTGCATTGTCAAATTTGTAGTTGGCGCCGTTGGCCATTTTCATGTTCGATATTTGGGTTTGAGGGCCAGCCACTGTGCCGTAGTTGCCATCGAAACCTGGGATGGCCTTGATAGAGCCATCGGCGTAAGTGCGCATTGGGATACCCAAATACAAAGGCACGGTGTCATCGAGCTTCTTGGCGTCAATGGTGATTCGACCGTTTTCAATTTCTTTGGTCAGGCGAAGTCGCAGTTGTCCGCCGTGTTCTGGAGAAAAACCAGGATTGCGGACGCCGTGGTCAGCCCGGTAAAAACCGCCTAAGCTTGCACCCCAGCCATTGCTCAGCGGCGAGGAAACCCAAAAGTCTGTGCGGGTCAGGCCATAGTCCCCCAATGTTTGCTTGATCGACCCTGCAGCTTTGTCGCCAATTTCACGGCTGCGAAAGTTGATCGCACCAGCGGGCGCGTTGCTGTAAAGGATGGAAGAGGGACCACCGCGAACCACATCAATGCGGTCAATGGTTTCGTCCAAGCGGAAGGCTTGGTCGCCGTTGAGGTAACCCAGAGCCGGGTCGTGCTGGACAGGAATGCCGTCTTCCAGAAGTGTCACAGAGCCAAATCCATCAACTGGAATTCCACGTGCGCGGATGTTGCCTGAAGCTTCACCCCCTGAAGCTTCAACCCAGAAACCGGGTACAGACTTCATGGCTTCAGTCACCGAGGTAGGTGCCTGCATGCGCAGCGACTCTTCATCGATTGTGGTGATGGAGTAGCTGGTATTGATTTTCGTGCGCAAGCCAGAACCTGCACGACCGGTCACGATCACGGTATCGCCAGAGTTTGCTTCGCTTGTTGCTGCACTTGCGGTTGTTGTGTTGGTCGTTTGGGCCATGGCCGAAACACCGACTAAACCCGCGGTGATCACACCGCCTTGCATCAATGCACGGATGGCGAAATTCAGTGCATGGGGTTTGAAATTGGAAAAGGCATTTTTTTTCATGATGGTTAAAAAAATGAAGTGGTTGGAAAGAACTCAAGAAAAAGTGCGCTTCAAAGTGGCAGCCGCCACCGTGACCGATTTGCCGACGCTGGCTTTGTAGGTGCTGGATTTGACGGTGTCCATGAAGACGAATTCGCCTTTGATGTCGGCATTGGTCACCGTCATCAACAAGTAACCGCGGCGGTTCAAGTCGGCAAAATTCACATCGTCGATCAAGCCCAAGCCTGTTCCGAATGCGCCTTGCGAAGCGGGGTTGCCGCTGCCGTCCACATAAGGACCCAAGCTGCCCAGTCCCACGCTTTCAAAGCCGGGTGCCGTCACCGAAGTTGTGGCGAATTCAACGCCGATCGTGCTGCTGCCATCCAGCGATTTGAGGTCGTTGCACCAAGCGTTGTGCGAGTCGCCTGACAACACAACCAATTTCTTGCCCGTGGCCTTGACGGTTTGCAGCAGGGTTTCGCGCTGAATGGGGTAGCCGTCCCAAGAGTCCAGGTTGTAAGGCAGCCGGGGTGCGCCCAAAATGCCTTGTTGGGTGGGGGTCAATGCCGCAGGTGCGATGGCCTTGGTGGCTTTGGCGGTGAGGTAGTCATTCAAAGCAGCGCCAAATGCAGCGCCGCTCACCGTTTGTGCCTGGACCACGCTCAAGGGGAACCACATTTTGGCCATGATGTCCTGGTTGCCCACGATCTGCCAGGTGGCCGTGGAATTTTTGATGTTGCTGGTCAACCAACTCAGCTGCGCATCGCTCATCATCTTGTTAGCGGCATCGGGATACACGCCGTTGACAGGCGTCAGACCTGCAAAGTAATCGGCGTATGTGTAGGGCTGAACGCGGGCATCCTGAGGGTCGCCGTAATAACCGTATTTCTGTTTGGTGCGGCCTTCAATGCGGGTGTCCAGCATGTGCAGGCTGAACAGGGTGCCGAAGTCAAAGTTGCGGTAAATCTTGAACAGGTTGTTTGCGTCGGGGGTGCGGATGGGCATCCACTCGTGGTACACACGTGCCGCTGTGTTTTTGCGGTCTATCCATGCGCCTTGGGTGGCGGGGTTGTGGTTTTCTGCGCCGTCCATGTAGGCGTTGTTCGCGAACTCATGGTCATCCCAAATGGTGATCCAAGGCATTTTGGCGTGCAGTGCTTGCAGCGACGCATCCGAGCGGTACTTGGCATACCGTGTGCGGTAGTCGTCCAGAGACACGATGTCATTGGCAGGGCTGGTCACCCGGCCCAGTTTGACGGCATCGGTGTTGCCAAATTTGCTGGGATCCGCGCCGTACTCATAGATGTAGTCGCCCAAGTGCAGTGCATATTCAGCGCCCGAGGTTGTGGCGGCGTCGTAGCTGTTGAAGAAGCCTTCGGAGTACAGCGTGCAGGAGAACACAGCAAACTTCACCGCTGTGGCGGTCGATGCGGGCAGCGTGCGTGTGGTGCCGACCACCGAGTTCGTGCCCGAGTTGTCGGTGAATCGGTAGAAGTAAGTCGTGCCTGCCGTCAGTCCGGTGGCGTCGACTTTGGCTGTGAACCCGGTGCTGGCGGTGGCTTTGACGGTGCCAGCGCTGACGATGTTGGTGAAGGTGGCTTCCTTGGCCACTTGCCAATTCAAAACCACATCGTTGTTTTGGTCTTTGACTTTGGCGTGGGTCCACAAAATCACGCGGTCTGACAGCGGGTCGCCACTGGCAACACCATACAGAAACTGTGCAGGTGTCACAGAAGACGACCCGCAAGCGGCCAATGCCAACGCGCCGGCAGAGCCTGCCGTGTTGGTCAAAAAGCGGCGGCGTGATTTGATAAGGGCCATGGAAATTTCCTCAAATGGATGTGTCATGAAGTCAGAGATGTTGAACAGACCCAGTGCATTCCTGCACAATGCTTGAAGAGCAGCAGGTCTTTTGTCTCAACGGGTCTGATCAATCTTCGATCACATTCATGACCATCAGATGTAGGAAATATGGCGGTTTGAAAACAATGAGCGCTTTGGTTCAGGCTTTCTAAGTCCCTTGCGTCACATGCACCCCCGGCCGTCGCCCACCGTTCCACTTTCCCCCCAGCGCCCGTTCAATTTGCGCCGCCAGTTGCAGCAGCAAGCCGTCGTTGGCTTGGGCGGCCTGGGCCTGGATGCCCAGGGGCAGGCCGTTGTCTTGCGTGGCCATAGGCAGCGAGATGCCGGGGATGCCGCACAGGTTGGACAGCGGGGTGTAGGCAAAGTTGCGCCAAAGGTTTTCGAACCAGTCGTAGACCGAGGGGTTGTCGCTGATCGTCAGGTATTCGGTGGTGCCCAGCTTGGGTGTGGGCAGGGCGGTGATGGGCGTGAGGATGATGTCCCACTGCTCAAAGAATTCACCAAAGCCGCGCGATGTGGTGTTGAACACGGCTTGCATGAGGGCGCGTTCGGCGTAGCTGGTTTTGAGGCCTTCTTCCCAGATCTTGATGTTGATCGGCTCCACCAAATCAGCAGGCGGGCGCTCCAGCCCCAGGGGCTTGATCAGGTTGGTGATGGTCTGCGCAAAGTTGCTGATGTAGCAGGTGGTCTGTGCGGCAAACGCGGCTTCCAGGTCCACTTGGGGCAGCGCCCATTCGACGTGGTGGCCCAGACTCTCCAAAAAGCGCCCGGCCTTTTCGAGTTCGGCCACAAAGTGCGGCACGGCTCGGTAGTGGCCCCATTCGTGTGAGAGTGCGATGCGCAGGCGGCCAGGGTCGCGCTGGATGAGTGTGCTGTAGGGCTCGGGCGCAGACCAATATGGCATGAACTCGCCCGGTGCGCCGCCACGGCAATGGTCCACAAACGCGGCGGTGTCGCGCACGGTTCGGCTCTGACACCCCTGCGTCGACACAAAGCCGGTGATGTCGGAAGCGCCAGGCGCGATCGAGAACACGCCACGTGAAGCTTTGAGGCCAATGTTGCCGTTGAAGCCCGCCGGGATGCGGATCGAGCCGCCGCCGTCGGTGGCGTGCGACAGGGGCAACACACCCGCAGCCAAAGCCGCAGCGGTGCCCGCCGAAGAGCCGCAGGTGGTGTATTCCAGATTCCAAGGGTTGCGCGTCACATACACGGACGGGTTTTCGGCCGAGCTGCACACGCCAAACTCGGGCGTGGTGGTGCGGCCGATCACGTTGAGCCCGGCTTGTTTGATGCGCCCGGCCAGGTAGCTGTCAGTTGTAGGGCGGTTGCCGCGCATCAAAAGCGAGCCCATCTCTTGCAAACGGCCCTTCAGCGTGGGGCCCAGGTCTTTCATGAGGTAGGGCACGCCTGCAAACGGCCCATCGGGGTTCATGCCGTCGCCAGTGGGGTTGTTCACCAAGTCGTCAAACACTTCAACCACGGCGCTGAGCGTGGGGTTGACTTGGGCAATGGCCGCCGCTGTTTGGCGGGCCAGCTCGGTGGGGGTCAGTTCGCCGCGCTTGACCCGTTCGGCCAGCCCCACGGCATCGTGCTTGGCCCATTCATCCCAACCCATGACGCATGACATAGCGACCACCTTCTGTTTTATTGCAGTTGCAGCAAATTAAAGCAGACTCAGAGGGGCAAAGCCTGTCGCCATGAGGGCTGCCATGAGGGCTGACATGAGGGCCGCCAGGTGGGCCGCACAGATGGCTTGTCAGGGATGGAAGATTTGTGGGACCAAAGTGCCCTCGCCATCGTCAGCAGGCGCAACGATGCCCAAAAGCTTGCTGAGCAAGCCATGAATTTCCAGATTGCTCACCAAGCCCAATTGACGTTGCGGTATGCCTTGCCCCGACACAATCAACAGGCCGTGCATGTCGGGGTGCTCGGGGTCGTAGCCGTGTTGACCCAAAGGGCCTTTTTGAGCGGGGTTGTCGGCAACGCTGTAGCCCGCTTCTGACAAGCACACGATGTCCGGAATGCGCGGGTGGGTGCCGAACTTGAAGCGCTTGGGCATGTTGCCCTTGGGCCAGCAGGAGACATGTTGAACAGTTGCCAGTGCTTTCAAAACGGCCTCTTGCGATTCGCCATTCAGCCGGACACCTGAGGTGGCGCCAAGCCACTCCCAACGTGCCGCCGGGAAGGCCGACAGCAAAGACTGAACTGAAATGACCTGACTGGGTGGCGTCAGCGCCATGCCATGGTCCGACACGACCACCCATGTCGTTTGCGCCAGCAAGCCCTTTTGATTCAATTGGGCCATCAGTTGGCCCAGAGTACGGTCGACTTTGGCGGCGGCCTCTTTGACGGCCTGGCTGTCAGGGCCGGCCACATGCCCGGCTGAATCGACATCAGACAAATACAGCGTGGCGAAGTCAGGCCGTTGTGCTTGGGGTCGGGACAACCATGACAGCAAAGTGGCCAGACGCGTTTCATGCGTCATGCTGTGTTCGTAAGGCAGCCAGTCGCTGGGCCTCACACCTTGGATGCTGGTTTCCGATCCGGGCCAGAACAAGGTAGAGGCCACCTTGCCCTGTTGTTGTGCGGTCACCCAGATCGGGCGGGCGGCCTGCCACCAGAAAGGATTTTCAACGGCTTCGCGAGAGCCCAGGCTGAAACGCTGGGGCGTACCGGGGTCGAGCATGTTGTTGTTGACGATGCCGTGGTGGTCAGGCGTTTGCCCAGTCACCAATGTCAGATGATTGGGAAAGGTCAATGTAGGAAATGACGAGACCAAGCCTTTTGCTTGCACACCTTGTTGGGCCAATGCCAGCAAGTGGGGCGTTGTTTCAGCCGACAGGTAAGCGGGTTTGAACCCGTCCAAGCCGATCAACAAGACCAGCGGTTTGGGGTCGGTCACGGCGGACTGATCCTGGGCGTGTGCCCCGCTGATTTGTCCGCACAGCGCGAAGAGCACCATCAGGGCAGTGCGCAAGGATTTATTTGAAAACATGGGGGCCTTTGTGAGCGGTCTGCCGATGACAATAGCAGGGCCTTGTGAAGTTGGCTTGAACCGAGTCGAGGAGTCGGCGCGACCTGCCAACATTCATTCGGCCAAGGGATGGCTTTGCTGTCGAGGCATTCCCGGATGGCAAGGTGACGGCTTGAAATTCAACGGTTTTCAAGGGATGGATTTTGACGCATTCAATCGACCCCCAAGCCCTTTTTGTGCAGTCCTCTGGCGTCCACGGCCAGGGGGTCTTTGCCATGCGCCACATGGCCGCAGGCGAGACGCTGATCGAATACGTGGGCGAGGTCATCAGCATGGCCGAGGCAATAGCCCGCCACCCGCACGACGCCAGCAACCCCGACCACACGTTTTATTTTCACCTGGACGATGGCCGTGTCATCGATGCGCTGTACGGTGGCAACGACTCCAAATGGATCAACCATTCGTGTCGCCCCAACTGCGAGCCCGATGAAGCGGACGGCCGCATCTTCATCAAGACCCGCAGACCTGTTTTTCGCGGCGAGGAACTGACGTTTGACTATGGCTTGGTGAGCGACGAGCCCATGACCGAAGCCCTCAAGGCGCGCTATGCATGCCGTTGCGGTGCGGCCAAGTGCAGAGGCACCATGTTGGCGCCTTCACCCGTTGGATGGGAATGATCCCTGACGCACCCCCTGGGCAACGCTTTTGGATGCAATCAGTTTGGCCAGAACCACTTTGAGCCGTTGCGCTTGTGCCAAACCCAGTTTGTCCATCACCTGCGCTTCATGCGCCTTGGCTTGGAGCAGCAGGGGTTGAACCTTGCGCTTGCCCGCGGCTGTCAAACTCACCAGCGACTGGCGTTTGTCGTGCGGGGCGTCAACACGTTTGACCCAACCCGCCTCTGCCATGCGGCCCACCAGCTTGGTCACGGTGGGCTGCTTGGCCAGCACGATGTCGGCCAACTCGCCCACGCTCAGCGCGTCTTTGCCTGACAGGCTGGCCATGACGCGCCATTCCAAGAGACTCAGGCCGCTCGCTTCGACCACGGCATGAAACTCACTCGAAATCAGGTGGCTCGCGCGCGCCAGCAGGTAGGCCAAGTAGTCGTCGACAAAACCGGGTGGGGCGCTCATGGCAATTTTTGCAAGGTGCTGAATTGGCTGTTTTGGTACACCAAAGGCTGCCCACCGTCAGACAAGCCACAGCGCTCAACCTCGCCCACAAAAATCACGTGGTCGCCTTCATCGTAGCGACTGCGGTTGTGGCATTCGAACCAGGCCAGTGCGCCTTTCAAGATGGGCAAGCCCGCTTGCCCCAGGCTGTAGTCGGTTTGGGCAAAGCGGTCGCCTTGGCCGGATGAAAAGCGTTGGCACAGATCGAGCTGATCGACCGCCAGCACGTTGACCACATAGTGTGTGCCCGCATGGAACAGCGGCAGGCTGCTGGCGCGGTGCCCGAGGCTCCACAGCACCAGTGGCGGCGTGAGCGACACCGAGTTGAACGAACTGGCGGTGATGCCCACAAAGCTGCTGCTGGCCGTGTCGCCTTTTTGTGCATCGGGCGCGAAGGTGGTGATGACCGTGACGCCCGTGGCGAAGCGCGACAGGGCCTGCCGAAAGTGGGTTGCCTCAAAGTCAGGGCTCAGGGGTTCAATGGTCGGTGGATGTTTAGGGCGCATAGGGTGATTATGGATGAATTTACATGAATATTCATATAAACTGTTTGGCATGAGGTCGAGCGCGTCTTGCGCGGAACCTGTCCGTCAAGGAGACAAGCATGCTGGTGGAACGAATCGAAAACAGGTGGCTCTCGGCGTTTACCCGTACCTTCACTTTGTGCAAAGTGCAGCCCGGTGAAGTGGTGGCCATTTTGGCCGAAACCCAGTCGCGCCGTGTGAACGTGGAACTTGCCCGTTTGGCGCTGGAGGGCATGGGTGCCCGCGTGTTCGAAGTGACGTTGACCACGCCCGCACTGACAGCGCCTGCGCCCGTGCGCTCGACAGGGGCCAGCGACGCCATTGGCCAGCTCGGCCCCGTGGTGGCTGCATTGGCCCGCGCCGACATGGTGGTGGACTGCACCGTCGAGGGCCTGCTGCACGCGCCCGAGTTGCCCACCATCATGAAGGGCGTGGACGGGCACATGCCGCGTCTGCTCATGGTGTCCAACGAGCACCCTGAAATTTTGGAGCGCACCGTGCCCGATCCGGCGCTCGAAGGTGTGGTGCGTGCCGCCATGAAGAAACTGCGTGGCGCACAACAAATGCACGTCACGTCTGCCGCAGGCACTGACCTGATCGTGAACCTGAAACATGGCGACAAGCAAGCGGTGGTGGGCGGTGTGTGGGGCTTTTGCCCCAAGCCGGGCATGGTGTCGCACTGGCCTGCCGGGCTGGCGCTGGCATTCCCGGCCGCAGGCAGTGTCAATGGCACGCTGGTCATGGCCCCGGGCGATGTGAACCTGACCTTCAAAAGCTATTTGCGCGACACGATCCGCCTGACGATTGAGAACGACAGTGTGGTCGCTATCGAGGGGCAGGGCGTCGATGTGGACATGATGCGCGGCTACTACAAGGCCTGGGAAGACTTTGAGGGCCACCGCGCCGCCTACGCGGTCTCGCATGTGGGCTTTGGCCTGAACCCGGCGGCGCGTTGGGACGCGATGGCGTTCTATGACAAGCGCGATTGCAACGGCACCGAGCTGCGGGCTTTTGCGGGCAACTTTTTGTATTCAACCGGGGCCAACGAAGTCGCAGGCCGCCACACACTGGGCCACTTTGACTTGCCCATGCGTGGCTGCACCATCCGGCTCGACGACACGGTGGTGGTCGATGCGGGCCAAGTCGTGAGCGCGGTGCTGGCATGAGCACCCAGATGTCTTGCGTGGCTGTGCCCGCCTGTGGGAGCGACGCCCCCGTCGCGAAGCATCCTGAGATGACTTGTGGGAGCGACGCCCTCGCCGGGATGAACCCTGAGGTGATTTGTGGGAGCGACGCCCTCGCCGGGACGAACCCTGAGGTGATTTGTGGGAGCGACGCCCTCGTCGCGAAGATGGCGACTGATCGCGGCGAGGGCGCAGCTCCCACACGCACACCGCTCGTGTTTCTGCATGGCATTGGCGGCCGTGCCAGTGGCTGGGCGGCCATCCAGCAGGCTTGCGCCGCTGCGGGCCACGCCAGTGTGGCCTGGGACATGCCGGGTTACGGCGACAGCCCAATGATCGAGCCTTGCACTTTTGACGGCTTGGCCGATGCGCTGGCCGCGCTGATGGATGCACAGGGCTTGCAGCAGGCCGTGTTGGTGGGCCACAGTCTGGGCGGCATGGTGGCCTTGCAAATGTGGGCGAAGCACCCTGAGCGCGTGGCAGGCTTGGTGCTGGCCGCCAGCAGTCCGGGCTTTGGCCAAGGCAGCGGCGATTTCCAACAAGGATTCATCTCGCAGCGTCTGGCCCCATTGGAAGCAGGCCAAAGCATGGGCGATGTGGCCAATGCCTTGGTGCCGACCATGGTGGCACCGGGCTTTGACGGCCCTGGTTTGGCGCAGGCCAAAGCCTGCATGGGCTCGATCACGCCAGCCGCCTACAAGGCGGCGCTCAGCGCACTGGTGCAATTTGAGCAGCGCAGCGCCTTGCCCACGATCACTGTGCCCACACTGTGCATCGCGGCCGAACACGACCGCAACGCCGCGCCCAGCGTGGTGCAGCGCATGGCCGAAAAGATTCCTCATGCGCAATACCTGTGCCTGCCGGGCGTGGGCCATTTGCTGACCTTTGAGCAACCCGACCGCTTTGCCGATGCACTGCTGCCCTTTTTGCGGAGCTTTTGATGACCGACGTGCAAGATAAAACCCAGCCCACCGTCATGCCGATTTGTGGCGACGATTACCCCCTGACCGACAAGCAACAAAAACTGATGGCCCTGGCCCGGCAACTGGGCCGCGACAAATTCGCCCCCCGTGCCGCGCAGCTCGACCGCGACGCGCAGTTCCCGTTTGCAAACTACGAGGACATGCGCGACGCGGGCCTGCTGGCGCTGTGCGTGCCCGAAGCGCATGGCGGCCAGGGTGCCGATTACGCCACTTACGCCATGGTGTCGGCCGAGATCGGCCGCTACTGCGGCGCCACGGCGCTGACTTTCAACATGCACGTTTGCACCATGCTCTGGAGCGGCTTGTTGTCTGAAGACCTGGAGATGTCGCCCGAGCAACGCGCCACCCACCGCCATCACCAGGCCACGCACTTTGCGCGGGTGGTGAAAGACGGCGCGATTTACGCGCAGCCTTTCTCGGAAGGTGGTGCAGCAGCGTCAGGCGCTCAGCCCTTCGGCACCCTCGCCGTCAAGGTCGATGGCGGCTGGAAGATCAATGGCAAAAAAATCTTCGCCTCCCTGTCAGACGCGGCCGATTACTTTGGCGTGCTGTGCACCGAGAAGAAAGAGGGCGCCGACCTCTCACGCCGCGACACCTTGTACCTGGCCATCCCCCGCACCACGCCGGGCCTGACCATCGAAGGCGACTGGGACCCGCTGGGCATGCGCGCCACCGTGTCGCGCAATTTGATTTTCAAAGACGTGTTCGTGCCGGACGACGCGGCGCTCATGCCGCAGGGCCTGTACTTTCAGGCCGCCAGCCGCTGGCCGCACATGTTCATGACGCTCTCGCCCACCTACATGGGCATCGCGCAAGCGGCGTACGACTTCACCGTGGCCTATCTGCGTGGCGAGATTGCGGGCACGGGCCCCGTCAAGCGCCGCCAGTTCGCCACCAAACAGATCGCCTTGGCCGAGATGTTCATCAAGCTCGAACAAACCCGCAACCTGTTTTTGCGCGCCATTGAAGACGCCAAGGTGGACCCGAGCAAATCCACCCGCTTGCGGGCCTATGCCGCGCAGTACACCATCATGGAAAACGCGCAAGACATCGCCCGTTTGGCCATCCGCACCTGTGGTGGTCAGTCCATGCTCAAAAGCTTGCCGCTCGAGCGCCTGTACCGCGATGCTCGCTGCGGCTCGCTCATGCTGCCCTGGACGGCCGAGTTGTGCATGGACCGCATTGGCCGCGAAGCCCTGTACGAACCCGGCGAAAAAGACGAGTGATGTCGGCCTCTGAGACCAGCCTGATCGCGGCGCGCTTTGCGCAGCTCGCGCACGAGCACGGTACGCAACCGGCCATGACCTTTCGCGGTGACGAGCGCCAACCCGGTAGCACCTTGGCGTATGACTTCGCCAAGTTCTGGCGTCGCGTGGAGCGCGTCACCGCGCACCTGCAATCCACTTGGGGTGTGCAGCCGGGAGACCGCGTGGCCTGGCTGGGTTTCAACCATGAGCTGCAGCTGGTCACGCTGGTGGCCTGCGCCCGTTTGGGTGCGGTGTTTATACCACTGAACTTTCGCTTGGCGGTCCCCGAGCTGCAGCAGGTCATGGGTGACGCGCAGCCGCGCCTGCTGGTGCACGACAGTCACCATGCCGATACGGCGCAGGCACTGCAAGGCGCAGACCTGCAGCACACCCACCTCGACACCCTGATCGCCACCGCTTCACCACGCGGCCTGCCACTGCCCGAAATGCACAGGGATGTTCACAGCGAGCTGCCGCTGCTGCTGGCCTACACCTCGGGCACCACGGGGGTGCCCAAGGGCGCGGTGCACACGCAAGCGGCGCTGCTGGCCAATGCCCGCGCCAGTGACTGGGCGCATGGCTTTGCGCTGGGCGACAAGGTGCTGTCCACCTTGCCCATGTTCCATGTGGGTGGCCTGTGCATCCAGACCCTGCCCGCGCTGCTGGCGGGGGTGGAGGTGGTCTTGCATCCGCGCTTTGACCCATCGGCTTGGCTGGATGAAATGAACACGAGCGGCCCCACGCTGTCGCTCTTGGTGCCCGCCACCATGCGCGTCCTGTTTGAACACCCGCGCTGGGTGCACACCTCACTCGCTTGTCTGCGCGGCATCATGACCGGCTCGTCCACCGTGCCTGTGGCGTACCTCGAAGTGCTGCATGCACGCGGCGTGCCCGTGGGCCAGGTCTACGGCACCACCGAAACCGGCCCCGTGTCCATCGTGCTGCGCTTGCCCGAGGCCATGGCCCGCGTAGGCGCTTCGGGCTGGCCGCACCCGCAAGCACAAGTCAAACTGATCGACGCAGACGGCCAAGAAGTCGGCTCCGGTGAAACGGGCGAAGTCTGTATCCGCGCTGCCAACCTGATGCGCGGTTATTGGCGTGCCGATGGTGAGTCCAACATGGGTTTGCAGGACGGCTGGTTCCACTCTGGCGATCTGGGGCAACGCGCCGAAGACGGCTGCATCACCATCGTGGGCCGCAGCAAAGACATGATCATCTCGGGCGGTGAGAACATCTACCCGGCCGAAATCGAAAACCAACTCGTCACCTTGCCCGGTGTGGCCGAGTACGCGGTGGTCGGCGTGGCCGACGCGCGCTGGGGCGAAGTGCCCGTGGCGGTGCTGGTGCGCAGCCCCGACGCCGCAGGGCAAGCCCTGAGCGCCGAGGCTGTGCTGGCCCACCTGCAGTCACGCATTGCGCGCTTCAAGCAGCCACGACGCGTGGTGTTCATGGACAGCTTGCCCAAAAGCGCTTTGGGTAAAGTGCTCAAGACGCAGCTGCAAAGCCTCCTGACAAACCCTTAAAGCAGCGGCTTGGTGCCCCCGCTGTGACAGCGTTTGGCGTGGGCGGTGGCATCATGGGGGCATTGTCTGGAGACCCTCATGAACTCTGTTCCTTACCGTCGTCACATCGTGTCGGGGCTTGCCGCCGCAGCGATGTTGGCGGCTTCATCCATGGCCTGGGCGCAGAGCGCCTGGCCCAGCAAGCCGGTCAAGATCATCGTGCCCTTTGCGCCCGGTGGCACCACCGACATCCTGGCCCGCGCTGTGGCGCCCGAGTTGTCCAAGGCGTTTGGCCAGCAGTTCGTGGTCGAGAACAAGGCCGGCGCGGGCGGCAACCTGGGTGCAGAAATCGTCTCCAAGGCGGCAGGGGACGGCTACACCCTGCTCATGGGCACGGTGGGTACGCACGGCATCAACCGGGCGCTGTATGCCAAGCTGCCCTATGACCCCTTCAAGGATTTTGTGCCCGTCACTCTGGTGGCTGGCGTGCCCAATGTGATGGTGATCAACGCCGATTTGGCGACCGCCCACAAGATCAACAATGTCAACGACTTCATCAAGTACGCCCGTGCCAACCCCGGCAAGCTGAACATGGCGTCCAGCGGCAATGGCACATCGATTCACTTGGCGGGCGAGTTGTTCAAGAGCCAGACGGGCATCTTCATGGCCCACATCCCTTACCGAGGCTCCAGCCCGGCGCTCTTGGACCTGGCCGCAGGCAATATGGATGTGATGTTTGACAACCTGCCCTCGGCATTGCAGCTCATCAAGGCGGGCAGGATCAAGGCGCTCGCCGTGACCAGTGGACAGCGTTCCTCGGCCGTGCCCGAGCTGCCCACCATTGAGGAGGCCGCAGGCCTCAAGGGCTTTGAAGCCAGCAGCTGGTTTGGTTTGCTGGCCCCGGCGGGCACCCCCATGGACATCGTCAACCGGATCCAGCAGGAAGTGGCCAAGGCATTGAACTCGCCGGCCATCAAGGAAAAACTTCAGTTGCAGGGCGCCATTCCGAGTGGCAACACCTCGGCGCAGTTTGCGACGATGATCGAAGCCGAGCACAAGAAATGGGCCGCCGTGGTCAAGGCCTCTGGCGCCAAGGTGGACTGAGCCGTGGCTTGGTTCGATGGTTTTGAAAAACAGACCCTGAGCGTTCAGGGTCTGCCGGTCACATTCCGAAAATCACTGGACTGGACAGCGGCCAAGCCTGTGCTTGTGCTGCTGCACGGTTTTCCGCAAACCCATGTGATGTGGCACCGCGTGGCGCAGCGGCTGAGTGTCCAGTACCGCATCGTCATGCCCGACCTGCGCGGCTACGGCGATTCGTCGCACGAAGTGGGCGATGCCGAGCACGCGAACTACAGCAAGCGGGCCATGGCCCAAGAGGTGGTGGGCTTGCTCGACGCCTTGGGTGTGGGTGACTTCTTCCTGTGCGGCCACGACCGGGGCGGGCGCGTGGCGCACCGCTTGGCGCTGGACCATGCATCGCGGGTCAAGAAGCTGTGCGTCATCGACATCGCGCCCACGATCGACATGTACAGCGGCCACTGGGGGACATTGCCGGGCAAAACCCCTCAAGTCTCTGGCCCTGTGGCGGAGCCCTATTTTGCGTTTGCACAGGCTTACTACCACTGGTTCCACCTGACCCAGCCCGCGCCGCTGCCCGAGTTCATGATCGCAGGCAACCCCAAAGCCTATCTGCACGCCAAGCTCGGCGGCTGGGGCAGCCAAGGCTTGGGCTTCATCGAGCCCGAAGCCTTGGCCGAGTACGAGCGCGCTTTGTGCAATCCGGCCTTGAACGCGAAGGGCTGGTCAGCCGCCATCCACAGCGCGGCCGAAGACTACCGCGCCAGCGCAGGCATCGACTTGCAGTACGACCGCGAAAGCCGCGAGCGCGGCGACAAAATCACTTGCGACACCTTGGTGTTGTGGGGGGAGCGCGGCGTCGTCAACCGCATGTTCAAGCCGGTCGACCTCTGGCAGGCGCAATGCGCGGGACAAGTGGCGGGGCAGCTCATGGCTTCAGGGCACTTCATCCCTGAAGAGTTGCCCGAAGCAACCAGCGACGCGCTGGCAAAGTGGATGGTTTGATTTTGTAGGAGCGACGCCCCCGTCGCGAAAACTCTTGCAGACCACTCATCGCCCCGAGGGCGGGGCTCCCACAAATTCTGTGGGAGCGGCGCCCTTGCTGCGAAAAGTGCACCATTGGCATTCTTTGTAGGAGCGGCGCCCTCGCCGCGAAAAGTGGACCATTGGCATTTGCCCCGAGGGCGGGGCGCCTGCAAAACGCGGGGCATTCTGCCCCTCAAGCGGTCAGGCGCCGCAGCACTTCTTGTATTTTTTTCCGCTGCCGCAAGAGCAAACGTCGTTGCGACCGGGTGTGGCTTCTTTGATGACTTGCTGCACGCGGGGGCCGATGTTGCGCCAGATCTCGCGCAGGTCGTACACGGCCCACAGCGCTTGGCCGTAGGTATTCAAGCGGTTTTCGCTCACGCTGGGCGGGCCGTCGTCAGACAGGGCTGAGAGCGTCGGCTCGTCGGTGTCGTCTTCGGTGACGGCCACGATGGCCTGCAGCGACAGGTCGTGCCATTTGGCCGCGTCCTTGTCCTTGGGGGCTTCCCATTCTTCAGACCAGCTTTCGATCGCGTACATGAAGCCCAAGGCCCAAACCTGCGCGAAGGCCGGGATTTCGTCGTCAGCCACATCGGCGCGTTCTTCTTCGGGCAGCGAGGCGATGGCGCCGCGCACATCCATGATCTCGGGGGCGTAGGCCTTGTCTTCGTCCAGCGCCTGGATCTCGGTGTCGAGTGCCAAGCGCACTTCGGCAAAGCGGCGGTTCCACAGGCTCAGGAACTGATCGCGCTGCGCGTCGTCCGCAAACGAGCCGCCTTCGTCGGTGCCCACCAGCACGGGCAGCCATTCCTCGGCGTCGATGGCGCGGCGGCAGCAAGCCAGCGCAGCCAAAAAGCCTTCGCAAAATTCCCACTGCGGGGTTTCGTCGTGCCGCGAGCGCAGGTCGTCGAGGATGTCGTCGAGGGTGTCAAAGTCTTCGGCAGCGAGTTCGTTGAGAGTGGACATGGAGGCTTTCTTTGCGTGGGATCCATTGTAGGAGCGGCGCCCTCGCCGCGATCAGGCTATTGCAGACCATGACCATCGCCCTGGGGGCGGGGCTCCTACAGGGGGGTTGGGTTCAGAACCACACCGCAGCGCTCCAGACGCTTTCTCATGCAGAGCACTTGCGCATCTTTGCTGTGCAGAGCGGCGGTGTGTTGCACGGCCAGGTCGATGAACTTTTGGTCGTCGGCGTCTTTGCAGGCGTAGGGGGCTTTGGGCGCATCGGGGTGCAGTTGGGCGTGGCGGTCAAAGTGAGCCAACACAACGTCTGCAGGCAGGGTGCGGGCAGTGAGCCGTTTGGCGATTTGCGGGTAGGCCAGCACGCGGGCCAGCTCTTCGCGCATGGCCGCCGTTGCGATCCACCGGGTTGTGCCCGTCTCGAGGCTGCTTTTCAGGGGCAAGGCCTTGGGTTCGTCAAACACCCAGAGGTCGAGCACGATGTTGGTGTCCAGCACGCGCAGGACCGCGTCGCCCTGGCTCATGCGGCTGGGGTCTCGTTGGCACCCCGCTTGAGGCTGCCTTTGATCATGTCAAAGCGGAACAAGCGGCATTCGATGGGGCCGTTCCACATGGGCACGCGGCGCGATTCTTTGAGGCGCATCTTGCCGGGCAGTTTCAGGTCGGGTGTGAGCATCCAGCCGCTCCAGCCGCTGTAGTTCTTCTTCCAGTGGCTGGCCAGTTGGGCAAAGAAGTCACCGCCATCGTCCGTCTGCGCTGTTTCGCGGTGGTGGCTTTGGTCTGCCGCACGGGCACTTGAACGTGCATCCGCCAAGGCCCCGGGCTGGAAGTTGTCACGCCCGCGCCCGGCCACGCCAGCGGCTGCAATGCGCTCTCCATAGGGGGGGTTGAGCAGCATGACGCCGGGTGTTTCGCTCGGCGGCATGCGTTGCAGGGCGTCGCCGCCACGGAACTCGATGGCGTGCGACACGCCTGCGCGCTCGGCGTTGCGCTCGGCAAAGTCGACCATGCGGAAGGCCACATCGCTGCCAAAAATCGGCGCGGTGGGGGCGTGTTCGTTGGCGCGGGCTTCTTCGAGCAAGCCTTGCCAGACGTGGTTCTGAAAGGGCAGCAGTTTTTCAAAGCCAAAGCGGCGGTGCAGGCCGGGCGCGATGCCGCAGGCGATTTGCGCTGCTTCGATCGGGATGGTGCCGCTGCCACAGCAGGGGTCGTAAAGCGGTGTCGTGCCGTCCCATCCGCTGGCCGCGATCATGGCGGCGGCCAGGGTTTCCTTCAGGGGCGCGTCGCCCTTGTCGGTGCGCCAGCCGCGCTTGAACAGCGGCTCGCCCGAGGTGTCGATGTAGAGCGTGAGCGTTTCGGGCGTGAGGTGGGCGTAGATGCGCACGTCGGGCCAGGTGGTGTCGACGCTGGGGCGCTCGCCGCGCTTGTTGCGAAAGCGGTCGGCCACCGCGTCTTTGATCTTGAGTGCGGCAAAGTTCAGGCTGGTCAGCGGGCTGTGCTGCGACGTGATGTCGATCTTGAAGGTCTGCTTGGGGGTGAACCAGATTTCCCAGGCGACGTTGCTGGCCGCATGGTAGAGGTCGTTTTCGTTGCGGTAGTCGGTGACCGACAGTTGCACCAGCACGCGCTGGGTCAGGCGGCTGTGCAGGTTGATGCGCAGCGCATCGCGCCAAGAGGCGTTGGCCATCACGCCGCCGCGGCCAGTCATCAGGTCGTGGCCGGTCAGGCCCGTGATCGCGTTGACCTCGTCGGCCAGAAAGCCCTCGACGCCAGCGGCGCAGGGCATGAACAGTTGCAGTGAATTCACAAGCGGGGTTTTCTCAAATGGTTTTGCGCAGGTTCGCCGGGGCGATGCGCAGGGCTTCGCGGTATTTGGCCACCGTGCGGCGTGCGCAGTCGATGCCTTGCTCCTTGAGCATTTCGGAGATTTGGTTGTCGGACAGGGGCTTGGCCAGGTTTTCGGCGGCCACGAACTGCTTGATCAGCGCCCGCACAGCGGTGCTCGACGCGGCGTTGCCGCTGTCCGTGCCCAAGCCCGAGCCAAAGAAGTACTTGAGCTCGAAAGTGCCTTGCGGCGTGTTCATGTACTTGGCCGTGGTCACGCGGCTGATGGTGGACTCGTGCATGCCCAGCTCGTCGGCGATCTCGCGCAGCACCAGCGGGCGCATGGCCAGCTCGCCGTGCGTCAAAAAGTTCTTTTGCCGCTCCACGATGGCGGTGGACACGCGCAAGATGGTGTCAAAGCGCTGCTGGATGTTTTTGATGAACCAGCGGGCCTCTTGCAGGCGCTGCTGCAGCCCCGCGTGGTTGTCGCCTTTGCCGCCGCGCAGGGCGTTGGCATAGATGTCGTGCACGCGCAGCTTGGGCATCACATCGGGGTTGAGCTGCACCCGGAACTTGGGGTTGGGGCCGCGCCCGACCGAGGTGACGATCACGTCGGGGATGATGATGTTGCGCTCGGCCTGCACAAAGGGGCGACCCGGTTTGGGCTCCAGCCGGGCAATGTGTTGCAGCGCGGCCTTGATTTGCGTTTCGTCTTCGCCGCACAGCAGCGCCAATTTTTTGAAGTCGCGCTTGGCGGTCAACTCGAGCGGCTGGCCGCACACTTTGAGGGCTGCTTGCGCCAGGGCGTTGTGGGGTTGGTCGCGCAGCTGTGCGCGCAGTTGCAGTTGCAGACACTCGTTGAGGTTGCGTGCGCCCACGCCCACGGGCTCGAGCGATTGCAGCAGGCTCAAGGCCACCGTGAAGCGGTGCACCAGTTCGTCGATCTGCTCCAGGTCATCGGCCGGGGCCAGTGTCGCCGCCAGCTCAGCCAAGCTGTCTTCGAGGTAGCCGTCGTCGTTGACCGATTCGATCAAAAAACGCAGGGCGGCCCGGTCGATGTCTGAAAGGCGCAGCGACAAGGCTTGGCGGTGCAGGTGGTCGGTCAAGGAGCCTGCACTGCGTGCCAGCTCCACCGCATCGGCCACTTCCTCGTTGCTGTTGTTTTGGCGCGAGCCAGCGTCGCCGCCCCATTCGCTGTCGTCCGGCTGCATCTCGACGCTGCCGTCGCCTTCCCAGCTTTCAGCGACATCGGTCAGGGCTTCTTCGTGGGGTTCGGCGTTGTCGTCACTGTGGTTGTCGCTGGCGCTTTCGCTGACGCGGTCGCCCAGGCTGACTTTGGCATCGGCTTGAGAGAGCCCGTAGTCCTCCATCGGCGCTTCTTCGTTGGCGCGCTCCAGGAAGGGGTTCTCGTCGAGCATCTGGTCGACTTCTTGTGACAACTCCAGTGTGGACAGTTGCAGCAGGCGGATCGATTGTTGCAACTGGGGCGTGAGCGCCAGGTGCTGGGACATGCGCAGCGACAGACTCGGTTTCATGCCGTGGCTTTCATGTCGGAATGCGTTGGGCCGTTCACGGTTTCATCACATTCGGAAGTGTTCACCGAGATACACCCGGCGCACATCGGCGTTGTGGACGATGTCGTCGGGCGTGCCTTCGGCCAGCACACGCCCTTCGCTGATGATGTAGGCGTGGTCGCAAATGCCCAGCGTTTCGCGCACGTTGTGGTCGGTGATGAGCACACCGATGCTGCGTTGCTTGAGGAAGGCGATGATGCGCTGGATCTCGATCACAGCGATCGGGTCGATGCCGGCAAAAGGTTCGTCGAGCAAGATGAAGCGCGGGTCGGTCGCCAAAGCGCGGGCAATTTCCACGCGGCGGCGCTCGCCGCCCGAGAGGGCCACGGCCGGAGAGTCGCGCAGGTGGTCAACCCTCAAGTCGTTCAGCAAGGCGGTGAGTTTGTCTTCGACCACATTGGAAGCCAGGGGCAGGCCCTGCGCATCGTGTTGCAACTCCAGGATGGCGCGCACGTTGTTGGCCACCGACAGCTTGCGAAAGATCGACGCTTCTTGCGGCAGGTAGGACAGGCCCATGCGCGAGCGCTTGTGGATGGGTGAATGGGTCACATCCTGCCCGTCGATCAGGATCTGGCCGCCGTCAGCCCGCACCAAGCCCACGAGCATGTAAAACGAGGTGGTTTTGCCCGCACCATTGGGGCCGAGCAGCCCGACCACTTCGCCCTTGTTCACGTGCACCGACACGTCGTGCACCACTTTGCGGCTGCCATAGGCTTTTTTCAGGTGTCGTGCTTCAAGGCCCTGGCCTTGGCTTCTTGCACTCATGGCTTGTTGTCCTTGAGGCTCGGGCTGCTGCGCAGTGGCGGCGGCATGGGGGCAGAGGCGGCGGGCTTGGGCACCAGCACCGCGCGCACGCGCTGGTTGCGCGGGTCTGTGCCCTTGTCTTTGCGTTGGCCATCCACCGTCATGACTTCGGTGGTGTTGTTGAAAACGATTTTGTGCCCTTGGAGCTGGTCTGCCAATTGCGTGCCGCGCATCATGCGCATTTCGGCGCGGGTCAGCAGGGTAAGCACATCTGACTCGCCCTCGTATTCGGCGGTTTCAGCTTCGCCCTCGGTGTATTCGTCCAAGCCTTCGCGCTTTTGCCTGAAAAAGACCCGCTCGCCATGGGCAGCCCACAGCCAAGCTTTTTGCTTGCCTTGGTCATCTTGGCGCACGTCCATGCGCGCAGCGCGCATCACCATCGTGCCTTTGACCGCCTGCACATTGCCAAAAAACTGGGTGAGCTTTTTGCCTTCGTCATGCTGCATGCGGTCGGCTTCGATCTGCATGGGCTTGTCGCGATCGGCTTTTTCCGCCCACACCGGGGCCCAATGGAAAGTCCAAAGCAAGGCGCAGAGCAATGGTTGGAAATACTTCATGGGGCACGAATCTTGCTGGTGTTGAACGATTGTAGGTGCAAGCTGGGGTGTTTCCCTGAGCAGAGGACTTGATTGGGCGAAAAAAAAGCCCACCGATCGGTGGGCTGCTTTGCACGCGGCGGCTTATTTGCCTGTGCGCGTTTGTGCGATCAAGGACTCGGCCACTTTCAGGGCGCGTTCCATGCTGCCGGCCAGGCCGCCATCGGTGTAAAAACGCCCGGCAATGCCCAAGGATGGCACGCCTTCGATCCGGAACTCGTTTTGCAGTTGAACGGCTTTTTTGATCTTGCTGGTCACGGCAAACGATTTGAAGATGTCGCTGAATTTGGTTTTGTCCACGCCTTGCTTTTCGATCCAGGCCAAGATGGTGACCTCGGTGTTCAGGGGCAGGCGCTCCTCGTGCACAGCATGGAAGACCTTGGCGTGCAAGCTGCCCAAGAGGTCCATGGCTTCGAGCGTGTAAAAGAGGCGCTGCTGCGGCGCAAAGTCATCGCGAAAGGCGATCGGCACGCGGCGCACCGTCACGTCTTTGGGGGCATCTTTGACCCACTGGGCAAAGGTGGGCTCGAATTTATTGCAGTGGGGGCAGCTGTACCAGAAGAACTCCAGCAACTCGACCTTGCCGGGGCCTGCATCGGAGGGCACGGGGCGCTCGAGCACCGCGTAGTCCTTGCCGGCCTTGAAAGCCCATTGGGCTTTGGCGGGCAGGGCGCTGAGCCAAGCGGTGGTGGCCAGCAAGGCAAAAGAGAAAAATCGGCGTTTCATGACATCTCCAAAAATGTGTCGTCTTCAGCGCTGTACGCGCACGACGGTGTTTTCCATGCTGTTCGCTTCGAGCTTGCTGCGGATGCGTTCGGCTGCGGCCTTGTCCTCAAATGGACCCAGGCGCACCCTGAACACACTGCGGCCGCCTTGCTCACGCTCAGACACCTTGGCGTCCAGACCCAGCATGGCCAACTTGGCTTTTTGGGTGTCGGCATCGGTGGCAAAACGGAAGGCGCCCGCCTGCACAAAATACTGGAAGGGGTCGGCAGCCGCAGATGTGCCTGCAGGGGTGGACAAGCCAGGCTTGTTCTTGGCTTCGGCCGAGGGGTCGGCTGTCACAGCGGGTTTGACTTCGCCTTTTAAGGGCTCACCCAGGGGCTTGTCACTGCTGCGGCCATCGGCTGCACCGTCCGGAGCAGCAGGTGCCGAGGCTGGCGGCTTGGGTTGCAACACGCCATTGGGGTTCCATTCCTTGTTTTTCTGGTTCTCGGCTTCGTCTTGGTCGTTCGAGCGGGTTTGGTTCTTGTTCGAGAAGGGCGTTGGGACCTTGGTCACGTAAATGGCCACGCCCAGTGCCACGCCCAAGCCAATCACCAAACCGATGATGAAGCCCAGAAGGGTGCCGCCACGTTGAGTATTTGTCATGTGCATGCTCACATTTTGATGGGTGATGAAACGCCCAACACTTTCAGACCATTGTGCAGCACCTGGGCGGTGGCGGCGACCAGCGCCAAACGGGCCAGTTTGACCGCCTCGTCGTCCACCAGAATGCGCTCGGCGTCGTAGTAGCTGTGGTACAGCGAGGCCAGGTCGCGCAGGTAAAAAGTCACGTCGTGCGGGGCGAAGTCGTTGGCCGCTGAGGTCAGCATCTCGGGGTACTTGGCCAGGGCCAGCATCAGGGCCTGTGCTTGCGGGCTTTGCAGCGCGCTCAAGTCAGCCGCGCGCAGCGAAGCCTTGTCGCCCCCCCATGCGGTCAGCACAGAGCAGATGCGTGCGTGGGCGTACTGAACGTAATACACCGGGTTGTCGTTGTTCTGAGCCAGCGCCAGGTCGATGTCGAAGATGTATTCGGTGTCGGGCTTGCGCGAGAGCAAGAAGAAGCGCACCGCGTCTTTGCTAGTCCATTCGATCAAGTCGCGCAACGTCACGTAGCTGCCGGCACGCTTGGAGATCTTGACCTCTTCGCCGCCGCGCATCACGCGCACCATGGTGTGCAGCACGTAGTCGGGGTAGCCCTCCGGGATGCCAACGTTGGCGGCTTGCAGGCCAGCGCGCACGCGGGCAATCGTGCCGTGGTGGTCGGTGCCTTGGATGTTCACGACGCGCGAAAAGCCGCGTTCCCATTTGGTGATGTGGTACGCCACATCGGGCACGAAGTAGGTGTAAGTTCCGTCACCTTTGCGCATGACGCGGTCTTTGTCGTCGCCGTAGTCGGTCGATTTCAGCCACAGCGCGCCGTCTTGCTCATAGGTCTTGCCTGCGTCCTTGAGCTTTTGCACGGCCGCGTCGACCTTGCCGCTGGTGTACAGGCTCGACTCCAGGTAGTAGTTGTCAAAGCGAACGTCAAAGGCCTTCAAGTCCAAGTCTTGTTCACGGCGCAAATAGGCCACGGCGAACTCGCGCATGCCGTTCAGATCGAGCATATCGCCGCTGGCGGTGAATTCGCGGTCGTCCGACTTGACCGTCTTTTGGGCCAAAAAGTCGTTGGCAATGTCCTGGATGTAGTCGCCGTTGTAGAACGCTTTGCTCTCGGGGTTATCGGGGTCGATCGGCCAGCCATCGTCGCCGGGCTTGACGCCACGGGCGCGCATCTGTGTGCTTTTGGCCAGCGTGCCAATCTGCACACCCGCATCGTTGTAATAGAACTCGCGGTAGACCTGCTGGCCTTGCGTGGCCAGCAGATTGCAGATGGCGTCGCCCAGAGCCGCTTGGCGCCCATGGCCCACATGCAGCGGGCCCGTCGGGTTGGCTGAGACGAATTCGACCAGCACTTTGTGGGCCTGCGCGGCTTGGCTGCCAAAGCCGGCACCGGCTTGCAGCACTTCGTGCACCACGGCCTGTTTGGCTGCATCTTTGAGGCGGATGTTGATGAAGCCCGGACCCGCCAGTTCAATGGCGTCCACCCAGCGCTGGAAAGCGGGCGTGGTCAGCAGCGCTTCGCGCAGGGCTTGGCCCAGTTGGCGGGGGTTTTGCTTGAGGGCCTTGGCCAGTTGCATGGCCGCCGTGCAGGCCAGGTCGCCGTGGGCGGCCACCTTGGGGGATTCGAATGCCGCACGCGCACCGGCACCGGCTTGGAGTTTGTCGAGCTCAGCGGCCAGGGCGGCGAGCAGGTCTTGTTTGGCAGAAAGCATTTGCTGATTTTACGGGGCGGCAGCGCAGGCCCGACTTCAGACGGATTGAGCTCAGCCTGCGGTTATGCTTGCAACCTGAAAGCAGGCCCAAGTCTCCCCCAAGGTATGGGCCCTGATTCCCCTCATTTTCCGGAGATCGCGGCATGTCCCGTTTGGCCCGCACCAAAGACACCCTGACGCTGTCGTGCGTCATGCCCGCCTACAACGAGGCCCGCAATTTGCCCCAGGTGGTGCCTGCTGTGCTGCAGGTCCTTCGGACGCTGGCCGACCGGGTCGAACTCATCCTCATCAACGACGGCAGCCGCGACAACACGGCGCAGGTCGCGCGGGACTTGTGTGCCCAGTGGCCCGAGGTGGTGTTCCTCGATTTGTCCCGCAATTTTGGCAAGGAAGCGGCTTTGACCGCTGGGCTTGAAGCCGCACAAGGCGATGTCGTGGTGCTGATGGACGCCGATGGCCAGCACCCGGCCGATCTGGTGCCGCCGATGCTGCAAAAGTGGCGCGAAGGGCTGGACGTGGTCTATGCCGTGCGCAGCAGCCGGGACGACCAGTCGGCCCTGCACGGTTGGCTGACGGGCTGGTTTTACCGCCTGATCAACTGGGGCAACCGGGTCCAGATTCCGGCACACGCGGGCGACTTTCGCCTGATGGACCGCCGCGTGGTGCAGGCGCTCAACGCGCTGCCCGAGCGCAACCGGTTCATGAAGGGTTTGTACGCCTGGGTCGGTTTTCCGAGCGTGGCGATCGATTACGAACCCTTGCCCCGCCAGGACGGCCAAAGCAGTTTCGGTCTGAAAGGGGCGTTTTCTCTGGCACTCACGGGCATGCTGGCTTTTTCTACGGTGCCCTTGCGTTTGTTGACCATCATGGGTTTGATCCTCGCGCTCACGGCCATGGGCTATGGCGCCTGGGTGGTGGGCGAGTATTTTTTTTGGGGCATTCGGGTGCCGGGTTACGCCACCATCGTGGTCAGCGTGATGTTTTTCAGCGGCATCCAGTTGCTGTCCTTGGGCATCATGGCCGAGTATGTCGGGCGCATTTACGACGAGGTCAAACGCCGCCCCACCTATTTGCTCAAGGAGCGCCGTGGCACAGGTTTGCGCCCTGATCAGCGAGACGCGCAGTGAATCCAGATGCCTTGCGTTCGGGCCTGTGGTTTGGCGCGGTTGGTGTGGCCGCAGCGTTGACCCACATGGGGGTGTTTGCGCTGCTGCGTGAGGATTGGTGGCCCGAGCTGGCCAATGCGGCGGGCTTCGGGGTGGCGTTTGGCGTGAGCTTTGCAGGCCACCGCTGGCTCAGTTTCGCGGGCTCAAGCACGTCGGTCGGGCAGAGCTTTCGCCGCTTTGCGCTCACTGCCCTGGCAGGCTTTGCCTGCAACGAGCTGAGCTTCATGTTGTTGTTTCGCTTGTTGGGCTGGCCTTCACTGCTGTCGCTGTTCCTGGCGATGGTGGTCGCTGCAGGACAGACCTTTGTGTTCAGCCGCTTTTGGGCTTTTGCCCGCTGAGACGGCCGATTGCCAAAGGGTCCAGGCCCGGCCTTCAAACACTTTTTGCCAAAGGCTGAGGTCGCCCAGCGTTGACACGTCACGCGAGGTGACCAACCAATGGTTGGCCGGTGGTTCCTGCGTCAAAACCTCAGGCCCTTGCAGCACCTGCGCTGCTTGCGGGTCAAAGTCGGCGCCCTCGAACATCTCGCGCTGCCAGTTGTCGCCCGCAGATTTTCGCGCCTCTGGCCAGTCGCTGACCACCACCACCGGCTGTTTCAAGTTCGCTTCAAACGGCAGGTCGTAAGGGTAGCCGCCCGCCACGACCACGGTGTCGTGGGGGTCCATGCGGCAAGCCAAAGCGTGCGCCACATCGCGGCTGCTGCGCTGGAGGCTGTGCTCGCCAGCCAGGTGGTTCAAGCCGATGCCCAGCGCCAAATTGAGTCCGCACAGCAGGCCAAACGCCCAAGGCGCTTTGGGTTTGTGTGCGAAGCGTTCCTCCCAAAACTGCGCCGCCAGCAAGGTCAGCGGCGGGATCACGGGCAGGATGTAGCCCACCAGTTTGGACCGGGGCAGGCTGAAAAACACGGTGATCGAGATCAGCCACACCCACAGCAAAGCTTGCCAGGGTGAGGCCGGTTTGAGCAGCGCCAGTTTGTGACGCACCCCGCTTGCAAGGCCTTGCCACAGCACCAAAAAGGCCCAAGGCAAGAGCAAGGCCAGCAACACCACCGGGAAGAACCACAGGGGCCACTGGTTGTTGAAGGTGCTGCCGGTGTAGCGGCCAAAGTGCTGCCCGATGATCAGGTAGTCAAACAGCCCCGGGTACTTTTGTTGCCCCAGCACAAACCAGGGCAGAGCGATGGTCGAAAACAGCAGCAGGCCGCTGAGCCAGGGCATGCGCCAAGCCTTGCCCCATTGACGCGTCAGGCTCAACCAGACAAACATCACCAGACCGGGCAGCACCAAGCCGATCAGGCCCTTGCTGAGCACGCCCAAGGCGCAAGCAGCAAAACCGGCCAAGGCCAAGCCTTTGGCAGGCTTGTCTCTGGCCATGATCGCCCCGGCAAAACACCAAACTGCGATGCCGATCCAGGTGCCCACCAGCATGTCGTGGTTGATGTACTGCCCGCCAATCAAAAAGGCCAAGCTGGTGCCCAGCATCCACACCGCGCGCCTTGCGGTGCGCTCGCCTGCGATGTGCCTGGCTGCCAAGTACAGCGACAGCACCATGAGCCCCGCATGCAGCGCAGGCACCAGGCGCGAGCTCCAGGCGTGCACGCCCGCCACGCTCAGGGTGATGGCCTGCAGCCAGTGCAGCAAAGGCGGTTTGTGGAAAAACGGGATGCCGTCCAGGCGCGGCGCCAGCCAGTCACCGGAGACCATCATCCAGCGGCCCACATCGCCGTAGCGGCCTTCGTCGGGCAGCGCCAAGGGACGCAACGCGGCCAGCACCAGCAGCAGCATCCACAAGCCCACAAGGCTCAGCCAGGATTTTCTTGATTCGCTCATGAGGGGATTGTCGGTGTGTGTGACCGGCCTACTGCAAGGCCTGGCTGCCGCGCCCGCTTTGCAGGCCATGGCTTTGCAACAGTTTGGGCAGCAGATCGCTTTGCAATATTTGGAATTCTTGCGCGCGTGCCGCTGCGATGCTGTCGTCTGCGCATTTGTCTTGAAATTCGGGCAGGCTCGGGTGGCACATCAGCACCACACCCGATTGGCCCTTGGCTTCTTGCAGCCAATTGTCCAAGCGCTGGGCATACCGGGGGGCGTCCCCATCAAAACCATAGATGCCGGTGAGCCACTGCGAGCAGGGGATGCCCGCTTCTAGTGCCAAGGTTTGCAAGGCCCTGGCGCCCATGGCGCCGATCACCCAAGTTTTGAGGTCGACCGTGCTGGCCAGCGGGCGAGAAATGCGCAGCCAAGGCCGTTGGCCCGCCGGGTAGCGTTTGGCCAGCACCTCGACCAGGGACTCACGGATGACCGGGAACTGCTGGACGTGTTGGTGGCCGTCGACATGGTCGGGTGGCGCGTTCCAATGCGCTTCAAAAAGGTCCAGCTGGCGTTCAATGCACACGCGCACTGTGGCGGGGTTCAGCTGTTTGCACAGGGCCAGCCACATCAAGCGCGGCAGCGTGTGGCCGTGTCCGGCGCCGAGGGCAAAGGGGCTGGTCCAGTCCAGGTGCAGGCCCACGTCGATGCACTGGCGCAGGGGCTTGAGCAAAGCGGCGTCGGCAGGCCAGCCGGGCGCCAAGGTCATGGCGCTGGTCGCGTTCAGGCGCCCCATCTGTGCCAACTCGGCAATGCCTTGCGACACGCCGGTGTTCATGCCGAAGTCGTCGGCGCAAAGGACCACAGAGGGGTTCATGACACATCGAAAGGGGTTGCAGACTGCCAGAACGCTGGCGAGGCGTAGTTCGTCTTCAGAAAATCGATCCACAGGCGCACCCGCAATGGCAAGTGCTTGCGCTGGGGAAAGACGACATGAATGCCGTTGGGGGGTGCGGCAAAGTCTTCGAGCACGGCCACCAATTGTCCAGCGCGGATTTCGGCTTCAACCTCCCATGTGCTGCGCCAGGCGATGCCATAGCCCGCCAGGCACCAGTCGTGCAGCACCTGCCCGTCCGAGCAGTCCAGCGGCCCGCCAGGGCGCATGTAAGTGACTTCATGGCCTTGTTCGCCGGGCACCTGAAAGGCCCAACCCCGGGTTTGGGACGCGTCACTCGATAAAGCCAAACAGGTGTGTTGCAGCAACTCAGACGGGAGCTGCGGCGTGCCACGGCGGGCCAAATAAGCCGGCGTGGCCACGCACAGGCGGCGGTTGTCTGCCATGCGCACGCTCACCAAGGTGGAATCGGGCATGTCGCCCACGCGCACCGCGCAGTCAAAGCCTTCGGCGGCCAGGTCCACCACCCGGTCGCTCAGGTTCAGCGAGATCGTCACATCGGGGTGCAGTTCGCGAAAGGGGGGCACCAGAGGCGCCACATGGCGGCGTCCGAAACCGGCGGGCGCCGTTATCCGCAAATGGCCACTGGCCTTGACGCCGCCTGCAGAGACGCTGGCCTCCGCATTGGACACGTCGCAGAGCAAGCGCTGGCAGTCTTCGAGGAATGCGCTGCCTTCGTGGGTGAGTGTGATGCGGCGCGTGGTGCGCATCAGCAGTTTCACGCCCAGGTGCTCTTCCAGCGCATCGAGCCGGCGCCCAATGATGGCCGGCGCCACGCCCTCGGCCCGCGCAGCGGCCGTCAGGCTGCCTTTGGTGGCCACCGCGACAAAGGTTTCAAACGCTTTGAGTTTGTCCATGGCGCCAATTATGCGCGGTCAGGGATCGAATCGAACGCTTTATCCTGGAATTCAACCTTGTTCGGTTGAAGGTGTGGGTTGGCAAAACCCTGCATCGAAGCCGAGCCGGATTCATCCATGTGAAACAAGTGCAGGCGCAGTCCATCCCTTGGGCAAACCCGCTTCGGGTGTCATGCCGTACAGGGGCTCGCCCGGCAGACCCGCTTGCAGTGGGGCGCGGGCGGCCATCAACCGGTTCAGGTCAATGCCCGTGCGCACGCCCATGGCTTCGAACATGAAGACCAGGTCTTCGGTGACCACATTGCCCGAAGCGCCGGGGGCAAAGGGGCAGCCGCCCAAACCGCCGAGCGAGCTGTCGAAGGTGCGCACGCCCGCCTCGTAGGCCGCCAGGCAATTGGCCAGGCCAAGGCCCCGCGTGTTGTGCATGTGGGCTGCACCTGTGCGGTGGCCGATGGTGCTGAACAGGCGCTTGAAAAGGCGGCTTGTTTGCGCCGGGTTGCCCATGCCGGTGGTGTCCGACAGGCCGATTTCGTCGGCACCCGCCTTGGCCAGCAACTCGGCCAAGCGCACCACATCGTCTTCGGGCACGGGGCCTTGCAGGGTGCAGCCAAAGGCGGTGGACACGCCCGCTTCGACGCGCACACCCGGTGCGATGGCGTCGCGCAGGGCGATCACGGCGCGCACTTCTTCGACCATCGCCTCAGGCGTCTTGCGCACATTGGCCATCGAATGGGCGGCGCTGGCGGAGACGGGCATGGTGAGTTTTTGTGCACCGGCGCGCAACGCAGCTTCGGCGCCGCGCAGGTTGGGCACCAAGGCCATCACGGTCATGCCGGTGTGCTTCAGGGCATGGCGCACCACGTCGGCGGCGTCGGCCATCTGGGGCAGCAGGTGGGCCGGAACGAAAGAGGCGACTTCGATTTCGCGCAGGCCTGAGGCCACCAGGCTGTCGATCCAAAGGCACTTGTCGGCCGTGGCCATGGTGGCCTTGACCGATTGCAGGCCGTCGCGTGGGCCCACTTCGCTGATGAGGATGTCTGTCGTGGCAAGGGGTGTCATGACAAGATTAAACAACAACCTGTACAGCCCACACTTTTACGAAAAAGTCATGGGTTTATGTGTTTTTCGCTTGTTTATCTCTGTGGAAATCTAGAATACAGTGTTCCCCAGTCTTCGGTTCTCTGCGCCGTGGCAGAAGACCCTGTCCGTTGATCGACTCTTTCTTCAGAGGTTTCCCATGACAAAACGCACCCCGATCCACCAGCTTCAAGTGGCCACATCGCTGTACGATTTCATTGAGCAAAAAGTGCTGCCGGCCACCGGCGTTCAGAGCGCCAAATTCTGGCAAGGCTTCAGCGACATCGTGACCGACCTGGCGCCCAAGAACATCGCCTTGCTGGCCGAGCGTGACCGCATCCAGACGGCGATGGACCAGTGGCACACCGCCCACCCCGGCCCCCTCACCGAAGGTGACTCCAAGTCTTCCGAGGGCAAGCGGATGAAGGACTACCGCAAGTTCCTGAGCCAGATCGGCTACTTGGTGCCCGAGCCCAAAAACGCCCAAGCCACCACGGCCCATGTGGACGACGAGCTGGCCAAGCTGGCAGGCCCGCAGCTGGTGGTGCCCATCCTGAACGCTCGCTACGCCCTGAACGCGGCCAACGCCCGTTGGGGTTCCTTGTACGACGCTCTGTATGGCACCGATGCCATCAGCGAGGCCGATGGCTGTGAAAAAGGCACCGGCTACAACCCCAAGCGGGGCGCCAAGGTCATCGACTATTGCCGCAACGTGCTGGACCGCTGCGCGCCCCTGAAGAAGGGCTCGCATGTGGGCAGCCGAGGTTACGCCGTGAAAGCTGGCCACTTGGTGGTGACCCTGGCCGACGGCAAGACCAGCACACTGGCCCACGCCAAGCAGTTCGTGGGTTACACGGGCGATGTCAAGGCGCCTGCATCGGTGCTGTTCGTGCACAACGGCATCCACCTTGACCTGCAGATCAACAGGGCCACGCCCATCGGCAAAACCGATCCTGCGGGCGTGTCGGACCTGATCGCCGAGAGCGCGCTGTCCACCATCCTCGATCTGGAAGACTCCGTCGCCGCCGTGGACGCTGATGACAAAGTGCTGGCCTATGCCAACTGGTTGGGCATTTTGCAAGGCACCCTGAGTGAAGAAGTGCAAAAGGGTGGCAAGACCTTCACCCGCACCATGAACGGTGACCGCGTGTACACCAAACCCTCGGGCAAGGGCACTGTCAAGCTGCATGGCCGTTCGCTCATGTTCGTGCGCAACGTGGGCCACCTGATGACCAACCCGGCCATCACCTGGACCGCCGCCGATGGCAGCACCCAAGAGATCCCTGAGGGCATTTTGGATGCGATGGTCACCGTGACTTGCGCAATGGTTGACCTGCAAAAGAAAAAGAGCCACCCACTGCGCAACAGCCGCACCGGCAGCGTCTACATCGTCAAGCCGAAAATGCACGGCCCCAAGGAAGTCGCATTTGCCGACGAGTTGTTTGGGCGCGTGGAGAAGGTGCTGGGCCTGAAGGCCTCCACGGTCAAGCTGGGCATCATGGACGAAGAGCGCCGCACCAGCGCCAACCTCAAAGCCTGCATTGCCGCCGCCAAGAGCCGTGTGGCCTTCATCAACACCGGTTTCCTCGACCGCACCGGCGACGAAATGCACACCTGCATGCTGGCGGGTCCCGTCATGCGCAAGGGCGACATCAAGAACAGCGTCTGGCTCGGTGCCTACGAGAAGAACAATGTGGCTGTGGGTCTGCAATGCGGCCTGCGCGGCCGTGCCCAGATTGGCAAAGGCATGTGGGCCATGCCCGACCTCATGGCTGACATGCTCAAGGCCAAGATCGGTCACCCTCTGGCCGGTGCCAACACCGCCTGGGTGCCAAGCCCCACCGCCGCCACGCTGCACGCCATGCACTACCACCAAGTGGACGTGCCCGCACTGCAAAAGCAGATGGAAAAAGCCGTGGCCAAGCAAGACGCCAAAGTGTTGCGTGACGAAACGCTCAACCAGTTGCTGCAATTCCCCGTGGTTTCTTTGGCCGCGGCCGACTGGTCTGCCGACGACAAGCAAAAAGAACTCGACAACAACGCGCAAGGCATCCTGGGTTATGTGGTGCGTTGGGTCGATCAGGGTGTGGGTTGCTCCAAGGTGCCCGACATCAACGGTGTGGGCTTGATGGAAGACCGCGCCACCCTGCGCATCTCCAGCCAGCACATGGCCAACTGGCTGCACCACGGTGTGGTGACTGACAAGCAGGTCAGGCAAACCATGGAGCGCATGGCCGCTGTGGTGGATGGCCAAAACGCCGGTGACCCCGAATACAAAAAGATGGCGGGCAACTTTGCCAAGTCGGCGGCTTACAAAGCCGCGTGCGACTTGGTCTTCAAAGGCAAGGCACAACCGAGTGGCTACACCGAGCCGCTGCTGCACGCCTCGCGCTTGAAGGTCAAGGCCGCCTGACATCCCCAGACAGCGCCTGAGCTGCTGTCTGGGCGTCGAACCGTAAGGGGCGGCAGAGATATCCTCCTACGCCCCTTCGTGATCGAAGAGCGTGACACCCGATAGACTCGGTGGCTTGAACCCCACCTTGTCTCATGCCTGACCAGCCCCACGATCCCCACAGCCTGCACGCGCTCAAGGTGCGCTATGGGGAGCGCCATCGCTGGCTGCTCTTGCTGTCGGTGATGCTGGGCACCATGGCTTCGGTCATGTCCTCGACCATCATGAACGTGGCCATTCCCGACATGAGCCAGCATTTCATGCTGGGCCAGACGCGTGTGCAGTGGGTGTCGTCGGGCTTCATGGTGGCCATGACCTCGGCCATGCTCACCACACCTTGGCTGCTGTCGCGCTTTGGTTACCGCCGCACTTATGAAATCTGCATGCTGCTCTTGTTGTG
This sequence comes from uncultured Burkholderiales bacterium, assembly GCA_903822825.1. Lineage (GTDB taxonomy): Bacteria > Pseudomonadota > Gammaproteobacteria > Burkholderiales > Burkholderiaceae_C > Limnohabitans_A. The sequence goes on along the minus strand of CAIJQQ010000054.1, from coordinate 43,101 downwards.
CGGCGGTATTGGCGGCGGCTTGGCCGACGACTACAGCTGGGTGCTGGTGGCGCGCATCGTCGAAGGCGTGGCCGCCGGGGTGGTTCAGCCGATCCCGGTGATCATCATCATGAACGCGTTTGCCCCCGAGGAGCGTGGCCGAGCCAGCGGCCTGTTTGGCACCGGGGTGGTGTTGGCCCCTGCCATTGGCCCGAGCATCGGGGGCTTGCTGGTCGATGCCTTTGGCTGGCGTTCGATTTTTTTCATGGTCGTGCCGCTGGCGCTGGCTGCATTGTGGTTGGCGCGCCGGTATGTGCCGACCACCGCGCCGGGGGGCGTGCCGGCCAATGTGGCCCCCGGGCGCCTGGACTGGCTGGGCTTGCTGCTGGCGCTGATGGGCACGGTGCTGCTGCTGAACGGCATGGTGGCCTGGCGCGACAGCGGGACGTCACATGGTTTGCCTCTGCTGCTGGCGGCGTTGCTCACGGGCGCGGCGTTTGTGGCCTGGCAGCGCCGTTTGCAGCGGCGTTACCAGCACCATGCGCTGGGCTCGCATCCGCCTTTGATGGATTTGCGCGTGTTCACCCACCGCAGTTTTGTGATGGGCTCTTTGGTGGCCATCATTTATGGCACGGCCCTGTTTGGCTCCACTTACCTGCTGCCCGTTTTCATGCAAAGCGGCCTGGGGCTGTCAGCGTCTTATGTGGGCTCGGCCTTGCTGCCCGCCGGGCTGGTGCTGGCCTTGACCATCACCCTGGTGGGGCGCTGGGCCGACCGCACAGACAAGCGGCGCTTGGTGTTGGTGGGACTGACCTTGCTGACGGCTTCATTTGCGCTCATGAGCACAGTGGACCCCGATCGGGGGCTGCTGACGCTGTGGCTGTGGACCATTGTGGGTCGCATGGGGCTGGGTTTCATCTTGCCTTCGCTCAACCTGGGCTCCATGCATGGCATGCCCCCTGCGTTGATACCGCAAGGGGCGAGCGTGGTCAACTTTTTGCGCATGTTGGGCGGCGCGGTTGGGGTGAGCTTGTGTGCCATCGTGCTCGAGTGGCAGCTGGGCACCGTGGGGGTGTCGCACTTGGGTGAGGGGGACGTGCACATCCGCTTGCAGGCCTTCCACCACACCTTCTGGTTCTTGGCCGTGGTCACCGCGCTCGCAATCATTCCGGCGTGGTTGATGGCCGCCCCCGCCCACAAGAAAGACTGACACCATGTGCCAACTGCTCGGCATGAACTGCAACACCCCGACCGATGTGACCTTCAGTTTCAGCGGCTTTGCGCAGCGTGGCGGTGTGACCGACCACCACAGCGACGGTTGGGGCATCGCATTTTTTGAAGGCAAGGGCGTGCGTCACATGGTGGACCACCAAAGTGCCAGCACCTCGCCGGTGGCCGAGCTCGTGCGCCGTTACCCCATTCAGAGCCAAAATGTCATCTCCCACATCCGCAAGGCCACACAGGGCATGGTGGCGTTGGAGAACTGCCACCCCTTTGTGCGCGAGTTGTGGGGCCGATACTGGGTGTTTGCCCACAACGGCAACCTGGTCGATTTTGCGCCCCGCCTGCACGGCAGCTTCAGGCCCGTGGGCCAGACCGACAGCGAGTGGGCGTTCTGCTGGCTGATGCAAGAGTTGGCCAAGTCGCACGCCGGGGTGCCCAGCGTGCAGGAGCTGACGCGCACGCTGCAAGAACTGGCGCCGCAAATTGCCAAGCACGGGACCTTCAACTTTTTGCTGTCCAACGGCCAGGCCCTGTGGGCGCACGCCAACACCCAACTGCATTACGTGCTGCGCCAGCACCCTTTCAACCAGGCCACGTTGAGAGATGACGATCTGAGCGTGAACTTTGCCGAACACACCCGGCCCAGCGACCGGGTGGTGGTGGTGGTGACCGCGCCGCTCACGCTTGACGAAAACTGGGTGCCGTTGACCGCCGGTGAGCTGGCGGTGTTTGTCGACGGTGCGCGGTTGGCCGTTTGACTGGCCGATCAGAAACACCGATCAGAAACGTCGATCAGAATTCGGTGTGCACGCGCAAGGCGAACACATTCACCGGGCCGCGCAGCATGTTGTAGGCGGGGTTCTGGATGCGCTGGTAGTCTGCGGTCATCCACAGGTGTTTGCCGATGCCCAGGTTATAGAACACCTCGACACCGCGTTCTGCCCCATACCGGAAGTGGCCTGCGCCATCGCCAATGAAGTAGGACATGCCTCCGGCTTGCAAGAAAGCACGGCGCTCGTTCGACAATTGGTTGTTCATGTAGGCCAAGCCTACGGTGTCTGCTGCGCGGCCCCAAAGGCGGCCTTTGAGCAAGGTGCCCGCTGACAGCGACGAATCGACTTCGGTGAAGGCATAGGTCTCGGTGCGGCCATCGGCCTTCATGGCCCGCAAGAAAACGCCGACATCGTCATTCACAGCCTGCTCCAGGTTCAGGCCTAAACCGTATTTGATTTTTTCGCCATTGCGCACCTGAAAAAACGACTGGGGGTTGGTCCCCGTGTGGCTTTGCAGGTATTGGGTGGCGTCGTTGAAACTGGCCGTCACAGCGCGGTTGCGCCAAGCCAGCACACGCACCTTGCCGGGCTGACCTGCAAGAGCGTGGGCATGCTCGACCTCGAACTGGTCGCCGTAGTGGCGCAGCAAATCCCAGTCGACGGGCAGTTCGTTGGGGCGCTTGGGCCCGCTCATGCGGCCCAGGCGATACACCCAGTCGCCCCGGTACCATTCACCCGCCACGCCCCAGCCAAAGCCACGGGCATCGGCCGCGTAATCGTAGCTGCTGTAGGTCCAGTGGCTCCAGTTCATGAACTGGGTGCGCGGGTCTTTGGCGTAGGCGTTGTCGTCAAACACGTCCAGCGTGGAGAAGTTGCCTGCGGTCAGCACAAAGCGGTTTTTGTCCACCCAACGCGCCATCTGGTTGAAGTCAGAATCCAGCCACTCGCGCTCACCGCCTTGGTTCCAAGTCTGGCGCACAAAGAGGCGTTGCAGATAGGGCTTGGGCGTGGTGCCCGCAGCGCGGGTGATCTCGCCATTGGTGAAGCCGCCCAGGCCCACCAGGTTACCGGTGAACGGCGTGCCCGAGGCGAGCTCGGCGTTCATGTACACCTCGGCGCCCGATTCAAGACGTTTGCCCCAGTGGCCCGTCAGGGAGAAGGTGAACATCTTGTCTGCGCCTGGCCCCAAGCTGTTCTGGCCTGAGCCTGCTGCGGCAAAGGCCGGGTGCTGCTGCGTGTTGTAAGTGCTCTGGTAGCGGGACTGGCCGAACTCTTCGACTTTCTCTGAAGCGTTGTCCTGCGCCCAAGCGCCCGAGCCCAGGCAGAGCAGCAGGGGCAAGACTGGGAGGCGGCGGCGGTTCAAGGTCATGCTAACGTCCAATTAAGACGCCGATCTTATGTCACGCAGTTGAAGAAACCGTGACAAACCAGGGTGCGCCGCCAGCCGTCCCCAACCGCAGTCAGGCAACGCCAGCCGCTTCCAGCGCGTCGATGAACAGCGCTGCCACATCGCAGCCCATCTGGTCGGTGATTTCCTGAAAGCAGGTCGGGCTCGTGACGTTGATCTCGGTCAGGCTGTCGCCAATGATGTCAAGCCCCACCAGCATCAGGCCGCGTGCGGCCAGGGTCGGTCCCAGGGCTTCAGCAATCTCACGGTCACGCTCAGACAGGGGTTGGGCCACGCCCTTGCCCCCAGCGGCCAGGTTGCCACGCACCTCACCGCCCTGCGGGATGCGGGCCAAGCAAAACGGCACGGGCTTGCCGCCAATGAGCAACACGCGCTTGTCGCCTTGGGCGATGCCGGGCAAGTACTTTTGCACCATCACGGTCTGTGCGCCACCTTGGTTGAGGGTTTCGATGATCACGCCCAGATTCAGGCCGTCCGCTCCGACCTTGAAGATGCCGGTGCCCCCCATGCCGTCCAGGGGCTTCAAGATGATGTCGCCGTGCGTGGCATGGAACTCGCGAATGTCCGCTTCGTTTTTGGTGACCAAGGTCGGCGCAATGAATTGCGGAAACTCAAGAATGGCTAATTTTTCAGGGTGATCGCGCAGTGCTGCGGGGCTGTTGAAGACCTTGGCCCCTTCGCGTTCTGCCTGACCCAGCAGGTGGGTGGCGTAAAAATACTCGCTGTCAAAGGGTGGGTCCACGCGCATGACCACGGCATCAAAGTCCTTGAGCGCGACGCGGCGCGTGTCGGTTTCGGTGAACCAGACGTCGGGCTGGCCGGTGAGCGTGATGTCGCGCACTTGGGCCGAGACGGCTTCGCCGCGCTGCCAGCGTACGCCAGTCATCTCGCAGGCCGAGATCTGATGGCCGCGCTGGTGGGCCTCGCGCATCATCGCAAAGGTGGTGTCTTTGTAAATCTTGAACGACGCCAGCGGGTCGGCAACAAACAGTATTTTCATAATAGAAGATTGTAGGGGGGTGGTCGAAGACCGCGGGCTGCGCACGGCAAAGTGCGCCTCAAGATGGGTAGCCCTGTTGGGGCTTACTGGAAAGCCACTTCCGCAAAACTGCGCAGCTTTCGGCTGTGCAACTGGGCGGGGCCAGCGGCGCGCAGCAACTCGAGCGCGCGGATCCCGATTTGCAGGTGTTGGTTGACCCGTTCTCGGTAGAAGTGGTTGGCCATGCCCGGCAGTTTGATCTCGCCATGCAAGGGCTTGTCGCTCACGCACAGCAGCGTGCCATAAGGCACCCGAAAACGGAAACCGTTGGCGGCGATGGTGGCGCTTTCCATGTCGAGTGCGACGGCTCGGCTCTGGCTGAAGCGTTGCTGGGGCGTGCTGGCCACATTGCTGGTGGGCAGCAGCTCCCAATTGCGGTTGTCGGTGCTGGCCACGGTGCCGGTGCGCATGAGGCGTTTGAGCTCAGCGCCTTGGCAACCCGTGACCTCGGACACCGCACGCTCGAGCGCCACCTGGATTTCTGCCAGCGCAGGAATCGGCACCCACAGTGGCAGCTCTTCGTCGAGCACATGGTCCTCGCGCACATAGGCATGCGCCAGCACGTAGTCGCCCAGTTGCTGCGTGGTACGCAGGCCTGCACAGTGGCCCAGCATCAGCCAGGTGTGGGGTCGCAGCACGGCGATGTGGTCGGTGATGGTTTTGGCGTTGGCCGGACCCACGCCGATGTTGACCATGGTGATGCCGCTGTGGCCCTCGCGCACCAGGTGGTAGCCGGGCATTTGGGGCAAACGTGGCGGCGCCCCGCCCAGCGCACCGTCGACTTGGACAGGCAGCCCCACGCGGCGTGTGACCACGTTGCCAGGCTCCACAAAGGCCATGTAAGGGCTGTTCCTGTTGGCCATTTCGGCGCGACCGAGCGCAATGAATTCGTCAATGTAGAACTGGTAATTGGTGAAGAGCACATAGTTTTGAAAATGCGCCGGACTGGTGCCGCTGTAATGCCGCAGGCGGTGCAGTGAATAGTCGATGCGCGCCGCTGTGAACAAGGCCAAGGGGTCAGGTCGGCTGACGCTGGCGCGCCATGTGCCGTTGGCGATGCTGTCGTCCATGGCGGTCAGGTCCGGCAGGTCAAAAACCTCGCGCATGCGCGCGCGCCTGGCTGCGGGCATGTCGCCCTCCATGTGCTCATGCTCGGCAAATGAAAAATGCACAGGCATCGGGTCTTTGCTGGTGCCGACCTCCAGCTTGACGCCATGGCTGCGGATCAGCAAGTCGAACTGCTCGCGCAGGTACTCTGCAAAAAGGTCGGGGCGTGTCAGGGTGGTGGCGTACTGTCCAGCACTGGCCACAAAACCGTAACTCAAGCGCTCCGGCTCAGGGTCTTGTGCAGGCGTCCAGTCGGTTGCCGTTTCAATGCGCACGTAGGGGTAGCAGGCCCGCACCTTGTCGTGCAATTCATCACCCGCCACATACCGCTGCATGGCCTTTCGCAAATGGTCCACGCTTTGTTGGTAAATGGCCTGAACCCGTGACAGGGCTTCATCAGGGTTGTCAAAGACCTCTGGTGCGATGAAAGGTGTTGGCGTTTGCATGCTGTGATTGTGCATGCCAAGCCAGACTGACCCGCGCGCATGCGCGAGAAAAAACTGGCCTGTTGCTTGAAAAATCAATCCATGAAATCCGAATAGCGCATTTGGTCGTAATTTTTAACCACTGTCTCGCTCCAAGGCACCACACGGGCGACGCTGTTTTGCAGTGTGACCGTGATGCGACGCCATTGCGTACCCTGCGCATTGCTCGATTCGATGACGCGAGGGACCATCCGTTTGCTGTCCCAAAGGATGGACTCGTTGATGTCACCCTTTCTTTCGTGCCACACAGCGTCAGGAAATTCGCTTTTGCGTTGCGTGGCTTTCAAGATTTTGGAGCGCTTGAATTCCTGCAACGCGATCAGGTAGTAAGCCCTTTCCCAGGAACCGTCGAAGCCCAAATTGCCGAACTCCACCGACGGGATATTCACCACTTGTTTTTCATCGGGAAGCACCAAGTCCATTTGGGCTTTGCCGTCGGCCAGACCGATCAGCCGTCCGCCTGCAAAAGGGTCGAGGTGCTTGTGGCCCGATTTTTCTTTGGCGTGGTCATGCGCGGCGACTGGCTTGGGGCGGATGCGTTGCATCCAGACCTGTTGGCCGCGGCGCATGAAAGTTTCTTCGTATTGGCTGGTGCGCGTGACGCCGTCGGCGCCAATGGTTTTGGATTCAACCAGGATGCGTGCATCCAGATCCACCAGCGTGTCGGGTGCCACTGCAGAGGCTTTGGCTGGGACGGACGAGGGCTGCGCTTGAACGCCGGTTGTGCATGCGAGGCCAGCAGCCATAGCCAATGCCAAGAGGTGATTGAATTTGAAAATGCGTTTTGACATGGGGAAAATGGAAAAAGCCGACAAGCGTGGCTTGTCGGCTTGAGAGAGAAGCGAATCAATCAGAAACCAAACGCATTCTTGACCAGTGTGAACACCTTGGTGTTGTCAATGGTGCCCTTGAAGTTCGAAGAGGCTGCGCCCGTGGCATGCAAGCGCACATCGCCTCCGCCGTGTGATTCACCGCCGTTGGACACTTTGACCGCGCCTTCTTGCTGGTAATCGTTGCTTTGTGCGATCACAGAGTCCACGTCAGCGCGAGCTTGTGGGCGGTTCGGGCTTTGGCCAAACACCAGGGTGGTGAAGGTCTTGCCGTCGGCATCCTTTGCTGGCAAGCCATCGGTGTAGCTGCGAACGATGTCCAGCACTGGGTTGCCCTTTTTGGGGTAACCGTTGAAGACCATGGTGTGGTCATGGTCCGCTGTCACCACCACGAGGGTGTTGGTCAAATCCACTTTGCCCAGTGCGGCCTTGATGGCGTCGTCAAAAGCGATGGTGTCCACCAGGGCGCGCTTGGCGTTGGTGCTGTGCAGCGCATGGTCAATGCGCCCGCCTTCAACCATCAAGAAGTAGCCGTTGCTGTTTTTCGACAGCACGTCAATGGCTTTGGTGGTCATCTCGGCCAGGCTGGGCTCTTTGGTCGCATCGCGGTCCAATTCGTAGGACATGTGGGCCTGGGCAAAAGCTTGGTCGAACAGGCCAAAGATCTTGCTGCCAGCCGCTGTGGGCGCAGCATCGAAAGAGGCTTTGTCGCTGACGAACGTGTACTTGTTGGCTTTCATCTCGGCCACCAAGTCGCGACCATCCGGGCGGCCCTTTTTGGCGGCATTGCTGCCGGTGGCGTTGAAGGGCACCCAATACTGGCTGATGCCACCCATGAAGAAGTCGATGCCCGTGCCCAATGCGGCGTTGTAGCCTGCGCCACCAGGCACGGCTTGGCGTGCAATTTCATACTCGGCATTGCGGTTGCAGATGTGCGAGTAGGTCACAGCCGGTGTGGCATGGGTCAAGCGGGCGGTGCTGATCACGCCGGTGGCTTTTTTGTTGGCGATCGCCAGTTCCAGCAAAGTGGGCACCGATTTGCCGTTGGTGCTGGCGCAGTTGTTGACGGCATAGCTCACGCCGGTGGTCGCATCCATGGTGGGGGGCGTGGCCTTGGTGTCGGGCGTCATGGAGACCACTTCGTTGTTCATCTTCACGCCGGTCATGTAGGCGGCCATCGAAGGTGCTGAGTCGGTGGTTTGCGCATCGAACGAAAACGTCTTGATGCGGGCCGTGCGGGGCAAGGTGTCCATGGTCAGCTGACCCGCTTCGCCGTATTTGAAAATACGTGAGGCGGTCACGGTCACAGGACCCATGCCGTCGCCCAAAAAGAAGATCACATTTTTGGCTTCACCTGCTGCAAATGCAGGAGCAAAAATGCCAGACAAGAGTGCAGAAATCAAAATTCGTTTCATCATTTTCTCCAGATCAATGGATCAAAGTCCCAAGGCTTGCTTGATCAGGCCGAACACGGCCGTGTTGTCAAGAACGCCTTTGAATTGTTCGGCAGACATGCCAATCGCGCCGAGGAAGACATCGGCCCCGCCATGGGTTTCAGAGCCCAAGCCTGTTTTCAGGGCCGATTCCTGCAGGTAATCGTTGGCGCTCACGGTGGCGTCGTCCAGTGCAGCCACGGTGGTGCGGTCTGTGACGCGGTTGGGGCCATTGCCAAAACCCAGGATCGAGAATGGCGAGCCGTCGGCATCTTTGGCCAATGCGCCGTCGATGTAGCTGCGCAGCAAGCCCAAAATGCCGGGTGATGTGCTGGTCGTTTTGCCCGTGATTTTCGAGTAGCCCTGCATGAACAGGGTGTGGTCGTGGTCAGCGGTCACCACGATCAGGGTGTTGGTCAGGTTCGGGTCGGTCTCTTTGGCTTTGGCAATGGCGGCCTTGATGGCGTTGTCAAAAGCCACGGTGTCTTGCAGAGCCCGCTTGGCGTTGGTATTGTGCAGGGCATGGTCAATGCGGCCGCCTTCAACCATCAGGAAATAACCCGTGCCTTTTTTGGACAGCAGGTCCATCGACTTGGTGGTCATCTCGGCCAGGCTCGGCTCCTTGGCAGGATCGCGGTCCAGGTCGTAAGACATGTGGCCTTGGGCAATGGCTTGGTCAAACAGACCGATGATTTTCGAGCCTGCGCTGACCGGGGCCGCGTCAAAGCTGGCTTTGTCCGACACGAAGGTGTAGCCTTTGGTCTTGAATTCGTTGATCAGGTTGCGGCCATCGGGGCGGCCTTTTTTCTCAGCCGCTGTGCCGTCTGCTTTGAAGGGCACCCAGTATTGGCTCACGCCACCCATCAAGATGTCGACGCCATTGCCCAGCGCCGTGTTGTAACCCGCACCGCCTGGGACAGCCTGGCGTGCAATTTCGTATTCGGCATTGCGGTTGCAGTTGTGCGAGTAAGTCACAGCGGGTGTGGCGTGTGTGAGGCGTGCGGTGCTCACCACGCCTGTGCCCATGCCCTTGGCAATCGCCATTTCGAGCAAGGTTTTGACCGGTGTGCCGTTGCCGGCAGCGCAGTTGTTGACGCTGCTGGACACGCCTGTCGTGGCGTCATTGCCGGGCGATGTCGCAACCGTTTCGGGTGACATCGACACGACTTCGTTGTTCATCTTCACGCCGGTCATGTAGGCCGCCATCGAGGGGGCCGAATCGGTGACTTGGGCGTCGTTGGAAAACGTTTTGATGAATGCGGTTTCTGGCAATGTGTCCATCGTCAGGTCGCCATCCTCGCCAACGGCATAGATGCGAGCCGCCGTCATGGTGGTCATGCCCATGCCGTCACCCAAAAAGAAAATGACGTTTTTGGGCGGTGGGCTGTCGCTTCCGCAGGCTGCGAGGGTCACTGCGGCCATCAGGCCGGCCAACATCCAGTGCTTCATGGGTATTCCCTTGGTTGTGAATTCGAAGGTTGGATTTTGAATTTGCTTTGTGGCGGTTTGATGACTGCTTCCAAGACGCTGAATTCTGTAGGGGTATGTCATGAAGTGGTTATTTATGAATCACATTGAATTCCTTGGTTCTCTCCTTGCCCTTGTTGCCTGCGTGACCCTGTCAACGGTCTGGCTCGGGCATGCTTGGGCATCTTTTTTTGATTTCTCAACCCCTTCACTGGAGCCTTGCTGTGAGCAAAACCCGCAAAGTCATCATCACTTGCGCCCCCACAGGGGCCATCCACACGCCCAGCATGTCGCCGCACTTGCCGGTCACTGCCGACGAAATTGCCGACGCCGCGATGGCCGCTGCCGAGGCGGGTGCGGCCATCTTGCACCTGCACGCCCGAGATCCGGTGGATGGTCGTCCGACGCAAGATCCGGCGTTTTTTGTGCCGTTCTTGGAAAAAATCAAGGCGAATACGAATGCCGTCATCAACCTGACCACGGGCGGCAGCCCGCACATGACGGTGGAGGAGCGCATGCGTCCGGCCATGACCTTCAAGCCTGAAGTGGCGTCACTCAACATGGGGTCGATGAACTTTGGTCTGTTCCCCATGCTCGACCGATTCAAGACCTTTGAGCACGAGTGGGAGCGCGAGCACTTAGAAAAAAGCCGCGATTTGGTGTTCAAAAACACCTACAAGGACATCGAGACCATCTTGCGCCTGGGCACCGAAAACGGCACTCGCTTTGAGTTCGAGTGCTACGACATCAGCCACTTGTACAACCTGGCGCACTTCCGTGACCGGGGGCTGGTGACTGGCCCCCTGTTTGTGCAGTCGGTGTTCGGCATTTTGGGCGGCATCGGCCCTCACCCCGAGGATTTGATGCACATGCGCCGCACGGCCGATCGCTTGTTTGGCAACGATTACCAGTGGTCGATTTTGGGCGCAGGCAAAGGCCAGATTGCGCTGGCCAGCATTGGCGCAGCCATGGGCTCGAACGTGCGGGTGGGTCTGGAAGACTCGCTTTGGATTGGCCCTGGAAAATTGGCCGAATCCAGTGCTCAGCAGGTGCAGCGCATCCGCACCGTGCTCGAAGCCCTGAACCTCGAAATCGCCACCCCCGATGAGGCGCGCAGCATGCTGGCGCTCAAGGGCGGGGATCGGGTGAACTTCTGAGGCTTACATATTGCGGCGGTACTGACCACCCACCTCAAACAGCGCGTTGGTGATCTGACCGAGCGAACACACCCGCACCGCGTCCATCAACACCTCGAACACGTTGCCGTTGTCGATCACGGCTTGTTGAAGGCGTTTTAGAACTGCGGGCGACTCGTTGGCATGCAGTGCGTGGAAGTCGTGCAAGCGCTTGAGTTGGCTCTGCTTTTCTTCCTCGGTCGAGCGGGCCAGTTCCAGTGTTTCCATGACTTCGTCGCCCTTGGGGTTGCGGAAGGTGTTGACGCCGATGATGGGCAACTCGCCCGTGTGCTTGAGCATCTCGTAGTGCATGGATTCGTCTTGAATCTTGCCGCGCTGGTAGCCGGTTTCCATCGCGCCCAGCACGCCGCCGCGTTCGGCGATTTTTTCGAACTCGGCCAGAACGGCTTCTTCCAGCAACTCGGTCAATTCTTCGATGATGAAGGCGCCTTGGCTTGGGTTCTCGTTTTTGGCCAAGCCCCACTCGCGGTTGATGATCAGCTGGATCGCCATGGCGCGGCGCACCGAGTCTGCGGTGGGCGTGGTGATGGCTTCGTCGAACGCGTTGGTGTGCAGGCTGTTGCAGTTGTCGTAAATCGCGATCAGCGCTTGCAGCGTGGTGCGGATGTCGTTGAACTGGATTTCTTGCGCGTGCAGCGAGCGGCCTGACGTCTGGATGTGGTACTTGAGTTTTTGTGAACGCTCGTTCGCGCCGTATTTCTCTTTCATCGCCACTGCCCAGATGCGGCGCGCCACGCGGCCCATCACGGTGTACTCGGGGTCCATGCCGTTGCTGAAGAAGAAGCTCAAATTGGGCGCGAAATCGTCGATGTGCATGCCGCGCGCCAAGTACGCTTCCACAAAGGTGAAACCGTTGGACAGCGTGAAGGCCAGCTGGCTGATCGGGTTGGCCCCAGCCTCGGCAATGTGGTAGCCCGAGATGGACACCGAGTAGAAGTTGCGCACGTCGTGGTGCACAAAATACTGCGCCACATCACCCATGACCTTGAGGCTGAATTCTGTCGAGAAGATGCAGGTGTTTTGGCCCTGGTCTTCCTTCAAGATGTCGGCCTGCACCGTGCCGCGAACGTTGGCCAGTACCCAAGCTTTGATCTTGGTGGTTTCGGTTTCGGTGGGCTCGCGGCCGTTCTCAAGCTTGAACTTATCGAGATTTTGGTCGATGGCCGTGTTCATGAACATGGCCAGAATCGACGGCGCGGGGCCGTTGATGGTCATCGACACCGATGTGGTGGGGTTGCACAGATCAAAGCCCGAATAAAGCACCTTCATGTCGTCGAGCGTTGCTACGTTCACGCCCGAGTTGCCGATCTTGCCGTAGATGTCCGGACGCAGGTCGGGGTCGTTGCCGTACAGCGTGACCGAGTCAAACGCCGTGGACAAGCGCTTGGCGGGCAGGCCTTCGCTGACCAGTTTGAAGCGGCGGTTGGTGCGGAAGGGGTCGCCTTCACCGGCAAACATGCGGGTGGGGTCTTCGCCTTCGCGCTTGAAGGCAAAGGTGCCTGCGGTGTAGGGGTAGCTGCCGGGCACGTTGTCCAGCATCAGCCACTTGAGCACTTCGCCATCGTCTTCGTATTGGGGCAGCGCCACCTTGCGAATGGTGGTGCCAGACAGCGACTTGGTGGTGAGTGCCGTGCGGATTTCTTTGTCGCGAATCTTCACCACGTACTCGTCGCCCGCATAGGCCTTTTGCATTTCGGGCCACTGGGCCAGCAACTTTTTGGCCGTTGGGTCTTGGCTTTCTTCGCGGGCCACGGCCAGGTCGATGGCGGCTTCTGCGGCCTTGGCGCGACCGGTTTTACCCACCTCGAGCATGCGGGCCGCAGCGCGCAATTGCTGAATTTCGCGGGCCAATCGCGATTGGTCGACGGCACGTTTTTTGTAGCCGCGCACGGTGTCGCTGATTTCGGCCAAGTAGCGGGTGCGGGCCCCGGGCACCACGGGGTTTTGGTGGGTGCTAAAGCGCACCTTGACCACGGGCAAACGGCCTTCGGTGGTTTTCATGCCCAGCTCGGCCAAGCGGGTTTTCAGCGCTTGGTAAAGGGCTGTGACGCCATCGTCGTTGAAGCGGGCGGCCATGGTGCCAAACACCGGCATTTGCTCGGTGGGCACGGTCCAGGCTTCTTTGTTGCGCTGGACTTGTTTGGCCACGTCGCGCAGCGCGTCCGATGAACCCTTGCGGTCAAACTTGTTGATGGCCACGAACTCAGCGAAGTCGAGCATGTCGATTTTTTCGAGCTGACTGGCCGCGCCGAACTCGGGGGTCATCACGTACATGGGCACGTCCACATGCGGCACGATGGCCGCGTCGCCTTGGCCAATGCCCGAGGTCTCCACCACGATCAGGTCAAAACCGGCCACCTTGCACGCCGCCACCACGTCGGGCAGGGCCGCTGAAATTTCGCTGCCAAAATCACGCGTGGCCAGCGAACGCATGAACACGCGCGGGCCTTGTGACCAAGGTGAAATCGCATTCATGCGGATGCGGTCGCCCAGCAGGGCGCCACCGCTCTTGCGGCGGGATGGGTCGATCGAAATCACGGCCACGCGCAGCGCGTCGCCCTGGTCCAGGCGCAGGCGTCGGATCAACTCGTCGGTGAGGCTCGACTTGCCTGCGCCACCGGTGCCAGTGATGCCCAGCACGGGCACTTTCTTTTGCGCCGCTTGTTCACGCACAGCCGCCACCACCTTTGCTTCGGCCTTGTCGTTTTCCAGGGCGGTGATCAGTTGCGCCAGGGCGCGCCAGTTCATCTCGCCGTGGCCCTGAATGGCGTCCACTGTTTTGGGGGCCAGGGGGCTCACATCTTGGTCGCAGCGCATGACCATCTCGCCGATCATGCCGGCCAGGCCCATTTTTTGGCCGTCTTCGGGGCTGAAAATACGCACGCCTTTGTCGGACAAGCTGCGAATTTCAGACGGGACGATCACGCCGCCGCCGCCGCCAAACACCTGGATGTGCTCGCCACCACGGGCTTTGAGGAGGTCCACCATGTAGCTGAAATACTCGTTGTGTCCGCCCTGATATGAACTGATGGCGATGCCCTGTGCGTCTTCTTGCAAAGCTGCTGTGACCACTTCGTCCACCGAGCGGTTGTGGCCCAGGTGGATGACTTCGGCGCCCATGCTTTGCAAGATGCGCCGCATGATGTTGATGGCCGCGTCGTGGCCGTCAAACAGAGAGGCGGCGGTGACGAAACGAACTTTGTTCGTGGGGCGGTATTCGGCCAGGGCTTTGAATTCGGCTGAAAGGTCGGTCATGGGGGTCTCCGTGGTCGGATGGATTGACGTTTACGTTAACGTCAATCATACCTATTTGTGCGCTGTTGGATGCGCATGGGGCTTGCAGCATGGCATTCCTAGGGTTTACACCAGTCCCTCATGTGACGCGCTTGTAAATTTTTTCAATCGCCAGACCCGTCATCCAGGTCAGAAGACAGTCAGAATCCTCACTTGTCAGTTTTCAAATCCACAACTCCCAAGGAGACACCATGATTCGCACAGTGAAACTCACAACTTTTGCATCTTTGATGCTGGCGGCTGGCCTGAGCTTTGCCGCAGACGCGATCAAGATCGGCGTGACCGGCCCCTACACCGGTGGTTCTTCTTCCATGGGCGTGAGCATGCGCGACGGCGTCAAACTGGCCGTGAACGAAATCAACAAAGCCGGTGGCGTTTTGGGACGCCAGTTCCAAGTGATCGAGCGTGACGACGAAGCCAAAAACGAGCGTGGCGTTCAAATCGCCCAAGAGCTGATCAACAAGGAGCAAGTTGTTGCAACCTTGGGCTTCATCAACACCGGTGTGGCCCTGGCTTCTCAGCGTTTCTACCAAGAAGCCAAGATCCCGGTTTTCAACAACGTGGCGACCGGCTCCATCGTGACCCAGCAGTTCAAGGCGCCCGAGTTTCCAGACAACTACATCTTCCGCAACGCCGCGCATGACAGCATCCAGGCGCCCATGATCGTGGAAGAGGCCATAGGCCGCCGCAATTTCAAGAAGGTCGCCATCCTGGCCGACTCCACCAACTACGGCCAACTGGGCCGCGATGACCTGGAAAAAGCACTGGCAGCCAAGGGCGTGAAAGCCGTTGCTGTTGAGAAGTTCAACATCAAAGACGTCGACATGACGCCTCAGCTGCTCAAGGCCAAAGAAGCCGGCGCCGAAGTGATTCTGACCTACGCGATTGGCCCAGAGCTGGCGCAAATCGCCAATGGCATGACCAAGCTGGGTTGGAAAGTGCCCATGATCGGCAGCTGGACTTTGTCCATGGCCAACTTCATCGACAACGCAGGCCCCGGTGGTGAAGGTGCCCGCATGCCGCAAACCTTCATCCAGGAATCCAATACGGTCAAGCGCAAGACATTCATTGACGCTTACCTGAAGGCTTTCAAGCCCAAGAACAACCGCATCGACTCGCCTGTGTCTGCAGCCCAGGGTTACGACTCGGTTTATTTGCTGGCAGCAGCCATCAAGCAAGCGGGCTCCACCGACGGCCCTAAGATCCGTGAAGCCCTTGAAAACCTGCAAACCAAGGTCGAAGGTGTTGTGACCACATACGACAAGCCTTTCACCCACGACGACCACGAAGCCATCACGGCCAACATTCCCGTCTTCGGTGAAGTCAAGGGCAGCAAAGTGGTTTACGCCTACGAAGAAGACCGCATCAAAGGCGCTGACATCCGCACCAAGGCTGTGAAGAAGGACGCTGCGGCGGCCAAACAGCCTGCCAAGAAGTAATTTCTCGGTCCCCCCAAAAACCGCACCGGCCGCGACAGCAGCCGGTGCGGTTTCTTTTACTCACTTGAATTCATTTCAACTACCAAAGCGCATTTATGGAAATTCTGCTGCAACTTATCTACAGTGGCGTGGCGCTGGGCATGATCTACGCGGTCATCGCGTTCGGCTACCAGCTCACGTTTGCCACTTCCGACACGCTGAACTTCGGGCAAGGCGAGGCTTTGATGCTGGGCGCTTTGGTCGCTTTGACGTTGGTGGACCGCCTGGGCCTGAACTACTGGCTGGCCATCCCCATCGTGGGTGCTTTTGGCCTGTTGCAAGGCGCGCTGGTTGAGCGCATCGGCGTTAGCCCCGCCATCAAAATCAAGAGTGAGTTCGGCTGGATCATGTCCACCATTGCGCTGGGCATCATTTTCAAGAACGTGGCAGAGAACGTCTGGGGCCGCGATGACCTGCGTTTTCCTTCGCCCTTGCCTGAGGCGCCCATGAAAATTTTTGGCGCCAACGTGCTGCCCATGGAGCTGCTGGTGATCGGCGGCGCTGTGTTGATGATGCTGGCGGTGGAATTTTTCAACCGCAAGACCATTTACGGCAAAGCCGTGGTAGCCACCTTCAACGACCGTGATGCCGCCAAGCTGATGGGCATCAACACCGGTCTGGTGATCACTTTTTCTTATGCACTGTCTTCGTTGACAGCCTCTTTTGCCGGCATGCTGATCGCGCCGCTGACACTGACGGGCGCCACCATGGGCGCAGTGCTGGGCCTCAAGGCCTTCGCGGTGGCCATCATTGGTGGCTTGACCAGCGGTATGGGCATCATCGTGGGCGGCATCATTTTGGGTGTGGCCGAGACGACGACAGGCTTCTACATTTCCACCGGCTACAAAGACGTACCGGGTTTGGTTTTGTTGCTTTTGGTCTTGGCTGTGAAACCTGCTGGACTGTTTGGTAAATCTGCGATCAAGAAGGTTTGAACATGCATCGCAAATATCTATTCGCATCTCTCGTGGGCTTTGTGCTGTTGGCACTCGTGCCTGTGTTCACGCACAACCCGTATTACATCCATTTGGTCGAAACCATCATGATCTACGCGATCTTGTTGTTTGGTTTGGACATCGTGGTGGGCTACACCGGCCAAGTGTCATTGGGCCATGCTGGTTTGTTTGGCATTGGTGCCTACACCGCTGGCGTGCTGTTCCTCAAAGTAGGCGCGCCGTTTTGGGTCATCGTGCCAGCCAGCATTGCCGTGACGGCCCTGTTTGGCGCCTTGTTGGCATTGCCAGCGCTGCGCGTTTCGGGTCCGTATTTGGCGATGGTTACCATGGCCTTTGGCACCATCATCCAGATTTTGATCAACGAAATGACCTTCCTCACCGAAGGCCCCATGGGTTTGAAAATCCCCAAGCCCACCGTGGCGGGGTACAAGTTTGACGAGCAATCGTTCTACTGGGTAGTCACTGCGCTGTTGGGTTTGTCTCTGCTGGTGGTGCACCGCGTTTTGCGTTCGCAACTGGGTCGTGCGTTTGAAGCGCTGCGTGGCAGCCCCGTGGCGTCTGACTGCATGGGCGTGTCGGTTTACAAATACAAGGTTTATGCCTTCGTCATCAGCGCTGGGTTTGCTGGCTTGGCGGGTTGCTTGTATGCCTACTCTGAGCAATACATTTCGCCCAACACCTACAACAACGAATTGACGGTGATGTTCTTGCTGGCTGTCATCATGGGCGGCCGCAAGACGCGCATGGGCTCCATGTTGGGTGCCACCATCATCGTGTTGTTACCCAAGTTGCTCGATGAGTTGGAAATGTTCCGCATGGTCGCCAGCGTGCTGGCTGTGTTGATGCTGGTTGGCGCCATCATTGGGGTGGCTCGCAAAATAACCACTCTGAAAGCCATGGCTGTGCCTGTGCTGGGCACGGCGGCCTTGGCCGCCTTCTCGTTTTGGCTGGAGAGCATCACCGACTGGCGTTTGTCGATCTTTGGCCTGATGATCTTGTTCGTGGTGTATTACCTGCAAGACGGCATTGTCGGTTTCGTGCGCAGCCTGATCGGTCGCCGCTCTGGTCAGACCGATGAGCACCATGAGCTGGCTTCGGGGCAAGGCGACCCGATCCTGCAAGCGGTCAAGAACACGGGCGAAGACCTTTTGGTCGCCAAAGAAGTGCTGATGCAGTTCGGTGGCCTCAAGGCCATCAACCAGGTGGATCTGCGCGTCAAACGCGGCACCATCCACGGCCTGATCGGCCCCAATGGCTCGGGCAAGAGCACGATGATGAACGTGCTCACCGGTATCTATGTGCCGACGGCAGGTTCCATTGAGTTTGAAGGGCGCTCGGTGGTGGGTCGCACTTCGTCTGACATCGCTTTGTCTGGCATCGCACGCACCTTCCAAAATGTGCAGCTGTTTGGTGAGATGACCGCGCTGCAAAACGTTCAGGTGGGTTTGCACCACACTTTTGACAGCAATTTTGTTGACATCGCTTTGGCCACGCCCCGCGCCAGACGCGAAGAGGCCGCCGCCACGCAGCGCGGCATGGGCTTGCTGGCTTTTGTGGGTCTGGCCGATTTGGCCGATGAGCAAGCGCGCAACCTGCCTTACGGCAAGCAGCGCTTGCTCGAGATTGCCCGCGCGCTGGCGCTCGACCCGCAGCTCTTGCTGCTGGACGAGCCCGCTGCGGGCTTGACTGCGCCCGACATCAAGGAGTTGATGTCCATCATCCGCAAGATCCGCGACCACGGCATCACCGTGATCTTGATCGAGCACCACATGGACGTGGTCATGGGCGTGTGCGACACGGTCTCGGTGCTGGACTTTGGGCAGAAGATTGCCGAAGGACAGCCTGCTGAGGTTCAAGCCAACGAGAAGGTGATCGAAGCCTACCTCGGCGGAACCGCCGCTTGATTGCACACGGGAGAACAATGAAATGTTGACGATCAAAAACCTCGAAGCCGGTTACGGCAAAGTCCATGTGCTGCATGGCATCTCTCTTGAAGTGCCCAAAGGCAAAGTGGTGACCCTGATTGGCTCCAACGGCGCAGGCAAGACCACCACCATGCGTGCCATCAGCGGCATGATTTCGCCCACCGCGGGTGAGATCACCTTGAACGGTGAACGCATCGATGGCATGGAGTCTTTCTCCATCGCCAAGCGTGGCCTGGCCCACTCGCCCGAAGGCCGCCGCGTGTTTGCCACCATGACCGTGACAGACAACCTCACCTTGGGTGCTTTCCCTCGTTTGACGGGTAGCCGCCCCAAAGGCGATGTGGCGGGTGACCTGGGCCGTGCAATGGATTTGTTCCCCCGCCTCAAGGAGCGCCGCAACCAACTGGCCGGCACTTTGTCAGGCGGTGAGCAGCAGATGCTGGCCATGGCCCGCGCGGTGATGCTGAACCCCGAAGTGGTCCTGCTGGACGAGCCTTCGATGGGCTTGGCGCCTATTCTGGTGGAAGAGGTTTTCAAAATCATTGCCAACCTCAAGAGCCAAGGCGTGACGATGCTGCTGGTGGAACAGTTCGCTGCCGCCGCTTTGAACGTGGCCGACTATGGTTATGTGCTTGAAAACGGCCGCATCTCGGTGCATGGCGAAGCCAGCCGTCTGAAGAACGATCCGGCGGTTAAAGCGGCTTATCTGGGCGGCGGACACTGAACTGCGCCTCGTCCGTCAAGGGCGAAATCAGGGGCTGGGGCGGGGGCTATCATGGCGCCTTCCTCGGCCCTTTTTTCCTTGAGACCATGAACGCGATGAGCTCTTCCACAGTCCAGTCCGTCCCACCTTCCTCCATGGTTGTTCAAGCGGCAACAAGTTATGCCGGAGACATCAGCCCCGAGTTGGCCTGGTCCTGGGTCCAATCGGGCGATGCGGTTTTGGTGGATGTGCGCACAGATGCCGAGCGCACTTGGGTGGGCTTTGTGCCCGGCGCGCAGGCGCTGGCCTGGAAGCAGTGGCCCGGCATGGCCATGAACCCCGACTTTGACGCGGGCATCCAGGCGCTGGGCTCGGGCGGCCGCAAACTGGTGCTGCTGTGCCGAAGCGGCGTGCGCTCGATCGCTGCAGCGCAACGCGCGACCGAGTTGGGGGTGCAGGCCTACAACATCCTGGAAGGCTTTGAGGGCGACCCCGATGACAAGGGCCATCGCGGACGCAAAGGCGGCTGGCGCTTGCGCGGCTTGCCTTGGCAGCAAAACTGAGTGGCCACCCGGGTTTCATTCAAACCCCTGGGAGCGCGGCCTTTAGACGCCTGGTGGTCTTTTAGCCAGCATGGTCAAGTTGGCCATTTCGTAGGCGTGTGCCAGTTGCAGCAAGGCCATGTCGCCTTGGGGTTTGCCGATCAGCTGCAATCCCATGGGCAAACCGTTGGCGCCAAAGCCTGCAGGCACGCTGATGGCAGGCAATCCCGCCAGCGTGGCGTAGATCACGACTTCCATCCAGCGGTGGTAGGTGTCCATCGGCTTTCCGGCAATGCTTTGCGGCCAACGCAGGTTCACATCGAAAGGCCAGACCTGCGCAACGGGTAACGCCAGCACATCAAACGACTCGAAGAGTTCGACCATGCTGGCCAAAAAGCGGGTGCGCGCAGCGCTGGCCGCCATCAGCTGTGCGCCGGTCAACTGCAGCGACTGGTCGTGCTCCCACAAGGCTTCGGGTTTGATGAGTTCGCGGTTGGCCGGATGGACCAAGAAGGGGGCTACGCGTGGCCCCACCAGGGCTTGGCGCCAGACCAGCCAGGTTTGCCAAATCTGCTCGGGTGGCAATCCCAGCCGCGCTTCGTCCACGCGGCAACCCATGTCGGTGAACGAGCCCAGTGCGGACTGGCATACATCAAGGATGCCGCCCTCCATGGGTAAATAACCCTGCAAGTCGCCCAGCCAGCCAATGCGTTGGCCGCGCACATCGCCCTCGAGTGGCGCCACAAAGGCTTGCGGGTCGCCTGTGAGGCTGAGCGGAGACAAAGGGTGCGCACCGGCTTGGGTCGACAGCAGCATGGCCAGGTCGCGTACATGGCGGCCCATGGGGCCTTCGGTGCCCATTTGGGCAATGTAGACGTCGGTGGCCGGCTGCATGGGCACGCGCCCTTGCGAGGGGCGCATGCCAAACACATGGCTCCAACCTGCGGGGTTGCGCAAGCTGCCCATGAAATCGGAGCCATCGGCCACGCTCAGCATGCGCTGGGCCAGGGCCACGCCCGCGCCGCCACTGCTGCCGCCCGCTGTTTTGCTCTGGTTCCAAGCGTTGCGTGTGGCCCCAAACACCTCGTTGAAAGTGTGCGAGCCCAGGCCAAACTCGGGGGTGTTGGTTTTGCCGATGACGATGGCGCCTGCGGCTTTCATGCGCGAGGCCATCAGGCCGTCTTCGCTGGCCACAAAGTCTTTCATCAAGGGACTGCCCAAACTAGTGCGCAAACCCTGCACATTGGCCAGATCTTTGATCGCTTGCGGGATGCCGTGCAGCCAACCCATCGACTCGCCTCGCGCCAGCTGGGCATCTCGTTCATCGGCTTGTTCCAGCAGGGCGGCGCTGTCCACGCGGCTGACAATGGCGTTGCTTTGGGGGTTGAGCCGATCCACCTGGACCAGTGTGGCGAGCATGACCTCGCGGCACGACACTTGCTTGGTGTGTATGGCGCGAGACAAGTCCAGCGCTCCGTATTGGGTAATGTCCTGATTTTCAATGGTCATGTTTAGCTTTATAGTGTTCAAAATCACTGTTCAATGTCCCCGTCTTGACTGGAGTATCCGATGAATCGCCGTTCCCTTTTTGCAGTGGCCGCACTGGCGACTGCCCTGCTGACCCCCTTTGTTGCGCAGGCCCAGGGCAAGACCCTGCGCGTGGTGCCGCACGCCAACGTGACGATCCTGGACCCGGTGTGGTCCACGGCGTTTGTCACACGCAACCATGGCTACATGATTTACGACACCTTGTTTGGCACCGATCTGGCCGGCAAACCCAAACCGCAAATGGTGGACAAATGGAACGTCAGCAAAGACAACCTGACCTGGACTTTCACGCTGCGTGACGGTCTTGAGTTCCACGACGGCAAGCCTGTCACCAGTGAAGATGTGGTGGCCTCCATCAAGCGCTGGTCCAGCCGCGACAGCTTTGGCGGCGTGCTGGCCAAGAGCGTGGACAGCTACGCCACGCCCGATCCCAAGACCTTTGTCATCAAACTCAACAAGCCCTTTGGCGTGATGCTCGAAGCGTTGGGCAAGCCTTCTTCCAACGTGCTGTTCATCATGCCCGCCCGCATTGCCGCTACACCCGGCAGCGAGCAAATCAAGGAAAACATCGGCTCTGGTCCCTACAAATTTGTGCCTGGTGAATACAAACCTGGGGAGCGTCTGGTCTATGTGAAAAATGAGAAATACAAACCACGTTCGGAAGCACCTGACGGCACCACGGGCGGCAAGAATGTCTATTTGGACCGCGTGGAATGGGTCATCATCCGCGACCCGCAAACCCAGTTCAATGCCTTGGTGGCCGGTGAGGTCGACATTGTCGAGCAACCCACGTTTGAGCAATACGCTTCGCTCAAGGCACAAAAAGACATTCAACTGGTGGACGCCCAGCCTGCTGGCCTGCAGTTCATCCTGCGCTTCAACCACCTGCACGCGCCGTTCAACAACGTGAAGATCCGCCAGGCCGCCATGGTGGCGCTGGGCCAGGAAGCGCACCTCAAAACTCAGGTGGGCGCACCCGGCATGTACACCTTCTGCAAGAGCATGTACCCCTGCGGTACGCCCTTGGCCAGCGACAAAACCGGCATTTACACCGGCATGGCTGACCCCAAGAGGGCTGCCGAGATGCTTAAGGAAGCCGGTTATGACGGCACGCCTGTGGTGCTGATGCGCCCCACCGATCTCGCCGCGATTGCCAAGCTGCCACTGGTCGCCAAGCAGCAACTTGAAGCGGCTGGCTTCAAGGTGGACATGCAGCAAATGGATTGGGCCACCTTGGTGGCACGCCGAGCCAAGAAAGATGCGCCAGCGCAAGGCGGCTGGAACGCCTTCATGACCGCCTGGACGGCGGGCGATATCCTGAACCCCCTGACCATGGCCATGATGAACGCCGCCGGTGACAAGGGCTGGTTCGGCTGGCAAGACGACAAGCAGATCGAAGACCTCAAAGTCAAGTTCGCCCAGGCCACATCCGACCCGCAGAAAAAGCAGATTGCTGAGCAAATCCAGTTGCGTGCCATGGAAACCGCCACCCACGTACCGCTGGGCCAGTACTTCAACCCCGCCGCCTTGCGCAATAACATCTCGGGCCTGGTGCCCGGGGGGGCGCAGGTGTACTGGAACATCAAGAAGAATTGAACTTCTTTTTGAACTCAAGAGCAGCTGAAGTTTTATGCTGAGATTCTTGCTGCAGCGCCTGCTGGCGCTGGTTCCGGTGCTGTTCACGGTGGCGGTCATTGTTTTCCTGATCCTTCGGCTCACGCCGGGCGACCCGGCTGCGGTGATCGCGGGCAACAACGCCACCAATGAAGACATCGATCGCATCCGCGAACAGCTGGGCCTGACCAAACCCTTGCTCGCCCAGTTCATGATCTGGCTGAAGGGCGTGCTGCAAGGTGATTTGGGGTACTCCTTTTACCTGGGCAAGCCGGTGACCGAGCTGATCGCACAGCGCATCGAGCCCACTTTGTCGCTGGCTGCAGGCACCATGGTGCTGGCCGTGCTGGTGGCGGTGCCTTTGGGCACGCTGGCGGCTTGGCGCATGGGCGGCTGGCTGGACCGCATTCTGTCCGGGTTTGCGGTGGCCGGGTTCTCGGTGCCGGTGTTCGTGATTGGCTATGTGCTGATCTACATCTTCGCCATCCAGCTGCAATGGTTGCCCGTGCAGGGTTACCGCCGCCTGTTTGGCGAATTTTCGCAAGGTGTGGGGGCCTGGGCTTACCAACTGGTGCTGCCTTGGTTGTCGCTGGCCACCATTTATGTGGCGCTCATTGCGCGGGTGACCCGTGCCAGTGTGTCTGAAGCGCTGACCGAGGACTACATCCGCACGGCCCGCGCCAAGGGCGTGACCGAGCAGGTGGTTTTGCTGCGCCACGCGCTGGCCAATGCGGCCGTGCCCATCGTCACCGTGATCGGCATCGGCATCGCGCTTTTGATTGGCGGTGTGGTGGTGACCGAAACGGTCTATGCCATTCCGGGCTTGGGCTCGCTCACGGTGGACGCGGTGCTCAACCGCGACTTTCCGGTCATTCAGGGTGTGGTGCTGTTTTTCAGCGTGCTGTACGTGTTGATCAATTTGTTGGTGGACTTGAGCTACCTGTGGCTCGATCCCCGGATTCGTTACTGATGAACGCCATTTTCCGAAAACTTCTGGCCCACACCACCATCCGTTTGGGATTGGGTGTGCTGGTGCTGCTCATCCTGATGGCTTTGACGGCCCCTTGGTTGGGCACAGTGGACCCGGCTGCAATGGACTCGGCCAACATCAACACCGCGGCCGGTGTGGTCGGCCAGTTTGGTTTGCTCGATGGCACCAGCGTGGCACACACCTTCTGGATGGGCTCAGACAACTTTGGCCGCGACATCTACAGCAGAGTGCTCTACGGCACCCGCGTGTCCTTGATGGTGGGCCTGTTCACAGCCACTGTGGCCTTGGCCGTTGGAGGTTTGCTGGGCATGCTGGCGGGCTACTTTCGACTGGTGGACGCGGTCTTGATGCGCTTCATGGACGGGCTGATGGCCATCCCCGCCATCTTGCTGGCCATTGCCTTGGTGGCGGCCTTGGGTGCTCAGATCTGGACGGTGGTGGTGGCCATTGCCATCCCTGAAATTCCGCGCGTCACGCGCCTGGTGCGTGCACTGGTTTTGAGCCTGCGCGAAGAGCCTTTTGTCGAGGCGGCCAGAGCCTTGGCCACGCCCATACCGGTCATATTGCTGCGCCACATTTTGCCCAATGCGATGGCCCCTCTCATTGTGCAAGGCACTTTCATTGCCGCCAGCGCGGTGCTCACCGAAGCGATCTTGAGCTTTTTGGGCTTGGGTCTGCCGGCCGATATCCCGACCTGGGGCAACATCATGGCCGAGGGTCGGGTGCAGTTCACCCAGTACCCGGGCAATGTGCTGTTTCCGGCATTGTTTCTGGTGCCTACGGTGTTGGCCATCAACCTTCTGGGTGACGGCCTGCGCGATGTGCTGGACCCCAAATTCGCGAAGCGGAGCGGCGCATGACACCCGTCGTTCCCCAGGCGGTGCTGTCCATCCGTGGCCTGTCGGTCGCTTTGCCGACGGGCGGTGACCGGGCGCATGCCATCACCGACGTGTCGCTTGACATCCTGCCCGGCCAGACGCTCTGCGTGGTGGGCGAGTCGGGCTCGGGCAAATCCGTCATGGCCACCACCGTGATGGGCCTGTTGCCCAAAGAGCTGCAGCCCGTGGCGGGTGACATCTTGCTGCAAGGCGAGTCTTTGCTGCAGGCGTCCAAGTTGCGGCTGCGCCAGTTGCGCGGCAAGGCCATGGGCATGGTGTTCCAGGAGCCCATGACGGCCCTGAACCCGGTCATGACCTGTGGCGACCAAGTCGATGAGTTGCTGTCCACCCACACCGACTGGCCTGCTGAGCAGCGCCGTGACGAAATTCTGCGTGTGTTTGAGCGGGTCAAGCTGCCAGAACCTGCGCGCATGCTTCGCAGCTACCCGCACCAACTGAGCGGCGGCCAGCGTCAGCGCATCGTGATCGCGATGGCCGTGATCTTGAAGCCCGCCTTGCTGATCTGCGACGAGCCGACCACGGCGCTCGATGTGACCACGCAAAAAGAAATCTTGCGCTTGATCGCCGACCTGCAACGCGAGCAGGGCAGTGCGGTGCTGTTCATCACCCACGACATGGGTGTGGTGGCCGAGATCGCCGACCAGGTGCTGGTCATGAACCAGGGCCAGGCGGTTGAAAGCGGCGACTGCGATCAGGTGCTGCGCCGCCCCCGCGCTGACTACACGCGTCAGCTGCTGGCCGCTGTGCCCGGCATGACGCCGCCACCTGCCAAACCCGAGCCCCAAGGCCCGGCGCTCTTGTCGGGGCTGGGCGTGGGCAAGACCTACATCAGCCACGACTGGCTGGGCCGCAACCGACCTACCGCTGCCCTGATGGACGCGGCTGTGGCCGTGCGTGCTGGAGAGACGGTGGGCATCGTGGGCGAGTCGGGTTCCGGCAAGTCCACCTTTGCGCGTTGCCTGATCCGATTGATAGACCCCACCGAAGGCCAGATTTTTTGGGACAACGACGACGTGGCCCGCATGCCCGAGCGCCAGTTGCGGCCGTTGCGCCACCGAGTGCAGGTGGTGTTTCAAGACCCGAACCGTTCTCTCAACCCGCGCCGCACCGTGGGCCAGTCGATGCTCGAAGGCGCCATGAACTTTGGCCAATCGCGCGAGCAAGCCCAAGCGCTGGCGGTGGAGTTGATGGCGCAAGTGCGCTTGCCCGTAGAAGCCCTCAAGCGCTACCCCAGCCAGTTCAGTGGTGGCCAGCGCCAGCGCCTGGCCATTGCCCGTGCGCTGGCCTGCCGCCCGCAGGTGCTGGTGGCCGACGAGGCGGTGAGCGCGCTCGACGTGAGTGTGCAGGCACAAATTCTCAACCTCTTGCGCGAGGCGCAGTCGCGCCTGGGTTTGGGCTTGCTCTTCATCACGCACGATCTGCGCGTGGCCGCCCAGCTGTGCGATCGCGTCATCGTGATGCACCAAGGGCGCATCGTGGAGCAAGGTCGAACCTGCGACCTTTACGCCAACCCGCAGCAGGACTACACCCGGCGGCTGTTTGACGCAGCGCCTGCGGCACTGCCTGCGCTGGAAAACCCATGACCCGCATCCTGATCGCTGGCTACCAGCACGAAACCAACACCTTTGCGCCCAGCCTGGCCGATTGGGCCGCCTTCAACACGGGCGAGAACTTTCCGGCCTTTGTGCGTGGCCAGGCCATGCAGGCCCAGCTCACGGGCATCAACATCCCGGTGGGCGGCTTCATCGACGCGGCCAAGCGCGAAGGCTGGCAGCTTGTGCCCTCGGCCTGGGCCGGGGCCACGCCCTCATCGTATGTGACGCGGGATGCCTTTGAGCGCATCAGCGCCGCCATACTCGAGGATGTGCGCGCAGCGATGGTGCAGGGGCTCGAAGGGGTGTACCTCGACTTGCACGGTGCGGCCGTGGCCGAACACGCTGACGACAGCGAGGGCGAACTGATCGCTCGTATCCGCGCGGTAGTGGGGCCGAACCTGCCCATCGTGGCGAGCTTGGACCTGCACGCCAACGTGACCGAGCGCATGCTGCGCCTGGCCGATGGTTTGGTGTCTTACCGCACCTACCCGCACATCGACATGGCCGAGACTGGCGAGCGTGCCGCTGAGCTGATGCGCGAGCACCTGCGCGCTGGCACCAAGCGCCCCGTGCAGGCCAAGCACTTGCGCTTCTTGATCCCGCTCAATGCGCAAAGCACCTGGATGCAACCGGCACAAGCGCTCTACGACACATTGGCCAGCATCGAAGCCGAGACGGGCTGCATGCTGAGTTTTTGCATGGGCTTTCCGGCCTCGGACTTTGCCGAGTGCGGCCCGGTGGTGTGGGGCCATGGCGGCTCAGTGGAGTTTGCAGTGCAGCGCCTGTTCGAGCGGGTGAGCGAGCCTGATCAGTGGCGCCCCGATGTGCTGCCCGCCCGCGAAGCCGTTGCGCAAGCCTTGTCGGTGGCCGAGACGGCCAGTGCCCCAGTGGTGGTGGCCGACACACAAGACAACCCCGGCGCAGGCGGTGACAGCAACACCACCGGCATGTTGCACGCCCTCTTGCAGCAAGGCGCTGGCAAGCGCTGGCCCGGACAAGTGGCGCTGGGCTTGTTGGTCGACCCGGCAGTGGCCCGCAAGGCCCACGAAGTGGGTGTAGGCGCCAGCCTTGATTTAGCGCTGGGCAAAGCCGTGCCCACCTTCACCGGCCAAGACAGCGATCCGCCCGTGCAGGGCCGCTTTGTGGTGCGGGCCCTTGGGGCCGAGGTCTGCGAACTCAAGGGCCCCATGATGACCGGCGTGAAGGTCCGCATTGGCCCCTGTGCTTGCCTTGAAATCGACGGCGTGCTGGTGGCGGTGGCCAGCGGCAAGATGCAAATGCTCGACCGCGAACTGTTTCGCGCGGTGGGCATCCAGCCCGAGCAGATGAAGCTGCTGGTGGTCAAAAGCTCCAACCATTTCCGCGCCGACTTCACGCCCATCGCCAGCCGCGTGTTGGTGGCCAAGGCCGCCGGGCCCATGGCCGCCGATCCGGGCGACTTGCCCTGGAAAAAACTCAGCCCCCAAACCCGTACAAGGCCATGACACTTGGCCTTGACCTTTGGCCTTGACCATTAGCCCTTATTTTTTGCCTTGACGCTTTGCCTTGACGGGCTTGGCGTGACTTCATCACCCCACCGACAGGAGACACACATGAGCACCACCGACCTGACCCAATGCACTGCGCACGAATTGGTGCAGTTGTACCGCACCGCACAGGCCAGCCCTGTGGAGGCCACACAGGCGGTGCTCTCGCGCATTGAGCGCGTCAACCCGCAGATCAACGCCTTTTGCCTGGTCGATGCCGACCGTGCCCTGGCCAGCGCCCGCGCCAGTGAAGCCCGCTGGCAAGCGCACCGCAGCACCGGTGCTGCGGTGGGCGAAATCGACGGCGTGCCCACCAGCATCAAGGACCTGATCCTCACGCAAGGCTGGCCCACGCTGCGTGGCAGCCGCACCGTTGACCCCAACCAGCCCTGGGAAGTGGACGCACCCGTCACGGCACGACTGCGCGAAGCGGGTGCGGTGCTGCTGGGCAAGACCACCACGCCCGAATTTGGCTGCAAGGGCGAAACCAATTCACCCGCCACCGGCATCACGCGCAACCCTTGGAACTTGAACCACACACCTGGCGGCTCATCGGGCGGTGCGGCCGCAGCCGTGGCCGCAGGTCTGGGGCCGCTGGCCGTGGGCACCGATGGCGCGGGCAGTGTGCGCATTCCGGCCGCGTTTTGTGGCAACGTGGGTCACAAACCCAGCTTTGGTCGGGTGCCAGCGTACCCCTTGTCGCCGTTTGGCTCGGTGGCGCACTTGGGTCCGCACACCCTGAGCGTGCGCGACTCGGCCATGATGATGAACGTGCTCAAAAAGCCCGACGCCCGCGACTGGACATCCCTGCCGCCGGACGCCACCGACTACACCGTGGGTCTGGAAGACGGCATCCGGGGCCTGCGCATCGCCTATTCGCCCACGCTGGGTTACGCCCAAAACGTGCACCCCGAAATCGCGGCCTCGGTGGCGCAAGCCGTGCAAAAGTTGCAAGACCTGGGTGCCCATGTGGAGCAGGTGGACCCTGGCTTTGAAGACCCGCTCGACATCACCACCGGTCTGTGGTTCCTGGGCGCTTACTCGGTCTGGTCGGGGCTCAATGCCCAGCAACAGTCGTTGGTGGATCCTGATTTCCATGCCGAGGCGCAATTGGGCGCGCAGCTCAGCGCCCAGCAGGTGCAGCAGCTCCACCAGCGCCGTGGCGTGCTGGGCTCGCACATGCGCCAGTTCATGCAGCGCTACGATTTGCTGGTCACGCCTTCGGTGTCCATTCCGGCTTTTGAGGCGCGCCCTGCGGGCACGGTGCCAATGGACCCTGTCAGCATGCTCGGCTGGACGCCGTTCAGCTACCCGTTTAACCTGACGCAGCAGCCCGCCATCACCGTGCCCTGCGGTTTGACGAAAGCTGGCTTGCCCATGGGCTTGCAGATCGTGGGGCCGATGTTTGGCGATGCGCTGGTGTTGCGGGCGGCGCGTGCTTACGAGTCTGTGCAGCCGGTGCCGCGGCCGAACATCTGAAATCGACCCTTTTCTTGGCACCGGACCACCCGGGCATGGCCCTATTGGATTGGGCCGATTCTTTTGGTTTAATGACTGTCTAGCCCATTCAGCGCGTTGTTTGGGAGTCATCGCGATTTTTGGGGGCGAAATGCAATTGATTTGGGTGGCTGGACCTGCCGCTAAAGTGGTCGCCATTTCGATCACTGCACGCACGGTGTTGGCGGCGGTGGCTGCTGTGTCGGGTTTTCTGGTCTTGTTGGGCTTCTTGTTCAATTTGATCGGACTGCGGATGGCGGTGGAGTTCGCACCTGAACTGGCCCAGCGCATGGGTGGCGTGACCAGCCAAAGCGAGCAGGAAAAAATCGAGGCCGATTACCGTGGCAAGCTCAACGAGTTGAATCGCCAACTGGCCAGCATGCATGACCGTCTGATGCAACTGGAGCGGCTGAAAAACCAGGCGCTCGGTCGACTGGGCATTGAAAAGCTCTTTTCTTTTTCGTCCCCGGTGCAAAAAGATGACCTGTTGGGTCTTGGCGGCCCCATGAATTTGTTGCCCATGTGGCGCGCCGCCGATGGCACGCTCAAAACCCAGATGGACCAGAGCTTGCAAAAGGCACAACGGTACGATGAAGCCATGCAGGACATGCAAAGTCGGTGGCAAAAAGACCTGGGACGCATGGACTTGTTGCCTACTTTGCTGCCCATTTCGGTGGACTTTGCTGTGACCAGTGGCTTTGGTTTTCGTTCTGACCCGATCACCCGCCTGCCCAGCCTGCACGAGGGCATCGACTTTGTGGCGCCTGTCGGCACTCCGGTGTTGTCCACAGCCCCTGGTGTGGTGCTGCAGTGCGAGTATTCGGGGGCGTACGGCAACATGGTGGACATTCAGCATGCAGAAGGGTTTGTGACACGTTATGCGCATTTGCAAGCCATTCACGTTCAACCCGGTCAAACCATCGCCACGCACCAGGCCGTGGGCACTTTGGGCAACACAGGGCGATCCACAGGCCCGCACCTGCATTACGAAGTGATGTTTAAGGGGCAGGCTTTGCATCCCGTAAAAGCCATGGCCGCCTGGAGTCGCTCTTGAATCCAGTTCATTTTCAAGACAACGAGGAGCACACATGTTCGGAACCAAAAAAACAAAACCAACCCCTTTGCTGATGGGCCAGGAAAAATTCGACACCCTGATCGGTCGGCATGCCGAAATCCATGGGCATTTGGTGTTTCAGGAGAGTGTTCGGATTGACGGCAAGGTGATCGGTGATTTGCAGGCAGCGGATGGCCATGACGTGTCCGTCGTGGTGGGCCCGACGGGGGTGATCCATGGCAATGTGGTGGCCCGGCGTGTGATCGTTTCAGGCCGGATAGAGGGCAATGTCCATGCACACGAACTCGTCGAACTGCACGCCAGCGCCGTGGTGCAGGGGGACATCAACTACAAGTCGATCGCGGTGGAGCATGGCTCCCGCCTTCAAGGTTTGCTCTTGCAAATTGACGGGGTGCCTTCTGGGGGCGATTCGACGCGGCAGGCCGAGGCCGCCATTCGCAGCGCCAAACAGGCCTGAACGGGCGGCATAGGGTCAGGTCGGCAAGAGCACCTGCTCAAACGCGCAGCGCTTGGGCACGTCGGGCGCGATCCACATCTGGCGCTGGGTGGTGTTCATGATCACCCCGGCCACGCTCTCGACGCGGCCCTCTGGCGGCAGCCGCATGTCGGGTGAACGGCAAATCGACAGGTGGCCGTCCGTCTCATCGCGCAAAAAGGTTTCCAGCGACGCTTGGTCTATGTTGTTGTGCGCTGCGTGCTGCTGCGCGGTGACCAGTCGGGGCTGGCTCGACAACGCCAGTCCCAACGGGGCTTGTGCTGACAGCAGCGACTCGCAGACAAAGTGGTTGGTGTGCACCACCACGCCGCGTGTGGGTTGCTCCTCGCCCCAGCCTGCGGGCGCGACTTCAAAGCAGGCCACTGCGCCTTGCGCGTCTGCACAAGGGATGTTCGATGCGGCGCCAAAGCCCAGTGTTGGCCCAATGCGTGCCAGTTCGGCGCGGGCAGCCTTGAGCGATGCGCAGCCCAGCAGGTGGCGCAGCAGCACATGCACGGGCACGCCAGGGCGCAAGCCATCATCCAGCGAGCGCAGGATGTTCAGCCCCAGCGCAAAACCTTGCGTGTTCATGCCGATCTTGGCCAGCATGCCGCCTTCGGTCAGCGTGGTGAAGCGCTGACCGGCTTCGTTGCGGCTGTGCAGCAGCACCAGGGCTTGGCGTTGGCGGCCTATCCAATCCCAGTTTTGAGCCAACCAGGTGTCACCTTGGCGGCTGGCCAAAGGGGCCACCACCATGGCGGTGCATTCGCCGTTGGCTGCGGCCGGGTCGATCGGGGCATCGCCCAGCCAGTCGGGCAGGCCTGCATCTCGGTTGGCCTGCAAGGCGGCTTCGCCTTGGTGCGTGGCATCGCTTAAAAAGTTGGCTGGCAGGATTTCGGTGCGGCAGTTCAGGGCCAAGATATCGGGCAGGGCCAGGCCGCTGCCTGCTGCCATGCCTTCCATCTCCAGCAGCAGGGCCGGATCCAGTTGGTGGATCACACCGTGGTAAGTCATGGCCTTGTCGCAGGCTTTGGCCCAGGAGGTGCCGCAGCTGGCAAACAGCCGGGCGTAAGTGTTGCGGCTGTGCAGTGTTTGGGAACGGGCAGTTTGACCGTAGAAAAAACCGCGGTCATGGGCCGACAGATTTTGTGGGACGTGGACGGAAGTGAACATGGATTTCATTATGATGCGGGCATGAACGTTTTGGCCATAGATGTTGGCAACACCCGATTGAAATGGGCGTTGTATGACCGCCCCCACCCTGATGCAACTGTGCTGGCCCAAGGCGCAGAGTTTTTGGAAAACATCGAAACCCTGTCTGAGGGGCCGTGGGCCGGACTGCCCGCACCCGCGAAGATGCTCGGCTGCATTGTGGCGGGCGACGCGGTCAAACGCCGTGTGCAAGAGCAGATGGAGTTGTGGGACTTCACGCCCCAATGGGTGGTGGCCAGCGCAGCCGAGGCGGGCATGTTCAACGGGTATGACCACCCGGCGCGCCTGGGCTCTGACCGTTGGGTGGCCATGGTGGGGGCCCGACAGCGCATGCTGGCTCAGGGGCAAAAACGCCCCTTGATCGTGGTGATGGTCGGCACCGCCGTGACGGTGGAAGCGATTGACGAGCATGGTCGCTTTCTGGGCGGTTTGATTTTGCCCGGCCACGGCATCATGCTGCGCGCCCTGGAGTCCGGCACGGCGGGTTTGCATGTGCCCACCGGCGAGGTGCGGCCTTTTCCGACCAACACCAGCGATGCGCTCACCAGTGGCGGCACTTACGCCATTGCGGGCGCATGCGAAAGAATGGTGCAGCACCTGCGCGAACACACAGGCTTGGAGCCTGTGTGTTTCATGACGGGCGGTGCAGGCTGGAAGATGGCGCCCAGCATGTCGATCCAGTTTGAGTTGGTTGACAACCTGATCTTTGACGGCTTGCTCAGCATGGCCCAGGGGCGATTTGGCTGACCCCTGAAACCCTGAACGCATGCCCGTCAGGCTGCGGGGTCGCTGTAAGCTGCGCTCAATCGACTCAGGTGCGTGCGCAACTGCACGCTGCTCAGGTACGGTGACAACAAAGCCAGGACATGGCGTGCGCCACGGCTCAAGGCCACGCCTGCACTCTCGGGCTCCATGGCCCGGCGCGGATCGCGCACGTATTCGTAGCTGAGCCAATAGGTCACCATCACTGCCATGCTGGCCGACAGGGTTTCTACACTGTCCGGGTCGATGGCCATCAGGCCATTGGCTGCCAGCGATTCGAGCATCCTGCGCAGCGCATGCGTTTTTCGTTCGAGCACTTCATGAAAATGCTTCTCCAGATGCCGGTTACCCGAGAGCAAATTGTTCAGGTCGCGGTACAAAAAGCGGTGGTTCCAGACCTGCTCAAACAGTGAGTGCAAAAAGAACCAAGCGTCTTCAATGTCCTGCACATCGCCTGCGGCGTCCAGCAGACTGAGCACCGCGATTTCGTACTGGTCAAACAGGTGGTTGACCAGGGCGTCCTTGGATGTGAAGTGGTAGTAGAGGTTGCCGGGGCTGATGTTCAGCTCCGAAGAAATCATGGTCGTCGAGACATTGGGCTCGCCGAAGCGGTTGAACAGCTCCAGCGTGACAACGGCAATGCGCTCGGCAGTGCGACGGGGCGCTTTTTTGGCCATGGGTCAGTTCAGCGTGCCAGCGTTCAGGCGCGTGCCTTCTTGCGTGCAGGGCTTGCGGCCTTTTTGGCGGTCACCTTGCTTGCCACTTGGGTGGCCTTGGCAGTGGCGTTCTTGGTTGGCGCAGATTTGGCGGTGGCGGGTTTGGCTGCGCGGGTATGGGCCAGCTGCTCCTCCAATGCATGGATGCGCGCCTGCATCACTTGCATGTCCTGCAGGGTGGGCATGCCCAAGCGGTGCAAGGCCTTGGCCACACGCTCTTCAAAAAGGTGTTCCAGCTTGTCCACACGCACCGAAGCCTGCTGACCGAAGTCCTGCGCCAAATCGGTCAGGCGGGCGGTGGCTTCCTGCAGGCGTTGTTGGGCCTGTTCCTGGCTCTTGCGCTGAAACGAGAGTCCTTCGCTCACCAGTTTTTCAAAAGCTTTGCTGCCCTGGGCTTGCACCTGGGCCAGCGCACCCAGCCCGGCCAGCCAGACTTCCTTGGACGGGGTTTGTGGTGTGTCTGCGGTTTCAGCGGGTTTGTTGGGCGATTTGGCCATGTGGGCAACTCCTGTGCGGTGGGCTTCACTTTAACCTGCAAGGGGACCCTTTGCTCCTAAAATCAGCGGGCGGGGGCCTTCACCCGCATTTTTTTGATTCTGACCCATGACCCTCCTTGTCACAGGCGGTGCCGGCTTCATCGGTGCCAATTTCGTCCTCGACTGGCTCGCCGCCCACGACGAGACCGTTGTCAATCTCGACAAGCTCACTTACGCCGGCAACCCCGAAACCCTGGCCAGCCTGCAAGGCAACGCGCACCACGTGTTTGTGCAGGGCGACATTGGGGACGCCGCTTTGGTCAGCCGATTGCTGGCCGAGCATCAGCCCCGTGCGGTGGTCAACTTTGCCGCAGAGAGCCATGTGGACCGCTCCATCCACGGTCCGGGCGACTTCATAGAAACCAACATCGTGGGCACTTTCCGCTTGCTCGAGTCGGTGCGGAGCTACTGGTCGGGCCTTTCGGACACCCATCGCGACGGGGGCGTTGCTCCTACAAAGAGCAGCTTCCGGTTTTTGCACGTGTCCACCGACGAGGTGTATGGCTCACTGAGCAAAGGCGACCCCGCATTTGCCGAAACGCACCGTTACGAGCCCAACAGCCCCTACAGCGCCAGCAAGGCGGCCAGCGACCACTTGGTGCGCGCCTGGCACCACACCTATGGCCTGCCAGTGCTGACCACCAATTGCAGCAACAACTACGGCCCTTACCACTTCCCGGAAAAGCTCATCCCGTTGATGATCGTCAACGCCCTGGCGGGCAAGCCGCTGCCGGTGTACGGCGACGGCATGCAGATCCGTGACTGGCTCTACGTCAAAGACCACTGCAGCGCGATTCGCCGCGTGCTCGAAGCCGGGCGTCTGGGCGAAACCTACAACGTGGGCGGCTGGAATGAAAAGCCCAACATCGAGATTGTCAACACCGTCTGTAAGTTGCTCGACGAGCTGCGCCCCAAGCAGGACGGCACCAGCTATGCCACACAGATCGCCTACGTGACCGATCGGCCAGGCCACGACCGCCGCTACGCCATCGATGCCCGCAAGCTCGAAGCCGAACTGGGCTGGAAGCCGGCCGAGACTTTCGAGACCGGCATCCGCAAAACGGTCGAGTGGTATTTGGCCAACCCCGATTGGGTGGCGCATGTGCAAAGCGGCTCTTACCGCGATTGGGTCAGCAAGAACTACGCAGAGCGTCAAGCATGAAAATCCTGTTGCTGGGCAAGAACGGTCAGGTCGGTTGGGAGCTGCAGCGCAGCCTGGCCCCTTTGGGCGAAGTGGTCGCGCTGGACCGCCACAGCACCGAGTGGTGCGGCGACCTGGGCCAGCCCGAGCGCCTGGCCCAGACTGTGGCCGATTGCCGTCCCGACGTGATCGTCAACGCTGCCGCCCACACCGCGGTGGACAAAGCCGAGAGCGAACCCGAGCTGGCTCGCCGCATCAACGCCGAGGCTTTGGCAGTGCTGGCGCAGGCCGCAGCGCGCACCGGGGCTTGGCTGGTGCATTACTCGACCGACTATGTGTTTGACGGCAGCGGCGAGCAGCCCTGGCAAGAGGGCGATGCCACCGGACCACTGGGCGTGTACGGCCAGACCAAGCTCGAGGGCGAGCTGGCCATTGCCGCCAGCGGCTGCCAACATCTGATTTTTCGCACCAGCTGGGTCTATGCGGCACGCGGCGGCAACTTTGCCAAGACCATGCTGCGCTTGGCGCAAGAGCGCGAACGCCTCACGGTGATCAACGACCAATGGGGTGCGCCCACAGGTGCCGACCTGATC
This sequence comes from uncultured Burkholderiales bacterium, assembly GCA_903822825.1. Taxonomy (GTDB): domain Bacteria; phylum Pseudomonadota; class Gammaproteobacteria; order Burkholderiales; family Burkholderiaceae_C; genus Limnohabitans_A. The sequence goes on along the minus strand of CAIJQQ010000054.1, from coordinate 7,082 downwards.
GCTGACGTGACGGCACACGCCATTGGGCTGGCTCAGCGCGACGTGTCGGTGTCGGGCCTGTACCACCTGGTGGCCGGTGGCGAGACCACCTGGCACGGTTACGCCAGCCACGTGATTGCTCAAGCACAAATGCGGCGACCCGAGCTGAGCTGGGCGGTCAAGGACATTGCGCCTGTGCCCACCACGGCCTTTCCGACCCCGGCGCGCAGGCCGCTCAATTCGCGGCTGAACACGCACAAGCTGCAGTCGCGCTTGGAGTTGAACCTGCCTCACTGGCAACAAGGGGTGGATCGGCTGCTGACCGAAATCCTCTGAGCCGATTGCGGCACAATGAACCCAACCCTGTTTTCATACGCACCACCATGACCGAAAACGTTGCTGTTTCCCCCCGCGACCAAGCCCAGATCCTGGCGCAGGCCATGCCTTACATCCGCAAATTCCACGGCAAAACGCTGGTCATCAAATACGGCGGCAACGCCATGACCGACCCGGCTTTGCAACAGGCCTTTGCCGAAGACGTGGTGCTGCTCAAACTGGTGGGCATGAACCCGGTCGTGGTGCACGGCGGTGGCCCGCAAATCGAAAACGCCCTGACCCGTCTGGGTAAAAAAGGCGAGTTTGTGCAAGGCATGCGCGTGACCGATGCCGAGACCATGGAAGTGGTTGAGTGGGTGCTGGGCGGCGAAGTGCAGCAAGACATCGTGGGCTTGATCAACCGCGCAGGCGGCAAAGCAGTGGGCCTGACGGGCCGAGACGGCGCCATGATCCGCGCCCGAAAGCTGCGCCTGATCGACGCACAAGACCCGAGCAAAGAGCTGGACGTGGGCCAGGTGGGCGACATTGTGAGCATCGACCCGTCCATATTGAAGGCGCTGCAAGACGACGCTTTCATTCCGGTGGTGAGCCCCATCGGCTTTGGCGAGAACAACGAAAGCTACAACATCAACGCCGACGTGGTCGCCGCCAAACTGGCCACCGTGCTGCAGGCCGAGAAGCTTTTGATGTTGACCAACATCCGTGGCGTGCTCGACAAGGAGGGCAACTTGCTCACCGAGCTGACGCCCAACCGCATCGACGAGTTGTGCGCCGACGGCACCATCAGCGGTGGCATGATCCCCAAAATTGCCGGGGCACTCGACGCCGCCAAGAGTGGCGTCAACGCCGTGCACATCATCGACGGCCGAGTGCCCCACGCGATGCTGTTGGAAGTCTTGACCGAGCAGGCCTTTGGCACCATGATCCGCAGCCGATGAACGGCCAGCAGCCACACAGGAAATCCCCATGTCTGAGATGGATGAATCCAGCCTGAGCACCTTCGAAGATGCCACCCCGGTGCGCAAACGCCCTCGCCCGGGCGAGCGCCGCCAGCAAATTTTGCAGACCCTGGCCACCATGCTGGAGCAGCCGGGCGCCGAGCGGGTGACCACGGCCAGTCTGGCCGCCAAGATCGGCGTGAGCGAAGCGGCCTTGTACCGGCACTTTGCCAGCAAGGCGCAGATGTTTGAGGGCTTGATCGACTTTGTGGACCAGTCCGTCATCGGCCTGATCCGCCAAGTCACCGACCGCGAAGCCGCGGGCCCCAACCAAGCGGCACGCATCGTGGCGCTGCTGCTGCAGTTTGCCGAAAAAAACCCCGGCATGTGCCGTGTCATGACCGGCGACGCGCTGGTGCTGGAACATGAACGCCTGCAAGAGCGCATCAATTTGTTGTTTGACAAAATCGAGGCGCAGTTGCGCCAATCTTTGCGCGAAGCAAACGCCGCATCTGCCACACCCACGGTGGACACCCAGGTGCAAGCCTCGGTGCTGCTGGCCTTCATGCAGGGGCGCTTGCAACGCTTTGTGCGCTCGGGTTTCAAGCGCCTGCCTTCAGAACATTTGCAGGCGGCATTGGCCCGCATCCTCTGAACCTGCCGTTGCTTGCCTGTCGGTACGCCAAGAGTCCACCGTTGGCGGTTGATGACAGCGTGAGCCTGCCTGAGCGTAACCGCTCAGCCAAGCATGTGCCGGGGAAGACTCCAGCGTGTCCAGGCTCCATGCCGCATGTGACCTTGGGACCGGCGAAGCGCTTGTGGCAATCGCAAGTCCTGATGACAAGTGCAGTGGCCTGACGTATAAAAGATCCATGCAAGAATTTTGGGATCTTTCCAGGACCACGGGTGCAGCCCAGCTACCCGCATCGGTTTTGTCGAACCTGCTGAACGTCAGCGTTCACACCATCAGCCAGCCTATTCTTGAAGCCCTCAACCAGATCACAGGCGTAGATTACATCTCCTTGGTTGAGCATCCCCCTTCGGGACAAAAACCGACTCAAGTCGCCCATGCGGCAAAAGAGCGCCAACCGCACCGTGACGTCACAAGAGAATGTTTTGAACGTTATCGAAACTTGTACTTCAAACAGGATCCTGTCACGCAACTGATGGATCAAATGCACGCCCACGATCAAAAGTTCGAGGGTGTTGCCGCCTTGCATGTGATGCGGGAAGATATTCCAGACAACGGTTGGAAACGCGACATCTACGAACGGGAAAATTTGCCTGACCGGTTGTCATTTTTGTTTTCTCCCAAGCCAGAACGGCGCATGGCCGTCAATTTGTACCGCTCCGCCCAAAGGGGCCACTTCACATCCGCAGAACTCGAAACCCTGCTGCCCCTTGGTGCACTGATCGCACAGGTTTTCAGATCTGGCCTTGTTTCACCCAAAGTATTCAATAACCAGACGACTCTCGAGCAATTGGAAGTTGCCCTGCACGCCCGTGCACCCTGTCTGTCCGCACGTGAAAGGGCCGTTTGTGCACGCATTGCGACAGGTATGAGTGTGGATGGCATCGCAGTCGATCTGGATGTTGCGCCATCGACTGTGATGACACTGCGCAAACGTGCCTATGCCAAGCTGCAAGCGCAAGGGGGTCCCAGCGACCGATTGCGTTTGGTCCGCTGGCTCACGGTCAACTGAACCTCTGCGCAATGCCGCCATTAAGACGTCTCCGTCCTCTTTGAAGGGGACAGACAGTCTGAGCACAGGCCTCTAAAGTGGAAAAATTGACATGTGTCAAATGGGGACAACAAGGATCGAGCATGTGGATTAAAAATTGCTGGTACGTGATTGCTTGGGAGCATGAAATACCACCCGCAGAATCGCAAGAAATATTCCAGCGAAAGGTTCTCAACGAGCCCCTCGTGGTGTACCGCACGCAAGGCGGCCAGTTGGTCGCCCTTGAAAACAGATGCTGCCATCGACACGCACCGCTGTCAGCCGGTCGCCGCGAAGGTGACAGCATCCGTTGTGGTTATCACGGCCTCAAGTTCAATGCCCAAGGGCAATGCACCGAAATCCCAGGAGCCGACAAGGTGCCCCCCAAAGCCTGTGTGCGCGCTTACCCCGTGGTCTCCAAAAACAACTGGGTGTTTGTCTGGATGGGCGAGCCGATCAAAGCCGATGAAGCCTTGTTGCCCGACAATTTTTCGTGCAGCGACCCGGCATGGAAACACATCCCTGGCTACCTGCACTACGACACCCCTTACCTTCTGGTCTGTGACAACCTGCTGGATTTTTCACACCTGAGTTATGTGCATGAAAAGACACTCGGTGGATCAACGGCCATTGCCCAAGCCAGGCCGACCATCGAGAAGGTCACCCGGCCGGGGCAGCGCGGCATACGCGTTATTCGGCACATTCCAGACGTGCCTTCGCCGCCTTTTTACCAACGCTTCAGGACCTTTACAACCCATCTTGACCGTTGGTTCGATTACGAGTTTTTATTGCCTGCAACCTTGTTGATGCACTCGGGTGGCAAGCCCGTAGGCACCGCACCTGACGACATGCGTGAAGCCGTCAGATTGCACAGCTGCCAGACACTCACACCCGAAACCGAAAACAGCACCCACTATTTTTTTCAGCAGTCCCACCAAAGCGACCTGGGAGATGAAACGGTGACACAAAGCATCTACAACTCTTTGGTCCAGGCCTTTGAGGAAGACCGGAACATGATCACCGCGCAGCACCTGAACATGCAAACACCTGCACAAAACCCCATGCTGCCTTTGCATTTCGATGCCGCTTTGATGCAGTTCAGAAAGATCCTTTCCGACGAGAAAAGCGCCGAAGACTTCACGTCATGACCAGTTTTAAAACTTTCAACACACCAGGAGACCCCATGAAACACCTGATCAAGACCTTCGTTTTGGGACTGTTTGCGGCTTTGTTGTGCCTGACGGGGCATGCGCAGACTTATCCGACCAAAACCATCCGCCTCGTTGTGCCTTACCCTGCAGGAGGCGCCACCGACTTCGTGGCCCGACTCTTTGGCGAGAAACTCTCCAAATCACTGGGGCAGCCCGTGGTGGTGGACAACAAATCGGGCGCTGCGGGCAACATCGGTGTCGCAGAGGTTGCCAAGGCTGAGGGGGATGGCCACACCTTGCTGCTGTCCATCAATGACCCTCTGATCAACAACGTGGCCTTGTTCAAGAGTTTGCCTTTTGATCCTCAAAAAGACCTCGTCTTTGTCGGCCAAATCCTGCGCAGCCCGGCACTGATCTCAAGCAGCACCTCCAGTGGCATCAAGAATTTTGCGGATCTCAAGCGCATGGCGGTGCCCAACGCCAAATACAGCTATGGTTCATGGGGTGTCGGGGGCTTGGGCCATTTGGCCGGAGAGTCGCTCAACCGCGAGCTCAAGGCTGAAATGGTGCATGTTCCACAGCGTGGCGAAGGACCGGTGGTGACCGACTTGCTGAGTCAAACCCTCACCCTGGGGCTGTCTTCTGTGGCCACCGCGCGACAGCACGTGGCGACTGGCAAGATCGTGCCCATTGCCATGATGGGCGCAGAGCGCTCTCAAGCCTTGCCCCAGGTGCCCACGCTCAAAGAATTGGGGCTGACCGATCCCCTGTACCTCAACAGTGTGTGGATGGCCATACTGGCGCCAGCCAAAACGCCACCCGCCATCGTTCAGCGGTTGGGGCAGGAAATGCGTGCCATTGCCAATTCACCCGAGGTGAGAAATCAGCTGGTGGAGCGTGGTTTTGAAATGATGGTGACAACGCCCGAACAGGCTCAAGCCAACTACAAACTTGAATTCGACGTCATCACCCGCCGCATCAAGGAATTGGGCATTGAAGCACAGTGATCTGTGTGTTGCAGGAACAGGTCATCGGTCAAACGCTTCGATCTTGAGGCCGCACTGGTCAACGCTTTGGTTCCAGTCGCAGCATCTTGACCGGAGGAACCCCGGCCCACTGACAAGGTGGCGGCTTACAACACCCGGCTGATGCACAGCGCCGATGGGCTCCACCAGAGGCTTTGTCCTTGCATCCTGCGACAGGGCAGCTTCATCGGCGGCAAGGCTGGTGTTGATCCATCCGGTCGATTCAGCAATTGAGCCCAATCAGTGGCTTTTGGCGTGCGGTCAGACCGGGCTCAGACCGGTCACGTTCACTTGCCGAACAACTTGACGAAGTGCTGCCATCCACGCAGCAACCAACCCGAGCGTTCCACATCGGCTTGCGCCTCAAGCGGGGCTTCGCCCACGGGTTTGCCATTTGACGCAGCGACCACTTTGCCGATCACGGCGCCCTTGGCAATGGGGGCTTCCAGGCCCGGTTTGAGTTCCACCGCGGTTTGCACTGGCGTGCCGCGTGGCACGGTCAGCATCCAAGGGGTGCTCAGGCCGGCTGCCACGGTGTCGGCTTTGCCAAAGTTGACCTTGGCTGTGGCGACCACTGCATTGGCTGCAATCGGGGTGACTTTCTCGAAACTGCCAAAGCCCCAGCCCAGCAGTGTGCGGGTCTGGTCAGCCCGGGCCTTTGCACTGTGGGTGTTGAGGATGACCGAAATCAGGCGCATGTCGTTGCGTTTGGATGACGTCACCAAGCAGTAACCGGCTTCGGCGGTGTGACCGGTTTTGAGGCCGTCCACGGTGGGGTCGGTGTAGAGCAGGGCGTTGCGGTTACCCTGCTTGATGCCGTTGTACTTGAAATCGCGCTCTGCATAGAGCGCGTAATACTCGGCACCGTCCTTGATGATGGCGCGCGCCAAGATGGCCAGATCTCGGGCAGAGGACTTGTGCGCTGGATCGGGCAAGCCCGTGGGGTTCACAAAGTGGGTGTGCGTCATGCCCAGACGTTGTGCTTCGGCGTTCATCAGTTTGGCAAAGCCTGCCTCGGAGCTGGCCATGTGCTCGGCAATCGCCTTGGACGCGTCGTTGCCCGACTGGATGATGATGCCGCGCAAGATGTCGATCACCGTGGCCTGGCTGCCCAGTGGCAGGTACATGCACGACTCGGCGCTGGTGCCTCGACACCAAGCGTTCTCACTGATGGTGACCAAGTCAGTTGGCTTGAGCTTGCCCGAGCGCAGCGCCTGCTCAACGATGTAACTGGTCATCATCTTGGTGAGCGATGCCGGAGGCAGGGCCTCGTCTGCGTTGGCCGAGGCCAACACTTCGCCCGAGTCAAAGTCCATCAGCAGCCAAGCTTTGGACTGAAGCGCCGGTGCGTTGGGGGCCAAGGCCACCTGCGCTGGCAGCGCAGGCAAGGCATCTGTAGCAGCTGCCGACTTTTTGGCTGCAGCAGGCTTGGAGGCCGCTGGTTTGGCTTTGGTGTGCTTGGCGGCGAAGGCGGCAGAGCCAGGAGTCAGGGCGCCCAAGGAGATGACAAGGGCAACAGAGAGGATCGAGAAAGTTTGGGTGTGCATGGTAACTATCGGTAGGCCCCCAATTGTCGCGGATTCGCGACCTCCGTTTGTCGGGTGGTTCCGATATGTTGACGGCCACACAGAACTTCACCGCACTCAAAGGCGTGTTCGGCAAACCGGTGAAAAAGGTTTCAATCGATGAGATGACCCAAACCTTTGCTCAGAGCGGGGCGGCTGCACGATGATTGGGCTGGACGCCAATGTCCCCGAAGGGGCCTTGCTCAAGACATAGTCATATCCCTGGTCGTATTCCTGTTTCTTAGTTTGAGGAATACCGATGGGACTGTGATTCAGAGGGCTAACTCAACCCATCAATACAGATCTCAAGAAGATGGATGTGAATTGGTCTATCGGCTCCAAACTGCGCATCAATTTCGACCGCAAT
>CAIJQQ010000053.1 GCA_903822825.1 uncultured Burkholderiales bacterium | reverse complement strand
GGGCCCTGTGGGCCTGACCCCGGCTGCGCTGTCGGAGCAACTGGCCATCCCGGCGGCGACCCTGTCTTTTCACCTGAAGGAGTTGCTGCACGCCGATCTGGTCTCGCAAGAGCGCAGTGGCCGCAACCTGATTTACCGTGCCCAGTTTGAGCGCATGAACGCACTGCTGGGCTTTTTGACCCAAAACTGCTGCCAAGGCCAGGCTTGCCTGACCGAAACTGCAGGCACTTGTGATTGCTGAACCATGACCCCCAACACACCCTTGAACGTTTTATTTTTGTGCACCCACAATTCGGCGCGCAGCATTTTGGCTGAGGCCCTGTTGAACCACATGGGCAAAGGGCGCTTTCAGGCCTACTCCGCTGGCAGCAGCCCCCGGGAGAATCAAAGGCCCAATCCTTTGGGCTTGAAAACGCTGGAAAACGCGGGCATTTCGACCGAAGGCTTGCACAGCAAGAGTTGGGACTTTTTTGCCACGCCCGATGCCCCGCACATGGATTTGGTCATCACCGTGTGTGACAACGCCGCTGGCGAAGTCTGCCCGTATTGGCCTGGTCAGCCGGCCACCGCCCATTGGGGCTACGCGGATCCGTCGGCAGTGGAAGGGAGTGACGAGCAACGCCTGGAGGCGTTTCGCCAAACCTTGCACCTGATTCATCGGCGCCTGGAGATTTTCATCAACCTGCCTTTGAACAGCCTCGACAAAATGGGGCTGGAACAAAGCGCCCGTGAATTGGCCCGCACATGACGCCTTGGCGCACTTACCTCGCTGAACTGGTGGGCACGGCCGCCTTGCTCTGCGCCGTTATCGGCTCAGGGGTCATGGCCGAAACCCTGTCTGCTGGCAACACGGGCGTGGCTTTGATTGCCAACACCTTGGCGACCGTGTTTGCGCTTTACGTCTTGATCGAAACCCTGGGGCCCGTGAGTGGGGCGCACTTCAACCCGGCGGTGTCTTTGGTCATGGCGTGGCGCAAAGACTTGGCGCGCGAGCGCCTGATCGGCTACATCGCCGCGCAACTGATGGGCGCCGCCCTGGGTGCTTGGCTGGCGCATGCGATGTTCGACCTGGCCATTTTTCAATGGTCCCACAAAGCCAGAACAGGCCACGGCCAATGGCTGGCCGAGGCGGTGGCGACAGCGGGTCTCTTGTTCGTCATCTTGCGTTCCCCAGCAGGCAAAGCGTCTGGCTTGGTGGCCTGTTACATCGGCGCGGCCTATTGGTTCACGGCCAGTACCTCGTTCGCCAATCCCGCCGCCGTTTTCGGCCGGATGATGAGCGATACATTTGCCGGCATCAGCCCGGTGGACGCACCCGCATTCGTGTTGGCTGAGTTGTTCGGCGCCATGCTGGGGCTGACTTTGCACAGCGTATTGCGTTCAGAGTCACACCCCAATCCGTCAAACCCCAACCCGTCACAAAGCGATTGAGGCCATGGACGAAAAAGAAGCCTCCCCCCTGCATGACGGCTTGGGCCAGTTGGACGCAGTTTGTTTCCAGCGGCCTCAGCCCGCGTTGCTGCGTCCTGCGCAACACGCGACCCACCCGCCAAGGATTCTCATGTTGTACGGCTCCCTGCGGGAGCGCTCTTACAGCAAACTCTTGACGCTGGAAGCGGCCCGCTTGCTGGAGGCCATGGGGGCCGAGGTGCGGATTTTTGACCCCCTGGATTTGCCGCAACCTGACGCCGCACCGGAGTCGCACCCGAGGGTGGCGGCCTTGCGTGAAGCCGCTGCGTGGTGCGAAGGCATGGTGTGGTGCTCGCCCGAGCGCCATGGTGCGATGACCGGCATCATGAAAAGCCTGATCGATTGGATCCCCTTGTCGGTCGGTGCGGTGCGGCCGACCCAAGGCAAAACGCTGGCTTTGATGCAAGTCTGCGGTGGCTCGCAGTCCTTCAATGCGGTCAATCAAATGCGCATCTTGGGTCGCTGGATGCGCATGATCACCATCCCCAACCAAAGCTCGGTGGCCAAGGCGTTTTTGGAATTTGACGAAGCCGGCCGCATGAAGCCTTCCGCCTATCACGACCGGGTGGTGGATGTGATGGAAGAGTTGGTCAAGTTCACCTGGCTCACGCGCGATGTGTCGCCTTACTTGGTGGACCGCTACAGCGAGCGCAAAGAAAGTGCCGAGGCCTTGTCCAAACGGGTCAATCAAAAAGCCATTTGAGGGCTGTGCGTTGAAACTTGGGCTCAGGCCGCTTGGAGCCCATGCCCCCGCTTGGTGGGCGCGGTGGCCTCAGAGGCCCAAAACCTGAGCACGTCTTGAACCGCCTGCGGTTGCACGCAGGTCGCCGCGATGCTCCCCGAAAACGTGGTGGTGACCTGCACCGCCTCGGGCAAAGCCCCCAGCACAGTGATGCCGGCCACGCTCATCATCTCGCTCAGTTGCTGAAAACCCAGCGTGACCTGGCCCTGAGCCAACAAAGCGCCCACCGGAATGCCGGGCTGGGCTTGCACCAATTTGTCTTTGACTTGTTGGG
>CAIJQQ010000052.1 GCA_903822825.1 uncultured Burkholderiales bacterium | reverse complement strand
GTGGGCATGCGCGGGTCGTCCCAGCCGCTGACTTTGTGGTCGTAGACCAGTTGCGCGAGTTTGCGCTTGCTGGTGACCACGTAGGTGAGGTTCAGGCGGGCAAATTCGTATTGCTTGGGCGGCGGGCTGGCCAGCAGGCCGGCTTCTATCAGGCGCTCCATCAACCAGTCGTAAAACGGGCGTTGGTCTTCAAACTCGAGCGTGCAAATGCTGTGGGTGATTTGTTCCAGCGCGTCTTCAATTGGGTGGGCAAAGGTATACATCGGGTAGATGCACCAGGTGTCGCCCGTGTGGTGGTGGGTGGCCCGGCGGATGCGGTAGATGGCCGGGTCGCGCATGTTGATGTTGGGCGAAGCCATGTCGATCTTGGCGCGCAGCACGGCGGCGCCGTCGGCCAATTGGCCGTCGCGCATTTCGCGGAATCGCGCCAGGTTTTCTGCAACGGTGCGGCTGCGGAAAGGGCTGTCCACGCCGGGTTTGCCAAAGTCGCCCCGGTTGGCGCGCATGTCTTCCGCGCTTTGTTCGTCCACATAGGCGTGGCCGGCTTCAATCAGCGCCTCGGCTGCGCGGTACATGAAGTCGAAATAGTCGCTGGCTTGGTAAGCCTTGTCGTTGCCCGGTTGGCTCCAGTCAAAACCGAGCCATTTCACAGCGTCGATGATGCTGTTGACGTATTCGGTGTCTTCTTTTTCGGGGTTGGTGTCGTCAAAGCGCAGGTGGCACACGCCGCCGTATTCCTTGGCCAGCCCAAAGTTGATGCAGATGCTTTTGGCGTGGCCCACATGCAGGTAGCCGTTGGGCTCGGGCGGAAAGCGGGTGCGGATCTTGGCCGGATCGGGCTCGCCTGCAGCGTGGTGCGCGGCATCACCCGGGCTGCCTGCCCAGCGGCGGCTGGCGTAGGTGCCTTGTTCCAGGTCTTTTTCGATGATCTGGCGCAGGAAGTTGCTGACCTTGGTCTCGGCGGCGGTGTTGGAATCGGTGGCTTTGTTGGCGGGGGAATTCATGCCCTGATTTTAGGGGCTGGATCGGGTGCGGCCATGATCGGTCAGCACAAGCCTGCTGCGCCCCTTGTGCAGATGGCAGTTCATTAGAATCGCGGGTCTGTTCCCCCTTGCTGACTTTCTTGCCGATCGGGCTCATCCGTGCGTAATCAATTCCGTTCCCGAGAGGCTGCGATGCCTTTCATTATGCTGGCTGTGCTCATCGACATGGCCGCCATTGGCATCATCATTCCGGTTTTGCCCGCGCTGGTGGGCAGTTTTGCCACCAGCCAGGCCGACCAAGCCTATTGGTATGGCGTGGCGGCGGTGTCGTTCGGGGTGTCGAACTTTTTGGCCTCACCCGTGCTGGGGGCCTTGTCAGACCGTTTTGGCAGGCGGCCCGTGTTGTTGTTGGGCTTCATGGGGCTGGGCGTGAGCTTTTTTGGCACGGCCATGACCACCTCGCTGTGGGGGCTGATCGCGGTGCGCACCGTGGGCGGCGCGATGCAGGCCAACGCGGCCATTGCCAACGCCTATGTGGCCGACATTTCTGCCCCTGAGCAGCGCGCCAAGCGCTTTGGCTTGCTGGGCGCCATGATGGGGCTGGGCTTCATCATCATCGGCCCGGTGCTGGGGGGCTTGCTGGGGGCGATCAATCTGCACTTGCCGTTTTATGTGGCGGGCAGCCTGACCTTGCTCAACTGGCTGTACGGCTACTTTGTGTTGCCCGAGTCTTTGCCTGTGTCGCAGCGCAAGCCGTTCAGCTGGCGCACGGCCAACCCGGCCACCTCGCTGCGCAAGCTGGCGCAGCTCAAGGGCGTGGGGCCGCTGGTGGGGGTGGTGGCGTTCAGCGGTTTGGCGCAGTTTGTGCTCTACACCGTCTGGGTGCTCTACAACAGCTTCAAGTTCGGTTGGGGGCCGCAAGAAAACGGTTGGTCTCTGGCCGTGGTGGGCATCGTCGCGGTGTTGGTGCAAGGCGTGCTGATGGGGCGCTTGCTCAAGCGCTTTGTGCCGCAGCAGCTGGCCATCATGGGGCTGGTGTCCTCGGTCATCGCCTACACGCTGTGGGGCGCGGCCACCGAGGGCTGGATGATGTACGCCGTCATCAGTTTCAACCTGCTGGGCGGCACGGTGGCGGCGTCGGTGCAGAGCATGATTTCGTCCGCCGCTGACAGCAAAAGCCAGGGCCAGACCATGGGCGCGGTCAGCTCGCTCAACGGACTGATGGCCGTCGTTGCGCCCATGCTGGGCGCGCCTTTGCTGGCCATGGTCTCGCACCTGCCGCAAGGCGACTGGCGCATTGGCGCACCGTTCTTCTTTTGCGCTGCTTTGCAGCTGGCTTCGCTGGCTCTGGCGGTCATGCACTTGCGCAGGCACCGCAGGGCGCGCCTGCACCAGGCCTGAAGGGGCCTTGCTTGGGCGGTTTTATTTGAGCGGCTTCACTTGATGAACGGGCTGCCAAAGCGGCTGTCGGTGTTCAAGGTGGTGTCGGTCAGCGTTTGCAAGAAGGCCACGATGTCGGCTTGCTCCTGCGCGGTCATACCGATCCCGCCAACGGGCAAACGGTTGTCGCGGGCAGGCCCGGCTTGGATGCCGGTCGCGTAATGCGCCAAGACTTGCTCCAGAGAGCTGAAGCGGCCGTCGTGCATGAAGCGGCCTGACAGTGCGACGTTTTTGAGCGAGGGCGATTTGAAAATTTTGGTCTCGCCTTGGTCCAGCCCATTGCTTCTTGAATTGGGGTCGAGCGCAAATGTCGGGGGCTGATGGCAGCCCGCGCAACCTTTGCCGCCATTGTTGGGGCCCTGAATGAACAAGGCGCGTCCACGGTCTTGAGATGTCGTGAAACGGTCCGCCGCAGGGATGTTGTTGCCCGCCAATGAGCGCCCAAAGTTTTGTGGGCTGTTGGTGTTGCCATTGCTGGCGTAGACCACGGCATAGGCGCGGTCCCATTGGCTGTTGGCCGAGACCATGCTGCGCTGAAATTGCGCCAGTGCATTTTGGATGCGCGTTTCGGTGATGGTGCTGTCGCCAAACGCCCATTTGAACAATTCGGGGTAATAAGGCAAGGTTTGCATTTTGGTCAACAGCGCCGCCAAGCCACCGTGTGTGGCGTCAAAACCCATTTCTGTGGCGTTTTGAATCGGGTCGGTCGCCTGGTCTTCGATGCTGGTGGCGCGTTTGTCCCAAAACATGCTGTTGCCCTGGTAGAAGGCCACATTGCCCAAGCGCATGGTGTGCGCCGTGGTGAGCCCTCCGGCAAACCCCGTGCTGAACTGGGCTTGGTCAACGAATCCATTGGCTTGGCTGTGGCACGAAGCGCAGGACTTGGTGTTGTTGAAGCTCAAACGGACATCGTTGAACAACACACGGCCCAGCGTGGCGCCCTTATCGGTGGTGACATTGGCGGCGGTTTGGTTGTTGGTGGCCAACACGCTCGCGTCGTAGTGGGCCAGCAAGGTCGGCGATGTGTAGTTGAGGGGCGCGCTCAAATCCAAAGACGTGTACGCCGTGACGCCTGGATAGGGGTTCGTTGGCGTCGTGCTGTTGTCACTGGTGCTGCTGCTGCTACCGCCACATGCGCTCAAGACGAGACTGATGAAGATACAAAGACCCCCGAGCAAGCGCTGTGATGTGGGACGGGATTTTTGAACGGTTGGGTGTTGCATGGGTGGTCCTGAAGGAGGTCTTTCAAATGTAATCAATACCTACTCTTTGGATGTGAAGGCCCTGTAAATTAATGCGATGTATTGCCGACGCCAAGGCCAACGCCAACCAAGCCTTTCAAGCCACTGCACTGAAGCCAACAGCGTGTGAGCCGCAGTGCGTTTGCGCTACATGCACAGGCGCAGGCACTGCTTCAGGGCTTCACATGGCCTTGAACAAATGCGTGTACAGGCGGCTCACGGGCAGCGCCTCGGCCAGCCCTTTGAGGCGCAAGCTGCAGCGACCCGACTCGTCGCGGGTGACGGTGTCGATGGCGCTGGCCCGCACCACGGAGCCTCGGTGGATTTGCCAGAAGACCTGCGGGTCCAGGCGTTGCATGAGTTCTTTGAGCGGCGTGCGCAAGAGCACTTCGCTGCCGTCTTGGGTGAAGACGCGCACGTATTTGTCGGCCGCTTCCAGTCGCAGCACGTCGCTCACGGGCACCATGCGCAGCTGGTTGCCTTGGCTGGCTTGCAGCAGTTGCAGCAAGGGCTGGGGCTTGGCGGGTTCGGTGGCGGCGCTCAGCAGCGTGCGCAATTGGCTGATGACCGGGTCAAGATCATCGCTGCCGGGCGAGAGCCTGTGTCGCTGCTGCCAACGCGATTGCAGGCGGGCCACAGTCTGCGCCAGTCGGTCGGTGCGAACGGGCTTGAGCACGTAGTCCACGGCTTGCGCGTCAAACGCTGCAACAGCGTATTGGTCGTAAGCCGTCACAAACACCAGCAGCGGAAAGGCCTTGTCGCGCGGCCAGTCTTCGGCCAGCTCGGCAGCGGCCTCCAGCCCGCTTTGGCCCGGCATGCGGATGTCAAAAAACAGCACATCGGGCAGGTGCTGCAAGGCCAGGCTGGCGGCGCTCAGGCCGTCCCCTGCCGTGGCCAACACCTGCAAGTCGGGCCACAAGGCGTGCAGCTCTCGCTGCAGGGTTTGCGCCAACAGGGCTTCGTCTTCGGCGATCAGCGCGGTGGGGCGGGTGGTCATGGGCTCAGTCGGGCTGGAAGGTGTAGGGCAAGCTCACTTGCATGTAGGTGCCGCTTGACGGGTAGGTTCTTGAGCCGTTGAGGCGGGCGCGTTGGCCATACAGCGCCTGCAGCCGTTGGCGCACATGGGCCAGGCCCCAAGACGCGGCGTTGGTGGCCATTGGAGCATCATCATTGACTTGGGCCAGCACCAGATCGCTGATGCCACCGCCGTTGTCGGTCACAGACAGCTTGAGCTCATCATTCCTGACGATCGCTTGCACCTGGATGTGCCCCCCGGCCACTTGGGGCTCGAGCCCGTGGCGGATGGCGTTTTCCACCAAGGGTTGCAAGATGAAGCAGGGCACCAAGGTCTTGCCCAGGCCATTGGGCAAGTCCAGCTCGAACGTCAGGCGCGCGCCCATGCGGATCGCCATCAGGCTCAGGTAATCCTGAAGGCGCGAAAACTCCTCTGACAGCGGGTGCAGCGGCTGGCGTGAAGCCCGCAGCGTGGTGCGCAGGTAGTCGTTCAGGTGGTCGAGCATGGCGTGGGCGCGTGCCGTGTCTTGCCCGATCAGCGCGCGCAAATGCGCCAGGGTGTTGAACAGCATGTGGGGCTCGAGCTGTGACTGCAGCAGCATCAGCTGAGCCTGCGTGACCTGGCTGGCCAGTGACTCGGCTTTGGCGCGTTGGTAAAAGAACGCCACAAACGCGGCGCTGATGGCCACCGAGCTGATCACCATGCCCGCCAAGCGGTTGGTGTTCAGGCGCCACAAATCCCAGGTGGACCAGCCCGCATAGGCGTCGCCCACCAGTGTGCCCAGCACATAGCCCAGCGGAATGCCCACCAACAGCATCAGGCTGGCGCGCAGTGCAGGCGGCCAATAAAACGGCGCTTGGGCAAGCAGCACCTTTTTGAAGGCAAAGCGTGACGCATCGGTGAACAGCCAGATGAAGGTCGAGATGGCATACGAGTACACCAGCGACACCTCCAAGCGGTGCGGCAGGCCATCGCTTTTGTGCCCGATCCAGGTGGCCACAGCGATGGGCAGCGACACCGCCCACACGATCAGCAGGCGGTGCAGCAGCGGTTTGCGCTGGTCAGCCGGGAGCCAGGCGAAGAGGCGGTGCAGTGTCATGCGATGTTCAGAGCGTTTGTTTGAAGAATAACGCGATCTGGCCAAAGGCTTTTTGACGGGCAGCGTTGCTGAACGCCGGGTTGGGCAGGCCGCCGCGCGTTTGGGTGGCGGCCACGGTTTGGGCGACGCTGGCCGGCCAGGGTGAGAGCCAGTCAAAGTGACCGGCCTCAGTGTGATCAGACAGCAATCGGCAAGTTGTGCAGTGTTTCAGCACATGCTCGCTGTGAAAGCGGGGAGCCAGCACGCCATCGTTGCCCGCCGTGGTCAGGCCCACAGGGATGGTGATGCGTGCGAGGCTTTCGGGCGTGAAGATGGCCGAAACGGGCACCAGCAGGCTGACGGCGGCCACACGAGGGTCAGGGCGTGGGTCGGGTGACTCATGGGCACTGCGGCCACCCTGCAAGGCTTTGAGGCTGGACGGGGCTGTCGTTTCGCTGAGCATGTGTGCCAGTGCAAATTGGCTTTTGCGCAGCTGTTGTTGCACGGGGTGCTGGGCCAGGCCGTTCAGGCAAAAGCCGATGTCTTCGTCCAGGTGTTGTGCGCAGTGCTGGATCAAATTCAACATGCGCCACTGCGCCCCGGCCAGTGCCAGGCCCGTGACGCCCCCCGCCGACATGCCGTGCACGCCCACTTGCTGCGTGTTGATCTGGGCCCCGAGTACCGCATCGCGGCTGACAGCGGTGATGGTTTCGCTCACATCCTGGGGGCGGGTTTTCCAGCTCTCAGGTCCTGCTTGGCTGAAGTCGCGGAAGTTGTCGCCCCGGTGCAGCGGTTGGGCGACCACAAAGCCCGCTTTGGCCAAGGTGGCGGCCAGCTGGAAGTCAGGCTCTTGGCTGCCCGCTGTGCCGTGCGACAGGACCACCAGCTTGCGGCTGCCGGGAGCGGCTGGCGCAGGCGCTGCGTTCAAGGCCGCATGAAGCGTGAATGGTCCTTTGACCACCGCTTGGGCCACAGCTTCGGTGGGGTAGACCAGCGTGATCGGCATGTCGCCCGACTGGATTTGGCGCATGCCCACTTGGGCTTGGCTGGCGCTGGCCATCACCCAGGTGAAGGCGCATGCCCACCGCTTGAGGGTGCACAGGGTGATTGTCATGCTGTTTTTTGCAGACGGATCAAACGCCAGGCCCGCGCATTGAGCACGCCAGAAAAGAAGCCATACAGGGCGCTGATGCCGATGGCGGCGTTCAGGCTGTGGATGTGCTCTGGCGCGGTGGCGGTCAGCATGCCGACCACAAATTTGCACACAAAGATGGCCATGAACAAGGCCAAGGGCAGCCAGCTGCCGGGCACGGTGAATCGCCGCGTCTCGGCGTTGTAGCTGGCGCCTGCGGGGGCAGCGCCTTGGCCCAAGCCCCAGGCCACCAAAGTGCAGCTGGCGGCCCAGCTGAGCAGGCCCAGCACCAGCCAGGGCGTGGGCTGCCACTGCTGGACCACGCCCACCAACGTGAAGACCGTCAGCGCGATGTTGATGCCCAGCAGCCGTGGCTTGGGGATATGCCGTGTGCGCGTTTGTTGCAAACCCAAAGCGATCAGGCCCAGGAGCAGGAAGAAAACCCAGACGGGGATGTGTTGGAGTATTTGCATGTGGATTGCTTTCTTGAAGTTAAAGCCAGCCCAGCCACTGGCCCCAGACCAGTTGGCCCAGATAGCGCTGGGGCAGCAAGGTGAACAGGCCTGTGACCACGCAAGCCAGGATGTAGGTCGTTTGCATGGTGCGGCGGTGCAAGCTGACCTGGCCGTGGGCGATGGCGCTCAGGCCTTTGTAGAGGCTGAAAAAAGTCACAGGCACGAGCAGGTGGATGGGGGTGTAGCCCGCCCAGTTGGGCAAGCCATAGTCACGGATGAAGATGCCGCTCAAGGCCGCGCCTGCCATGCAAGTGACCCAGGCGTAACCCATGCCCCGGTGCAGGCGCGGGCGGGTCGTGCCCAGCCGCGACCACAGCGCCACGGGCCCCATGACCAAGGCAGCCAATGCCAAGCTCATGTGGGTGGCGATCACGGGTGACATTTGCATGCTGTTCTTCCTGGGATGGTTGTGGTGGGTGGGATGAGGCTCGACTGTGCGGGCTTGTCCGCACTTTGTGAATAAGGATGCGACAAAACTGCAGGGTTGCGGCGTCAGTTGCAGCGAGGCGGTGCGAACGCAAGTGCATGCAAGGGCCAACAGCGATAATCGACTTCAGTTTTCAGGAGCGTTTGTGGACACCGTTTTGTTGCTCAAAGCCGCCGTGATGGGGCTGGTCGAAGGTTTGACCGAGTTTTTGCCGATTTCTTCGACCGGGCATTTGATCCTGGCCGGGGCCTTGCTGGGTTTTGACGATGACAAGGCCAAGGTGTTTGAGATCGCCATCCAGACTGGCGCCATCTTTGCAGTGATTCTGGTCTATTGGGAAAAAATCCACTCGACCATCAAGGCGCTGCCTTACCGCGAAGAAGCGCAGCGCTTTGCGTTCAATGTGTTCATTGGATTTGTGCCTGCGGTGGTGTTGGGCTTGCTGCTGGGCAAGGCGATCAAGGCACACCTGTTCACGCCTTGGGTGGTGGCCACGACCTTCATCATTGGCGGCTTCATCATTTTGTGGGCCGAGCGCCGCCCGGCCAGCTCGGTGCGGATTCGTTCGGTCGAAGACATGCGCGGGCGTGACGCACTCAAAGTGGGCCTGGTGCAGTGCCTGGCCATGATCCCGGGCACCAGCCGCAGTGGCGCGACCATCATTGGGGGCATGCTGCTGGGTTTGTCGCGCAAGGCGGCGACCGATTTTTCTTTCTTTTTGGCCATCCCGACTTTGATCGGCGCAGGGGCCTACAGCCTTTTCAAAGAGCGTGCCTTGTTGTCGATGGCCGATGTGCCGATGTTCGGTGTGGGTCTCGTGGTGTCCTTCATCAGCGCCTGGGTGTGTGTGCGCTGGTTGCTCAAGTTCATCTCGAGCCACAGTTTTGAAGCGTTCGCTTGGTACCGCATCGTCTTTGGCTTGGTGGTGTTGGGCACCCACTACACAGGTTGGGTGACCTGGGCGGCTTGACCTGCCCTGACCGCTGCGCGCCTCAAGCGCCCAGGTTGCGCAGCGAGGCTTCGATGGCCGCTGCGGTGGTCAAAGGCTTTTCCATCGGCACGAGGTGCGAGCCGTCGAGCATCATGACGCGGCCTTTGACCACTTGCTGTGTCAGCTCGGTGCCGGCTTGGCGCATTTCTGCCGAATGCGTGCCACCAATGAAGGCCACGGGGCACTTGAGTGCATGGCGCTTGAGCAGGCTGTCGAGTTTGTGGGGCAGGGTGTTGTAGATCGCGGTTTCGATTTCGCGGTCAAAACTCAAGACCCTTTGGCCGCCTTCGTCGTGCGTTCCGTGCTCGATGTAGTCCTGCAAGACCTGCGGGTCCCAATGGGCAAAAGCTTTTTTGTGGCTGAAGTTTTCCAGGGCCGCTGCCTTGCTGGGCCAGTGGTTGCGCCGTTTTTGGCTGATGCGCCCCGGTGACAGCGCTCCGATCAAGGGGGTGCGTTTGGCCAGGCCCAGCGTGGTGGCGCGCCAGCCGCCCAGCACGGGCGAGTCGATCAGCAGCACGCCACGGGCAAGCTCCGGGTGCCGTGCGGCGCACATCAGGCTCAAAATGCCGCCCAGCGAGTGGCCTACCAAAAATGCAGGTTCACCCTTGCCTTGTTTTTGGCGCGCAAAGTCGGCCAACTGTTCCACCAGGTGTGGCCAGTTGTTGGTGACCGGGTATTGGGGGTCATGGCCGAATTTTTCGACCGCATCGACCTTGAAGCCGCGCTGGCGCAAGCTGTCAAACAGCACGCGGTAGGTGCTGGCCGGAAAACTGTTGCCGTGCGAGAAAATGATGCGTGGGGTCATAACTGACCAGTATCGGTGATTGGGGACGATGCGCACGGAGCCACGGTCACGGCCACTTCGAGCGTATGGGCCCCACCGCCTTGCAAGACGCCGCGCAGGGGCGAGACATCCGCAAAATCCCGGCCGACGGCCAAACGGACATAGTCCTCGCCCGGGCTTGCCCAGCCGGTGCGGTCGTTGGTGGGATCGAGGTCCAGCCAGCCTTGGCAAGCGTGGCTGGCCAACTCGGGCAGGTAAACCGAGGCCCAGGCATGGGAAGCGTCGCTGCCCACCAAGCGCTCTTGGCCGGGTTGGGGCTGGGTCAGCAGGTAGCCGCTCACGTAGCGGGCAGACAAGCCCAGTGAGCGCAGGCAGGCCAGCAGAATGTGGGCAAAGTCCTGGCACACGCCTCGTTTGTCTTCGAGTGCTTCGAGTGCCGGGGTGTTGATGTCGGTGCTGGCCGTTTCGTAGCGAAAGTCTTGGTGCATGCGGGCCGTGAGGTCCTGGGCTGCTTGCACCAAGGGGCGACCTGGCGTGAAGCTGTCTTGTGCGTAGGCCAAAAACGCTTCGTGCACGGGCACGTGGTGCGAGCCAAACACAAAGCCGCTGTGCACGTCGCCCGCGTGCCTGCCCCGGTAGCGAAACTGCTCGCGCACCGACTCCCAACTTTGCTCGGTGTTGGCAGCAGCCACGGGCCGAGTGTCGATTTCTGTAAAGGCCCGCACGATCAGCCCATCGTGTGGTTTCTTCAACTCCCAATAGGCGCGGTGGTTCAAAAACGCATCGATGTTGTGCAGTAGCTTGGCATCGGGCTCGACCTGCATCCAGTGGCTGAGCACTTTTTGGCAAGGGGTGTCGGCCGCTTGCAGGTGCGCCACATGTTGAGCGGTTTGCACCGCGGGGCTGTAGCGGTATCGGGTCTCGTGGGTGATGGCCAGGCGCATGGGGTGTGTTGTGCGTCAAGCGCCCACGCTGTAACGGGCTTCGACGCTGTGCGTGAAAAACAGACCGCACAATTGGTCCGACACCTCTCGCGCTGCGGTTTGGCAGGCAGACAAAGTCGCGAGCAGGGGCAAGTCAGCGGTGCTGCTGGCCGTGCTGTCTGATGTGTTGTAAGGCCAGAGCGATTGTGGCGTCTTGCCCAACAATTGGGGCACCTGTTCGGCCAAGGGCCTTGTGGCGCCATGGGCCAGTTGCCCCATTCGCAGCAGTCGCCCGCGCAGGGTGTGTGCCACCCAGCCCAAAGAGCGGGGGTTGTCTTGGTCGGTCACCAACAGGTCGATCAGGGCTTGTGGGGTGCGGCTTTGTTGGTGTTGGGCATGGAAACTGATGGTGCTGTCAAACAGGTCCAGCACGGCGTCAAAACCAGCTTGTTCGCCGATCAGGCCCAGCTGCACCGCTTCTGCCATGGCGCTCGATAAAAACGCCAGCCGCTCGATGTGGCGGCCAATCGAAAGCAGGCGCCAGCCGTCGTCCCGGCTCATGCGGTCGGTTTGTGCGCCCGTGAGGGCTGCCAGCATCTGGCTGGTATCGGCCAAAAGCCGTTGCACCGAGACGGTGTCGGGTGGCATGGGTGGGCGCGGGTCATGCGTGGGCAGGAAAAACCGCGCCTCGGTTTGTTCGAGTAAGCGCCAGTGTTCAGGCGACAGGCGCTCGCGCACTGAGGCTGCGGCCAAACGCACCGAGCGCAGGTTGAAGCCGACGCTGGTGGCCAGTTCCCTGTCCCACAGGCCCGCAATCAAGGAGCGTTCAAACACCCGGTGCGCTTGCGCTGCGGCGGGCACGCCTGCCCGCACCAAGCCGTGTCGCGTGGCCATCCGGCCAATGAAGTTCAGCAGACAAGGCAGGTTTTGGTTTTCTCCACCCAAAATTTCCAGGCTCAGTCGCACCAAGCGCAAGGTGTTTTCGGTGCGTTCGGTGTAGCGACCCATCCAGAACAGGTTCTCGGCCGCGCGGCTGGTGACCAAACGCTGGCGCTGCGCGACCGCGTCGCTGGCTGCCGGTATGGGGTTGGGTGCGGGCGCCGGTGAAAATGACTGGGACTGCGATTGCGATGGGGCATTGGCTTGAGCGGCAGCACTTTGCACCCACACATCGGCGCTGGAGCCGCCGCGCTGCATCGAAGCCATGCCTTCTCGCGTGCCCAGCCGGGCCAGGCCGCCGGGCAAAACCTGCCAGCCGCCTTGGGCGTTGGTCACCGCAAACACACGCAAAACCACGGGCCGGGACAGGATGCAGGCATGGCCGTCGGTGCCCGCCTGCCAAGTGGCTTGGTGCGACAGGGGCAACCAAGACTGCAAGGTGTGGGCGTCGGGGTCTCGCAGGATGCGGCCTGCCCATTCGTCTTGCTCGCGTCGCGACAAGGTGTGGCCCAACACCGGCTCAAAACTCTGGCGGTCGGTGTTGTAGGGGTAAGTGGGTTTGATCACACAACTGGGGATGCGCGGCAGCACGTCTTGCAGCGCGGCCGCCTCGCCACACCACCAACTGGGGATGGCGGGCAATTGCAGTGCTTCGCCCAGCAGATCACGCGCCAGCGCGGGCATGAAGCCCAGCAATGCGTTCGATTCCAAAAAGCCAGAGCCGGGGGTGTTGGCCACCAGCAAGTTGCCGCTGCGCACCGCCTGCAGCAAGCCGGGCACGCCCAAGGTGGATTCGGCACGCAACTCCAGAGGGTCCAACCAGTCGTCGTCGACGCGTTTGAGCAAACCGTGCACAGGTTGCAGGCCTTGCAGGGTTTTGAGGTACAGCTTTTCGTCGCGCACGGTCAAGTCGTTGCCCTGCACCAGACTCAGGCCCAAATAGCGGGCCAAGTAAGCGTGCTCAAAATATGTTTCGTTGTAGGGGCCGGGGGTGAGCAGTGCGATGTGGGCCGAGGCACCCACCGGGCTGCGGGCCTTGATGCCGTCGATCAGCGTGCGGTAGGTTTCGGCCAGGCGCTGCACGGTCAGCGCCTCAAAGGCTTGGGGGAACTGGCGCGACACAATCTGCCGGTTTTCGATCAGGTAACCCAAGCCTGAGGGTGCTTGTGTGCGCTGCGACAGCAGCCACCACAGGCCATCGGGGCCCCGCGCCAGGTCGAAAGCGGCCAAAGACAAATAACGGCCCCCTACCGGCGTCACTCCGTGCATGCCGGGCAAATACGCGGGGTGGCCTTGCACCAAAGCTGCCGGCAGTTGGCCTTGGCGCACCAATTGCTGCGGCCCATAGGCATCGGCCATGATGCGTTCGAGCAGCTGCATCCGTTGCATCACGCCCGCCTCGATCTGCTGCCAATCGCTGTGGCCGAGCATCAGCGGAAACAGGTCGAGTGACCAAGGGCGCTGCGGCTGGTCGGCGGCGGCATAGACGTTGTAAGTGATGCCGTTGTCGCGCACCTGGCGCTGCAAGTTGGCCATGCGGGTGTTCAGGTCCGCCACGGTGGAGGCGTTGTCCAGCGGATCGATGAAGCGCTGCCAGGGCAGGCTGATGGTTGGGACGGACGAAGCGGGTTCTCCGAGGCTTGGTGTTTTGCCGGGCGTGACACCGCCCCGCATTTCGTCCCAATGCCCGATCGGCGCGCACTCTTGCTGCCGCGCCAGCCATTTCATGGCATGGTCTGCGGCGTTGGGGTGGGGCGATCGCGCTTGCATGTCACCATTGTCGTTGATCAAACCCTTCTCAAGTCCAGGGTGTGTGGGAACTCGGGGCTGGCGTGCAAACTGGCGTTGGGGCGCAGGTTGGGCCGTTGTTTCATCGCGCCGGGCGTGTGGCCCATGCGGAAGAATCTGGCCATGCGGCGGCTTTCGGCCTCGTAGGCGTTGATGGGGAAGCTGTCGTAGCTGCGACCGCCCGGATGGACCACATGGTACTGGCAGCCACCCAAAGAGCGCTTCATCCAGGTGTCCACCAAGTCCAAGGTGAGTGGTGCATGCACCGCAATGCTGGGGTGCAGTGAAGAGGGCGGATTCCAGGCTTTGTAGCGCACGCTGGCCACGAACTCGCCCACCACGCCCGTGGGCTGCAAGGGCAGTGGCTTGCCATTCACCGTGACGCTGTGGCGTGAGGGGTTCATCCCCGTCACGTGTACCTCTATGCGCTCGAGCGACGAGTCCACATAACGGGCGGTGCCGCCCGCGCCACTTTCTTCGCCCATGACGTGCCATGGCTCCAGCGCGGTGCGCAGTGTGACCACCGCGCCATCGACCTTGACCTGGCCGACCAACGGAAAGCGGAATTCGAAATGCGGTGCAAACCAGCTCGGGTCGAAGTGAAAACCCGCATCGCCCAGCTCGGTCAGCACGTCGTCGAAGTCTTTGTGGATCCAATACGGCAACATGAAGCGGTCGTGCAGCTCGGTGCCCCAGCGTGTCACGGGGGCGGCATAGGGTTCGTCCCAAAAACGGGCCACCAGCGCGCGCAGCAAGAGTTGCTGAACGATGCTCATGCGCGCATGGGGCGGCATCTCAAACGCCCGCAGCTCCAGCAGTCCCAGCCGCCCGGTGCTGCTGTCGGGGGAATACATTTTGTCGATGCAAAACTCGCTGCGGTGCGTGTTGCCGGTCACGTCCACCAGGATGTTGCGCAGCGTGCGATCCACCACCCAGGGGGCCATGTCTGCGCCGAACTTCTTGCGGTTGTTCACGATTTCGCGCAGGGCGATTTCCAGCTCATAGACCTGATCGTTGCGGGCTTCGTCCACGCGCGGGGCTTGGCTGGTGGGGCCAATGAACATGCCGCTGAACAAATAGCTCAGGCTCGGGTGGTTGTGCCAGTAGAGGATCAGGCTGGCCAGCAACTCGGGGCGCCGCAAAAACGGGCTGTCGGCAGGCGTCGCCCCGCCCATCACGATGTGGTTGCCACCGCCCGTGCCGGTGTGGCGGCCGTCGGTCATGAACTTTTCTGCAGCCAGGCGCGTCTCGAAAGCGGCCTGGTACAAAAACTCGGTGTGCGACACCAAATCGGTCCAGTTGTGGGCGGGGTGGATGTTGACCTCGATCACGCCGGGGTCGGGCGTGACTTGCAGGAGTTTGAGGCGCGGGTCGCGTGGCGGCGGGTAACCTTCCATGACGATTTTCATGCCCAGCTTGTGCGCGGTGGCTTCTACGGCTCTGACCAATGCCAGGTAGTCTTCGAGGAGCGCCAAGGGCGGCATGAAGACGTAAAGAATCCCGGACTTCTCGCCAGACTTTTCGCCCTTGGCCAGGGCGTCGGATTCGGCTTTGGGACCATTGGCGCGGCGCGGGTCGCGCACTTCCACGCACAAGGCGGTGCGAACCACCGAGGCGTCGGATTCGGACTTGGCCACGGGTGCGGCGTGCACTGTCGATTGCGCTGGCAAGCGCTTTTGCAGCGTCACCGAGGCGGCTGTGGGCAGGGCGCTGCGCGGTGCAAACGGGTCTTGCTCGATCATGTGCCAGCGGTCGGTGGGCGCTGCCCAAGGCAGCGAGTCCAGCGGCAAGCGCCAGCCCATGCTGGAGTCGCCGGGCATGAGGTACATCCGCTCGTCGCGCAAAAACCAGCGCCCGGTTTGCCACTGCGGTCCTCTCAGATCGGGTGTGGCGGTTTCTACTGGTTGAAGCGGCAGCACATAACCCACTGCATGGTCCAGGCCCTGACTGAAAATGCGGCGCAGGCGGATGCGCTCCATTTCGTCGTCGAGCTTGGCATCAAACGGGTCCACGTTCACCGGCAAACGGCGCTCACGCCAGAGGTAGTACCAGGTGTCTTCGTAGCCGGGCAGCACCGTGTCACTGGGCAGGCCCAGCTCATGCGTGAGGCCCAGCATGAAACGCTTGGCATCAGCGCTGGTGTAGTGGCTGGGTTCGCGTTCGTCGGCGAATACCGCGGGGTTTTGCCAACAGGGCTTGCCATCTGTGCGCCAATAAATGCTCAGCGCCCAGCGCGGCAGCTGCTCGCCCGGGTACCACTTGCCTTGGCCAAAGTGCAAAAAACCACCCTGTCCGTATTGCTGGCGCAGCTTGTGCACCAGCTCGGTGGCCAGGCCCCGCTTGGTCGGACCCAGCGCTTCGGTGTTCCATTCGGCCCCATCGCGGTCTTGTGTGGATACGAAGGTCGGTTCACCGCCCATGGTCAGTCGCACGTCTTGGGCGACCAGCTGCGCATCGACTTGTTCGCCCAGCGCCAACACATCGGCCCATTGCTCGTCACTGTAGGGTTTTGTCACTCGGGGTGACTCGTGGATGCGCGTCACGCTCATTTCGTGGTGAAACTCGACCTCGGCTTCGTCCATCAGGCCTTCAATGGGGGCGGCGGCAGACGGCTGGGGGGTGCACGCCAGTGGAATGTGGCCTTCCCCGGCCAGCAAGCCGGAAGTTGGGTCCAGCCCGACCCAGCCTGCGCCGGGTAAATACACCTCGCACCAGGCGTGCAGGTCGGTGAAGTCGACATCGGTGCCGCTGGGGCCATCGAGCGACTTCACATCGGGGGCCAACTGGATCAGATAGCCCGAAACAAAGCGGGCCGCGATGTTCATGTGGCGGAACAGCTGCACCAACAGCCATGCCGTGTCGCGACACGACCCGCTTTTCAGGGTCAGTGTTTCTTCGGCCGTTTGCACGCCCGGCTCCATGCGGATAGTGTAACCGATGTCTTTGTGCAAGCGTTGGTTGACCTGGACCAAAAAGTCGATGGTGCGTTGGCGCTTGCGGTCCATGCTGGCCAGGTATTTTTTGAACAGCGGCGTCTTGATGTCTTTTTCAAGGTAGGACTGCAGCTCTTCCCGCACGGTGTCCGAGTACTTGAAAGGCACTTCCTCGGCCGAAGGTTCCAGAAAAAAGTCAAAGGGGTTGAAGACGGCCATTTCAGTGACCACGTCCACGGTGACTTTGAAGGCGGTTGTCTTTTTGGGAAAGACCAGGCGCGCCTGGTAATTGGCAAAGGCGTCTTGCTGCCAGTTGATGAAATGTTCTTCAGGTTCGACCTTGAGGCTGTAGCTCAGGATGCGACTGCGACTGTGGGGGGCAGGGCGCAAGCGGATGACTTGGGGGCCGAGTTGCACCGCTCGGTCGTAGGTGTATCGGGTGACGTGGTGCAAGGCAACGTGTATCGACATTGATGGTTCAGCGCAACAGGGGCTGCACGCAAAAAAAATGCAGCTTGGGCGTGAACACATTAGCAAGACACGCGCCAAGAACAAGTCTGAAAACAATCCAAATTGTCTCACTGACCAGCCAAAACTTGTCAAACTGGCATGTCGGCGCTGCCATTCGCGCACTGCTGAGGTGCACGAATGGATTTCGCCCACGTTTGGTGCAGCAATGGTGTGGGGCAGGGTGAATTCATGGGTATACATCTTGCTTAGGTTTAAACAGGAGTGAAGACCGATGCGCCAATTGGATGAGATGTACAGCCGCTTACCCGCTGCGGGGCAAGATGGTGAAGTCAGAGAACACTACCAAGCCTATGCCCGTTGGTTGCAGGCGCAAGCACCACACACCATGGCGGCACGACGCGAAGAAGCCGAGATGATTTTTCGGCGCGTGGGCATTACCTTTGCCGTTTACGGCGACCAGGACGAAGATGCGAACACGGACGAGGGAGGCACTGAGCGGTTGATCCCCTTTGATTTGATCCCCCGCGTGATTGCCGCGAAAGAGTGGGCCAGCATGGAAGCCGGTTTGGTCCAGCGCGTCTGTGCCCTCAACCGTTTCATCCACGACGTTTACCACGGGCAAGAGATTTTGAAGGCAGGTGTTTTGCCGCGGGAACAAATCGAGCGCAATGCGCAGTTCCGCCCCGAGATGGTGGGCGTGGATGTGCCCAACAACATCTATTCGCACATCAGCGGCATTGACATCGTGCGCGCCCCGGACAGCGCAGGCAACGGCGAGTACTACGTGCTCGAAGACAATCTTCGCGTGCCCAGCGGCGTGAGCTACATGCTGGAAGACCGCAAGATGATGATGCGGCTGTTCCCCGAATTGTTCAGCCAGCACCGCATCGCTCCGGTGGCGCATTACCCCGATTTGCTGCTCGAGACTTTGCGCGCCAGCAGCCCAGCCACCACGGCCGAGCCCACGGTGGTGGTGCTCACGCCCGGCATGTACAACAGCGCCTACTTCGAGCACGCCTTTTTGGCGCAGCAAATGGGGGTGGAGTTGGTGGAAGGGCAGGACCTTTTTGTCAAAGACAAGTTTGTCTACATGCGCACCACACGTGGCCCCAAGCGGGTGGACGTGATCTACCGGCGGGTGGACGACGACTTTTTGGACCCCAGCGTGTTCCGCTCGACCTCCAGCTTGGGATGCGCGGGTCTGATGGAAGCCTACAAAGCCGGTCATGTGGCGATTTGCAACGCGGTGGGCACGGGCGTGGCCGACGACAAGTCGATCTACCCCTACGTGCCCGACATGATCAAGTTTTACCTGGGCGAGGAGCCCATCCTCAAAAACGTGCCGACCTTCATGTGCCGCAAGCCCGATGATTTGCAGTACACCCTGGCCAACCTGAAAGACCTGGTGGTCAAGGAAGTGCACGGCGCGGGCGGCTACGGCATGCTGGTGGGCCCGGCGTCGACCAAGGAGGAAATTGAGCGCTTTCGTGGTGCGTTGCTGGCCAACCCCGAGGGCTACATTGCGCAACCCACGCTCAGCTTGTCGAGTTGCCCCACTTACGTGGACAGCGGCATCGCGCCGCGCCACATCGACCTGCGGCCCTTTGTGCTGAGTGGCCGCACGGTGCAAATGGTGCCCGGCGGCTTGACCCGGGTGGCGCTCAAAGAAGGCTCTTTGGTGGTGAACAGCAGCCAAGGCGGCGGCACCAAGGACACCTGGGTATTGCAGGATTGAGGACAACATGATGCTTTCAAGAACTGCCGACCACCTTTTTTGGATGTCCCGTTACATGGAGCGGGCTGAAAACACCGCCCGAATGCTCAACGTGAGCTATGAAACGTCTTTGTTGCCACAGTCCGCTGCCGCTGTCGAAGCGGGCTGGGAAGGCATTTTGTCCATCAGCGAATTGTTGCCGGCTTATTTGGCCTTGTACAAAACCATCACCCCCCTCGACGTGATGGCCTTTATGGTGAAAAACGCCGACAACCCCTCATCGATTTTGTCGTGCTTGCGTGCTGCCCGTGAAAACGCGCGCGCCGTGCGTGGCACCTTGACCACCGAAGTCTGGGAAACGCAAAACCAGACATGGCTTGAAGTCAACCGCATGCTCAAAAGCGGTGCGTTTGAGCGCGACCCAGGCCAGTTTTTTGAGTGGGTTAAGTTCCGCTCTCACCTGTCACGTGGGGTCACGGTTGGCACCATGTTGATGGACGAGTCGCTGTACTTCATGCGGATGGGCACTTTTTTGGAGCGGGCCGACAACACGGCACGCTTGGTGGACGTGAAATTTCATGCCATGCAAAACGAATTTTTCGGTGTACCGAATTACAACGGTGCATTGGCCATAGAAGGCAAAGTGTCCGAATCAGCTCAGGAATACGATTTCTACCACTGGAGCGCGATCTTGCGCAGCGTCAGTGGCTTTGAGGTCTACCGCAAGGTTTACCGCGACGTGATCCGCCCGGAGCGTGTGGCTGAACTGCTGATCTTGCGCCCGGACATGCCGCGTTCGCTGCACGCCAGCCTGAACGAGGTGGTTTCCAACTTGGCGCTGGTCTCGCACGACCGAGAGAGCGACACCTTGCGTCACGCTGGCCGATTGCGTTCCGAGCTGGCTTTTGGCCAGATTGATGAAATCTTGGCCACTGGCTTGCACGCTTACTTGACGCAGTTTTTGGAGCGGGTGAATGTGCTGGGCGGTCGCATCAGCCGCGAATTTTTGTTGCCCCAGTCGGCCGGGTGAGCACAGGCGCAGACCCCTCGGTCCGTGACCGGGGTCGCTCGTCAAGCACCGATCAGATCAGCTTCTCGTCGGGTGTGGTGATCTTTTTGAGCAAAGCGTTGCGTGTGGCCGGCACCATGAGCGGGACCTCGGTGGCACCGCCGTGCCACATCGGGTCTTCGATGCTGTCAAACATCTGGCGCAGCTTGTTGCCCCAGCTGCTGCGCAGCATCTGGAAGTAGGGGTTGTGCTCGTCGATGCACATGATGCGGTCGGTTTGCAAGCTGCCTGCTTGGTAGACCACCATGTCCAGTGGCAGGCCGACCGAGAGGTTGGATTTGAGGGTGGAGTCCATCGACACCAATGCGCATTTGGCGGCTTCGTCCAGCGGGGTGAAGGGGGTGATGACGCGGTCCAAAACAGGCTTACCGTATTTGGATTCGCCGATTTGGAAATAGGGCGTTTCCTCGGTGGCTTCGATGAAGTTGCCGGGTGAATAGACTTGGAACAGGCGCATGCCTTCGCTGCCGATCTGGCCACCAAAAATCATGGACACGTTGAACTCGACACCCGAGGCCTTGAGGGCGGCCGCGTCACGCTCGTACACGCGGCGCACAGCCGCACCCAGCACGCGGGTGGCGTCGAACATGCTCTTGGCGTTCCAGATGGTGAGCGGCTCGTCCTGGCCGGGTTCGACCAGTTTTTCGATCTGCAGCACTTCGCGCACCGACTGCGAAATGCTCAGGTTGCCTGCCGATAACAAAGTCATGAAGCGGTCGCCCGCTTTTTCGTAGACGATCATTTTTCGGAAGGTGCTGATCTGGTCCAGGCCCGCATTGGTGCGGGAATCTGACAAGAAAACCAGACCGGCACGGGTTTTAACGGCAACGCAATAAGTCATGGCTTCAACTTTGGGTTAATTTTTAGGCAGCAGGCGCTGCAAGGCATACAGGGCATCGAGCGCCTCGCGGGGACTCAATGCATCGGGGTTGATCTGGGCCAAAGCGGCTTCGACTGCGGTGGGGCCAGTTGCTTCGGTTTCTGGGGGGGGCGCGAACAGGTCCACTTGTGCACGGGCATCTTGAGCGCCCGACTCGAGCGCACTCAGGGTGTGGCGTGCGTGCCCCAGTACGGCCGCGGGCATGCCGGCCAGGCGCGCCACCTGCACGCCATAGCTCTTGTTGGCGGGGCCGGGTTGCAGTTCGTGCAAGAACACGATGTCGCGGCCAGACTCGGCGGCACTGACGTGCATGTTGACGGCCGCGGTGTGCGTGGCCGGGAACTCGGTCAGCTCAAAGTAATGCGTGGCAAACAGCGCAAAACATTGCGTCTTGTTGTGCAACTGGGTGGCGATGCCGCTGGCCAGCGCCAGGCCGTCAAAGGTGGAGGTGCCGCGCCCGATCTCGTCCATCAGCACCAGGGCGTTGGCACTGGCGCTGTGCAAAATTTGGGCGGCTTCGGTCATCTCCAGCATGAAGGTCGATTGGGCGTTGGCCAGGTCGTCGGCCGCGCCGATGCGGGTGTGGATCGCGTCGATGGGGCCGAGTCGGCAACTGCTGGCGGGCACATAGCTACCGATGCTGGCCAAGAGCACGATCAGTGCCACTTGGCGCATGTAGGTCGATTTGCCACCCATGTTGGGGCCGGTGATGATCTGCATGCGTTGGCGTGGGCCCATGACGGTGTTGTTGGCAATGAAACTGCCTCCCGACAGCTCTGCCAGGCGCGCCTCGACCACCGGGTGGCGTCCCGCACGGATGTCGATGCAGGGCTCGCGGCTGAACTCGGGGGCGCACCAGTTCAGGGTGATGGCGCGCTCGCTCAAGGTGCACAGCGCATCCAGCCCGGCCATGGCTTGGGCCAGGCCCGTGAGTGCAGGCACATGCGGCTGCAACTGGTCGAGCAGGCTTTCGTAGAGCCACTTCTCGCGGGCCAAGGCGCGTTCTTGCGCAGACAGGGCTTTGTCTTCAAAGGTTTTGAGTTCGGGCGTGATGAAGCGCTCGGCGTTTTTGAGGGTCTGGCGGCGGCGGTAGTCGTCTGGCACTTTGTCGAGCTGGCCTTGCGTGACTTCGATGTAAAAGCCGTGCACCTTGTTGAACTGCACGCGCAGGTTGGCAATGCCTGTGCGTGCTTTTTCGCGGGTTTCAAGGTCGAGCAAAAAGCTGTCGCAGTTGGTCTGGATGGCGCGCAGCTCGTCGAGTTCGGCGTCCAGCCCCGTGGCGATCACGCCGCCGTCGCGCACCAGCGCAGCAGGTTCTTCGAGCACCGACTGCGCGAGCAACTGGGCGCAGCCCACAGGGGGCGTGAGCCAGCGTGCAAGTCGGGCCAACAGGGTGCCGTTTTCAGCTTGCAGCGTGGCCAAGGTGCGCGCCAGGCCATCTGCACGTTCGAGCGCATGGCGCAGCGCCACCAGCTCGCGTGGGCGAACCTGGCGCAGTGCAATGCGGGCGGTGATGCGCTCGACGTCGCTCGCGCCTTTGAACTGCTCGCGCAAGCGGCTCCACTGACCGCTCGACTGCAGCAGGTCAATGGCGGTCAGACGCTCTTGCGCTTGGTCACGGGTGCGCTGCGGTGTCAGCAACCAGCTTTTGAGCATGCGGCTGCCCATGCCGGTCATGCAGGTGTCGAGCAGCGAGAACAGCGTGGGTGAGTCCTCGCCGCGCAGGGTCTGCACAAGTTCGAGGTTGCGGCGCGTGGTCGCGGGCAGGTCGATCAAAGTGTCCGAGCGCTGCACGCGGATGCTTTGCACGTGCGGCAGGCTGCGGCCCTGGGTGTGTTCGGCATAGGTCAGCAGCGCAGCGGCGGCGGCGTGGGCGTCGTGCAGGGTGTCGGCGCTCCAGGCGGCCAGACTGGCGGCTTGCATTTGTTCCAGCAGCTTGCGCTGGCCAAGGCCTGCGTCGAACTGGAAGTCTGGGCGCAAGGCCAGCGACAGACCTTTGCCCCGGTGCTGCTGACGGATGCCGTTCAGGCGCTGCTCGAAGCTTTGTGTCATGCCCGCGCTGGCCAGCAATTCGCTGGGGCCAATGCGGTCGATCCAATCGGCCAGCTCGTCCTGCGCGCATTCGGCCAGGTGCACCACGCCTTGTGTGACGCTCAGCCAAGCCATGCCGCAGCGCGCCTTGGGTGCCTGGTGCACGGCCAGCAAAATGGCTTCGCTTTTGTCTGACAGCAGTTCGGTGTCAGTGAGGGTGCCGGGGGTCACCACACGCACGACTTTGCGCTCGACCGGGCCTTTGGACGTGGCGACATCGCCGACTTGCTCACAAATGGCAACCGACTCGCCCAGTTTGATCAACCGGGCCAAGTAGTTTTCGACGGCATGGAAGGGCACGCCTGCCATGAGCACGGGCTGGCCTGCGGATTGGCCTCGGCGCGTCAAGGTGATGTCGAGCAGGCCTGCGGCTTTTTCGGCGTCGGCAAAGAACAACTCGTAAAAGTCGCCCATGCGGTAGAACACGAGGGTGTCAGGGAACTCCGCCTTGATGCCCAGGTACTGGGCCATCATGGGGGTGTGGGCGCTCAGGTCGGGCGCTTCTTTCATGTTCAGAAAGGGGCGTCTTCGTTGCTTGTGTCAGCGGCGGCTTCGGACGCGGCTGGCTCGTCCAAGGCTTGGGCGGCTTCACGGACAGCGGCTTTGTCGCCCGCACCCGCGAACTTGCTGTACTTGTGCAGCAGGGGCACCAGTTGGCCATAAATGCGCGGCGCTGCGGCCAAGCATTCTTTTTGCTCAAGAAAGTCGGCGTCGCCCGTGAAGTTGCCCACCAGGCCACCCGCTTCGGTCACCAACAGCGATCCTGCGGCCACGTCCCAAGGGGACAGGCCAGTTTCAAAGAAACCATCGGTGAAGCCTGCAGCCACATAGGCCAGATCCAGGGCCGCAGCGCCCGGGCGGCGCAAGCCTGCAGTGCGTTGCATCACTTCGCCCATCATGCGCAGGTACTGGTTGAAGTTGTCGCCCTTGCGGAAAGGGAAGCCTGTAGAGATCAGGCACTCAGGCAGGCGAATGCGCTTGCTCACGCGCAAGCGGCGGTCGTTCATGAACGCGCCACGGCCTTTGGTGGCGGTGAACAAGTCGTTGCGGGTGGGGTCGTAAATGACGGCTTGTTCGATCTTGCCGCGCACTTGCAAGGCAATGCTCACGCAATAAACAGGGAAGCCGTGGATGAAGTTGGTGGTGCCGTCCAGGGGGTCGATGATCCAGATGTGGTCAGCGAGCGGGTTGCCGAATTCGCGACCGGACTCTTCTGCCAGGATGCCGTGGTCAGGGTAGGCGGTCAGCAAGGTCTCAATGATGATTTTTTCGCTGGCGTGGTCAACTTCGGTGACGAAGTCGTTGACCTGCTTTTGCGAGATGCGAACCGCTTCAACGTCGAGCGCGGCGCGGTTGATGATGGCGCCAGCGGCGCGCGCAGCCTTGATGGCCACGTTGAGCATGGGGTGGAGATTGGACGACATGGATTGTGTGAAGAACTGAGATGACCTGCGCACGATCGCGACGGCTAAAAATCCATTTTCTCACGAAAAATGGCTGTCCCAGTCATTTTGGCTTCATGAGACAGCGCTGGATGTTCTGTTCATGCCGTGCCAGCATGGACAATCGGGGCATGAGAACCCGATTCATCCTGATCGAAACCAGCCATGCGGGCAATGTGGGCGCTGCTGCCCGGGCCATGAAAGTCATGGGCTTTGATGAGCTGGTGCTGGTCAAGCCACGCTGGGC
Organism: uncultured Burkholderiales bacterium; assembly: GCA_903822825.1. GTDB lineage: Bacteria > Pseudomonadota > Gammaproteobacteria > Burkholderiales > Burkholderiaceae_C > Limnohabitans_A. The sequence continues at coordinate 29,651 of CAIJQQ010000052.1, read as the reverse complement.
CAACGTGCTGCGCAAGGAAGAAACCATCCAGCGCGCCAGTGGTGCCAACGATGTGCTGGCCAAGGCCCGCGTGGTCGAGACGCTCGACGAAGCCCTCGACGGCGTGACCCATTTGTGCGCCACAGCCATGACGCCGCGCGACTTTGGCCCGCCCACCCGTTCACCTCGCGAGCACTTTGCCGAGCTGACCCGGCCCGGTGCACCCGAGCAGTCGGTGGCCTTTTTGTTTGGCTCCGAGCGCTACGGCATGAAAAACGAGGACGTGTACCGCTGCCATGTGGCGCTCTCGATCCCGACCAACCCCACGTTTGGCTCGCTCAACCTGGGCTCGGCCATCCAGGTGATTGCCTATGATTGGCGCATGGCACTGGGCGGCTTTGCGGCCCAGCCTGAGGCGGCACCTTCTGCCAAAGCCGATGCCCAACAGCTGGCGGGCATGCTGAGGCACTGGGAGCAGGCGCTGACCGAGATCGGTTTTCTGGACCCGGCGGCCCCCAAAAAATTGATGCCCCGGCTGAACCAATTGTTCAACCGGGCCGATCTGCAGCCCGAAGAAATCCACATCTTGCGTGGGTTGGCCAAGGCCATGATGGAAGCTGCCCGCCGAGCCCAACAAGGGCATTGAGCAAGCGATAGACTTGAGGCCTATGTTTTCCCGCCTTCACGACGACATCCAGTGCATCCTTGAACGTGACCCGGCCGCCCGCAGCGCCTGGGAAGTTCTCACCTGCTACCCGGGCTTGCATGCCTTGATCTTGCACCGCCGGGCACACTGGTGCTGGCACCACGGCCTCAAATGGCTGGGGCGCTTCATCTCGCACATCTCGCGCTGGTTGACGGGCATTGAGATTCACCCCGGCGCCAAGATCGGTGAGCGTGTGTTTTTTGACCACGCCATGGGCGTGGTGGTGGGCGAGACCGCCGAAATCGGCGACGGCTGCACCATTTACCAAGGCGTGACTTTGGGGGGCACATCGCTTTACAAAGGCACCAAACGTCACCCCACTCTGGGCAAGGACGTGGTGGTCAGCGCAGGCGCCAAGGTGCTGGGCGGCTTTGAAGTGGGCGACGGCGCCAAGATCGGCAGCAACGCGGTGGTCATCAAACCCGTGCCTGCCGGGGCCACGGCGGTCGGCATTCCGGCCCGCATCATCCTGTCTAAGGAGGGCGAGAGTGCCGATGTGTCGGGTGTTGAGCGCAAGTTCAACGCCTATGGCATCACCCAAGAAGACGACCCGGTGAGCCAGGCCTTGCGGGGACTGATCGACAACGCTTCAGGGCAAGAACATCAAATCGCGATGCTGTGGAAAGCCGTGGAGCTGCTGTGCGCACAGCAGCAAGTGCCCATGCCGGGTGATGCGGCCCGCAGCGAAACCTTTGAGGCCGACAAGTTCAACCAGTTGCTGGGCAAGTGAAGTTCACTGTGCTCGCCGCTGGCCTTACAAGGCCGCCGCGCTTTTGAGTTCGCGCCAGCGCTTGTCCAGGCTGCTGTAGCGTTGCAGGGCGTCTGGGTCCAAGCCACTTTGGTGCTGGGCCAAAGCGTCGTTCTTGAGTTGCTGCAGCCGGTCAATCAGCAACAAATTCAGCAAACCCCGCAGCTCTTGCCGCGCCTCTTGCGGCTCAGGCGGTGTGGGGTCGTCGCCTGCACCCACGCCATGCTGCCCCATCCAGCGCTCGGCCTGTTCGGCAAAGAGTTGGCCCTGCATTTCTGCTTTGAGCGCTGACCAGCCCAGCGGGCCGTGTTCGTGGAACTGCGACTCCATCCAGGCGAACAGCATGCCGTGGGGCATGGGCAGCTCGCACAGCATGGCTTGATCCTCACCCGCCAGCGATTCCCACAAGGCCATGTTGCCCAGCAGCAGGCGTGCAGCGTGGTCGGCGCGGCTGGCCGGTTGTGTGCGGGGTCCGGTGTAGGGTGGCGGCGCGGTCTTGGGCCAGCGGCTGTTGCCCGAGCCTTTTTCGTATTTGCGCGGCCAGCTTTTGGTGGGCTGGCTGGCTGCGCCATAGCTGGCATATTCCTGGGGCGGCGCAGCCTGCCGGGTCGCTGCCGACGCTGCCGCTGCGGGCGACGCAGCGGGTGCAAAGCGCTGGTCGCTGGCCGCTTGTTGGCCCCAGAGCTTTTCGAGTCCGGCGGTTTCGAGTTGGATCAGTTGAGCCAACTCGGCCAGCAATTGCTGCTTGAGCGCGCCGTCGGGCAGCAGCTGCCACAGCGGACGGGCTTGGCTGGACAGGCGGGCGCGCCCTTCGGCGGTGTGCAGCTCGCAGTCGACACTGGCGGCCTCGATCAAAAAGCGCGACAGCGGCATGGCCTGCTTGATTTGCTCGGCGAAAGCCTCTTGGCCAAACTCGCGCACGTAGCTGTCGGGGTCGTGCTCGGCGGGCAAAAACAAAAACTTGATGCTGCGCACATCGGTGGCATAGGGCAGGGCGCCGTCGAGCGCTTTGCGGGCCGCGCGGCGGCCTGCACCATCTCCGTCAAAGCTGAACACCACCGCGTCGGTGAAGCGGAACAGCTTTTGCACATGGTCGGGCGTGCAGGCCGTGCCCAAGGTGGCCACTGCGTTGGCAAAGCCCAGCTGGGCCAGCGCCACCACGTCCATATAGCCTTCGGTGACCAGCACATAGCCTGCGCTGTGCAGCGCCTCGCGGGCTTCGTACAGGCCGTACAACTCGCGGCCTTTGTGGAAGACCGGGGTTTCGGGCGAGTTCAGGTATTTGGGCGTGCCGTCGCCGATCACGCGCCCGCCAAAGCCGATGCACTCGCCTTTGATGTTGCGGATCGGGAACATGACGCGGTCGCGAAAGCGGTCGTAGCGTTTGTCGTCTTCTTCGTTGACGATCACCAGACCCGATTCGGCCAGCAGCGGGTTGTCGTACTCCGGAAAGACGCTGGCCAGCGAGCGCCAGCCTTCGGGGGCGTACCCCAGACCAAAGCGCTTGGCGATCTGGCCCGACAGGCCTCGGCCCTTGAGGTAGGCGATGGCCTTGGGGCTGGTCTTGAGGTGTTCTCGGTAAGACTCGCCGGCTTTTTCGAGCACGTCGGTCAGGCTGTCTTGCTTGGCCTTGGCGGCGGCCGCTTTGGCGCGGTCTTCGGGGGACTGCTGCTCCTCGGGCACCTGCATGCCCACTTGTTGGGCCAAGTCCTTGACGGCTTCGATGAAGGTCATGCCCGAGTGCTCCATCAAGAAGCCTATGGCATTGCCATTTTTGCCACAGCCAAAGCAGTGGAAAAACTGCTTGGTGGGGCTGACGCTGAAGCTGGGGGATTTTTCGCCATGGAAGGGGCACAGGCCCATGAAGTTGGCGCCGCCCTTCTTGAGCTGGACGTACTTGCCCACCACCTCGACCACGTCGACACGGTTGAGCAGTTCCTGCAAGAATGACTGGGGGATTGCCATGCTTGATTGTCGCCCATCCGGCTTCAGCCTCCTGTCAGTCCCGTGCAGTGAAATGGGGCCATTAACACCTGTCTGAATACCCGAGGAGTACACCGTGACCAGCATTTACGACCAGGATTTGCCCAAGACGCCCGCCAACCATGCGCCCATGTCGCCGTTGTCCTTCATCGAGCGATCGGCCGAGGTGTATCCCCAGCGTTTGGCGGTGGTCCACGGTGAGCTGCGTCAGGACTGGGCCACCACCTACCGCCGTTGCCGCCAGTTGGCCAGTGCGTTGGCGCAGGCAGGCATTGGCAAGAACGCCACGGTAGCCGTGATGCTGCCCAATACCCCACCCATGGTGGAGGCGCATTTCGGCATTCCGATGGCGGGTGCGGTGCTCAACGCCCTCAACACCAGACTCGACCCGGAAACCATCGCTTTCATGCTGGACCACGGCGAGGCCAAGGCAGTGATAGTGGACCCGGAGTTCTCAGGCACGCTGAAAAAAGCCCTTGCCCTGCGCCAGTCCAAAACGCCATTGCTTTTGATCGACGTGGAAGACGCCCTCTACAGCGGCCCCAGTGAAAAGCTCGGCATGGTCAGCTACGAAGATTTTTTGGCCGGAGGCGACCCGCAGTTCGCTTGGGAGTTGCCTGCAGACGAATGGGACGCGATTGCGCTCAACTACACCAGTGGCACGACGGGTAACCCCAAGGGTGTGGTCTACCACCACCGGGGGGCCGCGACCAATGCCATCTCGAACGTGCTGGAGTGGGACATGCCCAAGCACGCGGTGTATTTGTGGACTCTGCCCATGTTTCACTGCAATGGCTGGTGTTTTCCGTGGACGGTGGCGGCGCGTGCGGCCGTGAACGTGTGCCTGCGCCGTGTGGAGCCTCAGGCGGTGTTCGACGCGATCCGCCAGCACGGCGTGACGCACTACTGTGGCGCGCCCATCGTGCATGGCCTGCTGGTCAACGCCCCAGAGCGCATGAAAGAGGGCGTGCCTGCAGGCGTCAAGGCCATGGTGGCAGGGGCAGCACCGCCTGCACAGATGATTGAAGGCATGGAGCAAATGGGTTTTGACTTGACCCATGTGTATGGCCTGACCGAGGTGTATGGACCGGCCACGGTCTGCGCCAAGCACGCGGATTGGGATGCGCTGCCGATTGGCGATCGGGCGCGGCTGAACGCCCGCCAGGGCGTGCGTTACCACCTCGAGTGCGATGTGCGGGTGCTCGACCCGGAGACGATGCTGCCCGTGCCGCTGGACGGCGAGACCATGGGCGAGATCATGTTCAGGGGCAACATCGCCATGAAGGGCTACCTGAAAAACCCAAAGGCCACGCAAGAGGCCTTTGCTGGAGGCTGGTTCCACAGCGGTGATTTGGCGGTGCAGTACCCGGACGGCTACATCAAAATCAAGGACCGCAGCAAGGACATCATCATTTCGGGCGGTGAGAACATCTCGTCGATCGAGGTCGAAGACGTGCTCTACCGTCACCCGGATGTGCTGGCTGCTGCCGTGGTGGCCAAGCCCGATGCGCGCTGGGGAGAGACGCCTTGTGCGTTTGTGGAACTCAAGGCTGGGGCCAGCACCACAGCCGAAGCCATCGTGGCGCACTGCAAACTGCACCTGGCGGGCTTCAAGGTGCCTCGCGCCGTGGTTTTTGGCGAGTTGCCCAAAACCAGCACGGGCAAGATCCAGAAATTTGAGCTGCGCAAGTTGGCCGGATCGGCCTCGGCCATTGACGCTTGATCTCATCCGTGCGCCCATGCAAAAGGCCCCGTTATGGGGCCTTTTGCATGGGCTGAAAGTCCGCTCAATCGGCTTTCTTGTTCTTCTTGGCTTTTTTGGATTTCTTGGCCTTGCGCGCTTTTTTCTTGTCGGCTGCGTCCGCTGGGGTATCGGCCTTGGCGGGTGCTGTCGCGGAGGGTGCAGCGGGGGCAGCGATGGGGGCCACAGGGGCGGGCATGGGAGCCACAGTCTGTGCAAAGGCCACAGCGGTCAGCAGTGTGACAGTGAATGCGCTGAGTGTTTTGATCATGAAAAACCTTTGAAAAAATGTTCTCCGAGAGCGGGAAACGTTGAACGATTATCTGGTGTGGCCCAGCACTTTTCACAGGAGGAATAAAAAAATCATTCAATGTCAAAAGCATGGGTGCCAAAGCGCCCTGCACGCTGGTCAGCAAAGTAGCGCTGCAGGGTCTCGCGCACAGTGCGAAAGGCCAGTTCCTCCCAAGGAATCTCGTCCTCAAGGAAAAGCCTTGCTTCTTGCGTTTCGTGGCCCGGGTCGAACTGGTCGCTGGTCAGTCGGGCACGGTAGTACAGGTGCACTTGCCCCACGCGGGGCACGCTCATGACGGTGAAGAGGTCTTCGATCTCGAACTGCGCGCCTGCTTCTTCAACGGTTTCGCGTGCAGCCCCTTGGGCCGTGGTCTCGCCCATTTCCATGAAACCTGCGGGCAATGTCCACTTGCCCAGGCGCGGCTCGATGTTTCGCTTGCACAGCAAGATGCGGTCGCCCCAACGGGGGACCGTGCCGACCACATTCAAGGGGTTGATGTAATGGACCGTGTTGCAGGACGAACAGACGTCACGCTCGCGGGTGTCGCCGTCATCGGGCAGTCGTTTTTCGACCGTGTGTCCGCATTGGCGGCAGTGCCGAATGGTTCGATCAAAACTCATGGAAGGTGTCCGCAAGGGTGGTGGGTCAGCAGCAGCACAGTCTACCAACCAACGTGCGCAGCTTCACTGGGGGCAGCGGATGCCCCCAGTGAAAGGGATCAAGTGAGGTACTGGATCAGGTAGAGCGAGATGCCAGGGAAGAACAGCAGCAGCAAGGTGCGCAGGGTGTCGCTGATCAGGAAAGGCATGATGCCCTTGTAGCTTTCACTCAGGGGCACGTCTTTGGCCATGCCGTTGACCACGTAGACGTTCAGGCCCACAGGCGGCGCCAGCATGCCAAAGCCCACGGTCATCAGCACCATGATGCCGAACCAGATGGCGGTGTGCTCAGGTGTCATGCCGAAGTCGAGCTTCATGATGATCGGGAAAAAGATCGGGATGGTCAGCAGCAGCATGGACAGCTCGTCCATGACCGCGCCCAGCACCACGTACAGCAGCAAGATGCCGCTCACGACCAGCAGTGGCGCCAGGTTCATGGCGACCACCATTTCGGCCAACTGACCGGGCACCTGGGTACGGGCCAGTGAAGCGTTCATCACGTCAGCACCCATGAAGATCAAGAAGATCATGGCCGAGCTCAGCGCCGTGGCGTGGAAGCATTGCAGGAACTTGGACCAGGTCAGCTCGCGTTTGAGCAGCGCTGCCACAAAGGTCGAAGTGGCCCCGACAGCAGCCCCTTCGGTGGGCGTGAAGAAGCCGGCATAGATACCACCAAACACGATGGTGAAGATGGCGGCGATGGGCAAAATGCCTTTGAATGATTCGAAAGTCAACTTGTCAATTTGCTCGTTTTCTGGGGCTTGGCCAGGCACCACGCGCACATAAATGGCGATGGCGATCATGTAGCCGACCATGGCGATGATGCCGGGGAGCATGGCTGCAGCAAACAGCTTGGCGATGTTTTGTTCGGTCAAGATGGCGTAGATCACCAAGGGCACGGACGGAGGAATCAAAATGCCCAGCGTACCGCCTGCGGCCAGCGTGCCGGTGGCCAGTCGGCCCGAGTAGCCATGGCGCTTCATTTCAGGCAAGGCCACACCCGTGATGGTCGCTGCCGTAGCGACCGAGGAGCCACAAATCGCACCAAAGGCCGCGCAGGCCAGCACCGCGCCCATGGCCAGACCGCCTTTGAAGCGGCCCATGACCGATGCTGCAAACTGGAACAACGCCTTGCTGATGCCCCCCTGCGTGGCAAAGTGCCCCATCAGGATGAACAGCGGGATCACCGACAGGTCGTAATTGGCCAAGCGGGCAAAGGCCAGGTTGTTGACGAAATTGAGGAAGGGCGAGACGCCCGACTGCAGGACAAAGCCCACAGCCCCGGCGATGAACATGGCACCCGCGATGGGCACGCGCACCACCATCAGGAACAGCATGACGCCGAAGATCAGCAAAGCCAGTTGGATCGGGGTCATGCGCTGGCAGCCTCAGGGTTGAATTTGGAAAGTGTCTGCATGGCGGCAATGAAAGCGGTCAGCGCAAACGGAATGCACATGCTGAGGAATACGATCCAGTCGGGAAAGCCCAGCAACATGGATGCGCCCATGGACTCGCGGGCATTGAGGGTCGCTGCACCGCAGCGCCAGGCCAGCAAGGCGAAGATCACGGTCATGAGCAAGTCGCCAAAGCGGTCAAGCTTGTGGTTGAAGGCGGCAGTGCGGTTGGCCGTGAAGAAGTCCACGATGATGTTGTCGCGTTTGAACTGGCAAAGCGGCATGAACAAGGCAATGGCAGCGCCTGAGCCGATGCCGGTGAGCTCGAAGTCGCCGATCAGCGCCGTGTCAAAAAAGTTGCGGCCGACCAGGCTGTAGCAGGTCATCAGCATCAGGGCGGTCAAGAGCAGACCGCCCAAAATGCTGCACAGCCGGGCGAGCCGCTCCAGAGGATTGGAAAACATCATGGTGTTCAATGGTGGAGTGGGAGGTCGAGAGGTAGCAGCTGTTCGGGTATCAAAAAACCGGAACAAAAGCGCAGGCCTTTGTTCCGGTCGTGACTTTCAGCAACTTACTTGGTGTACTGCTTGATCAAGTCCGTGGCGGTTTGCAGCATCCCTTTGCCGTCCATGCCCTTGCCGGTCATCTCGGCCACCCAAGCGTCGTCCAAAGAATCGGTGGCTTTTTTCCACTTTTCCAGTTCGGCTTTGGGGATGATGCTGATTTTCTGGTTCGCAGAAGCTTCGAAGACCTTCTTGCTGGGCACGTCTTGGCCTGCTTGCGTTTTGCCAAAGAAAGCTGACATTTCGCGACCGGAGTTCTTGTCGATGACCGCCTTCAAATCAGCAGGCAAAGATTCGTACTTGGCCTTGTTCATGGGCACCACAAACACGGTGGTGTACAGCGCGTTGTAGCTGCGGTCGGTCTCAGCGGTGAAGTTGGTCAATTCGTTGACCTTCAGGCCAGGAGCGACTTCGTAAGGGATCACCGCGCCGTCGATCACACCCTTGGACAAGGCTTCAGGCACTTGCGGCACAGGCATGGCCACGGGGGTAGCGCCCATCATGGCGACCATCTTGTTCACTTGACGAGTCGGTGCGCGCACTTTCAGACCCTTGAGGTCGGCCATGTTGGTCACAGCCTTGGACTTGGTGTAAATGTTGCCTGGACCGTGCACGTGGATGGCCAGCATCTTCACGTCTTTGAAGTCGTCTTGGGCGTATTTTTGGCCATAGTCCCATGCGGCACGGCTCGTGGCTTCGGCGTTGGTCATCATGAAGGGCAACTCAAACACTTCGAGCTTGGCCAACTTGGGTGTGTAGGCTTGCAGCGTCCAAGCCACGTCCACCACGCCATCACGGGCCTGCTCATACAACTGCACAGGGGTGCCACCCAATTGCATGGCGGGGAAGATGTCGCACTTCAGACGGTCTTTGGAGTCGCGCGCGATGTTCTTGCACCAGTCGCCCAACATGGTGGTGTGCTGAATCGACTGTGGGCCAAGAAAGTGGTGAACCTTCAGGGTCACAGTGTCGGCCTGAACGCCCCACGCGGCGCAGACCAGGCCTGCGGCCAAGGTCGTTTTTTTCAGAATGGAAGTCATGTTGTCTCCAGGGTGTAAAAAATCAAAGAATCATCATAAACCAACCGATCGGTCGGTTAATCGGTGTTTACCCAAATGGGCTCAGGTGATGTGCACGCTCAAATCGTCCAAACCTGCAACAGTGCCTACCAGGGTGTCGCCTTGGACCACCGCGGCCACGCCTTCGGGGGTGCCCGTGTAGATCAGGTCGCCAGCTTGCAGTTCCCAAGCGGCTGACAGGTGCTCGATGGTCTCGGCCACGTTCCAGATCAGCTTGGCCACATTGCTGCGCTGGCGGTCGGCGCCGTTGACCTGCAAACCGATCTCGGCATTGTTCACGTCGCCGGCTTGGGCCAGTGGGGTGATGGGGCCAATGGGCGCTGAGTGGTCAAAAGCCTTGCCAATGCACCAAGGGCGGCCTTGCTTTTTCATGTCGTTTTGCAGGTCGCGGCGGGTCATGTCCAGGCCCACGGCGTAACCGAAGATGTGCTTTGCAGCGTCCGCCGCTTGGATGTTTTTGCCCCCTTTGCCGATCGCCACCACCAGTTCGATTTCATGGTGCAGGTTGGTCGTGAGGCTGGGGTAGGGCATGGCACCTGTTTGGCCCTTGGGCACCACCACCAAGGTGTCAGCAGGTTTGAGAAAGAAGAAGGGGGGTTCACGGCCCGTGAACCCCATTTCCTTGGCGTGGTCTTCGTAGTTGCGGCCCACGCAATAGATGCGGTGCACTGGAAAAGAGAGAGACTCGCCGTTGACCGGCACGGCAATGGGCGCTTGGGGGCTGAAGAGATAATCCATTGGTGGGCTTTCCACGGGTGAGCCAAAATGCTGTGCCATTGAGCGTACCAGACACGTTCACAATCGCCATTTGCGACTGCCTGTGAGTCTACTGACCCGTGGCCCTTCTCTGCACTTTAATTCATCAAGGAAAACCCTTGGTGCCTTTGTTAACAACATGCCCACCAGTTTTGATTTCGCCCGGGCTCCAGGCCACCTCATCAGGCGCGCGCAGCAAATCGCGGTGGCCGAGTTCACGCATGCTTTGGCCGACTTGGACATCACGCCTGTGCAGTTTGCCTTGCTCAATGCGGTGATCGATGCCCCAGGCATGGACCAGGTCACTTTGGCCAAAACCGCAGCATTCGATCCAGCCACCTCGGGCTCGGTGATCGCACGGCTGGAGGCCAAGCGTTGGCTGCGGCGAGAAGCCGATGCGCTCGATCGCCGCCGGAAATTGCTTTTTGTGACGCCTGAAGGCGCGCTGGCAGTCGAGCAGATGTCGGCCACAGTGTCGCAGGTCCAGCAAAATATCCTGGCGCCTTTGACAGCCAAAGATCAGGCCCTGTTCATGGCTTTGCTGCACCAGTTGGTGTCTGGCCACGAGAGCCCGGCAGACCCATGCGCGCCATCCTGAGGGGCCTTCAGCGAGGTCCTCAGTCGGGCTTGAAGGCCAGCTCGAAGTGCTCCACGACGGGGGGCGCTGCAAAGAAGGGGCCCACGATGGCCCGCCACTCGGCAAACAGCGGTGACTCGCGAAAGCCCACAGTGTGGTCTTCCAGCGTATCCCAAAAAATTTGCAGCACATAGCGCTCGGGGCTTTCGATGCCTCGGTTGACTTTGGAGCCCTGGTAGCCTTTGGCGCGAGACGCCACGGTGGACAGACCACGGGCAATGGCTTCTTCAAAAGCGGCTTGTTGGCCAGGCTGGATGCGGATGTCGGCGAGTTCTAGGATCATGGTCAAAGTTGAGGTGAAGACAAACCAATACCTTAACCCAAAGCGGCCAGAGGCCATTCAACGGGCTCGCATGGCCACTGGCGCACGCATCGCCCGCCAGAGCAGCACTGAAAACAACACTGCCACGGCGGCCAGCGCCGCAAAGCTGGCGATCCAAAAGCTGCCCACCGAGTGCTGCGCCGCCCAAGGCCCCAAGCCCCGATAGGCCAGCAGGTAGCCGCCATAAAGCCCCACGCCCCAGAGCAGCACGGTGTAGATGAGCAGAGGTGCCAAGGTGATGCGGTAGCAACGCAATAAAAAAACGCAGACGGTTTGCACCGCATCGGTCAGGTGGTAGGCCGCGACCCAGCCCAGCCAAGCGGCCGCGGCCACCGTCACGGCCGGATCTGTGGAAAAGAGCTGTGCCAGAGGCTCTCGGGCCGCCCAAAGGCCCAAGCCGCATAAGAGCGCCATGCCCGCAGCCAAAGACAGGCCTGTGGTGGCTGCCTCGCGAGCGCGCTGCGGCTGCTGAGCACCCAGCCAGTAGCCCGTGCGTGCACTGCTGGCAATACCCAGTGCCAACGGGATCATGTACAGCACGCCTGCCATGTTGGCTGCAATTTGATGGCTGGCCAGGGGCACGGCGCCCAGCCGGGCAATGAACAAGGCCATGAGTGTGAACGAGGTGATCTCCACCATGATGGACAAGCCCGCAGGCAGGCCCAACTGCAAAAAGCGCCGCAAGGTTGCGGTGTGAGGCGCTTCCAGCTTTTGCCACAAGCGATAAGGCTGGTAGATCGATTGGGTGCGCAGCAAGCAGATGCCGGTCAGCAGCATGAGGCTGTTGACCACCAGCGTGGCCCAGGCGCAGCCCACCACCCCATAAGCGGGCAAGCCGACCCACCCAAAAGTCAGACAGGCCGACAGCGGCACCTTGACAAACAGTGCCCCCGCTTGCAACCAAGTGACCAGTCGGGGGTAACCCAGGCTCTGGTTGAGGGTGCTGTACATCCGAAACAGCAAGGAGGGGAGCAAAGCCAGCGCCAGCACCTGCAAGTACGCCCGCACATCGGGCCACAGGGTCAAAGGAACATCGGTCCATTGCAGCCAGGGGTCAGGAAAGCACAGCGCCACAATGCCCAACAGCCCGGCCCCGCCCGCCACATAGAGCGCTTGCCTGACCGATTGGCCAATCTCTTGTTGTCGGCCTGCGCCGCGCAGTTCAGCCCAAACCGGCAGCAAGGCCTGTATCAGGCCGTTGAGGCCCACATAGACGCTGATGTAAATCGACGAAGCCAGAGACAGTGTGGCGAGCGCATCAGGGCTGTGTCGTCCAGCGATCAAGGTATCGGCCACACCAAAAGTGATGACTGCGAGTTGACCGATCAGCACCGTGCCCGCATGCCGGGCAATGGTTTTGAGTTCGGACACCGATCAGTCCTGTGTGGGCTTGTAGAGCACCATGGTCTCGAAATTGTCCGTGGGTCGGCGCACGCGGCTGAACTCGGTCCAGCCCAGTTGTTGGATCTGGGTTTCAAGCGCGGGCAAGTGGTCGCTGTCCATGATCAACCAAGCGCACCCTTCAGAAGGTTCGCCAGCTTTTTGCAATCTGACCTTGCCGTGGTACATCAAGCCTGCCCCTTGTGCGGTGTTCAATCCTGCGTATTGCATGCACGACACGGGGCCTGTGACGGCCTGAATTTTCCGCACGAGCGGCTCGTAACTTCGGCCGTGGTTGAGCAAGGGCAACCACAGTGTCATCAGCAGGAGCCAGCACAGGGTGGCCCCGGCTGCGGGCAGCACCAAGGTTTTCCAGATGGCGGGTTGATGCCGGCCTGTGCGCCACCGGACCATGGCGCACCACACCATTGTGGCGAGCAAGGCCGTGATGAACAGGCCCGGGGAAAATCCGTGCACAAATTCGGGCGCGGCTCTGGCGACGTTTTTGGCCGGTTGCTGCGGAAAACCGGTTTCCATGGAGATCCAGACACCCCAGATGATGAGTGCGCAGGCGCTGAAGAACAGCAGCGTGAACCAATCGATGAGCGCCCCCAGGCTGCGCCGAAGCGTGGGCAAGGCAAAGGCCGCCAGCGAAGCGATGGCGGGCAAGGCCGTCAGCAAGGCCCGATCGCTCATGTTGGTGAGCCACGTTGCGCTGACAGTGACCAGGGTGAACCAAACGGGCAATCCAATGTGCGGAAATTGCCAAGCGTGCGCCAGTTGGTAGCGCCAGCGCCAAAGCGCCCAGATGGCCAGCGGCCCTGCTGGCCAGGTAAACCAAACCAACAAGCGGGCAAATCCGTTGACCTCGCTCCAAGTGTGCGGTGCGATGCGCCACCGCCATAAATCGAGTGCCCCTGCCAAAGTGATGGACAGCAGGCATACCAAGGCCAACAAGCCAATCTCCAGCATGTTGAGGCGTCGCTCTGAGCGGTTGGGCTGAGCCACAGATCTGACCATAAGTCCCCCGGCGCCCAGAATGAGCGACAGGGCCGGGGCACCCGAAAGTGTCAACCCCAGCATGCCGGTGGTGATGGCCAGAAGGCTCAGCCTCCAACGCCTTGGCAACGTGGCCAGTCCGCAAAACAGCACAGATGTGAAGCACAGTTGGCTCAAGGCAGGGGTGATCTCGTGTGAAATCCGCGCCAACCCCAGGCAAGCCAGCAAGGCCAGCAGACCCCCATCGGCCAGTGCACGTGCGTAATCGGCGGGGCGAGCCTCACCACCGAAGGCGAACGCCACGGGCTGCGCCGCATCGCTGCGAGCGAGCCCATAGACGGCGTACCAAGTCGTTGCCAGCGTGAGGCCCAGCATGGCCATGAAGGGCAGCCGCGCTGCATATGCCTCTGCTCCCAAGGGGGCCAAGCGAATGAAGAGCGCGCCAAGCCAAGTGGGCAACAAGGCCAAACTGGTGTCGACTTGCCCTAGCAAGGTGGGTTGCAGCCAGCTGACCGTGGCCCCTGCTTCGGGCCTGGCCAGTTGCAGCATGAAGCCGAAGGCTTCGATGTCAAACGCCTTCCAGGGCGTTCGCCCCAAAAAACCCGGCAGCACATACGCCAGGCTCAACAAGATCAGTGCCGCGCGCGGCAAGCGCCGAACGGCATTTTGGGCAACAAGTGCGGGGCTGGTCTGATTCACGGTGGGAAAGATAGCAGGTCTGGCTTGAAGTTGAGTGAAGCCCAAAACAAAAGGGCAGGCCGGTTGCCCGGGCTGCCCTTGTCGCTCGTGGCGGCAGGCTTACTTTGCAGTGGTCTTGCCGAAACGGTTGCGGAAGCGTTCCACGCGGCCACCCATGTTGTCCACCGACTTTTGCGTGCCAGTGTAGAAGGGGTGCGATTCGCTGGTGGTGTCAAGCTTGAACCAAGGCAGTTCGCGGCCGTCTTCCATCTTGATCATTTCTTTGGTGTTGGCGCAGGACCGGGTCACGAACTTGAAGCCGTTGGACATGTCCTGGAAGCAAACTTCACGGTAGTTCGGGTGAATGCCGTCTTTCATGGGTTTTTCCTTTTTGAAACCACGGTAGCCACGCCCCAGCCAATCTGTGCGCACTTTCCGCAAAACCTTGGATTATAGGCGGTCAGCCGCCGCGTCTCATCATGTCGAAGAATTCGACGTTGGACTTGGTCGCCTTCATGCTCTTCAAGACCATTTCCATGGCCTCGATTTCGTCCATGTTGTACATGAACTGGCGCAGGATGCGTGTTTTTTGCAGCACTTCGGGCTGCAGCAAAAGCTCTTCGCGGCGGGTGCCGCTGCGGTTCAGGTTGATGGCTGGGAACACGCGCTTTTCGTACAGGCGGCGCTCCAGGTGGATTTCGCAGTTGCCGGTGCCCTTGAATTCTTCAAAGATCACTTCGTCCATCCGGCTGCCGGTGTCGACCAAGGCGGTGGCAATGATGGTCAGGCTCCCGCCTTCCTCCACGTTGCGCGCAGCACCAAAGAAGCGCTTGGGGCGCTGCAAGGCATTGGCGTCCACACCACCCGACAACACTTTGCCCGAAGAAGGCACCACGTTGTTGTAGGCACGGGCCAGGCGGGTGATGGAGTCCAGCAGGATGACCACGTCTTTTTTCAGCTCAACCAAGCGCTTGGCGCGTTCGATCACCATTTCGGCCACGTGCACGTGGCGCGACGCGGGTTCGTCGAAGGTGGACGAGATCACTTCGCCGCGCACGCTGCGCTGCATCTCGGTCACTTCTTCGGGCCGTTCGTCCACCAGCAGCACCATCAGGTGCACATCGGGGTAGTTGGCGGTGATGGCGTGGGCAATCTGCTGCATCATCACGGTCTTGCCCGACTTGGGCTGGGCCACGATCAGGGCGCGCTGGCCTCGGCCCAGGGGGGCAATGATGTCGATCACGCGGGCGGTGATGTTCTCTTCGCCCTTGATGTCACGTTCCAGACGCATCTGTTCTTTGGGGAACAGGGGTGTCAAGTTCTCGAACATGACCTTGTGCTTGTTGTTCTCGGGCAGGTCGCCGTTGACCTGGTCCAGCTTGGTCAGGGCAAAGTAGCGCTCGCCGTCTTTGGGAATGCGCACTTCGCCCTCGATCATGTCGCCCGTGTGCAGGTTGAACCTGCGAACCTGACTGGGACTGATGTAAATGTCGTCGGTGGATGCTGTGTAGCTCGAATCGGGGCTGCGCAAAAAGCCAAAACCATCGGGCAAGATCTCGAGCACGCCGTCTGCGAAGACTTGTTCGCCTGCTTTGGCCCGCTTTTTGATGATGGCAAACATCAGCTCCTGCTTGCGCATGCGGCCTGTGTTCTCGATTTCGAGCGTGTCGGCTTGCTTCAGGAGTTCAGACACATGAAGTGCCTTGAGTTCATTCAAATGCATGGGAAATGGCCTGTATCAAAACGGCTTGTTGAGGCCGTGAGCAGAAAAAACCGGGGGAGTGGGGTTCAGATTCGGCACGTCCTGTAACAGCGAGGTCAAGTGCCGATGACTTTGAGCAGGAACACCCTGTCAGGTGCTTGCTGAGAGAAATTATGACAGGTTTTCAGAGGCCATCGCCAGAAACGAAAACCGGGACGCATTGTCCCGGTCGCAGAGCAGGTCTTGGGGACTCAGGCCAATTGCTGGTCGATGAATGCGGTCAGCTGTGCCTTGCTCATGGCGCCGACTTTGGTGGCGGCCAGCTTGCCATCTTTGAACAGCATCAAGGTGGGAATGCCGCGAATGCCGAACTTGGCCGGGATGTCACGGTTCTCATCGACATTCATTTTGGCCACCTGCAGCTTGCCTTGGTAAGCGCCTGCGACCTCGTCCAGGATGGGCGCGATCATTTTGCAAGGACCGCACCATTCGGCCCAAAAGTCGACCACCACGGGCTGGCCCGCGTTGACAACATCGGCATCAAATGAGGCGTCAGAAACGTGTTTGATCAGATCGCTGGCCATGGCCTGTTCCTTTTGAAGAGTGAATATGCAGCTAAAGTTGCATTCTATTTTGACAGAATCACAATGCCCCGACTGTCGCGGAGGCTCTACCAATTGCACCCATGTCCTTGCCTACTTCTGATTCTCCGGCTTCCTCTTCAAACCCTCTCAAAGTGGAGGTCGGGATTGTGGGGGGTGGTCCGGCCGGGTTGATGGCCGCTGACTTGCTGGCCCATGCCGGGCGCTCGGTGCATCTGTTTGATGCCATGCCCTCGGTAGGGCGCAAGTTCTTGTTGGCTGGCCGGGGTGGTCTGAACCTCACGCATTCCGAGCCTCGCCCACAGTTTGACCAGCGCTACGCGGCAGCGCAGACATGGGTGAGCCACTGGCTCAACGGCATGGACGGTGATCAAGTTCGCTCTTGGACGCAGTCGCTGGGCATTGACACATTCATTGGCTCTTCAGGGCGGGTGTTCCCTACCGAGATGAAAGCTGCTCCTTTGTTGCGCGCTTGGCTGCACCGATTGCGTCACCCCCAATCGGGCGTGCCGGTTCAGTTCCACATGCGCCACCGTTGGCAAGGTTGGGAAGATGGTTTGCTGGTGTTTGCCCGCGGCGAGGGCCAGGCACCGATCAAGGTCAAGGCCCAAGTGACCTTGCTGGCGCTGGGGGGCGGCAGCTGGCCGCGTCTGGGTTCGGACGGCAGCTGGACTGCCTTGCTTTCGCCGAAAGGGGTCGATATTGCGGCCCTGCAGCCCGCCAATTGCGGGTTCGATGTGCTGGGCCGCGAGGGCCAAGGCTGGAGCGAACACTTTCGAAGTCGTTTTGCTGGAGAGCCCCTGAAGTCCGTCGTGCTCAAGTTGGGCGTGCCCGGGTCGGATGGGGTGAACCAAGGTCGCAAAGGCGAGTTCGTTCTCACCCAAACCGGGGTCGAGGGCAGCCTGATTTATGCCGCTTCGGCCAGTTTGAGGGATGCTTTGCGGCAGACGGGGACAGCCCATTTTGAGCTGGACTTGTTACCCGACAAGCCTTATGAGCAGGTGCTGGCAGAAGTCAAACGGCCCCGAGGCAGCCGCAGCTGGTCCAGCCACCTCAAGGGGCGCTTGGGCTTGCAAGGCGTCAAGATGGGGCTGATCCACGAGTTGTGTCCTGCGGAAATTTGGACGCAGCCCCAAGCACTGGCCAGGGCCATCAAAGGCCTGGATGTGGCCCTCAAGGCCGCGCGACCGATGGCCGAAGCCATCAGCACGGCCGGTGGGGTGACCGAAGGGGCATTGACCCCTGAGCTCATGCTTACCCAATTGCCAGGGGTGTTTTGTGCAGGCGAGATGCTCGATTGGGAAGCGCCAACCGGGGGCTACTTGCTGACCGCTTGCCTGGCCAGTGGGAAACGGGCTGCCGAAGGTATTTTGGGTTGGAAGTGACAAAATTTAACAAATCGTGTATTCCAGTTGGCCTTTGGACGCGTTAAAGGGTGGTTAAAACAAAATGCCCATGAGGATGACATGACCCCAGTTGCTTCCACTGAATACCAAGTTGCCGTCGAAGAGGCCGCCAACGCCTTCATGAAAGTGATGGCTTTGCGGGGCTTCAATGTCAGGGATTACCCGCAAAATTTTGTTGCACAAATGTCCCAACAGACCCGTTTCCATTTCGAAGCCAGCCGAACTGGTGCTCACCCAGAAGCCGATGCGCTGGTGTCGCAGTTCATCCAAGCTGGTCAGTCGGTGCCCAAGCGCGCTGTGCAGCACAAGGCCAAAACCATTCCGTTCCCGATGCTGCGTCGCCACATGGCTTGAAACTGTGATCCATGCCCCTGGCCTGAGCCGGGATGTTTTTCAAAACCCGGCATGGTCCGGGTTTTTTGCCGTCTGAAATGGAGGGCAAGCCGTTGGCATCGATTCTGACAAGCACATGGGTTGTAAGGTGACGAGCCTTGACCCCGGCACTGGCTCCACAGTTAGGGCTGCTTGGTTCCCCACCTGACCCGGTTGGCCGCTTCACCATGCGGGAAGGCCCGTCGGGGTTGATTGTAGGCGAGCGCCGGGCTTATTCTGTGGCCGGGCGCACTTAATTTACGTTCCATTGCGAACTGGCCGTATTGTCTTTCTTTCCTTAGAAAGGACGGTCGCAGCCCGATAGAATCCCCCCATGTCCTACCACGTCCTGGCCCGCAAGTACCGCCCGCGCTCTTTCACCGAAATGGTGGGGCAGGAGCACGTGGTTCAGGCCTTGAGCAATGCATTGACCCAGCAGCGGCTGCACCACGCGTACTTGTTCACCGGTACGCGCGGGGTGGGCAAGACCACAGTGTCGCGCATCCTGGCCAAGTCGCTCAACTGCCAGGGGGCAGACGGGCAGGGCGGCATCACGGCCGAGCCCTGTGGCGTTTGCCAAGCTTGCCGCGACATCGATGCGGGCCGTTTTGTCGATTACACCGAGCTCGACGCCGCCTCCAACCGCGGGGTGGACGAGGTGCAGAGCCTGCTGGAGCAAGCGGTCTACAAACCCGTGCAGGGGCGCTTCAAGGTCTTCGTGATCGACGAGGTGCACATGCTCACCAACCCCGCGTTCAACGCGATGTTGAAAACGCTCGAAGAGCCCCCCGAATACCTCAAGTTCGTGCTGGCCACGACCGACCCGCAAAAGGTGCCTGTCACGGTGCTCTCGCGCTGCTTGCAGTTCAACCTGCGGCCGATGGCACCGGAGACGGTTTTCGAACATTTGACCCGCGTGCTGGCCGCCGAAAGCCTGACGTCAGAGCCGGGTGCCTTGCGTTTGCTGTCTCGCGCTGCACGCGGCTCGATGCGGGACGCTCTGAGCCTCACCGACCAAGCCATTGCATTTGGCAGTGGCCAGTTGCTCGAAGCAGGCGTGCGCCAGATGCTGGGCAGCGTGGACCGGAGCCATGTGCTCAACCTGATCCGTGCTTTGGCCGATGCAGATGGCGCCTCTGTCGTGTCGCTGGTGGATGACTTGCGTTTGCATGGCGTGTCTGCTGCGGCCACGCTCGAAGACATGAGCACCGTGCTCCAACGCATGGCCGTCATGCAGGCAGTGCCTGGCCTGACGCAGGATGCCGATGACCCGGATGCGCCGACTTTGGTCGAGCTGGCCGAGCGGATGTCGGCAGAAGAAACCCAGTTGCTCTACAGCCTCTGTTTGCACGGACGCACCGAGCTGGGGCTCGCGCCCGACGAATACGCGGCGCTCACCATGGTGCTGCTTCGCTTGTTGGCTTTCAAACCCGCAAGCGGGGCGGCTGAAAAAAAAAGTCCTCAACTGACGCCTCGGGCTGAAACAGCCCGCGCTGCAGCGACCACCCACACGCCTGTTGTCGCTCCAACGCCAGTCAAGCCTTTGGCTGCCCCTTCGGTTGTTTCCCTTGCTCCTCCGCGGGCTACCCCGACTTTGTCGCCCGCCATGCCGCCCGTCAATCCGGAGCCGTCGGTCGATGACATGCTGGCATCGTTGGGCGAACCTGCGATGGACATCCCGCCCTGGGAGGACCTGGACGATTCGTCGGTTGGGTTGCTGAACGCGGCCCCAGTGGCTCCACCTGCCATTCGTCCCTTGCCTGTGCGCGAGGCCTCCGCGCCATCGTCCCGTGTGGATGCACTCAAGCGCCCTGAAGTGCCTTTGCAACTGACACCCGAGGGTGAATTTTGGGCCGAGTTGGTGCAAGCGTTGGTGGCCAGTGACGCCATCACCGCCCTGGTGCGTGAATTGGCGTTGCAGTCGCAACTGCTGGACCGCAGCACTGAGCAGTGGCTGCTGCGCATCGAGCGTGAATCGCTCAACATGCCCAGCACCCGCGAGCGCTTGCAGGCCGCTTTGCTGGCCGCAGGCCACGCAGTGCGCTTGTCGGTCGAGCTCGGGCCGGTGGTGGACAGCCCGGCCAAGCGCCTGGCAGTGGCTGCCGCTGCCAAAATGGTGGCGGCCGAAGAACTCATTCAAAGCGATCCGCTGGTGCAAGCCATGGTGCGTGACTTTGGTGCGCGCATCGTGCCGGGCAGCATCCAACCCCTCTGATTTTTCATCCAAGACAGAAAGACAAACATGTTCAACAAAGGACAATTGGCCGGACTCATGAAGCAGGCGCAAGCCATGCAGGACAACCTGAAAAAAGCCCAAGACGAACTGGCCTTCATCGAAGTGGAAGGTCAGTCGGGTTCAGGCCTCGTCAAAGTGCTGATGACCTGCAAGCACGAGGTGCGCCGCGTGACCATCGACCCCAGCTTGCTGGCCGATGACAAGGACATGCTGGAAGACCTGGTGGCTGCAGCCTTCAACGCGGCTGTGCGTCAGGCAGAAGAAGTTTCCCAGCAAAAAATGGGCAAACTCACCGCCGGTCTGCCGCCCGGCATGAAGCTGCCTTTCTGAGGCGATTGACCCATGGCCGATACCCACGCGCTGGCGACTTTGGTGCAGGCCCTCAAGGGCTTGCCCGGGGTGGGTGTGAAATCGGCTTCCCGCATGGCATTCCATTTGCTGCAACACGACCGTGCAACAGCGACGAAGCTGGCGCTGGCTTTGAACCATGCGGTGGCTCAGGTACGCCACTGTGAGCGCTGCCACACCTTCACCGAGGCGGAAATTTGCGACACTTGCGCAGACGCCACGCGTGACCACAGCCAGTTGTGCGTGGTCGAAACCCCGGCAGACCAGTCGGCGGTGGAGCGCACAGGCACTTACCGGGGTTTGTATTTCGTGCTGATGGGCAAGCTCAGTCCACTCGACGGCATCGGTCCCCACGACATCGGTTTGGCCAAACTGCGCAAGCGCGCCTCAGAAGAGGGGCTGTCCGAAGTCATCTTGGCCACCAACTTCACCGCCGAAGGTGAAGCCACGGCGCACGTCATTGCTGAAATGCTCAAGTCGCTTTGCTTGCATGTCACGCGACTGGCGCGTGGTGTGCCTGCGGGCAGTGAGCTGGAATATGTCGATCTGGGCACCATTGCCCATGCGCTCGTCGATCGACGCTGAACGGGTCTGCGGCTACACGCTATCCATTACGTGAAAACCCGCTCGGGAAGAATCCCGATGCGCGGGTGTGATGACTCGCGTAAGCTCATTTCCAGACGAACCAAAGAGGATGGAGTTCAAGAGATGGATGCCCGACGCCGACAACTGCTGACCTTGGCTGCCGCTGCAAGCGCTATGCAGTTCACAAGGCCAGCCAGTGCAGCGTCGACCGGCAAGACGACCCGGGTCAGCATCGCATTGGCAGCCAAACAATCGCTCTACCACCTGCCTTTGACGCTGGCAGAGCAGCTTGGATTTTTTCGCCAGTTGGGCTTGAGTGTGGAGTTTTTGGCACACGATGCAGGAGCACACGCCATGGCCAGTTTGGCGTCAGGCCAAGCGGATGTGGCAGCAGGGGCTTTTGAGCATGTGTTCAACCCCAATCCATCTGCTCACAAGCACCAGGCTTTTGTGCTGATGGGGCGCAGCCCCCAGGTCAGCATGGGCATTTCTTCTCGCTTGGCCCGTGTGAAGTCCTTGGCCGAACTCAAGGGCGCCAAGGTGGGGGTGACATCCCTGGGGTCTTCGACACACACCATGGCCAGCCAATGGCTGATGATGCACGGGGTTCTGCCCGAAGATGTGAGCTTTGTGGAGGTGGGCTCTTCGAGCAGTGTGTGGGATACCTTGCGCAGTGGCGGCATCGATGTCTTGTGCAATCCCGACCCCATCATGCATTGGCTGGAAATGCGCAACGAAGTGCTGCTGGTGGGTGAAGCCCGCAGTCTTCAGGGGGCCCAGCAGGTCATGGGTGGGGCTGTGCCGGGGGCGTCGTTGATCGCGCGTGAAGAATTTTTGCAGCGCCAGCCGGAAGTGGCCCAAGCCCTGGCGGATGGCGTGGTGCATGCGCTCAAGTGGCTGCAGACGGCAGGACCTACAGACCTGTTTCGCTCTGTCCCTTCCACATACTGGATGAACGATCGCGCCGCCTATTTGGGGGCGTTTGAAAAACTCCGGGAGTCCTACGCGATCGATGGGGTGATTCAAGAGGCGACGGTGCTCAACCTCTGGCGAGCCCAGGCCCGATTGACGGGCCGACTGCAAACCAGCCGGGCCTTGCTGGCTCGTACCTTCAGCAACAAATTTGCCTTGCAATCCAAGCGCAAATTCAAGGCCTGAGTTGCTTTGCAAGGAAGGGCGTTCAGCGCTTTTTCTTGTGTCCAGAAACAGACGGCGCTTTGTGCCCGCGCGCAAGCCCTTGCGCCGTCCCCCTTGGAACTCTGTTCGCGGCTTCGCTGGGAACAAACACCATCAGACTTTGTCCTGCCTTGAGGTTGCCCGTGATCTGCAGTTTGTTCCAACTTGCCATGTTGCCAGCGGTCACGCCGTGGCGTGCAGCCAAACTGGCCAGGCTGTCACCCTTGCGTGCCGTGACCATGATGCGTTTGAGCACCAGTTCGGGAGCCAATGCGAGCTGCGCACGGTTGGCCATGTGTTCCGTGACATCGTTGTCCAATGTGCCTTTGCGGTGCACGAGCAAGGTCGAGCCGGCCTTGACCATCATGCGTGGGGGAATGCTGTTGGCTGAGCGCAATTGGTCGACGGGCATGGCCACTTCTTGAGCGGCTTCTTCTGGCTTCATGGTGCGTGGCGCCACCCATGCTGTCCAGGTCGCCAAGCGCTGACTCGCATGGTCTTGCAGATTGCGCTCGAATACTTTCGCGTTGTCCCAGGGCAGCAGAATTTGCGGCGTGCCGGAGGCGAGGATGACCGGGCGGTTCATCGACGGGTTCAAGGCCTTGAAATCGTCCAGACTGACTTCTGCCAAGCGGGCGGCCAGTGCGACGTCGATGTCGCGCTCGATGGGGACGCTTTTGAAATAAGGGTGGTTGCGTATCAGGGGCAAAGACACCTTGTAGGACTCTGGCAGTGCGATGATGTTCTTGACCGCTTGCAGTTTGGGCACGTAGTAACGTGTCTCGTTGGGCATGTTCAGTTCGCTGTAGGTCAGTGGCTTGCCCAGCGCCTTGTTGCGGGCCAGGGCGCGGCCTACGCTGCCTTCGCCCCAGTTGTAAGCCGCCAGTGCCAAGTGCCAGTCGCCAAACATGCCATAGAGTTTTTGCAGGTAATCGAGGGCAGCGCGCGTGGATTCGCGCACATCCCGGCGGTCATCGCGAAAAAGGTTTTGTTTGAGGTCGAACGACTTGCCTGTGGCGGGCATGAATTGCCACATGCCTGCGGCTTTGGCCGAGGAGACGGCTTCCGGGTTGAAGGCCGATTCAATGAAGGGCAGCAAAGCCAGTTCGGTCGGCATGTTCCTGCGTTCGAGCTCTTCGACGATGTGAAAGATGTAGCGGCGCGAGCGTTCTGTCATGCGCAACATGTAGTCGGGCTTCGATGCGTACCATTGCTCACGGTCACGCACCAAGGGGCCATCGAGGTCGGGCATGGCAAAGCCGCGTCGGATGCGGTCCCAGATGTCGCTGGGGGGCTGCAGGCCCACCGTGGCGTTGGGTTTGAGCGAGTCGGTTTGGACCGGCGCGCTGATGGGGGCGTCGGCAGTGACATCGACGACGGCCTCGTTGGGCTTGGTTTGGGCCACCCCGCTGGTGACAGGGGGCAGCGCCGATGTGGACGCTGCTGGGGCGCTGGCGCAACCAGTCAACCAGAAGCTCAAAGCCACCAACAAGCAGGCGCAGAGCCAACGAGGCATGTATTGCCAAGCAGATGAAACGGTCATTGGAATTCGTTTTTCCATTGCCGCAGGGCAGCAAATGCGGACACATCGTCCCTTGCCTGTGGCCAGTGTTGTTGGATGCTCTGACGAACCGCCGCTTGTCGGGAGCGCAAAAACGGATTGATGGCCCATTCTGTGGACAAAGCCACAGGCAAGGTAGGCAGCGATTGGCGGCGACGTTGTTCACAATGCGAGGCATAAGCCTTCAGCGCTGCATTGTTGGGCTCCACGGCCAAAGCAAACTTCAAATTCGAGAGGGTGTATTCGTGGGTGCAACACACTTGGGTGTCCGCTGGCAGGGCCGCCAACAGGTCCAGCGAGGCCAGCATTTGTGCGGGGGTGCCCTCAAAGAGCCGGCCGCAGCCTGCAGAGAACAGGGTGTCGCCACAAAAAAGCAAAGGAGGCAGCCCCGGAACAGGGGCAAAGTAAGCCACATGGCCCAAGGTGTGACCGGGAACATCGATGACCTGGAATGTCAGATCAGCCCAAGACAAAGTTTGTCCTTGGGCCACAGGCCTGTGGTCTACCGGTAGCTTTTCCAGGGCCGGGCCAAACACTCGGGCACCTGTGGCTTGTACCAATTCAGACAGGCCGCCCGTGTGGTCTGCATGGTGGTGGGTCACTAGAATGGTGTCCAGTTGCACGCCGGGGTGGTTCGCCAACCAGTTCAAAACGGCAGAGCTTTCGCCGGGGTCGACGACCAGCAAACGTTGCTGATCGTTCAACATCCAGATGTAGTTGTCAGAGAATGCGGGCAGTGGAATCAATGTCATGGCTTCGGTGATTATAGAAACCTCTCTTCTTGAAAGCGCTTGGCTGACTGGCTTGGGGCCTTCTGCAGCCCGGACTTTGCTCGACTGGGAGCAGTCCCGTGCGGACGCCTTGTTGGCCGACGTGTTTGGCTACCATGCGCTGCAGGTCGGCTGCCCAGCGCTGGACAGCCTGCGAGCCAACCGGATGCCGCACCGCTGGACCGCTAAAACAGAGTTTGAATCCCCAGGCCAGCCGCTCGCCATGTCACGTTTCGCCCGAGAAGGCTTGGGAATGGACAGCCGAGCCTGGCCCTGGCCGGCAGAGTCGCTGGACTTGGTCGTCATGCCCCATGCCCTTGAGCAGTCAGCAGACGCCCACGCCTGCCTGCGGGAGCTTGAGCGGGTCCTTATCCCGGAAGGGCAAGTGTTCATCACGGGCATCAACCCCTGGAGTCTGTGGGGTTGGCGCCAAAACCGCTTTGTGCGCCAGCACCGCGCGGGCAACCCGCAATGCCACATGGGCCAGTTGCTCAGCAGCCACCGCGTGTGCGACTGGTTGCGCCTCCTGGGTTTTGAGGTGCAGGCGCTCCAGTTTGGTGGCACAGTGTCCGAGCAGCCGTCCGAACTTTGGCGGAAAAGCTTGGCATGGCTGAACCGATTTGACCCACGTTGGTGGCCATTGAGAGGCGGGGCTTATCTGATTGTGGCCACCAAGCGCGTGCCTGGCGGGCGCTTGTTGACCAGCCGCCCTTGGCGCAAGGTACGATCGGTCGCTTCCTCTACGGTGCCTGTGGCACGCACCGACGTCGGTGCCCGCCAACCAGGGCCTTGAGAGAACTTGATCCCATGAATCTGAATTCAGTACAAATCCACACCGATGGTGCCTGCAAGGGCAACCCTGGGCCAGGTGGCTGGGGCGTTCGCATGCAATCGGGCGAGCATGTGCGCGAGCTGTTTGGGGGAGAAGCCAACACCACCAACAACCGCATGGAGCTCACGGCTGTCATCGAAGCGCTCAAAGCCCTCAAGCGCCCTTGCAGCGTGATGCTTTACCTCGACAGCCAGTACGTGCGCAAGGGCATCCTTGAATGGATCCATGGCTGGAAAGCCAGAGGCTGGCTCACGGCGGACAAAAAACCTGTCAAAAACGTCGAGCTTTGGCAAGCGCTGGACCATTTGGTGTCAACTTCGGGACACCGCATCGAGTGGCACTGGGTCAAAGGCCATGCGGGCGACCCTGGCAACGAGCGGGCCGATGCCCTCGCCAACCAAGGCGTGGACAAGGTTTTGGGGCGCTGAGTTCGGCGGTGTAAAGCCTTTGTAAAGCCATTCGCAGCTGTTGCAAAACCCCCTGAACCGAATTTGGAAAAACCCACAGCACTGTTACATTCCATAGCTGTTTGCGTTTTTATTTGAGATTGTCCCAATGGCCTACAAAAAAAAATATGCGGTAATGGCTTTGGTTGGGGTCTGCTTGGCTTCGGGTGCTGCTTGGTGGTATCAGAACAAAGCGACCTCGGCTGTGCCCCCTGCTGGTGCGGCGGCCACCGCAGCAAGCGGTCAGCGCGTGTCTGCAGTGGAAGTGGCCAAAGTCGAGGCCGTCACCCTCATCGACGAAATGCAGTCGGTGGGCAGTTTGCGCTCTCGCCAAACCGTGATGCTGCGACCTGAGGTGGCCGGACGCGTCAAGCAGATCTTCATCAATGACGGGCAGCGTGTCGAAAAAGGTCAATTGCTGGTGCAGCTCGATGACCAGCTTCAGGCGGCGCAATTGGCCCAGGCCAAGGCCGAATTGTCGATTGCACTGGCCAACCACAAACGCAACCAAGAACTGGTGGCTCAGAATTTCATCAGCAAACGCTCGCTCGACGAAAGCGCTGCCGCGCTCGATGTGGCCCAGGCCAAACTCGAACTGGCTGCAGCCACCTTGAACCGTCTGAAGATCATGGCCCCTTTCAATGGTGTGGCCGGTCTCAAACAAGTGAGTGTGGGGGATTACCTCAAAGACGGAGCGGACATCGTCAACATCGAGGACATGGACGCGGTGCTGGTGGACTTTCGTTTGCCTGAACGGTTCCAGTCCAAGATACAAACGGGTCAGAAGACCCAACTCATGATCGACGCCTTGCCAGGCCGCCCCTTTGCGGCGGTGGTGCAAGCGGTCGACCCGCTGATCGATGCCAATGGCCGCTCTGTGGGTGTTCGCGGGTGCGTGGACAACCGGCAGCAGCAGCTGCGGCCAGGCATGTTCGCCAGAGTCAAGACCGTGTTCGGTGTTCGTGACAAAGCCTTGGTCATTCCTGAAGAAGCGATCGTTCCGCAAGGGGGCCGCGCATTCGTTGTCAAAGTGGTTCCTGGTGAGCAAGCTGACACCTTCATTTCACAGCGGGTAGCGGTCAAGGTGGGTGTGCGCCAACCTGGCAAGGTCGAAATTCTCGAAGGCTTGGTGGCGGGCGACACGGTGGTGACCGCGGGCCACCAGCGGCTCCAAAAAGATGGCACGGCGGTGCGCGTGGTGGACTTGTCACGCCCCGCAGGGCAAGCAGCTGCGCCCGCCAGCAGCCCTGCCAGCGCGACAGCTGTTGCCGCTTCAACACCGCAGCCGGTCGCGTCTGCCGCAGCTGCACCCGTGGCCAAAGCAACGCCCAAGCCTGCTGCAGTGAGCGGTCCTAATCCCTGCCTGAAAGGCTGAGATGCAGCTCGCTGAAATCTCTATCCGGCGGCCTGTGCTGGCCGTGGTCATGTCCTTGCTGATCTTGTTGATTGGCGCTGTCAGTTTTGACCGCTTGTCCGTTCGTGAGTACCCCAAAATCGATGAACCCACGGTCACGGTCAGCGTCAAGTACCCCGGTGCTTCAGCCGAGGTGATTGAAAGCCAGGTCTCCAAACCACTGGAGGACTCTATCGCCGGTATCGATGCGGTGGATGTGATTACCTCCATCAGCCGTGCCGAGCAGTCTCAGATCACGGTGCGTTTCCGACTCGAAAAAGATGCCGATACAGCAGCTGCCGAGGTGCGAGACCGGACATCACGTGTGCGCAACCGCCTGCCGCAAGCCATTGAAGAACCGGTGATTGCCAAGGTCGAGGCCGATGCCTTTCCGGTGATATGGCTGGCGTTTTCGAGCGACACCCTCGATGCCTTGCAGATCAATGACCTGATCAACCGCATCGTCAAGCCGCGACTTCAAACCGTCACAGGTGTGGCCGATGTGCGCATTTACGGCGAACGCAAATACGCCATGCGCGTTTGGCTGGAGCCCGAGCGTTTGGCCGCGTACAAATTGGCGCCGCAAGATGTGGAAGACGCCATCCGCCGCAGCAACCTCGAGTTGCCTGCAGGGCGAATTGAATCCAACCAGCGTGAATTCACGGTCACCTCTCAAACCGACCTCACGCGGGCGGGCCAGTTCGGTGACATCGTGATCAAACTGGTGAACGGTTTCCCAGTCAAGATCCGTGATGTGGCTCGCGTGCAAGAAGGCGCTGCCGATGAACGCAGTGCAGTGCGACTGGGCGGCCAAAATGCGATTTCGGCTGGCGTGATCCGCCAAGCCACCGCCAATCCGCTGGAGCTGTCCAAAGGGGTGAGAGAGATGATGCCCCGTTTGGAGGCCGATTTGCCTCCAGGCATCACCATCAGTGTGGCCAACGACAACTCGGTTTTCATTGACCGTTCCATCAAGAGTGTGTTCAAGACGATCGTTGAAGCGGTGATTCTGGTTGCGCTGGTGATCTTTGTCTTCTTGCGCACATTCCGTGCGTCCATCATTCCGATCATCACCATCCCTGTGAGCTTGGTGGGCACTTTTGCAATGATGGCGCTGGCAGGCTTCACCATCAACACCTTGACGCTGCTCGCTTTGGTGCTGGCCATCGGTTTGGTCGTCGACGACGCGATTGTGGTGCTGGAGAACATCTACCGGCACATAGAGGAAGGCTTGGATCCTTTTTCTGCAGCGATCAAGGGCGCCAAGGAAATTGGGTTCGCAGTGATTGCCATGACAGCGACGCTGGCCGCGGTGTTTGCGCCCTTGGCATTCACGCCTGGTCGCACAGGCAAACTCTTCACCGAATTTGCTTTGGCACTTGCTGGTTCGGTGATCGTGTCGGGTTTTGTGGCCTTGACGCTTTCGCCGATGATGAGCTCCAAGCTGCTTCGGCACAACCCAAATCCGGGCTGGTTTGACCGAACCATGGAGCGCTTGCTCACGCAATTGTCGACGGGCTATGAAAAATTCCTGCGATGGGTGTTGGTCAAGGCACGCTGGCTGGTCCTGCTGATCATGGTGGGCAGTGGTGCGGCCATCGCCATCATTTACCCCGGAATGAAGCAAGAACTGGCCCCCTTGGAAGACAGGGGAGTCTTGCTGGCCACGGTGACTGCTCCGGATGGTTCAACGCTGGAGTACACCGATCGCTATGCCAAGGTGCTCGAGCGCATGGGCGAGAAGTACCCGGAGTTCGACAGGATTTTTGCCAACATTGGCAACCCCACGGTGGCGCAAGGCTCTGTGATTTACCGGGCGGTCGATTGGGAAGACCGCAAACGAACCACGCTTGAAATTTCCCGCGAGTTGGCGCCCAAGTTCAGCGGCCTGCCGGGCGTGACCGCCTTCCCGATCACCCCGCCATCGCTGGGGCAGGGTTTTCGCGAGCGTCCGGTCAACTTTGTGATCCTGACCTCGGACAGTTACCAGAACCTCAATGCGGTGACTCGCCAGATGCTCGACGAAATTGCCAAGAACCCCGGCATCCTCTCGCCTGACGTCGATTTGCGCCTCAACAAGCCTGAGCTGCGCATCGACGTGGACCGCGACAAATCGGCCGAACTGGGCGTGAGCGTGGACGCTGTGGCCAAAGCACTGGAAACCATGCTGGGTGGCCGTGTTGTGACACGCTACAAGCGCGACGCCGAGCAGTACGACGTGATCGTGCAGACCCTGGCCAGCGGCCGCAACACGCCGGATGACATTGACAACATTTACATCCGTGGTCGCAACGATGCCATGATCC
>CAIJQQ010000051.1 GCA_903822825.1 uncultured Burkholderiales bacterium | reverse complement strand
CGCCGGCGACGACACATTGACAGGCGGCATGGGCAACGACACCCTGGACGGTGGCACAGGCACCGACAGCATGGCCGGTGGAATGGGCAATGACACCTACACCGTGGACAGCACTGCCGATGTGGTCACTGAAGCGCTCAATGCAGGCACAGACACCGTGCAAAGCTCGGTCAACTGCACCTTGGGTGCCAACCTCGAAAATCTCACGCTGAAAGGTTCGGCCACATATGGCACGGGTAACAACTTGGACAACACCATCATTGGCAACAATGCTGGTGACATGCTTGACGGTGGATTAGGCAACGACAGAATCGCAGGCGGTACAGGCAACGACACACTGATTGGTGGTGCAGGCAGCGACGCTTTGACGGGCGGGGGCGGCACAGACACAGCGTCTTACAGCGCATCCTCGGTCGCTGTATCGGTTTCTTTGGCTACCGGCCTTGGCTCTGGGGGCGACGCCAGTGGTGATTCGCTCAGTGGCATCACAAATCTGATCGGCAGCAGTGGTGCAGACACACTGACTGGGGACGCTGGCAATAACTACCTGACAGGCAACGGCGGCAACGATATCCTCAGCGGTGGTGATGGCAACGACACGCTGGACGGTGGCACAGGCAACGACAGCATGGCCGGTGGAATGGGCAATGACACCTACACCGTGGACAGCACTGCCGATGTGGTCACTGAAGCGCTCAACGCAGGCACAGACACCGTGCAAAGCTCGGTCAACTGCACCTTGGGTGCCAACCTCGAAAACCTCACGCTTACAGGAACTGCCGCCACATCGGGCACTGGAAATGCACTCAACAACATCATCATCGGTAGCAACAATGCCAGCACACTCAGCGGCATGGATGGCAATGACATCATCACCGGTGGTACGGGCAGTGACACTCTGGTCGGCGGTTTGGGCAATGACTCCTTGGATGGTGGCAACGGCAGCGATTGGGTGGACTACAGCGCTGCGACCAACAATATGACAGTGAATTTGAAAGTTACTGGAACCTCTTCCGTTGCTTTCTTCATTGGGGCAGTAGATCAAGGCACCGATACGCTCAGCAATATCGAGAACGTTAAAACCGGTTCTGGTAACGACAACATATCGGTTGCAGGTACATCGGGCATTGTGAATACTGTTTATGCCGGTGCTGGCGACGATACGGTCATTGGAGGTGTGGGTATCAATACATTGTATGGCGAAGCAGGCAATGACAAGCTGACCGGGGGTACTGGAAATGACACCATTTTCGGTGGCGCTGGCAACGACAACATCACCGGTGCTGGCGGTGCTGACTCGTTGGTGGCCGGTGACGGTGTGGATACGCTGACAGGCGGTACAGGTGGAGATACCTTTGATCTGGCAACTGCCAACACATCTTTGGCTGGTGATGTTGCGAAGGGAAATGGTGGTGGTGATACCTTCATCATCAATGCCGTTGATATGGCTTCTACGAGCAACTTATCGGGTGCCTCCATTCAGGGGACCGTGGGGAATGCCGTTGGTCAAGTAGATACCTTACAGATTAAAGGTACAACTGGTGCGTCAATTGATCTGCGAACACTGATTGGCCACGCAACTGGCATCGACAAAATAGACCTCGCGACAGACAACGTGTCTTCTTCTGTGAGTTTAGACAGTGCAACAATTAAAAGCCTTGTTGGACTTACTGGTGTGAATTGTGTTTTGACACTGGTTTTGGGCTCAACAGATGCTCAACCCTACGTGATTTCTGAATCTGGGGTTTACACCACACCACTTCGAGATTCAGTAACCTTTTACTCAGATTCGGGCAAAACTGTACAAATTGCCCAAGTTCAGTACATATGAAAAAGCCAATCAAACTGGCCCCCATGCCCCAAGACCTCACCAGCCTCAAATCCTGGTTAGGCTTTGTGCTGCGTGGCCGCTTGGGCTGGCTCACGGCATCGAGCTTTTTCATCAATCTGGGCATCATGGTGCCTTCGTTGTTTGGCATGTTGGTGTACGACAAGGTGGTGCACAACGGCATTTTTGAGACGCTGTGGGCGCTGGCCATTGGGGTGGTGTTGTACCTGGGCACCGAGCTGGTGTTGCGCTCTATCCGTGTGCGCGACATTGAGCGCGTGGCGCGGCTGATTGACGAGAAGATCGACGACCGGCTCTACGCCATCTTGTTGCAGCCCTCGGCCCGAAGCGGTGCACAGCCGGGCATGGCGGCGCGGTTTTTGACGCTCTACCGCGACCTGGCTTCGGCGCGTGACTTTTTCTCGTCGCAGTACCTGCTGGCCATGGCCGATGTGCCGTTTCTGGTGTTCATCCTCGCGGCCATCGGCATCATCGCCTGGCCACTTTTGATCGTCGTGCTGGTCTGGGTGGGCCTCTACATTGGCGTGGGCCAGTGGCTCAAAGACCGCACACAACAGTACAACCGCGCTGTCAACGATCAGCAGGCCACCAAGCTGGCTTTGCTCACCGACACGCTCTCTTCGCTCGACACGCTGCGCACCAGCCACGCAGGCGCACGCATGCAGCGCCGCTTTGAGGCGTCTGCCCAGCAGCATTCGGCGTCTTCGAGCGACTTGCGCTTGTCCTTGGTGCTGCAAAGCCATTGGCAAATGGCGGTGAGCTTGCTCAGCTATGTCAGCTTGCTGGTGGTGGGGTCGTATTTGATCTTCAACCAGCAAATCACCGTGGGCGCGCTGATCGCGGTGTCCATGCTCAGCGGCCGCACGCTGGCCACCGTGGGCCAGGTGCTCATGGCCCTGGGCCGCTGGACAGAATTGCGCCAGTCCATGAAGCAGCTCTCGCCGTTTTTGCAGTCCGAGCCGGGGCAGGGCGCTTTGCTGTCCTCACTCGATGCCAAAGTTGACGCCTTACACGCACCGCAAGCGAGCAGCACCGACGTCATGGACAGCCTGCGCCGCCCCGTGGGCACGGTGCGCGGGCACATCGCCACGCACCAACTGGTGCACCAATACGCCAACGGCCAGTCGGCGCTGCGCGAGCTGAACCTGACCTTCCAGCCTGGCGAGCGGGTTGGCCTGCTGGGCCGTCCGGGTTCGGGCAAGTCCACCTTGCTGCGCATTTTGGCGGGGGCCATCCAGCCCACGCAGGGCGAGGTGCGGGTTGACCATGCTGCGCTGCACAGCATCGCCCCGCAAGACCGCGTAACCTGGTTGGCCTTCAAGCCGCAAGAGGCACCGCTGATGGCCGGCACGCTCGAGTCCAACATCTTGATGAACGTGCCCGACGACGCCACGCCCGGGCAGCGCATGGCCGCGTTGGCCCATGCCGTGCATGTGTCGGCACTAGACATCGACCTCGCCTCGGGCGCTTTGCGTCTGGACTTGCCGGTGGAGGAATACGGTTCCAACTTGTCGGGCGGTCAGCGCCAAAAAATCGCTCTGGCTCGGGCACTGGCCACCCGCCCGCGCTTGCTGCTGCTGGACGAGCCCACCACCGGCTTGGATACTGAAACTGAAAACTTAATTATTCAAAGATTGGCCGATTTACCTGAGATTACCCTTATCATGGTGACCCACAGCACGGCAGCACTGTCGATCACTCAGCGATTGGTGGTGTTGGAGCAAGGCCGATTGTTGGCCGATGGACCCACCGAACGCTTGCTGTTAACAAGTGCTAAATCTGCCAATTCTGCCTAGGCTTTGATTACAATCATTTCATTTTTAACAGTCAAATGCACATCGCTCTGCTTGAAGATGAAGCCACATTGGCCCAAGAGGTCAAGGCCCTCCTGACCGGGGCGGGGCACACCGTGGTGCATTTTGCAGATGGCCACGCCATCATCCAGGGGCTGCTCAAAGACACCTTTGATTTGTTTGTGCTCGACTGGCATGTGCCCGGCCCCAACGGCTTGCAGGTGCTTAGCCACCTGCGGCAGAACCAAAAAATCAACTCCCCCGTGGTCTTTTTGACCAGCAACAGCGCCGAAGAACAGATCGTCCAGGCGCTGGACGCCGGTGCCGACGACTACTGCTCCAAGCCTTTGCGCGGTGTGGAGTTCATGGCCCGCATCAGCGCCTTGCAGCGCAGGCTGTTGCCCCAAACCTTGAGGGTGCCCGAGGGTGAATTGTTTGAAGGCTTTTTTTTCCAGGGCGTTGACCGACGTGTGGTCATCGAAGGCGAGCCTGTCAACCTGACCGAAAAAGAGTTTGAACTGAGCCTTTTGCTGTTTCAAAACCTGGAGCGCCCGATTTCTCGCCACCGCATCATGCAAGAGGTCTGGGGCCGCGAAGAAGACGCGCTGTCGCGCACGCTGGACGTGCACATTTCATGGATTCGCCGCAAGTTGGGCATTGGCGCACAAGGCACACGTCTGCGACTGAACGTGGTGCACGGCTACGGTTACCGCTTGGTCAAAGTGACCGAAGGGGCTGAGGCCAATCCATGACCCTGCTTGCGGTGAATTCGTGGTTTTCAACGCGTTCGTTGCGGCGTTTGCTCGCGGGTTTGCTGGTCGTCTTGGCCACCGGCGCTGCCGCAGTGGACGAGGACGAGGGCCTCTTGCTTTACAAATTTCAGCCCCGCGATACCTTGTCGTCGCTGGTCTCGACTTACATGCAAGGCCCTAACGCCTTGCAGCAAATCATCAAGCTCAACAAGATCGCCAAACCCAACACCATGCCTGTGGGCTACCAGCTCAAAATTCCACGGCACTTGATCAAATTCAGCCCCTCCACTGCCACCGTCACGCGGCTGAACTGCCGCACCAGCGTGCGCCTTGAAGGCGACACTGCGGTGCCTGTGCAGTTGGGGGACACCTTGGTCGAAGGCGCTGTGCTTCGCATTCCAGCCGGTTGCCAATTGGCCGTCACGCTCGAAGACGCCTCGGTGCTGCGCATGATGTCGGGCGCCGTCATCAAGCTCAAGACCTTGCGCCGCAACATGCTCGAAAACTCCCCCGAGGTGCGTGTTGAGTTGCTCGATGGCCGTGTTGAGGTCGACGTGCCTCGCAAGCGCCAAGGGGGCGATGCGCCCTTTGAAATCCGCACGCCCTCATCGGTGGCCGGTGTGCGCGGCACCGAGTTTCGGGTCGGCTTTGATGCACGCAAGCGCAACAGCCAGGTCGAGGTTGTCACCGGCGTGGTGGCTGCGCAAGGCAGAGCCGACCGCGACGCGCAACGCGCCAACGCGGGGCAGGGTGTGCCCATCCAAACCGATGGCAAAGCGCTGCCGGTGGAAAATCTGCTGGTGGCCCCGCGCTTTGTGCAAGGTGCAGTGACTGGCTCGGGCAGTGACTGGTTGCTGTCCTTCAATGCGCCCACCGAGGCCAAGCAGACATTGGTACGCCAGTCTGAGGATGCCAGCTTTACTTTCATCTATTCAGAAGAGATGCTGACCGAGCCCAAGCTGGTTGTGGCCGAGTTGGGTGCCAAAACGGTGTTTCTGCAGTGGGCCTCGGTCTCTGCATCGGGCATCACCGGGTACACGGCCAATTACGGTATTTGCAAAGGCTTCAAACGCCTGGACGATTGGCGCTGCAACATCAACTTCAACATGACCGGACTCACCAATCCGCGTTTGCGCTTTGAAAAGTTCGAAGAAAAAGGCCCAACCCTGGTCGTCCTCGACCAAGACATCAAGTTGTCGGCCAACGACCAATTGGTGCTGCGCGGTGTGCCCTCTGGCCAGTACCAGTGGAAGCTGGACTATGACCTGACGCCCAACCGCCGCGTCACACTGACCGGCCAGTTCGAGCTGGTCGCGATTCCCAGCGAGCCGTGATGTCACCCCAAGGGGCGCTGACAGCCTCCATTCGCCGCCCCCTGACGGATGACGAGAGGCGTTATTACCGCGAATGGTGGGTCATCGCCATCACCACGCTGGCCACGATCACCCTGTTCTCGGTCATGCAGTGGGGCCAGTCGTTTGGCTTTGTCATCTACGACCAGTTTCAGCGTTGGTGGCCCGCCACCCCGGGCAATGACATCGTGGTCATCGCTGTGGACGACCACACCTTGGAGGCCCGTGGCGGCTGGCCGCTCAAGCGCACCGATTACGCCGAACTGCTTGAAAAGCTCGCCGACACGGGCAACCACCCCAAGGCCATTGGGTTTGACATTTTGTTCCCGGACCCTATGCCATTAGACCATTTGCTCGCAGAGCAATTGCGTCGCCACACGGTGTTTTTGGCCGCAGAGAAGCCCCCTGCTGCATCGTCTGGGCTCGCGCCCGGCAGGCAGATCAACCCCGTGTTGTCAGAGGCTGCCAACGGTGTGGCCCACATCAACCTGAGCTTTGAAAAAGACGGCTCCTTGCGCGGCGCTCACTTGCTTGATAACGGTGTGCCGCAGCTCACATTGGCCATGTCGGGCAGAGTGGCGCAGGCATACACGTCTCATGGCAGTTACCGCCGCATCCACTTGGTGGACCCGAAGGTCGGCTTTCCGACCGCATCGCTGGCCGATGTGTTGTCAGGGCAGGTGCCCCTGCAACTCTTCAAAGACAAATACGTGCTCATTGGCTCCACCGCCCCTAGCCTGGGCGACCATTTCCCGACCCTGTATTCGGGTGATCAGTCTTCGGGCACACCCGGCGTGATGCTGCATGCCAACTTGCTCAACGACATCTTGCGCGACCAACTCATCGAGCCGGTGCCCATGTGGGTGCAAGTGGCGCTGTGCTGGCTCAGTTTGGTCATTGCTTTGGGGGCATTGCTGGTGCTCAGCCCGTTTGCCGAACTGCTGGTCAATGTGTGTGTGGGGTTGTCCGCCATGCTGGTCAGCTTTGGCTTGATGAATTTCATGCGTTGCTGGTTTGATCCGGGCTTGTGCGTGATTGCCATTGCGCTGCTCAAACCCGCCTGGGCTTGGCGGCGCAACGAAATGATCGTCAACTTCATGGCCGAGCGCGCCGCCAAGTTGGAAAACGTGCAGCGCAAGCGCAAGAAGCTCCGCCAAGGTTTGCAGCTGCGCCACTTCACCAGCGACACCTTGCTGCAGTACTCTCGCTTGCTGGACAACGCCATTGGCATGGTCAACGACCGTTTGCAGTTTTTGCAACGGGTGGTGTCGCAAATCCCCACCGCCATGCTGGTGGCCGATGGCGATGGCCGAACCGTGCTCATGAACCCGCGCATGCAGCAAGACCTGCCTGCCGGGTTGGTGCAAGCGGGCCAAAGCTTGGAGCCGCTCATGAGCCACCTGGGGCTGCTGACGCAGAACCTTGAAATGCTCAGCGATAAAGACCACTTTGTCAGCGGTCAAGACCCGCTGGGCGGCTTGCGGCATTTCATTTTTCGGGTGGCCAAGATCCCACAAGAAGATGACAAAGCTTTGTGGGTGCTGTCACTGACCGATGTGACCGAAATGCGCCAGTTCCAGGCCCAACGCGACCGCACGCTGCAGCTTCTCTCACACGACATGCGCACGCCCATCGCGTCCATCATTGCGCTCAGCCGCAAGCCTGTGCCCGACACCCGTGTGGCCACCGAGTCGGCCTCGAACATCCACCGCCATGCCCGCACCCTGCTGAGCATGATGGACGACTTCATCTTCTCCATTCACGCACAAGCCCCCCAATACCGGCTGGTCGAGCTGCTGTTAGACACCTTGGTGGACGAAGCCGTCTACCAGGTCAAAGACATCGCACACGCTGAGCAAATGCAACTGGTGCAAGATTTTGAAGAAACCCCTCAGTTCGTCATGGCTGACCAGCGCTTGCTGACCCGCGTGCTGGTCAACCTGCTGGTCAACGCCATCCGTTACGGTGCCAAAGGCGGCGTCATCCGGGTCAGCGTCAAGCACGATGATGTTGACCAACCCAGCCCTTGTGTGCGCTGCACCATGACCAACGTCGTGGCCGAGCCAGCGAAAGACCACAGTGAAGGTTTCAGCACCGGCAAGAGCTTTGGCCTGGGCCTGAACTTTGTGCAAACCGTGGTGAAAAAGCACAACGGCCACCTGCACATGAACCTGCCCCAAACGCCTGGTGCGCTGGCGGTGGTGGAATTGGTGTTTCCTTTAGTGAAGTGATTTGATGAAATTTCCACATGCGATGTTTAATATGATTTAAGTGCTAACTTAAGCTTGTTTAAGAATTATTATTGAATTGGTTTGTAGAATCATCCGTTTGCTACAAAAGGTTTCATTTTCTGAAATCTTATGCCTCGGGAATGATTCATGAACGCCAGAAGTTACAAAACCGTTTTCTCCAAACGCTTGGGTGCCCTTGTGGCCGTGGGCGAACATGCCAGCAGCCAAGGCAAGGCCAACGGCGCAGCGGCAGGCCCATTTGCTGGTTTTGCGGGCACCGAATGGCTGAGCACGGTTTTGCGCTAT
>CAIJQQ010000050.1 GCA_903822825.1 uncultured Burkholderiales bacterium | reverse complement strand
TCAAGCTTTTCCATCTCGCGCTTGAACATCAACTGTTCTTTTTTGCTCAGGCTGTCGAGGCCGACTTCTTGCTGGGCCTTCATGTCCTTCAGACGCTTGATCGAGGTCTTGACGGTTTTGAAGTTGGTCAGCATACCGCCGAGCCAGCGCTGGTCGACGAAAGGCACGCCAGCGCGCTGGGCTTCAGCAGACACCAATTCACGGGCTTGGCGCTTGGTGCCGACCATCAGGATCGTGCCGCGGTTGGCAGACAATTGCTTGGCAAACTTGATCGCGTCCTGGAACATCGGCAGCGATTTTTCCAGGTTGATGATGTGAATTTTGTTGCGGTGGCCGAAGATGAACGGGGCCATCTTGGGGTTCCAGAAACGTGTTTGGTGGCCGAAGTGGACACCGGCTTCCAGCATTTCGCGCATGGTAACGGACATGGTAATACTCCAAAGGTTGGGTCTAAAATCCCGTCCACTCATTGCGCCTGTCCGAGAATCAACTCTATCAGGCGCAACACCTTGTTGGGACGGGTTTGCGATTGGCTTTGCTCATGACACTCTCAAGACAGAGGGTGCGTTGTACAAAGCCTTACGATTGTAGCATTGCTGGACTGCCCCAAAGTCCTGTCCAAAGGACCCTCATGAAGTCAGACCTGATCGCCATCCGCCAAGCCATCCGCCAGGGCCTCACCACCTCCGCCCAAGTGGCCGAGGCGTGCTTGGCAGTGGCACAGTCTCCGGCCTGTGAATTGGCTTTTCTGCAAATGAGCCCGGACAGCCTTCGGGCATGTGCCCGTCAGCTTGGCATTGAAAACACCCC
Source organism: uncultured Burkholderiales bacterium (assembly GCA_903822825.1). Lineage (GTDB taxonomy): Bacteria > Pseudomonadota > Gammaproteobacteria > Burkholderiales > Burkholderiaceae_C > Limnohabitans_A. The sequence continues at coordinate 76,912 of CAIJQQ010000050.1, read as the reverse complement.
ATTGGCCGGCCTCCCGGTTTCCATCAAAGACTTGTTCGACGTTCAGGGCCAAGTCACAGCCGCAGGGTCCGTTGTGCTTGCCAATGCGGCAGCGGCAAAACGCGATGCTCCAGCCGTGGCCAGGCTAAGGCAAGCCGGAGGTGGGCTCATCGGTCGCACCAACATGGTGGAATTTGCTTTCTCCGGCGTCGGCAACAACCCCCACCACGGGACCCCAAAAGCCTGGGACGCCATGACAGGCCAACAGGCTGGCTCAGGGCCTGCAGGTCACGCGCCTGGGGGCTCCAGCTCTGGCGCGGCAGTTTCCGTGGCCACTGGTGCCGCTTTCATTGGCCTGGGTTCTGACACGGGTGGCTCGATCCGCGTTCCTGCAGCGCTCAACGGTCTGGTCGGGTTCAAGAGCACCGCTCGTCGGGTACCCACTGAAGGGGCCCTCCCCCTGTCCACCACCTTGGACACGGTTTGCGCCATGACCCGGTCCGTGCGCGACACCATCCTGGCCCATGAAATTCTCTCTTCTCGCACCGTCCCGCGAACCAGTTTGCCCTTGTCTGGTTATCGGCTGGCCATCGCAACATGCTTGATGCAAGACGACATGGACAGCACAGTGTCGCAAGCCTTTGAGCGCACCGTGAACACTTTGAGGCGTGCGGGCGCTCAAATTGTGTCCCTACCCGTCAATGAACTCGATGAGTTGCCAGCCATGATGGCTTCAGGCGGATTCAGCCCGGCGGAGGGTTATGCCTGGCACAGGCACCTGCTGGAAACCTCTGCCTCGCAATACGACCCGCGCGTGTTGGCGCGGATGATGCGCGGCGCCAACATGAAGGCCCACGAATACATGGATTTGGTGAAAACCCGAGTGCAGTGGATCGCTCGAATGCAAAAAGCATTGCAAAGCTGCGATGCTGTGCTTTCGCCCACAACACCCATCACCTCACCACTGTTGTCGTCAGTCGCACCCGGCCCTGAGAGAGATGCCGAATTCTTCCGCGTGAACGGACTGTTGCTGCGCAACACCAGCGCAGTCAACACACTTGACGGCTGCGCCATTTCACTACCCTGTCACCAGCCCGGAGAATTGCCTGTGGGCCTGATGCTCTGGCATGGCCCGATGCATGACGACACCTTGCTGCAGTTGGCTCTTGCCGTTGAAGCCTGCTTGAACCGTCAGAGTTGAAGATCCGCATGCAACGCGTGATCCCGACTTCGAGCCCCGTAGCCGTCCTGACCAAGGACAGCGTCAGGGTCCAGGAGGGCATCCTCAAAGCATTCAGCACGCAAAACTTGATATTGCTGGCGGGTGGGGCCACGGCCCGTTTGGCACAGGCCATCGCTCCCCATGCACAGCGCATCTGGATTGCCGCAGGGCCCGGCAACAATGGGGGCGACGGCCTGCAAGCCGCCTGCCAACTCCACCAACGGGGCATTGACGTGCAGGTCTGTCTGCTGGCAACACCAGAGCAACTGCCCATGGACGCGCATGCGGCTTGGCAACGCGCAGTGTCCCTGGGGGTTCCAATCACTTCTCAGCCCGACGACCGCTGGCTGGCCCAATTGACCCGCCAAGACCTGTGCATTGACGCCCTGCTGGGCATCGGGCGCAGCCGCGAACCCTCCCCCGCTATGCAGGCATGGATTGAGCGCCTGAACCAATCCGCAGCACCGGTACTGGCGCTCGATGTGCCCACGGGACTTGACGCCGACTCCGGGCAAGTTTGGGGCGGGGTTCCGACAGGCCTCAACGTGGTTCAAGCCGACTGGACCATCACATTGATCGCCGCAAAGCCGGGGTTGTTCATGGGCCATGGGCGCGATGTGTGCGGTGAAATCTGGCTTGATGCCTTGACCAGCGCCTGCCCCAAAGGGACTCCTCCCCCAACACCCGATGCTTGGCTGAACCTGGAAACGTCACCTGCGCAAATAGCCCACGCCAGCCACAAAGGCAGTCGCGGCGATGTGGCCATCATTGGTGGTGAGCCCATGCAATTGAACGGCTCGGGCATGACCGGGGCGGCCATTTTGGCAGCAAAGGCGGCACTGCACGGCGGCGCTGGTCGCGTGATCCTGAGTCTCCTGGGAGCAACGACCGAGAACAGCGCCGTTCCACCCGATGTCATGCAAAGACAATTGCCCCAACTGGACTTGAAGCAATTGACAGTGGTTGCAGGGTGCGGTGGCGGCCAAGCCATCGCGCCATTGTTGAGCGACTTGCTTCGGCACAGTGCCCGGCTGGTGCTGGATGCCGACGGGCTCAATACCGTTTCAAACAACACCGATTTGCGCGCACTTTTGCGGTCACGTGGCGACAGCCCAGGTCAGTTCCCCACCGTGATCACACCTCACCCACTTGAAGCAGGACGTCTTTTGGATTGCAATGCCCATTCGGTGCAACAAGATCGGCTGCGGGCTGCCCAATCACTGTGCGATCAACTCCAATGCACTGTGCTCCTCAAAGGCTCTGGCTCGGTCATCGTCAGCCCCGGGCAGACGCCGCGCATCAACACCAGTGGCAACGGTTTGCTGGCCACTGGTGGCACAGGGGATGTTTTGGCTGGCCTCACGGGTGCGCACCTGGCCCAAGGGCATTCAGCCCACGAGGCAGCCTGCGCAGCCGCTTGGCAGCATGGTGCAGCAGCTGACGCTTGGCCACCTCGAGAGGCACTCACAGCCTCTCGTCTGGCGTCACGACTTGGCTGACCCCTTGTTACGCCAAATGCCCATTCAGATTTGAGCTGCGAAGCTTACCTGCGCGACTTTCTGGCCGTCTTGGTGCCTTTTTTGGCTGCCGCTTTTTTCACAGACGCTTTGAGTGCCTGGATCGGTGAACGCTGACGCTCGGCTGCAGCCATGCGCTTGTCAGGCCGGGCTTTGGACAACGCCCTTGACGAGGACTCGCCCGTCACGCCTTTGTCCCGCATGGCTCGCGGCACCAGATCTTCGCCAGGATGCACCAGGCGGAAGTCGATCTTGCGTCCATCCAAATCCACGCGACTAACCTGAATCTGCACGCGGGTGCCGATGGCATACCGAATGCCTGTGCGCTCGCCGCGCAGTTCTTGGCGCAATTCGTCAAACCGGAAATACTCACCACCCAGTTCTGTGATGTGCACCAACCCCTCGACATACAGGTTGTCGAGTGTGACAAACAAGCCAAAACTCGTGGCCGATGAGACGACGCCACCATACTCCTCACCCAAGTGCTCGCGCATGTACTTGCACTTGAGCCAGGCTTCCACGTCACGACTGGCTTCATCTGCTCGCCGCTCATTGGCGCTGCAGTGCATGCCCGCCGCCTCCCAAGCCTGCTGCTCGGCAAACGACATCTGGACCTTGGGCAGTTTGGACGAGCGCCCAGCCACAACCGTTGCGCCTGTTTTGTTCTTTTGCAAGCGCTTGGCCAACTTGGCATGCGCTTCGCCCGGTGTCGGAAGGGAGGGCAATTCGTACTTGCGACCTGCCAAAATCGACTTGATCACACGGTGCACCAACAAATCCGGATAACGGCGAATCGGGCTGGTGAAGTGGGTGTAAGCCTCGTAGGCCAAGCCAAAGTGCCCGCTGTTGAGGGGCGTATAGATGGCTTGCTGCATCGAGCGAAGCAGCATCGTGTGGATCTGCTGCGCGTCGGGCCGGTCTTTGGTGGCTTGCGCGATTTTTTGAAACTCCGACGTGTGCGGATCATCGCTCAAACCCAGATTCAAGCCCAAGGCTTTGAGGTAGTTGCGCAGAATGTCTTTTTTCTCCGCGGTCGGACCCTCGTGCACACGGAACAAGCCCGGATGCTGGCTTTGCTGGATGAAGTCAGCGCTGCACACGTTGGCCGCCAACATCGCCTCTTCAATCAAACGGTGCGCCTCGTTGCGAACCCGCGGCACGATCTTCTCGATGCGCCCGCTCTCGTCACAAACGATCTGCGTTTCGGTGGTTTCAAAATCGACAGCGCCGCGAATGGCGCGCGACGCCAGCAAGGCACGGTACACATCGTGCAGATTCAGCAAGTCCTGCACTCGCGGCTGGCGACGCAAAGCCTCAGCCCCGCGGGTGTTGGCCAAAATGGCTGCCACTTCGGTATAGGTAAAGCGCGCATGGCTGTGCATCACCGCCGGGTAGAACTGGTACGCATGCACTTCGCCCTTGGCTGTGACCAGCATGTCGCAGACCATGCACAAGCGGTCCACATCCGGGTTGAGCGAGCACAAACCGTTGGACAGCTTTTCCGGCAGCATCGGGATCACTCGCCGCGGAAAGTAAACGCTGGTGGCACGGTCGTAAGCATCGATGTCGATGCCACTGCCTGTTTGCACATAGTGACTGACATCGGCAATGGCGACCAAAAGACGCCAACCTTTGGCGCGGCCCACTTTGGCGGGCTCGCAGTACACCGCATCGTCAAAGTCACGCGCATCTTCACCATCGATCGTGACCAAGGGCACATCGCGCAAATCAATGCGACCCTTGCGGTCTTGCGCACGCACTTTGTCAGGCAGGCCTTTGGCCTGGACCAGACAAGCCGGAGAAAACTCGTGCGGCACACTGTATTTGCGCACCGCGATTTCAATCTCCATGCCTGGATCATCGATGTCGCCCAGCACCTCTTTGACCCGCCCCACGGGCTGACCATACAAAGCCGGAGGCTCGGTCAACTCGACCACCACCACTTCCCCCGGCTTGGCCGATCCTGTGGCGCCTTTGGGAATGAGGACATCCTGCCCATAGCGTTTGTCTTCTGGCGCCACCAGCCACATGCCGCCCTCTTGCAGCAAGCGACCAATGATGGGTTGTTCAGGCCTCTCAATGATCTCGACCACGCGTCCTTCAGGCCGACCTTTGCGGTCGAAGCGCACCACGCGCACCTTGACCCTGTCCTTGTGTAAAACGGCGCGCATTTCGTTGACGGGCAGATAAATATCCGACTCACCGTCATCACGAATAAAAAAGCCGTGCCCATCGCGATGGCCCTGCACACTGCCTTCTATTTCTTCCAGCATCCCGCTGGTTGGAGTTAATTTTTTAATATACAATCCTTGGATTCCTGAAGGCCCAGGTGGCGGAATTGGTAGACGCACTAGTTTCAGGTACTAGCGCTGAGAGGCGTGGAGGTTCGAGTCCTCTCCTGGGCACCAATCTTATCCAAATAAGATGACAAAAAGCCGATGAAAATCATTCATCGGCTTTTTTGTTTTTTGCGCCCCATATTTGAAGCTTTCAACTGGGCAAGACTGTGCGCTGCTATACAATGACACTCTCCTGAGATGCCCAGATGGCGGAATTGGTAGACGCACTAGTTTCAGGTACTAGCGCTGAGAGGCGTGGAGGTTCGAGTCCTCTTCTGGGCACCACAAAAAACGACAAGCCGATGTTTTTACATCGGCTTTTTTGTGACTGCGATGCTCAAATGCGCCTCGACTCACATCGGTTGCGCAACCAGGTCATGACCCTCGACCCCGACAATGCGGGCGCGGGTGAACTCTCCTACCTTCAGGGTTTTGCTGATCTTCTCAGGCGGCAACAAACGCACCACACCATCGATCTCTGGCGCATCGCCGTAACTGCGCCCCACTCCGCCTTTGCGCCCCATCGCGGGTGCCGAATCGACCAAGACCTGCATGTCCAAGCCCACACGCTGGTGCAAACGGGCAATCGACACCTCTTCGGCCACCGCCATGAAGCGCGCTCGGCGCTCTTCGCGCACGGCTTCGGGCAGCATGCCGGGCAATTCATTGGCTGTGGCGCCGTCGACTGCACTGTAGGCAAAGCAACCTGCCCGGTCGATCTGCGCTTCGCGCAAAAAGTCCAAAAGGTGCTCGAACTCTTCTTCGGTCTCGCCCGGGAAGCCGGCAATGAACGTGCTGCGAATGACCAGCTCAGGGCACAGTTCGCGCCAGCGCTGGATGCGCTCCAGGTTCTTCTCGCCGCTGGCAGGACGCTTCATGCGCCTGAGCACATCGGGGTGGCTGTGCTGAAAAGGCACGTCCAAGTAGGGCAACACCCGTCCGTTGGCCATCAAGGGGATGATGTCGTCCACGCTCGGGTAAGGGTAGACGTAATGCAAGCGCACCCAAGCGCCATAGGCTTGCGCCAAATCGCCCAGGGTCTGCACCAGTTCCAGCATGCGTGTCTTGACCGGCTTGCCATCCCAAAAACCTGTTCGGTATTTGACGTCCACGCCATAAGCGGATGTGTCCTGACTGATGACCAACAGCTCCTTCACACCGCCTTCAAACAAGGCCTTGGCCTCTTTGAGCACGTCACCAATTGGGCGCGAGACCAGATCGCCGCGCATGGAGGGGATGATGCAAAACGTGCAGCGGTGGTTGCAGCCTTCGCTGATTTTCAAATAGGCATAGTGGCGCGGCGTGAGCTTGAGTCCCGCTTCGCCAAAACCGCCCGGCACCAAATCCATGAACGGGTCGTGCGGCTTTGGCAAATGGGCGTGCACCGCATCCATCACCTCCTGCGTCGCATGCGGCCCGGTCACCGCCAGCACACTGGGGTGCAACTCGCGGATCATGTTGCCGCCGCCCTCACCCGTTTTGGCGCCCAAGCAACCGGTCACGATCACTTTGCCGTTCTCGTTCAAGGCTTCGGCAATCGTGTCCAGACTTTCTCTGACGGCATCGTCAATGAAGCCGCAGGTGTTGACGATGACCAGATCGGCACCGTCGAAAGTTTTGGAAGTTTGATACCCCTCAGCGCTCAGCTGGGTCAGGATCAATTCGGAGTCGGTCAAGGCCTTGGGGCAACCCAAGCTGACAAAACCCACTTTGGGGGCAACGGTGTTTGCATAAATTTCGCTCATGCCCCGATTGTCCCAGCAAAATTCACTCAAGCCCCATCAGAGGGCGCAACAGCCTGCGTATTTAGGACTTGAGTCCCAACACACCCAACATGTGCTCGGTGTTTTTTTGCATTTGTTGGTTCAATTTTTCGTGCATCTGGCCCAGGACGGAAGGAGAGGGCTGAAGCATGCTGGTCAGCATGTTTTGCAGCAGCGGAGACTGCCACTGCATGAACTGCGCCCATTTTTCGGCTGTCAACCCGTGACTCTGCTCACCCATGCGGGACTGCCAATCGGTGAACATTTGAAGTTGACCTTCCAGAAAAGTACCCATGTAACCCTGCATGGCGTGGCCATAAAAGCGGATCAAATGGGTGAGCACGGCTTCGTTGAACATCGGCGCACCAGCCGCCTCTTCTTCAAGAATGATTTGAAGCAAAATGGTCCGAGTCAAATCCTCACCTGTTTTGGCATCGCGCACCACCACAGGCTCAGACGCCATCACCAAGCGTTTGATCTCGGGCAAAGTGATGTAAGTCGATGTTGCCGTGTCGTACAAGCGCCGATTGGGATACTTTTTGACCACTCGGACATTGGCCTCCTCAGCGTTGGCGCCAGGTGAACGTACAAATGAGGATGGGCTGGGCACTGATTAAGACTCCGAGATGGGAAACCACCAACTTGCTGCGTTTCAACAAGCATTTTAGGCAGTTGCCCAGGACTCGGTCTCAAAGGAATACCCTAAGAAAAAAGGCAATCTGCGCCGCTTGCCTTTGCGAAACTTGCAGGGGCAAAGGTCAGCGGGAATACAAGTTCACTCCACCTTGCCCAAAGGTCAAGTAACTGTTGCTGTAGGGCAAAGCGGCATCCTTGCCATAGCGAATCAAGCCGTACAAATTGCTGTTGCTGCCACTGTTTCGCTTGGACCAAGAAACGCTGCTGGCATCGGCATTGAGGTTGCCCGTGAAAACAGCTCCGGCATCTCCCACCGCAAAGAATTGCCCTGCTGGAGAAATCACACGGTTCAGGCGCGGTGCGCCTTCCAGCGTGGTGAGCGACCAGTTCAATGCGGGGCCAGCGGTGGCCACTTTGCCATCATCGCCCACCAGTGCGATGAAATAGCTGGTCGACACACTCGTCACAGCCGGGCTACCCAAGCCACAATCCAGTGTGGAGGTCTGGTTCTTCAAAATCGAAACACCACGCCATGCACCCGCAACCGACTCCAGCCCAGTGTTCATGGCCGTCCATGTGATGCCGTCGCCACTGGAGTAAACAGCACCCGCATCTCCAACTGCGACCCAGAAAGCGGCCACGGACACGGCCGTAGGAATCGTTGTCGTCCAATCGTTGGAAAAAGCCACGGCATTCAGGTTCGGAGTGATGTTGGTGGTCTGTGCCGTCCAGGTGATGCCATCGCCGGACGTCAGCACCGTACCGCCCTGCCCCACCGCCATCAGCGCAGTGCCGCTGAAGGTCATCGCCTTCAAGCTGGTGCTGCTCAGCGGTGCTGCACTGTTGACCGTCGAAGCGGTCCAGGTCACACCATCGGCACTGTACACAATGGTTCCGCCGTCACCAACCGCGATGAAACGCCCATAGGCAAACGTCACATCATTGAGCTGACGTCCTGCAGCCGCCGCGGGCAAGCTGCGGCTGACCCAAGTTTTTTGATTGTCAGCACTGGTATACACAGCGCCGCCGTCCCCAACGGCCACAAACAAATAGGCGGAGTAGGCCGCGTTCAGCGGGCTGGTGATGGCGCCGTAGGTCACAGCGCGGATGTTGACTGTGCTGGGCAATGTACCCAACTTTGCCCAAGACTGGCCAGCCAGTCGAGGCGTTTGGCTGACAGGTGTTGCACCCAGGCCACCGGGGCCACCGTTTGTGCGGGCATTGACTGTGAAAGCGTACTTCACGTCGTTGCGCAAGCCCGTCACGTTGAACGGCGGGGTCACCAACTGGCCTGCGAGCGATGTATCGCCGTTGTAAATGCCCGCGCCATCGCGAGAGGAACTGTAAGCATTGCCACCCACCGTGGTGGCCCAACTCTTGGCATCGATGCTGTCGCCTGGTGCGCACAAGACCCAGTACTGAAGCCCTGGCTGAGCCGTCCAGTTCAGGGTCACTTGGGTATCACCGTTGCTTTGCACCGTCAAATCTGTGGGTGGCGCAGCCGACTGCCCTTTGCCGCCACAGGCAGCAACCAACACGCTCAACAACAATGCGCTAAAACGAATCCATCTCATGGCGACGATCTCAGTACGAAAGTTTGGATTATCTGCCAAGCGCCGGGCATTCCCATCCACTTGACGAAGCTTTAATGCCTCAGCGGGCTTTTTTTTGAGCCAAGCCCAAGGCGCGACCCATTACCTGCGAAAATAGCGCCCATGTTTACCGGAATCATCACCGGCGTGGGGCGAATCGTCGCTACCCACGACCTGGGTCGCTCTTTACACCACGGCAAGCGCCTCACCATCGAGGCCCCCGCCGGGTACCTTGACGATGTGGGCCTGGGCGACAGCATCGCCTTGAATGGCGCTTGCATGACCGTCACCACTTTCAGTCCCGAGAGCCGCCAGTTCACCATCGACATATCGGCCGAATCGCTTCATAAGACCAGCGGCTTGGACCAACAAGGCACCGTCAACCTCGAAAAGGCGCTCCGTGCCAATGACCGCCTTGGAGGGCACATCGTATCGGGTCACGTCGATGGCGTCGGCCACACCACCCTTTTCGAGCAGATTGGCGAAAGCTGGGAGTTGCGCATACTGGCGCCGCTCGCGCTGGCCAAATACCTCGCTTACAAAGGTTCGATCACCGTCAACGGCGTGAGCCTCACGGTCAACCGCGTCACCGACCTGGCCGAAGGATGCGAGATCAGCATCAACCTGATCCCGCACACCGTGGACAACACTGCCCTCGGCAGCCTGAAAGCGGGCAGCCAGGTCAACCTCGAAATCGACACCGTGGCCCGCTATGTGGAGCGCATGCTCAGCGCGGGCCTGACCCTGAAAGACAAATCATGAATGCCCCAGAGCAACTGACCCCTGTGGCGATTTCGCCCGTGGAAGAGATCGTGGCCGAGATGAAAGCCGGTCGCATCGTGATCTTGGTCGACGAAGAAGACCGTGAAAACGAAGGCGACCTGGTGCTGGCATCTGACCACGTCACGCCTGAGGCCATCAACTTCATGGCCCGTTTTGGCCGGGGCCTGATTTGCCTCACACTCACCCGCGAGCGCTGCGAATTTTTGAAGCTGCCCCCCATGGCGGCGCGCAACGGCACCTTCTACAGCACCGCCTTCACCGTGTCCATTGAGGCTGCTGAAGGCGTGACCACTGGCATCTCGGCCGCAGACCGCGCCCGCACGGTGCAGGTGGCCGTGGCACGCAACACGCAGCCCACCGACCTGGTGCAGCCCGGACATATCTTCCCTCTGCAAGCGGTGGACGGCGGCGTGCTCATGCGCGCAGGCCACACCGAAGCCGGATGCGACCTGGCCGCCATGGCGGGTTGCGCGCCCTCGTCTGTGATCTGCGAGATCATGAAGGACGATGGCACCATGGCCCGACTGCCTGATTTGCAAATTTTCGCGGCCGAACATGGCTTGAAAATTGGCACCATCGCTGACCTGATTCAATACCGCAGCCGCAACGAATCGCTGGTCGAGCGCATTGGCAGCCGCACACTCCAAACCGCCCATGGCGAATTCACGGCCCACGCTTTTCGCGACAAACCCAGCCAAACCGTGCACCTGGCACTGGTCAAAGGCCAATGGTCTGCCGACAACGAAGTGCCTGTTCGCGTGCACGAGCCGTTGTCGGTGTTGGACGCCCTTGAAGTCAACCGATCCATGCACTCCTGGAGCCTGGACACCAGCCTGCAATACCTTCACGCCCAAGGCTGCGGCGTGGCCGTGCTGCTCAACTGCGGCGAATCGGCCGAACAATTGCTGGCCCAGTTTGAAGGCCGGGCCCGATCGGCCCAAGCGCCCGAGCGCGGCAAGATGGACCTGCGCACCTACGGCGTAGGCGCCCAGATCCTGCGCGAGTGCGGCGTGCACAAAATGAAACTCATGGGTCAACCCCGTCGCATGCCCAGCATGGCTGGTTATGGACTCGAGATCACCGGCTACATCCCCAAACAATAAGAAAGAACACCATGCTCGACGCCAACAAAGGTCAGGAACAGGAACTCAACGGCGAGTTCTTGCACATCGGCATTGTGCAAGCCCGCTTCAACGAGGACATCACCAACGCGCTGGCCAAGGCCTGCATCGAAGAGCTCGAAGCCATGGGTGTGACCAGCATAGACCACGTCATGGTGCCCGGGGCACTCGAAGTGCCTGTGGCCCTGCAGGCCATGGCCGAGCGCGCCGAATACGACGCCTTGATCGCTTTGGGCTGCATCATCCGCGGCGAGACTTACCACTTCGAGTTGGTGGCCAATGAGTCCGGCGCAGGCGTGAGCCGCGTGTCACTGGACTACAACCTGCCCATCGCCAACGCGATCCTCACCACCGAAAACCTCGAGCAAGCCCTGGCGCGCCAAACCGAAAAAGGCCGTGACGCAGCCCGTGTGGCGGTGGAGATGGCCTGTGTGATGGAAGACCTTTCGGCCGATTTGGCCGAATTGGCAGACGAACTGGACGACGGAGACAAGGCGTGATGAGCGACCTCCAAAGCGCCGCTGAAGACATGCCAGCGGCCCCAAAAGCTGCGGGCACCCGAAAATCGTCGGCCAAGCCCGCTCGCAGCCGCTCACGCGAATTCGCGCTGCAAGGCCTGTACCAGTTCATCGTTGGGCGCAACGAAGCGGCTGACATCGACGTCTTCACCCGCGACCTGTCGGGCTTTCACAAAGCCGATTCGGCCCACTACGACGCTCTTTTGTACGGCTGCTCCGAGCAAGCCCAGGCACTGGATGCCCTGATCGTTCCCAAGCTGGACCGTACCTTGGTCGAGATTTCGCCGGTCGAGCACGCCGTGATGTGGATCGGGGCCTACGAGCTGCAACACTGCCTGGATGTGCCTTGGCGCGTGGTGCTCAACGAATGCATCGAGCTGGCCAAGGACTTTGGCGGCACCGACGGCCACAAATACGTGAACGCCGTGCTCAGTGGCTTGGCGCCTCAGCTGCGCCCCGCCGAGGTCGCTGCAGACCGCGCCTCGGGCAAAGCCCGCCACTGACCCCCTTTGGCCCCCTCTCTAGCCATGCGGATTGCCCAACGCGCACAGCGGATCGAACCCTTTTATGTGATGGAAGTGGCCAAAGCCGCCTCAGCTCTGGCGCGCGAAGTCGCCCACACCGACCGCCCGGTGATCTTCCTGAACATTGGCGAACCCGACTTCACGGCGCCAGCGCCCGTGCAGGCGGCTGCGACGCAAACCATCTCCCAGGGTGCCACGCAATACACCCAAGCGCTGGGCACCGACGCGCTGCGCCAAGCCATCAGTGGCTGGTACGCCAGCCGTTTTGGCGTCGAAGTTCCGGCACGCCGCATCATCGTCACCGCAGGCGCATCGGCCGCGCTGCACCTGGCTTGCTTGGCCCTGATCGAGCAAGGCGACGAAGTGCTGATGCCCGACCCCAGCTACCCCTGCAACCGGCATTTTGTGAGCGCCGCTGAGGGCACAGCCGTGCTGGTGCCCACCACGGCCGCCGAACGCTACCAGCTCAGCGCCGCCAAAGTGCAGGCCGCTTGGGGGCCGCTCACACGCGGCGTGCTTCTGGCCTCCCCGTCCAACCCCACCGGCACCTCGATCGACCCGGCGGAGTTGCGCCGCATCCACGAAGTGGTCAGCGCCCATGGCGGCGTGACGCTGATCGACGAGATTTACCTGGGCCTGAGCCACGACGAGGCCTACGGCCAAACCGCCTTGGCGATCAGCGACGACATCATCAGCATCAACAGCTTCAGCAAGTACTTCAACATGACAGGTTGGAGGCTGGGCTGGCTGGTGGTGCCCGACGCCTTGGTGGGCGTCATTGAACGTTTGGCGCAAAACCTGTTCATCTGCCCCAGCACGATTTCGCAACAAGCGGCCCTGGCTTGCTTTGCCCCCGAGAGCTTGGCCACCTATGAAGCGCGCCGGGCCGAGTTCAAGGCCCGCAGGGACTATTTCATCCCGGTACTCAACGAATTGGGCCTCACCGTGCCCGTACAGCCCGATGGTGCTTTTTATGCCTGGGCCGACTGCAGCGCCGCCTGCGCCAAGCTGGGCCTCAAAGACAGTTGGGACTTTGCCCACGCCGCGCTGCACCAAGCCCATGTGGCGATCACCCCTGGACGCGACTTCGGCAAGTTCGAAACCGAGCGCTTCGTGCGCTTTTCCACCGCCAATTCCATGGCCGAATTGAAGACCGCCATCGAACGCCTTCGCGCCTGGTTGCCAGCATGAGCAGCGCTGCCCCTTTCGGTTTTCCGCTGCGGGTCTACTGGGAAGACACCGACGCAGGCGGCATTGTGTTCTATGCCAACTACCTCAAGTTCATGGAACGTGGCCGCACCGAATGGCTGCGCGCCCTGGGCTTTAACCAGCAGGTCTTGCGTGAGCAAGTGGGTGGCATGTTTGTCGTCAGCGAAACCGCCGTCAAATACCACCAGCCCGCGCGCCTGGACGACGCCCTCTGGGTCACTGCCCGCGTACAAGAAGCCGGCCGCGTGAGCTTGACCATTGCCCAACAGGTCCTGCTGCGCCGTCACGACCTGCCCAACGCCTTGCTGGCCGAAGGTAACATTCGCATCGGCTGGGTTGACAGCCACACCTTGAAACCGGGCCGCATTCCGGCCCCTGTTCTGGAAGCACTGAAATGACACCCACACCTGCCATGAATGACATGTCCATCGTCTCGCTGCTGCTGCACGCCAGCTTTGTGGTGCAGATCGTGGTCGGGCTTTTGCTGGCCATCTCGGTGGCCAGTTGGACCGCCATCGTGCGCAAGTTGGGCGCCATCAAACGCATCAAAAACCTCAACGAAGAGTTCGAGCGTGAGTTTTGGTCCGGCACCAGCTTGAACGAACTGTTCAATGCCGCCAGCCAAAACGCCAAGCTCGGCGGCCCGATGGAACGCATTTTTGCCAGCGGCATGCGCGAATACCAAAAACTGCGCGAACGCCGCATCAGCGACCCCGGCACCCTGCTCGATGGCGCACGCCGCGCCATGCGCGCCAGCTTCCAACGCGAAATGGACAGCGCCGAATCGCAATTGGCATTTCTGGCCTCTGTCGGCTCCATTTCGCCTTATGTGGGTCTGTTTGGCACTGTCTGGGGCATCATGCACGCCTTCACGGGCATTGCCAGCATGCAGCAAGTGACACTGGCCACCGTGGCCCCCGGCATTGCCGAAGCGCTGATCGCCACCGCGATCGGCCTGTTCTCGGCCATTCCTGCTGTGCTGGGCTACAACCGCTTCTCACACGACGTGGACCGCATCGCCATCAAGCTGGAAACCTTCATCGAGGAGTTCTCCAACATCCTGCAGCGCAGCCTGGGCTCCACGGGTTCCAGCAACTCGGCCTCGGGCCACTGAAAGGATCGCCCCATGCCAGCCGTTTCACCTCGAGGGCGCGGTCGCCGCACCATCTCTGAAATCAACATGGTGCCCTTCATTGACGTGATGCTGGTGCTGCTCATCATCTTCATGGTCACCGCCCCCATGATTGCGCCCGGCTTGGTGGACCTGCCCACCATTGGTGAGGCCAAGGAACAGCCTCAGCAACTGATCGAGGTGGTGATCACCAAAGACGAAAAACTGGAGTTGATCGTTGACCACCAAACCGACGGTCGCAGTCTGCTGTACCCACAAGCAGACCAATTGATCGATCAAATCAAGGTGTTGCTGCAAAAGACCCCCAACACCAGCGTCGGCATCAAAGCCGACAAAACGCTGAAATACGAATTGGTGGTCGAGATCTTCGACAAGCTCAAACGCGCAGGCATTGACCGGGTGGGCTTGCTGCTCACGGTCAAGCCCTGACGCCATGGACGTGAAGTGAGCAACGCAGACCGTCACCCCTCAGAATTCGGCCCTCCACCGCAAGAGGGAACAGGGCGCTCATTGGCATGGGCCATCTTTGCGCACATCTTGCTGTTGGTCGCCTTGGCCATGGCCACGCGCTGGTCCACACAAACCATCACCGTCAGAGCCGAAGCTGAAATCTGGTCCAGCATGCCTGAAATGGCCGCCCCCAAACTGACCGAATCAGCGCCGATGCCCCCGCCACCGCCTCCTGAACCTGAACCCACGCCAGCACCCGAACCCCGACCCGGGGCAGTCAAACCGGCACCTGCGCCTGAGCCAGCCCAAACCGAGGCCGATATTGGTTTGATCAAAAAGAAAAAGAAAGAAGAAGAAAAGAAAAAAACCGCTGAGAAAGAGAAAGCGGATAAGGCGGAGAAAGAAAAAGCCGACAAGGAAAAGGCAGACAAGAAGCGCATGGAACGCGAAAAAGAAAAGGCCGAACAGGAAAAAGCCGATAAGAAGGCCAAAGAGCAAAAAGCCAAAGAGGACAGAGCACGCGAAGAGAAAGAGCGCGATAAGAACAAACAAGCTGAAGCCGACAAGCGCAAAAAAGAAGACGCCCGCAAAGATACCCAGGCCAAAGCAGACGCTGCCCAGTCGGAGGCCATGCGCAAGGAAAACATCCAGCGCATGCAAGGGCTGGCAGGCGCATCGGGCAGCGAAAACGCCACAGGCACGGCGCTCAAATCATCGGGCCCGTCTGCCACCTATGCGGGTCGCCTGGTGGGTCGCATCAAGCCCAACATCAGCTACCCCGGCGACATGCTCGGCAACCCGCGCGCCGAAGTCGAAGTCAAGGTCAGTCAGGACGGCACCATCCTCAGCCGCCGCGTCGTGCAAACGAGTGGCAACAAGGCCTGGGACGATGCGGTGCTGCGGGCCATCGACAAAACCGAAGTCTTCCCCAAAGACACCGACGGGCGCGTGCCCTCGGTCATTGTGCTGGGGTTCAGGCCGCTGGACTGATGCCCACGGCGGGCCAAGAAACATTCACTGAGAAACAGTGCGCAAAGCAACCATCGACTGCCCTTCGTCGTAAACGATGTGCGCCCGGCCCTGCTCGGCCTGCGCCATCCAACTGGCCAGTGCCGCATCTGACGGGAAGAACTTGGCCTGCTCACCCAGTACCAACTCGGCACGCGCGCCCAAGCTGTCGTTGCGCCGCTCCAGCGTGAGGCGAACCGGCAGGCCTTTGATGAGCACCCCGTGTTCGGACTCCTCGCGCTGAGCAGGGAACTCCTTGACCAAGCGGGCGATGTCGGGAGCGCGGCCGTTCACGGCCACGCGCAAGAACTTGCCGTAGCGGCAACGGGCCTGCCCCAGATCCATGATCTGCTCGATCTTGAGCCTGAAGCCTCCAGAAAATCGATCGGCCTGCATTTTGGCCGTGACGATGATGAGCTCGTCATCCTTGAGGGTGTTTCTCGATGAGTTGATCAGGTTTTCGTCGGCCGTGGCTTCCATCACTGCCGATTTGTCGTCGAGCTTGAAAATGGCCACTTTGCCGCGCTGGCCGTTGATCACGCGCAGATCGCTCACGATGCCCGCCAAGACCATGGACTCGCGGCTGTCGATCAGGTCGTCGATCTTGCGGCGGGCAAACTGGCGCACCTCGCGCTCGACGGCATCGAACAAATGGCCCGAGAGGTAAAAGCCCACAGCGGTCTTTTCCAGGGTCAGGCGCTCCTTGATGCCCCAGGGAAGCATGTCGACCAGTTCCGGCTCTTGCGTGCTCGAGCCGTGCGAGTCGTCGCCCAGCATGTCAAACAAGCCGCCCTGGTTGGCATTGGCCGTGGTGGCGTTGGAGAATTCAAACGCCCGATCAATGCTGGCTGACAAGGCAGCGCGGTTCATGTGCAGCGAGTCAAAGGCCCCGGCCTTGATGAGCGCGTCCACTGTGCGTTTGTTGATGCGGGTGCGGTCAACGCGCACTGCAAAGTCAAACAAACTGGTGAACGGGCCGCCTTCGGTGCGGGCTGCGACGATGGCCTCGATCGCCTGCTGGCCCGTGCCCTTGATCGCGCCCAGACCGTAGCGAATCACCGTGTCAGTGACCGGCTCAAAGCGGTGTGTGCCGCGGTTCACGTCGGGCGGGTCGAAGGTGATGCCGAACTTGACCGCGTCTTCGTAGAGCACCTTAAGCTTGTCGGTGTCGTCCATTTCCACCGTCATGTTGGCGCAGAAAAACTCGGCGGTGTAGTGCACCTTGAGCCAGCCCGTGTGGTAGGCCAGCAGTGAATATGCAGCGGCGTGCGACTTGTTGAAGCCGTAGCCCGCGAACTTTTCCATCAAGTCAAAGACTTCGTCGGCCTTGTCTTGTGGGATGTTGTGCGTGGCCAAAGCGCCTGCGCGAAACTTCTCGCGGTGCTCGGCCATTTCTTCGGCCTTCTTCTTGCCCATGGCGCGGCGCAGCAAGTCGGCGCCGCCCAGCGAGTAGCCACCCAGAATCTGGGCCGTCTGCATCACCTGCTCTTGGTAGACCATGATGCCGTAGGTCTCACTCAGCATGTCGGCCACTGCCGGGTGCGGGTACTCCACCACTTCGCGCCCGTGCTTGCGCGCCACGAAGCTGGGAATCAGGTCCATGGGCCCGGGGCGGTACAAGGCGTTCAGAGCGATCAGGTCTTCCAAACGGCTGGGGCGCGCGTCGCGCAACATGCCCTGCATGCCCCGGCTTTCAAACTGGAACACCGCCTCGGTCTTGCCATCTGCAAACAACTTGTAAGTGGCCACGTCACCCAGCGGAATATTTTCAAAGGCAAAGTTTTCCTGACCTTTGTGCCGCTTCATGATGAACTCACGGGCGATCTCCAGGATCGTCAGCGTGGCCAGCCCCAGGAAGTCGAACTTCACCAGACCTGCAGACTCCACATCGTCTTTGTCGTACTGGCTCACCGCCGATTCGCTGCCGGGCTGCTGGTACAGCGGGCAAAAGTCGGTCAGCTTGCCCGGCGCGATCAGCACGCCCCCGGCGTGCATACCGACGTTGCGGGTCATGCCTTCGAGCTTTTGCGCCAGCTCGATCAGAGTCTTCACATCTTCTTCGCGCTCGATGCGCTCGGCCAGGATGGGCTCCATGGCAATCGCATAGTTGTTTTTGTCGCCTTCTTTGGGCGTGGCCGGCGGGTATTGCAGCGTGACCGACATGCCCGGCTTGTTGGGAATGAGCTTGCTGATGCCGTCGCAAAAGGTGTAGCTCATGTCGAGCACACGGCCCACATCGCGAATCGCCGCACGCGCGGCCATGGTGCCGAAAGTGGCGATCTGCGACACCGCATCGCGCCCGTATTTGTCCTTCACATAGTCGATCACCCGGTCTCGGTTGCCCTGGCAAAAGTCGATGTCGAAGTCGGGCATCGAGACCCGCTCGGGGTTCAAGAAACGCTCGAACAGCAGGTTGAATTGCAGCGGGTCCAAGTCGGTGATCTTGAGCGCATAGGCCACGAGCGAGCCCGCACCCGAACCCCGGCCTGGGCCCACCGGGCAGCCATTGGCTTTGGCCCATTGGATGAAGTCACCCACGATCAAAAAGTAACCTGGGAAACCCATCTTCAAGATGGTGTTGAGTTCGAATTCGAGCCGCTCCACGTACCGCGAACGCTCATCGTTGCGTTTGGCCTCGTCAGGGTACAGGTGCAGAAGGCGCGCCTCCAGCCCCTCGAACGAGACATGCCGAAAATAGTGGTCCACCGACATCACCACGCCATTGACGGGCGGGATCGGAAAGTTGGGCAGCTGCGGCTTGCCCAGCACCAGACTCAGGTTGCAGCGCTTGGCGATTTCAAGGGTGTTGGCGATGGCACTGGGCACATCGGCAAACAAGGCGCACATCTCTTCGGTCGACTTGAAATACTGGTCGCGGGTGAAGCGGCGCACACGGCGCGTGTTGGCCAGAATCTCGCCTTCTGAAATGCAGACCCGCGCTTCGTGCGCTTCGTAGTCTTCGGGCTTCAAAAACTGCACCGGATGGGTGGCCACCACAGGCAGGCCCAAGCGTGCGGCCAGTTCCACTGCGCCAATGACTTGCGGCTCATCCTCGGGGCGGCCAGCGCGTTGCAATTCCAGGTAAAAACGGTGCGGAAAAATCGAGCCCAGTTGCAACGCCACATCGGCGGCTTTGTCCCGATCACCTTGCACCAGCGCCTGCCCCACAGGGCCGGCCTGTGCACCCGACAGCAGAATCAGACCCTCAGAGAGTTCTTTGAGCCACGCCAGCCGGATCACGGCCAAAGCCTTGACCACACCCTGCGTCCAGCCCCGGGCCAGCAATTCGCACAGGTTCAGGTAGCCCTGGTGGCTTTGTACCAACAGGCTGACTTTGGTGGTGGCGGTCGGGTCCCCCCCCAAACCTTCGAGGTAGATTTCAGCACCCAGAATGGGCTTGACGCCTTTGCCCCGGCCTTCTTTGTAGAACTTGACGCCGCCAAACAGGTTGTTCAGGTCGGTCAGGGCCAGCGCGGGCTGCTGGTCCCTGGATGCCTCCTTGAGCACCTCGTCAATGCGGCAGGTCGAGTCAACAATGGAGAATTCGGAATGGAGGCGCAAATGGACAAACATAGGCCTTCATTGTAGGTGCGGGCCTGCCTGTTTTACCCAGTGCGGGACGGTGATTTCCCCCTCTTGACGGCCCTGAAAAAAGGTTGCAAACGAAGTGCTTCAGACTCAGTCGCGCAGCACATCCAGCACCTCAGAGCGGAACTCCCGGCCGTACAAAATCAGCACCACCAACGCGGTGGCGATCACCAGCGCCAGCGGCGAGAAAAACCAGGCCATGGCCGCGAACGAAAAGTAATAAGCCCTGAGGCCATCGTTGAAAGTCTCGGCGGCAGCGCCTACCAGCCGTCCAGCCCGCTTGGCCAATGCCAGGCGGTCATGCAACCCGTCCTCGAACTGCTTGGCTGGGGGCATGGCCCCGATCACCAGCGCCACAAAGGTGTATTGGCGCATCGACCACGAGAAGCGGAAAAACGCATAGACAAAAATGCCCACCAGCACCAGGATCTTGAACTCGAACACCAAAATGGGCGTGGGCTCCGCAAAGGGGATTTCACGCACCAACTCGGCCGCTTTGTCAGTCGTGCCCAACAAGGCGAACAAGCCGCCGATGATGATGATGGTGGTCGACGAAAAGAACGACGGCGTGTGCGACAAGTTCTGAGTGATCAGGCCATCCAGCATGCGCGGGTCACGCCAAGTGGTTTGCAGCATCCACTTTTGGCGGTACATGTTGGTGGTGGCGATCAGGCTTTGGTCCCGCAGGCCGCGCACCTTGGCAACCCAGGCATAAACGATCCACAGACTGAAAAACAAGAACAGGGCCAGCCAGTCTGTCCACGGCAACATCGAGATGATTTTCATGCCGCCATCCTAGCAAGGCTCAGGCGCTGCAGCGTATCCGCGCGACCCTGTTTTTGTGGAAGGCCCGCCCTCTGGCCGATGTTTGAGGCCATGCGAAGGCCCCATCGCGGCGAGGGCGCCGCTCCCACAAGCGGCCATCAGCCGCGCAGTTTGGCAGCCACAGCGGCCACGCGCTCGCCGTAGGCTTTGGCCGTGTCCAAGTCACCTTGGGGGATGTCTTCGGCTGGGCTGGTCGGGCCCACTTGGGCCATCACGCCAGAGTTGGAGCCGATGCGGTTGATGGTGCCGTCGTTCAGTGCGGGCTGGCCCACCCAAATCATGCCTTGCTGCATGGCCAGGGTGATGAAGTACTGGATGGTCGACAGTTTGTCGCCACTGGGGCTGGCCGAGATGGTGAAGCCGCCAGCGACTTTGTCTTTCCAGGCACTGGTGAACCAGCGCTTGGAGGTGGCGTCGGCAAACTTCTTGAACTGCCACGAAGCCATGCCCATGTAGGTGGGCGAACCAAAGACGATGGCGTCAGCGGCGTCCAGTGTGGCCCAGTCGTCCTCGGTGATGTTGCCGTCGGCATCGATGGTGATGGTTTGGGCATTGGCGCCTTGGGCCACAAATTGGGCGACGCGCTGGGTGTGGCCGTAGCCAGAATGGAAAACAACAACCGTTTTAGCCATGAGAAAAACTCCTTGAGAAAAAAGAAAGGGGGTAAATAAAGTCAGGCAGCCAGATCGAACACCAGGACTTCTGCGTCCCGGCCTTCGGTCAAGGCCAATGAGGATTCGGCTTGCAGCATGGCCGCATCACCTGCGTTGAGGCTCTGGCCATTGACCTGCAAAGCGCCGCGCACCAAAAACACATAAGCCTTGCGCTCTGGGTTCAGTTTCAGGGTGGCCGATTCTGCGCCATCGAACAGGCCCGCGTGCATGCGCGCATCGGCATGGATCTTGACCGTGTGCTCACCCACCTCGGGCGCTGCCACCAGCGCCAGCTGGCCGCGCTTGGCGCTGTCGGGCACGGTTTTTTGCTCATAACCCGGCTCAATGCCCTTCACATTGGGCTCGATCCAGATTTGCAAAAAATGGGTCTGCTCGCCAGCGGCATGGTTGAACTCGCTGTGCTGCACGCCCCGGCCGGCACTCATGCACTGCACGTCGCCCGGTGGAATGCCTTTGACATTGCCCATGCTGTCTTTGTGGGCCAAGTTGCGCGACAAAACATAGCTGATGATTTCCATGTCACGGTGGCCGTGCGTGCCAAAACCGGTGCCCGGCGTGATGCGGTCTTCGTTGATGACGCGCAAGTTGCCCCAGCCCATGTGGGCCGGATCAAAATAATTGGCAAATGAAAAGCTGTGAAACGATTTGAGCCAGCCATGATCGGCGTAGCCCCGGTCGGTTGATTTGCGCAGTGTCAGCATGTCAGCTCCTTGGAATGCATGATCATGACTGTAAGCAATGGGCCCCACCGTGCGGTGCAATCCATTTGCTGGCATCATTCAAATAAACTCAATGATAGATACCCCATCATGCAAACCCCTCGCGATTGGTTGACCCCCGAAGCACTGACGATGCTGGTGACCATCGACCAAGCGGGCAGCTTTGCAGCCGCAGCTCGCCAACTGGACCTGGTGCCCAGCGCCCTGACCTACAGGGTGCGTCAACTCGAGGACGCGCTGGACGTGTTGCTCTTCGACAGGTCGTCCCGCCAAGCACGCCCTACGGCTGCGGGCAAAGCCCTGCTGCGCGAAGCCACGCGCCTGTTGGACGACATGGACGCGGTGGCCAACCGGGTGCGCCGAGTGGCCACGGGTTGGGAAGCGGTGCTCACCATCGCGGTAGACAGCTTGATCGTTCGTCCGGTGGTCATGGACTTGTGCGCTGCTTTTTTGGACCTCAACACCCCCACACAACTGCGTCTTCGCTATGAAACGCTCTCTGGCACTTTGAGCGCGCTCACCTCAGGCCAGGCCGATCTGGCGCTCGGCGTGGTGTTGGAGCCGGGCGCAGGCTCTGACATCCGACACCGGGTTCTGGGCCAGGTTGAGTTTGTGTATGCGGTGGCCGTGCACCACCCTTTGGCCACCGCCCTGGAGCCACTGACCCCAAGCCAGTTGCAACACCACCGCGCAGTGGCAGTGGCCGATTCCGTCAGCCGAGGGGCGGGCATGACCGTGGGCCTGATGGAAGGCCAGGACGTGTTCACCGTGCCGGACATGGCCAGCAAACTGGACGCCCAACTGCGGGGCCTGGGCGGTGGTTTTTTGCCCGTCAGCATCGCCCAGCCCTGCATTGACAAAGGTTTGTTGGTGGCCAAGCGCGTACAGAACAACCGGGTAGCCACCGTGCAATGCGCCTGGCGCGAGAGCAAGCAAGCGCCTGCTGGGCAGGCACTGCGTTGGTGGCTGTTGCAAATGGAACGCCCCGCTACCCGAGATGCGTTGCTCGGGCTCCTGACATCGCGTGTAGAGTAGGGACATGAACACACAACACATCGCCATCATCGGTGTCGGCATGGCCGGCGTGGTTTGCGCACGCACTTTGCGCCAAGCCGGTCACAACGTCACCTTGTTTGAAAAGAGCCGAGGTCTGGGTGGCCGCATGGCCACCCGGTCCAGCGCCTTTGGCAGTTTTGACCACGGCACGCAGTACTTCACCGTGCGAGACCCACGCTTTGAACTGGCTTTGGGCACCGTGCCCGGCGTGTGCAAAGCCTGGAGCGCGAACACGGTCCGCGTGCTTGACCCCATGGGCCGCGTGATCGAGGCGGGCCTGCCCGGCGGAGAACGCCACTGGGTCGCCACCCCCGGAATGAACGGTCTGGTCAAAGCCTGGGCAGCGCCGCTGGTGGAAGACGGCAACGTTCAAGTGCAAACACGCGTCACCAAAATCAGCGCCGACCCGCTGCACAAAAACGGCTGGCAACTGCACACCGAAGGCGAGGAAGGCAGCCAGCATGTGTACGGCGGCTTTGACAAGGTCATCCTGGCGATCCCCCCAGCGCAAGCCACCGACTTGCTCAAAGCCTCTGGCCAGTCGGCCCTGGCCGCACCACTCAAAGACGTGCGTGTGGACCCTTGCTGGACCCTGATGCTCGCCTACCCGCAAGCGGTTCAGCCAGGCCTCATCACCATCGGCCCCCAATGGAACGCCGCCCGCAGCACCCACCACCGCATCGCCTGGATGGCGCGCGAATCCTCCAAACCTGGCCGCGAGCGCATCGAGCGATGGACGGTGCAGGCCAGCGCCCCCTGGTCGGCCGAGCACATCAACGACAACGCAGACCGCATCACGGGCAAGCTGCTCAAGGCCTTTGCCGAAATCACCGGCATCCGCGCCACCCCGGCCCACGCCGAAGCGCACCGCTGGCTGTATGCCAAAACCGCGCAACCACTGGGCCAAAGCCACCTGTGGTTCAAGGCGCAAGGCATCGGCCTGTGCGGTGACTGGTGCCTGGGTCACCGCGCCGAAGACGCTTTCGTCTCCGGCCTGGAACTCGCCATGTCGGTGTTGAGCAAACACTGATACTGCATCGCTGAGAGGCTGGGCATGCGTTATGTTGGCCGGTTTGCGCCCTCCCCCACAGGCCTGCTGCATGCGGGCTCCTTGGTGGCTGCCCTGGCCAGCTGGCTCGACGCCCGCGCGCACGACGGTCAGTGGCTGTCCCGCATCGAAGACGTGGACACGCCCCGTTGCCTGCCTGGCGCTGCACAAGCCATTCAACAGCAACTGGCCAGGTGCGGCATGACGCCCGATGGCGCCGTGCTCTGGCAAAGTCAGCGCCATGCGCACTACCAAGCCGCACTTGAGCACCTCGTGGCCCAAGGCTGGGCCTACCCCTGCGGCTGCTCACGCAAAGACATTGAGGCCACCCAAAGCCAAACCGTGGCCCGACACCAAGCGGCCGTCTACCCCGGCACCTGCCGCATTGGCCTGAACGGCAAACCAGCCCGCGCTTGGCGGCTGAATGTGCAAGCCGTGCAGCAGGCTTTGGGCTGGCCAGTCATCACGGCATGGACCGACCGCCGTTTGGGCACACAAGAGCAAAACGTGAACGAAGAAGTCGGCGACTTCGTGCTGCGCAGGGCCGACGGTCTGTGGGCCTACCAGCTGGCCGTGGTGGTGGACGATGGCGAGCAAGGCATCACCCATGTGGTGCGCGGCCAAGACCTGGCAGACAACACCGCTCGACAGATCGTGCTGCAAGGCGCCCTGGGTCTGCCCACCCCGAAGTACATGCACACACCCCTGGTGCTGGGTCCCAATGGCGAAAAAATGAGCAAGCAAAACGGGGCGCAAGCGCTCGACTTGCACCAACCACTGGCCGCGCTGAATTCTGCCGCCCTGGCGCTGGGTTTGCCTGCAGCTGCGGCTGATGCAACCGTGCCTCAAGCCTTGGCGCGGTGGAGCCAAGACTGGGCCGCCCTCTGGCACAAGGCCTGATCGCTGCCCGCCTTATGGCTGCGGGTTGCGCATCCAAGCGGCGATGTCTTGCACGGCCAACTCCTCCATACCGATAAAACCGTGCCAATGGAGCGCCTGGCAAGGGTTGCCCGTGGGGTTCTGCCCGCCATCGACCACCATCAGCTTCTTGACTTTGGCTTGCGCCAAGCCCTGAAAAATGTTGTCTGCCTCACGCGCTAGCGTGACGCGACAGGCGTCTTGGCGGTGGTGGTAGATCAACACAGGCAAGCGCAACTGGACGATGGCCTGTCTGGGCAGAGCAGCGGCCTCGCTCTGGCTGGTGATGGACGCGGTCAGCACCACGCCGGAGAGTTGGTCCTGCAAAGCCAATGCCAAAGCCGTGGCGGAAACCGTGCCTCGGCTTGTGCCCACCAGCCACATGGCGGCGGTGGATCGCGCACGGATGTCGGTCATCACGTTCTGAACATCGGTGCGGTGCGCTTCAGAGGTGCGCCAGGCATCGTCCATGTCGCGCATGTCCGAGGGATTGCCCAGCAGGGCGACATTCAGGCCTTCGCTGCGAAACAGCTCCCGAGAACGGATCAGGAAGTTGTTCGAGCGCGGCTCACCGTACCGCAATCCGATCCCGCCGCTGCCACCCGACAGCAAAATGACCGTGGCCGTGGCGCCCTCCTTGGGCATCCACCAATAGGCGATTTTTTGTCCATCGCGGGTGGGCACGGTGACCAACGACTCGCTTGCCCAAGACAGCGTCAGGCCAAGGGACAGCCCATAAAACACAGCGATGCGTACCCAAGATTTCATGGCAACACCCTTTCTGAATGGCTGACCATTGTCGACGCACCAGCCCCGCATTTGCAGACACAACCCGGATCACACATAATATGTGTGATTCAAAAGGAAAAAGCCATGAACATCACTTTATCCGTCGACGAACGCGTGGCCGATGCGGCCCGTGAAGCTGCCCGAAAGATGGGCAAAAGCCTGAACCAGGCCGTGCGCGACTACCTGGAGCAATTGGCAGGTCAGGAAAGACAAATCGCCGAATGGCAAGCCTGGGAGCAGCGTTGCCTGAGCGGCGGTGGTCGCCTGCAGGGCTGGAAATTTGACCGAGACGCCGTGCATGATCGCGGCTGAGCCCACGCCCCCATGGTCGCAGCTACTGGCACTGCCCAAGGCACGCTGCTTCATTGACACCAACGTGCTGGTCTATGCCGACAGCACCGATGAGCCCCGCAAGCAGCGCATCGCCATCGATTTGCTCCGGCACCTGCGCTTTGAAAGGCTGGGCGTGCTGTCCACACAGGTGCTCAATGAATACATCCAGGTCGGTCTGCGCAAGCTGGGCTTGCCGCACGAGCACATCCGTGAGCAGCTGCATTGCTACCGCCAGCTGGACCTGTCTGCCGTCACGCCTGACACCATCGACCTGGCGCTTGCCTTGCACCAAAAACACAGCCTGAGCTACTGGGACGCCTTGATCGTCGCCAGCGCCCATATTGCGGGCTGCGCTGTGCTGCTGACCGAAGACATGGGCACTGGCGAGGTGTTGGCAGGCGTGAAGCTGGTCAACCCGTTCGCAGCAGCCTGAGCTGGGCTGTAGACCCGCGATAATCCAAGGTTTTGGACACCCCTGATCCGCCCATGACCACGCCTGAACAAACCCCACAAGCCCAGGCCGACGCGCCTTTCATGCGCACCATCAAAACCTATGTGTTGCGGGCTGGCCGCATGGGCTCGGGCCAAGTGCGGGCTTTCGAGCAGTTCGGGCCGCAGTTCCTCATCCCCTACAGCGCTGAGCGGCTCGACGTGCAGGCCGCATTTGGCCGCGCAGCACCGCTGATCTTGGAGATCGGTTTTGGCATGGGCGACGCCACAGCCAAGATCGCGCATGTACGCCCCGATGACAACTTCCTGTGCTGCGAGGTGCACGAGCCCGGCGTGGGGGCGCTCCTCAAGCGCTGCGGCGAAGAAAGCATCGGCAACATCCGCATCGTGCAGCACGACGCGGTGGAGGTCATGGACCACATGCTGGGCGAAGACAGCCTGGACGGTGTGCACATCTTCTTTCCGGACCCTTGGCACAAAAGCCGCCACCACAAGCGCCGTCTGATCCAGTCGCCGTTCATTGAGCGCCTGGCGCGGCACATCAAGCCCGGTGGTTACCTGCACCTGGCCACCGATTGGCAGCCCTATGCCGAGCAGATGATGGGCGTGATCCGTGCCGAGCCCCTGCTGGCGAACACCAGCGACGCCGCAGATGGCTTTGCGGCCAAACCCGACTACCGGCCCCTGACCAAGTTTGAAAACCGCGGCATCCGACTCGGCCACGGCGTCTGGGACCTGGTGTTGCGCCGGGTCTGAAGCGCCGCGCCTGACACTCTTGGCGTCATGGCCCGTCCACCCCGCAACCCGAATATCCCGATGCGCTCGGGCGTGAGCCCGAGCATGGTCGCTTTGCCTGCAGGCAACTGGCCCACCGTGCTGGATTTTCTTTGCGAACGGCTGAACACAGTGACGCGGCAAACCTGGGCCGATCGCATCACCTCGGGCCAAGTGCTGCAAGAAGATGGCCACCCGGTCTTGCACGAACAAACTTATGCCAGCGGGCAACGCCTGTATTACTACCGCAGCATGCCCGTCGAACCCGACTTGCCAGAGCACGAAACCATCCTGTTTGAAGACGATCATTTATTGGTGGCCGACAAGCCCCACTTTATGCCCGTCACGCCCTCGGGCAAATACGTGCAGCAAAGCCTGCTGGTCAGGCTCAAGCGCCAAACCGGGTGCGCTGACCTGTCACCCATCCACCGCATCGACCGCGAAACCGCAGGTCTGGTGCTGCTGAGCAAACGCCCACAAGACCGCAACGCCTATCAGGCCCTGTTTCGGGACCGCGTTGTCCACAAAAGCTACGAAGCTGTGGCGGCCCACCCCACGGGCACGGCCCTGCCGCTGGTGCACCGCAGTCGGCTTGAAGAGGACAAGCAGTTCTTTCGCATGCGCGAAGTGGCAGGTGAAGCCAACAGCGAAACGCATGTGCGCTTGCTGCGGGAAGCTGGCGGGCATGCACTGTACGAACTCACCCCGGTGACGGGCAAACGGCACCAGTTGCGAGTGCACATGCTGTCACTGGGCACGCCCATCGAAGGCGACCAGTTCTACCCCGAGGTGCTGCGGGGGCCAAACGTCGAAGAGGATTTTCGCCAGCCCTTGCAGTTGCTGGCCCGCAGCATCGCCTTCACCGACCCGGTCACGGGCCAGTCAAGGCGATTCTCAAGCGGTCGGAGCTTGCGCATCCAGCCCTGACAGGGCTTGGATCAGCCGACGATTTCCCTGGCAGAAATCGTGTACTTGAAGCTGTCTGGGGCATAAGAGTCCACACGTCCTTCGCTGGTCTCGGCCACCGGGTACATCAGGAAGTTGAGCACGCCTTCTTTGGCACCGGGCAGCTTCAGGTCATGGGCGTTGTTCCAGCCCAGCCAATTGCCTTCCCAGCCGCCAAACAGGCGCTTGTAGACCGGTGCCACCACCGCGTGGCTGGTTGACTTGAGCCACTCGGGGGTTTCCATGCGCATGACCTTGGCCACGTCGGCCGGGTCCATCGCCACCCAGCCGTGGGCTTGCAAATAAACCTCAGCGCGGCAGTGCTGCGCGCCTTTGAGGCTGCTCGGGTTGCCCGACAACTCTTTGTAGCCAAAGGCAGAGGGCACAAGTCGGATGCCATACACATCGCGTGCGGGCACACCCACCGAACGGCACAGGCCCACAAACAAGGCATTGATGTCGGCGCACTTGCCGCCCAGGTTGCCGGTCTCCAGCATGGTCTTGATGTCACCCTCGCCACAACCGCGCACCTTGGGTTCGCGCCAGGCGTTGGCCACCACCCAGTCGTAAATCGCACGGGCTTTGTCTGCGTCGGTCTTGGCGCCTTGGGTCGCGGCCAAGGCGGTCTTGCGCACGATGCCGTCGATGGGCAGCATGGCCGTGGCACGGGTGTAGTGGCGCAGCGTGGAGGCGTCTTCGCGCTGAAAGGCGGCAGCAGGCCCCGTCAGATCAGCGCGGTTGCGGGTTCGCACGCGGCTGGTGATTTCCACCACAGGCTTCACGCCATCGGCAAATTCTGTGTAGAGCAAACGGGTGCCTTCAACGCCATCACTGAGCATGCGTGAATTGCCGTTGCTTTGAAAACCGCTGTCGAGCGACTGCTGCCATTCGGCGTTGATGCTGGGCACCGGCAACCACACGCGTGTGAGACCGACGGGATCGGCCAGCTCCACTCGGGTGGTGATGTCGAAGGTGCGCCACTGGCCTGGCACGGGCTCAAAGCGGCGTTCCGATGAGGTTTGTGCATGCAGGAGGGTGGGCGCTGCGATGAAAGCGCCCAGCGAGGCGCCTCCTTTGAGCAAGGAACGGCGAACGGGGATCATGTCTGGAACTCCGGAATGGAACAAAAGACCTGTCGGCGCATGCGAGGCTGCATTGCTGAGCAGATGCCGCCAATGCCCCGAAGGCAGGTCACCGGGCGAGGAGCGCCGGGCCCCGCGATTATCGGGCATCAAGGCCGTGTCTGCGAAAGCCCCGTGATCCAGCGGTCAGGCTCGGCCGCCGTCCAGTCCACCTCGCCCTGGATGCGCCAGCGCACGCGGCCATCGGGAGCGATCAGAAATGTGGTGGGGTACACCGTCACGCCCCAGCGGCGAGCCAGCTCGCCTTGCGGGTCCAACAGCACCGGAAAACCAATGCCTGTGGTTTTGACATAACGCTTTACATGGCTAGCGGTCTCACGCACATTCACGCCGATGACCACAGGCTCGCCGCCACCCAGCTCATGCAGGGTTTGCAGCGAAGGCATTTCTTCTTTGCAGGGCGCACACCAGGTGGCCCAGAAGTTGAGCACCACCGCATGGCCCTTGAGGCGCTCGTTGTTCCAGCGCTGACCCTGCATGTCCACCAGGTCGATGGCTGGAATGGCTTGGGTGGACGGCCAAGGGGTTTTTTGAAACTGTGCTTGGGCGACAAGCGGCAAGCACAGCAGCAGCCATTTCAACTGTAGGAGCGGCACCCTCGCCGCGAAGGTTTGCAAGGTTTTTTGCGGCGGGGGCGCCGCTCCTACAGAAAGCAGCATGCGTGTCAGACGCGTTCAGTCACCCAGGCCTGCACGCTGGCCATGGCCTGCGGCAAAGCGGCTGCGTTGGTGCCACCGGCCATCGCCATGTCGGGCTTGCCGCCCCCTTTGCCGCCCACTTGGGAAGCCACAAAGTTGGCCAGCTCACCCGCCTTGACTTTGCCTGTGGTGTCTGCGGTCACGCCAGCGGCGATCTGCACCTTGTCGCCATCGACGGCGGTCAGCACGATCACGGCGGTTTTCATCTTGTCTTTGAGCTTGTCCACGGTGTCGCGCAAGGTTTTGGCCACCTCTGGACCCGAGCCCGCGCCTTCCAGCTTGGCCACCAGCAGCTTGACGCCCTTGATGTCGACGGCTTGGGTCAGCAGCTCGTCGCCCTGTGCCGAAGCGAGCTTGCCTTTGGCGGCAGCCAGTTCTTTCTCGAGGGCCTTGACGTGGTCCAGCACCTGCGCAATGCGTGCGTTCAATTCGGCAGGCTGGGCCTTGAGCGAGCCTGCGGCTTGCGTCACGGTGACTTCCAGCGATTGCAGATAAGCCAAAGCGTTTTCACCGGTCACGGCTTCAATGCGGCGCACACCTGCGGCCACGCCGCCCTCGCTGACGATCTTGAACAGGCCAATATCGCCAGTGGCTTTGACGTGGGTGCCACCGCACAGTTCGCGGCTGGAGCCAATGTCCAAAACTCGCACGGTTTCGCCGTACTTCTCGCCAAACAGCATCATGGCACCGGTTTTTTGGGCGCTTTCAATGTCCATCACCCGCGCTTGCGCGGCCACGTTGGCCAAGATTTCGGCGTTCACTTGGGCTTCGATTTGGCGGATCTCGGCGTCGGTCACAGGCGCGTTGTGCGCAAAGTCAAAACGGGTGCGCTCGGCATTGACCAAGGAACCCTTTTGCTGCACATGGCTGCCGAGCACTTCGCGCAGGGCTTTGTGCATCAGGTGGGTGGCGCTGTGGTTGCGCACGGTGGCGGCGCGCAGGCCCAAGTCCACATGGGCTTGCACGACGTCGCCGACCTTGAGGCTGCCAGATTGGATTTCGCCATGGTGGCCAAACACATCGGCCTTGATCTTGAGCGTGTCGGCCACGTGGAACTGGCCACCCGCGTTGTGCACCACGCCCTGGTCGCCCACCTGACCGCCAGACTCGGCATAGAACGGGGTCGTGTCCAACACCACCACGCCTGCTTGGCCAGCTTTCAGCTCGGTCACGGCGTTGCCATCGGCATACAAGGCCAGCACTTTGGCGTTGGCCGTCAGGTCGTCGTAGCCGACAAAGTCGTTGCCAGCGCCGGAGTAGTCCAGCGCCTTGTCCATCTTGAACTTGCCTGCCGCACGGGCCTGCGCTTTTTGCTTTTCCATAGCAGTGGCAAAACCAGCTTCGTCCACAGTCAAACCACGTTCACGGCAGACGTCGGCCGACAGGTCGAGCGGGAAGCCATAAGTGTCGTGCAGCTTGAAAGCCACTTCGCCGGGCAGCACCTTCACGCCACCGTCAAGGGCCGCATCCAGAATCTGCATGCCACTTTGCAGTGTCTCAAAGAAGCGCTCTTCTTCTACACGCAAGATGTCGGTGATGCGTTCGGCCTGGTTAGCCAAGTTGGGGTATGCCGCGCCCATGAGCTTCACCAAATCGGGCACCAGCTTGTGAAAGAACGGTTTTTTCTGGCCCAACAAATAACCGTGGCGAATCGCGCGGCGGATGATGCGGCGCTGCACATAGCCGCGGCCTTCGTTACTGGGCACCACGCCGTCACTCACCAAGAAGGCAGTGGCGCGGATGTGGTCGGCGATCACGCGCAGCGACTTGTTGTTCAGGTCAGTGCAACCGGTTTCGCGCGATGCGGCCTTGATCAGCGCGTCAAAAATGTCGATCTCGTAGTTGCTGTGAACGTGCTGCAAGATGGCGGCCAGGCGCTCCAGGCCCATGCCGGTGTCCACGCAGGGCGCGGGCAGCGGCGTCACAGCGCCGGTTTCGTCCATGTTGAACTGCATGAACACGTTGTTCCAGATTTCGATGAAGCGGTCGCCGTCTTCATCGGGGCTGCCGGGTGGGCCGCCGGGAATGTGCGCGCCGTGGTCATAAAAGATTTCAGAGCAAGGACCGCAAGGACCGGTGTCGGCCATCATCCAGAAGTTGTCGGACTTGTAGCGGCCACCTTTGTTGTCACCGATACGGATGATGCGGTTTTCTGCCTTGATGCGCTCGGGCGTCCAACCAGCTTTGACAAAAATGCCTTCCCAAATGCCATGGGCCTCGTCGTCTTCCATGTAGACGGTGGCGTACAGCTTGTCGGCGGGCAGCTTGTAGACCTCGGTCAGCAGTTCCCACGCCCACTGCAGAGATTCGCGCTTGAAGTAGTCGCCAAACGACCAGTTGCCCAGCATCTCGAAAAAGGTGTGGTGGCGGGCGGTGTAGCCCACGTTTTCCAGGTCGTTGTGCTTGCCACCGGCACGCAAACAGGCTTGCACAGATGCAGCGCGCACATACGAGCGCTTGTCCGAGCCCAAAAACACGTCCTTGAACTGGACCATGCCCGAGTTGGTGAACATCAGGGTGGGGTCATTTCCCGGCACAAGGGGGCTGGACGCCACCACGGTGTGGCCCTTGGACGCAAAAAAGTCCAAAAAAGTCTTGCGGATGTCGGCAACGGAAATGACGGATTGGCTCATGTTTTGGTCTGCTTGAAGTGCAACCGGCCATTATAAGTTTCGCAGCAGGTCAGGTTGTCCCGGTGACAGCACGTCAAGGCTGCCTGCGATAAGCTGTCAAAGATGGCACAATTTATTTAACAGATTAAATAATTTCAGGAGACCCCCCATGGACATGAAGACATCCCCCCTCGCCCAGCTGAACGACCCCAGCCTGCTCAAGACAGATGCCCTGATCGACGGCCATTGGGTCGCAGGCACAAGCCGTTTTGCCGTGCATGACCCTGCCACTGGACAGCATTTGGTGGACGTGGCCAACCTCGGCCCTGCCGAGGCCGAGCAAGCCATTGCCGCCGCCAATGCTGCCTGGCCCGCTTGGCGCAACAAGACCGCCAAAGAGCGCAGCATCATCTTGCGCAAGTGGTACGACCTGCTGATGGCCAACCAGGACGACCTGGGCCGCATCATGACCGCCGAGCAAGGCAAGCCCTTTCCTGAAGCCAAAGGCGAGGTGGCCTACGGTGCCAGCTTCGTCGAATGGTTTGCCGAAGAAGCCAAGCGCATCAACGGCGAAACCCTGCCCCAGTTTGACAACAACCGGCGCCTCATGGTGCTGCGCCAGCCGATTGGTGTGTGCGCGGCCATCACGCCCTGGAACTTTCCTTTGGCCATGATCACCCGCAAAGTCGCGCCCGCCTTGGCTGCAGGCTGCCCAGTCATCATCAAGCCCGCCGAGCTGACCCCGCTCACAGCTCTGGCTGCGGCCGAGTTGGCCATCCGTGCGGGCATCCCTGCCGGGGTGCTGAACATGGTCACTGCCGACAGCGACAACTCGATTGCCGTGGGCAAAGTGCTGTGCGCGAGCGACGTGGTGCGCCACATCAGCTTCACCGGCTCCACCGAAGTCGGCCGCATCCTGATGGCGCAATCGGCCCCCACCGTGAAAAAAATGTCTTTGGAGCTGGGCGGCAACGCGCCTTTCATCGTGTTTGAAGACGCCGACATCGACAGCGCCGTCGAAGGCGCTTTTGCCAGCAAGTACCGCAATGCGGGCCAAACCTGCGTGTGCTCCAACCGCATCTATGTGCAAGAAGCCGTGTACGAAGAGTTCGCCACCAAGTTCGCAGCCAAAGTCAAGGCCACCGCCAAAGTGGGCAACGGCTTTGCCGACGGCGTGAACCAAGGCCCGCTGATCGAGCCCGCAGCCCTGGACAAAGTTGAGCGCCATGTGAAAGACGCCATCGCCAAGGGCGGTCGTGTGCTGGTGGGCGGCAAGCGCATGGATGGCCAGTTTTTTGAACCCACCGTGATCGCCGATGCCACGGCCGACATGGTCTGCGCCAAAGAAGAGACCTTTGGCCCCTTCGCACCCATCTTCAAGTTCAAGACCGAACAAGAAGCGATTGACGCGGCCAACAACACCGAGTTCGGTCTGGCCAGCTACTTCTACAGCCGCGACGTGGGCCGCATCTTCCGCGTGAGTGAAGCGCTGGAATACGGCATGGTCGGCATCAACGTGGGCATTTTGGCCACCGAGCATGTGCCTTTTGGCGGCGTCAAGCAGTCGGGCCTGGGCCGCGAAGGCTCCAGCCACGGCATCGAAGACTACGTCGAACTCAAATACCTCTGCTTGGGTGACATCCTGAAGTAAACTCCAAACCTTCGCGGGTGTCGTTCAATGGCAGGACTCTTGCTTCCCAAGCAAATAACGTGGGTTCGATTCCCATCACCCGCTCCACAACGGTCGTGACAGATCGCATCCACCAAACTCCAAACCCACCCACTCATTGAGTCGGTGGGTTTTTTATTCATCAGGCCTTCACATGTTGCCCGTTCCTCCCATCCATCTTTTTTCGCCTCTCACGCTGCCCAATGGCACCAGCCTTCCTAACCGCATCGTGAAAGCTGCCATGGAAGAGAACATGTGTGACGACGACCATGCCCCTTCGGATGCCTTGCTGAGGCTTTACCAAGCCTGGGCTGAAGGTGGCGCGGGTTTGATCTTGACGGGCAATGTGATGGTCGATCGGCGTGCTATGACCGGGCCGGGAGGCGTCGTACTCGAAGACAAGCGCCACCTGGACCGGTTCAAACAATGGGCGCAAGTCGCGCGCTCGGGCGGTGCGCAGGTGTGGATGCAAATCAGCCACCCGGGGAGGCAAATGATGGCCGCTATGGGTCAAGAAACCTGGTCAGCCTCTGCTGTAGCGTTGGACATGGGCAAGTTGTCAAACAAGTTTTCGGTGCCCAAAGCCATGAGCGCTGCAGACATCGAGGAAATCCAGCATCGTTTTGTTCACACCGCGCAACTGGCCGAGCAGGCAGGGTTCAATGGCGTGCAAATCCATGCTGCCCACGGCTACCTCATCAGCCAATTTCTTTCGCCTATTTCCAATCTGCGTCAAGACGCTTGGGGAGGCAGCCTCGACAACCGTGTCCGATTGCTTCTCGACATTGTCAAAGCTGTGCGCGCCGCAGTGTCTTCGCAGTTTGCGGTCTCGGTCAAGTTGAACTCAGCGGACTTTCAACGGGGGGGATTCAGCCCTGATGATGCCCAGCAAGTTGTGCAGATGCTCAATGCATTGAGCGTGGACGTGGTGGAGCTGTCTGGTGGCAGCTACGAGGCTCCTGCCATGCAAGGACAGGCCCGAGACGGTCGTACCTTGGCTCGGGAGGCCTATTTCCTGGAGTTCGCTCAGGGCATGTTGGCCATCGCACGCATGCCGCTCATGGTGACCGGGGGCATTCGGCGCAAAGCCGTGGCAGACAAGGTGGTCGACAGCGGCGTTTCTTTGGTGGGCATGGCGACCGCTTTGGCCATTCATCCGGCATTGCCTCAGGCTTGGCGTTCAGGCAAAGAGGCTGCTGCCGAGTTGACCGCCTTCACCTGGAAAAACAAAGTGATGGCCTCATTGGCCACCATGGCACGGGTGAAATACCAGCTCAAACGCTTGAGCCAGGGCCAAGCTACAAACCCCCAAATTTCACCCTTGTGGGCATTGGTTGCTCAGCAAGTGATGACCTTGCGACAGACCCGAAATTACCGTCAATGGATGGCCAAACGCAGCACTCAGTCTAAGTAAAACGGCACACTGCTTGTGCAAGCCGCCGTGCACAAATCGCCAAGAAAGCCTTGACCCTCCTGCCAGCCTGAGTGCAGGTCTGAACAGCGCCCTCAAACAACACAAACTGCAAAATTCTGGCCAGTTTTATAAATCCTCATAGAAAAAGAAGTGTTCTATGCAAAAAATTCATTTTGCATAGAATTTGAACAGATTTATGTGTAAAAATTTTAAAAACTTCATTTGATTTTTTATTTTGCGTAGCTATTGGAAGCAAAATAGGCTGGGGCATATAGATTTTGACTGCTGCACTGACAGTGAAACCCAATGGCCATTTGAACTGTCGAACCCCATCAGAAGAACCCGGATTTTTACAAAGCGCCGACCTGCAAGGATTGAACATGCTGAACAAACAAACTTTCACGGCGATCAATGTCTGCGTGTGCATCGCGCGGTTGCAACACCAGATCAGTTGCTCCACAAGCCAACTCTCCCGACAGTTGGGTCTGTCGGTGTCCTATTTGGAACTGATTTTGAAGCAACTCAAAAGCCACGACATTGTTTGCTCGTTTCGGGGTCCCGGTGGGGGCTACAAAATTTTGGGGGCAGCAGATCAGGTGTCCATGTGGGACATTGCAAAAATCTTTGAAACCGAAACGGAGACCGACCAAACGGGCTCTGCAGGGGGCTTGACGACGTTTGAACAAGGCTTGCAGCAGGTGGTGGAAGCGACTTTCCGTGAATACACCTTGGCGAGTTTTGCCAAAGCCAGCACAGATACTTTGCCAGATGAGTTTCACGGCGTCATCAAGGCGGGCGCCTCGAACCGTTTCAAGTTCAAACCCATGGCGCCGGCTTGGCTGCCCAAAGCGCCCAATTCGGTCTTTCAATTGCACATGCACTGATTCGGCCAACAGACTTGACACAGGACTGACCTCAACGATGGCGATGAAGAAGCACGTTGCCCTCAGCCTTCTGGTGATGACCGCACTGGGAGTGGTCGCCAGCCATTTGGATTGGGAACAACATGACGACAGCTATTTACTAAGGGTGGACGGTGTTGCCGTGGATGTGCGCGGGCACCTGAGCGCTGCTTTGAACCGAGCCACACGCCGTTGTGATGGCGTTGCCCACATCCAACTTGGCGACATGCCCAGCAACCCAACGGCCATGGCAATGAAGCAAGCGATCAGCGAGTACAGCCCGCCGGATTCTCGGCGCATGCAATTGCTACAACTGCTATCCTCTGGGCCATGGATTTTGGCTGAAGTTGAATTTCTTGCGCTTGAGCCGGCCGTGATTGTCCTGGAGAAAAATGCAAGCGGAATGCCCATTCACCACCATTTGATTTGGAGCGGATCCACACAACCTTGGGTCTCTGGCCCATGGATCAGGCGCTACCTGCAACAGCGCGCACCCCAAGTGCCTTCCGACTTGTGGGCTTGCTTCGATCCCACACCCGCTTTGTTTGATTGACCCTGAAGCACTCTTTTTTTAACCTGAGGAAAAACCATGACTGCAAAATTTTCAACCACACGCCGCGTCTTCATGATGCAAACCGCCATGGCTTCTGCCGCCACTTTGCTCGCAGCCAACGCGCAGGCGCAAAGCATGGTTGCTGAAACCGACGCACAAGCGGCGGCACTTGGCTACAAGGCCGATGCCAGCAAAGTCGACAAAGCCAAACAAGCCAAATACGCTGCAGGTCAAGCATGCAGCAATTGCGCCCTCTACCAAGGTGCCGCAGGCTCCGCCGCAGGTGGCTGCCCCTTGTTTGCCGGCAAGCAAGTGGCGGGCAAGGGCTGGTGCAGCGCTTACGCCAAAAAAGGCTGATCCCAAGCCTTGAGCCAACACAAGTTGGCGCTGTGCGCTCGATGCGACGCATCGAGCGCACCTTTTTGAAACGCTCACGTGCGGGAAGTTTCGGACACGATGGCCTGCTTGCAAGGGTCAAGGCTTGCGCTTTGGAAACGCTTGCAGTGAGGCGTTCTCATCTACATCGTTCGATTCTCGTATTTCCAGCATCTCTCCAGCCCAGAATTCAGCCCTGAAGGTGCGACAAGGGAGTGTTGCCAGCGCAAAAGCGACTGAAGATTGCGCCAACTGCGGCATCAAAAAATCAGCTTCACACCCGTCTTGGCCTGCAGCGCCTCAGGCGTCACGCCCGGAGCCAGTTCAACCACTTTCAGGCCTGCCTCGGTCACGTCCATCACGGCCAGGTCGGTGATGATGCGGTCCACCACACCCACGCCCGTCAGGGGCAAGGTGCAGATGGGCAAAATCTTCATGTCTTCAGTGCCGTCTTTTTTCTTGGCGACATGTTCCATCAAGATGATCACGCGCTTGACGCCAGCGACCAAATCCATCGCGCCGCCCATGCCCTTGACCATCTTGCCGGGAATCATCCAATTGGCCAGATCGCCCTTTTCGCTGACCTGCATGGCGCCCAAGATCGACAGGTTGATCTTGCCGCCACGGATCATGGCGAACGACTGCTCGCTGCCAAAAATCGACGAGCCCTTGATGGTCGTCACCGTCTGCTTGCCTGCGTTGATCAGGTCGGCATCGACCTCGTCTTCGTTCGGGAACGGGCCAATGCCCAGCATGCCGTTCTCGCTTTGCAGCCAGACTTCCTTGTCAGCAGGCACAAAGTTGGCCACCAGCGTGGGGATGCCGATGCCCAGGTTCACATAGAAACCGTCTTCCAGTTCGTGGGCCGCGCGGGCGGCCATTTGGTCTTGACTCCAGCTCATATCAAACTCCCGCCTTTTCAGTGATGGTGCGCTTTTCAATGCGCTTTTCAGGGTGCTTGTTCAGCACGATGCGGTGCACATAAATGCCCGGCAGGTGCACGCTGTCGGGGTGCATCTCGCCAGTCTCGACGATCTCCTCGACCTCGACCACGCAGATCTTGCCCGCCATGGCCACTGCGGGGTTGAAGTTGCGCGAGGTGTAGCGGAACTGCAGGTTGCCGGACTTGTCAGCGCGGTGCGCCTTGACCAGCGACACGTCGGGCACCAAAGCGCGCTCCATCACATAGGTCTCGCCATCGAACTCGCGCAACTCTTTGCCTTCGGCCACCAAGGTGCCCACACCGGTCTTGGTGAAGAAGGCCGGGATGCCCGCGCCGCCCGCACGCAGCTTCTCGGCCAGCGTGCCTTGGGGTGTGAATTCCAGAGCAAGTTCGCCTGCCAGGTACTGGCGCTCGAACTCTTTGTTCTCGCCCACATAAGAAGAGATCATCTTCTTGATCTGGCGGGTCTGCAGCAAGATGCCCAGACCAAAGTCGTCCACGCCCGCGTTGTTGGAAATCGCGGTCAGGTTCTGCACGCCACTGTCCTTGAGCGCTGCAATCAGGGCTTCAGGGATGCCGCACAGGCCAAAACCGCCCACGCCAATGAGTTGCCCGTCAGCCACGATGCCCTTCAAGGCCTCGGCTGCGGAAGGAAAAATCTTGTTCACACCAGTCTCCGGTAGAGGATGAAAGCGCTACGATACTACGTATTCAAGTACGTAGTTTTTCGTAATGGTGTGCCCTGATGCCCAATACCTCCACCACTGCCAACGACATCGATTACCGCCTCGCATTTGACCTGGCCCCCATCGGCATGGTGCTCTCGCGCAACCGCACCATCGTCGACTGCAACGAACGCGTGTGCGAGATGTTTGGCGTCCCCCGCGAACAGCTGATCGGTCAGACCTTTCAGCTGCTCTACCCCAGCGCCGACGAGTACGAGCGCACCGGCCAGCGCATCACCCCCATCTTGAACGCCAAGGGCGTGTACGCCGACGACCGCGTGATGAAGCGGG
This sequence comes from uncultured Burkholderiales bacterium, assembly GCA_903822825.1. Lineage (GTDB taxonomy): Bacteria > Pseudomonadota > Gammaproteobacteria > Burkholderiales > Burkholderiaceae_C > Limnohabitans_A. The sequence continues at coordinate 37,676 of CAIJQQ010000050.1, read as the reverse complement.
TGGACGGCCGTTTCAAAGGCGAGACTTTTTGGTGCCATGTGACCGGACGGGCCCTGAACCGCGAATATCCGCACGAAGCCGGCATCTGGACCTTTGAAGACCTCTCAGCCCGCAAACCCGTCAAAGCAGAACTCACCGCCCGCGAACGCGAAGTCGCCGCCCACCTGATGGACGGCCTGACCAGCAAAGAGATTGGCAAAGCTCTGGGCATCAGCCACCGCACGGTGGAAATTTACCGTGTCAAACTGATGCGCAAATACCAGGCCTCGGGGGCGGCGGATTTGATTCAGAAGCTCATGCGGGGGTGAACATTCAAAGCTCAGGCCCCGGTCAAACCCGCCACCCGCCGCAAGTGCTGCGCCACCCCGCCAAGCTGCTGCTCGATCACCGTCAGCCGCTTGAAGCCATGGCCCACGGCCAGCTCGTCGGTCATGCCCATGCCGCCGTGCAACTGCACCGCGCCCTGCCCCACCAAACGCGCCGCACGCAGCACCGTCACATGGGCCGATGACACCCGCTCGGCGCGGCGCTCAGGGCTGTCGCCCGCCACATCGGCACAAGCACCCACCGCTGCCGCAGCTTGCACCAGCGCCAGGTACATGTCGGCCATGCGGTGTTGCAAAGCCTGAAAGGCTGCCAGGGGCTGACCAAACTGTTTGCGCTGGCTGGTGTAGTTGAGCGTGTCGCGCATCAGGGCCTGCATCACGCCCACGGCCTCGGCACCTGCGGCCAAAGTGGCCGTGTCCCAGGCTTGCGAGAGCGCGGCCTGTGCATCGCCTTGGCCGATGAGGGCTTGCACGGGCGTTTGGTCAAACGCCAGCTCTGCCGCCCAGGCGCCGTCGATCAGGCGAACTTCACGCCGCTGCACACCGCTGGCGGCAGGGTCGATCAGGCAGATGCGCAGCTGGCCTGCATCGTCTTTTGCACTGACCAGCCAGTGTGTGGCACCGGTTGCGCCGCGCACCAAAGCTTTGCGCCCGCTGATGCGCAAGGGGCCGTTCGCGTTGTGCAAACGGGTCTGCACCCGGCTCAAGTCCGTGCGCCCTGCTGGCTCCAAGGCCGCCACGGCCAAGCGCACTTGGCCCTCGGCCAGGCCTTGCAGCAAACCGTCAAACGCCGGGTCACCCAGCGCCTGCAGCAAGTTGGCACCCAAGACGGCCGAGCTGCTGTAGGGCTCGGCCACCAAAGCCCCACCCAGGGCCTGGCAAATCAGCAGCTGCTCGGGCAATCCACCGCCCATGCCGCCCAGGTGTTCAGGCAGCGCTGCCCCCAAGAGGCCCAACTCATTTGCCAGGCCGTGCCACAGCGGCGCAATCGCTTCAGGTGTGGCGATCATCTGTGCGCGTTTGTCGAAAGGCAACTTGTCTTGCAGCCAGCCTTGCAAACTGGCCAGCAGCATGGCCTGAGTTTCGTCGGTAGGCAACACGGACTCGACCACGTCGGCCCCCAGAATGTGGCGGGCGATCAGGTTGCGCTGGACTTCGTTGGTGCCACCATAAATCGACGCGGCGCGGTCGTTCAAATACGCACGGGTTGCGAACACAGACTCCTCGGGCACAGGCAGAGCGTGGGCGCTGGCCTCCTCCACTGTGAGGCTGGTGGCACCGTAAGGGCCTGCAATGCTCAGGCCCAACTCGGTCAGGTGCTGTTTGAGCTCGGTGGCAAGCACCTTGCCCATGGATGGCGCTGCCGGCATCCAGCAAGGCTGCGTGCCGCCGCCAATGCGGGCGGTCAGCACCTGTTGTTCCCAGGCGTGCAAAGCGTCGATGCGGCACTGCGCGTTGGCCAAGGTCAAAGCGATGTCTTCGTGCTCGGAGTCTGCGTGTCCTGATGCAAACGCCTCGCGCAACGACCCGCGCAGACGGGCCAGACGGCCCCGCAAGAACGGCGCAGACGAGCCACCCCGTTCGTGCTCCAGCAAAAATTTGGCAATCGTCCAGCCCTGGTTTTCTTCGCCGATCAGCGCGTCAGCGGGCACGCGGGCCTCCTCAAAAAAGACCTGGTTGAATTCGTGGTCGCCCGAGATGCTGATGATCGGCCGGATCTGGATGCCGGGGTTGTTCAACTCGAACATCAAAAAGCTGATGCCTTGCTGGGGCTTGCCGCTGCTGTCGGTGCGCACCAGGCAAAACATGTGCGTGGCACGGTGGGCGTGGGTGGTCCAGATTTTGGAGCCATTGATCACCCATTCCTTGCCTTCTCGGCGGGCACGGCATTGCAGCGAGGCCAAGTCGGAACCCGAGCCGGGCTCGCTGTAGCCCTGGCACCAGTAACTCACACCGTTGCGGATGTCGGGGAGCCAACGCTCTTTTTGGGCCTGTGTGCCAAACGCCACCAGCACGGGCGCGGCCATCACCAGCCCGAGGGGCGAGACTTTGGGAGCGTCGGCGGCCGACATCTCGCTGGCAAAAATGTCATGCTGCCTGGGCGTCCAGCCGCAGCCACCCCACTCCACCGGCCAGTGCGGCGCAGCCCAGCCGCGCTTGGCCAGAATCTGCTGCCAAGGGATGCCGACCTCGTAGTCTGAAAAAATGCCCGAGGTGCGGTGCCCGCCCAAACGGATCTCATCGGTCAGCTCAGCGGCCAAAAAGGCGCGCACTTCGTCACGAAAAGCCAGCTCTTCTTTGCTCAAGTTCATGGGGTCATCGCTCTCAGAGGCGGCCGCCATCGCCTGATGGCGCCTGGGTCAAAAGTGGGATCAGAAGCCGACGTAACGCACAAAATTGGCTTTGTCCTCGCGCACCGACTTGACGCTGTTGGCCACAAAGTCTTCGTCCGGGTAACCCATGGCGATACAAATCATGATGTTCTGGTCATCTGGAATGCCCGCGTGCTCACGCACCACGGCCGACTGCATGATGCCCTGCCCATTGATCACGCTGCCCAAGCCACGCTCCCACGCGGCCAGCACGAGCGCGTGCGACAAAGCACCCAGGTCAAACTGGCTGATGGCCGCAGGTTCGAGGTATTTGTCATAGGTCAGCACCAGCGACACAGGCGCATCGAACTGCCGAAAGCCACGCATGACCCAATCGGTGCGCCGCTCTTTGTCGTCGCGGGCGATGCCCATGGCGTCAAACAACTGTATTGCGATGTCCACCTGGCGCTTGCGGTGGATCCCGTCGTAGGCCTCTTTCATCGGGAAGTCGCGCTTGGGCGGCACGCCCTTGACCATGTTCTCGGTGTTGCCCCGGCGAATGCGGTCCAAGGGCTCGCCCGTAACCACATGCACATGCCAGGGCTGCGTGTTCATCGACGAAGGCGACCACTTGGCCACCTCGATGATCTCTTCGATCACCTCGCGTGGCACGGGTTTGGGCAGGTAGCCGCGAACGCTTTTTCGGGCCTTGATGAGTTCTGAAAATTCCATGGGTTGTGTGTCTCCTCAACCGAGAATCGGTGAAAAAACGCCCACCGTCAATGCGCGCGTGTTGCCTTGGTTACTCGGCTTCAGCCCTGGGCTTGCACCACCTCTGTCACCGAACGGAAAGCGTCGATGGCTGTGGGAAAGCCGCAATACACCGTGGCGTGCAGCATGACTTCGCGCAGCTCTTCGGGGGTGGAGCCGTTGTTCAGCGCGCCGCGCACATGGGCTTTGAGCTCATGCTGTTTGCCCTGGGCCGCGAGCATGGCCACAGTGATCAGGCTGCGGGTCTTCATGTCCAGGCCTGGGCGTTGCCAGACGTTGCCCCAGGCATTGGCCGTGATGAACTCCTGCATGGGCATGGTGTAGTCGGTGGCGGCACCCAAGGCGCGGTCCACATACTCGGGGCCCATGACCTGGGTGCGGGTGGTCAGGCCCGCTTGGAAGGCGGCGTCTTCGGGGCGGGCGTCGCGGGCTTGCTCGATGGGTGAAGGTGTGTTGGACATGACAGGCTCCTTGAAGTGGCATGAGCATAATCAAAAGCAACGCAACTTGGAGACACCATGAGCACACCGTCCACATCACGCTACCCCGCCCCCGACATCAATGACCTGCCTGAAGACATCAAAGCCAAAGTGCTGGAGGTGCAAGAAAAAGCCGGTTTTGTGCCCAATGTGTTTTTGGCCTTTGCCCGCCGTCCGGCCGAGTGGCGCGCTTTTTTTGCGTACCACGACGCCCTGATGGTGCCCGAGTCGGTGGGGCGCGAGAGTGGCCTGACCAAGGGCGAGCGCGAGATGATCGTGACCACCACCAGCGCGGCCAACCACTGCCTGTATTGCGTGGTAGCGCACGGGGCTATTCTTCGCATTCACGAAAAGAAACCGCTGGTGGCCGACCAGGTGACCATCAACCACCGCAAGGCCGACATCAGCCCGCGCCAGCGGGCCATGCTGGACTTTGCGATGAAGGTTTGCCAGCACTCCGACGAGGTGGAAGACGCTGACTTTGCCGCGCTGCACGCGCATGGCTTCAACGATGAAGACATCTGGGACATCGCGGCCATCACGGCCTTCTTTGGCCTAAGTAACCGCATGGCCAGCTTCAGCGGCATGATGCCCAACCCCGAGTTTTATTTGATGGGGCGCGCGCCCAAGGCCAAACCCGCCTGACCATCCATGTGGGAGCGGCGCCCTCGCCGCGAAAACGCCCCCGCAGACCCCGAACCATCGCCCCAGGGGCGGGGCTCCTGCAAACAATATTCACTGTAGGAGCGGCGCCCTCGCCGCGATGGGGCGGCTCGATCACCGGCGGGCCAACAAAGCCCAAGCCAACTGCATCAGAGCGTCTTCGAGCGCCGCACTGCCCAAGAGCGGCGACTTTTCAAGACTGGCGCTGCGCAGGGTGCCTATCACCGAGCGGCTGAGCACAAACAACTGGGCAGGTGTGGGCGACGGCAAGGCCGGGTGATGGATGCGCTCAAAAAAGATGGCCAAGCGGTCCGACACTTGCCGAACCACGCTGGCAGTTTCCTGAGGCTGCTCCATAGACCAGCCCAAGCGGATCAGGCTCTGCGTGAAACCCTTGCCCGTGGCAAAGCCCTGCAGCAGGATGCGGATCGCCTGGCGCAGCAGGTCTTGCGGGTCCATCTGCGCCACATCGGGCCGCAACTCCAGCGCCGCCAGGTATTGCTCCAGCGCCTGCAGCACCATGTCTTGGCCTTTGGCCGCCATGGCGCGCACCAGCACGTCCTTGCTCGGAAAGTATTGGTAAAGCGTGCCAATCGAAAAACCGGCGGCGGCGGCCACCTTGTTGGTTGTGAGCCCGGCTTCGCCGTCCTTGTCCAAAATCTGAGCAGCCGCCTTGAACAAGGTCTGAATGGTTTGCTGTGCACGGGCTTGCATGGGCTCGCGCCGCACGCCTGGCTTGGCTTCTGGCTTGGTTTTGGGTTTTGCAGTCAATTTCTTTGGGCCTTGAATGAACATGAGCAGATTGCGAGTTGCGCCATCCACCAGAATCTGAATAATGTTCATATTCTGACCGGATTTTGAAGCCACCGACATGACCCAAGCCACACACGCCCCCACTGACCTGACGATTCGCCGCTTGTCGGTTGATTTGACCAAAGGTTTTTCAAGGCACTGGAATGGCGGCGACGCCTTTTTGACCGCCTACGCCAATGCCTTGTCGATGAGCTTTCCTGTGGGAGAGCAATCCTTCATTGACGCTGTCAAAAACGGCGCCAAAGCCCTGCCCGACACGCCCGAGAATGCTGACCTCAAAGACGTTGCCAAAGGTTTCATTGGGCAAGAAGCCACGCACCGCCATTTGCACGGCCTCTACAACGCGCACTTGGAAAAGCAAGGCTTGGTCAACCATTGGGGCCCTCGCGCAGAACGCCGCCTGAAAAAAGGGCGCGAAGAGTTTTTCAGCAAAAGCGACAAGGGTTACCTGCACGAGCTGGCCATCACCGCCGCCTTTGAGCACTACACCTCCATTTTTGGAGACCTGACGCTGGAACGCATGGACCAGGCAGGTGACTGGTTTGCTGGCGCACAAGACCCACTCAAAACCCTGTGGCGCTGGCACGCGGCCGAAGAATCCGAGCACAAATGCGTGGCGTTTGACCTGTACCAGCGCTTGGGCGGCAACCACACTTGGCGCATGCGCTGGTTCTGGTATGTGACGATCCAGTTTGCCACCGACGTGGTCCGACAGACCGTGAACAACCTCTGGCATGACAAGACCTTGTTCAAGCCCAGCACCTGGTGGTCGGCCAGCAAATTCCTGTTCGGTCGCCACGGCATGGTCTGGCGCGTGGCCAAGCCCGTTTGGGAATACACCCGAAAAGATTTTCACCCCATGCAGGTGGGTCACCCCACTCAGGCGGCCGACTGGCTGACAAGCCACGCTGACCAATGGTCAGCCGTGGGCGCAAGCAAGGCCTGAACGCGCCCCGAGGCTGTCAGGCCGTCACCATGTCCCGAACCCATTCGGGCAAGTTGACGGCTTTTTGATTGGGGAAATTCACCCAAATGGTGGTGGCACCACCCGCTGAACAAATCACACCGGGCTGGTCGGTGCGCTCCAAGGTGCACCAACTCTCAAAAGTCGTGCGCCCCGGATCGCTCACATACAACTTGGCCAAGACGTCCCCCGGGTATTCGAGTTGCTTGTAAAAATTACAAAACGCATTGACGATGACGGGGCCTTCCCCTGAGGGGTCCGGACTGAAGCCGATCTTGTCAAACCAGTCGATGCGGATCGTCTCCAGGTAGCGGAAATACACCGTGTTGTTGACGTGACCCATCGCGTCCATGTCACCCCAGCGGATCGGGATGACCAGCTCATGCACCCACTTTTTGCGATCTGGCAGCTCCAGTTTCATGGGGCACCTCAGACGGCAAAGCCGTCGTCGGCCGCGATCACGGCGCCGTTGATGAAACCGCTCTGGTCACTGGCCAACATGACCAGCAAAGCGTCCAGGTCTTGCGGCTGGCCCACGCGCTTGCGCGGCAACATGCTGATGAGCTTTTGACCCTGCTCGGTTTGCCAATGGTGGTGGTTGATTTCGGTGTCAATGTAGCCCGGGCAAATGGCGTTCACATTGATGCCGAACTTGCCCCACTCCACCGCAAACGCTTTGGTCATCTGGATGACGGCTGCCTTGCTCATGCAGTACACGCCGATCTGCGGCAGCACTTTCAGCCCCGCCATGGAGGCGATGTTGATGATGCGACCACCCGTGAAACTGCCAGGCGCCGCGCCCTTGGCGCGGGCCAGCATGCGCTTGCCGACTTCTTGCGCCACAAAGAACGCGCCGCGCACATTGGTGTCAAAAACAAAGTCGTAGTCCTCTTCGGTCACGTCCTGGATGCGCTGGGTGGTGCTCACCCCCGAGTTGTTCACCAAAATGTCGATGCTGCCCATTTCGGTTTCGGCATGCGCCACAGCCGCGGCAATGCTGGCCTTGTCGGTCACGTCGAGTGCCACCACATGGGCGTTGCCGCCACTGGCCTCGATCTCGGCGCGCAGGTCCTTGAGCTTGTCCACCCGGCGACTGGCCAACACCACGCCCGCGCCTGCTTTGGCCAGCGTGCGGGCAAATTGGGCCCCCAGACCGCTGGACGCACCCGTGACAAAGGCCACGCGGCCGGACAAATCGATTTCGTAGCTCATGGAAAACCTTTCAACAGAACATGCAAAGCTGTCGTCATTGTGCGGGGAAACGGCTATGGAGCCGCATAAAATGAGTCACAGGCCAGACACCCTACGGGGTAGGCATCGCAGTTTTGATTCACCTGGACGAGACCTTCATGAGCCCTCAAGAAATTCTGAACACTTACGGCCCCCGCGAAGCCATGGAATATGACGTGGTCGTGGTCGGTGGCGGCCCTGGCGGTCTGTCCACCGCGATTCGCCTGAAACAACTGGCCGCTGAGAAAGGCCAGGACGTGTCGGTGGTGGTGCTCGAAAAAGGCGGCGAGCCCGGCGCGCACATCCTGTCGGGCGCCATCATGGACCCCAAGGCCCTGACCGAACTCTTTCCCAACTGGAAAGAACTGGGTGCCCCGCTGAACCAACCTGTGACCGACGACGCCTGGAGCTTCCTGTCCGAGACCGGTGCGACCCGCACGCCAGGCATCTTCTTGCCCGAGTGTGCACAGAACCACGGCAACTACATCATCAGCCTGAGCAATTTCACCCGCTGGCTGGCCCAGCAGGCTGAGAACCTGGGCGTTGAAATCTTTCCCGGCTTTTCCGCCGCAGAAGTGCTCTACAACGAGGACGGCTCGGCGAACGGGGGTTTACCTTCGGTAAAAGGCGTCGCCACCGGCAACATGGGTGTGGGCAAAGACGGCGAGCCGACCGAGAACTTCCAGCTGGGCATGGAACTGCACGCCAAGTACACCGTGTTCGCTGAAGGCGCTCGCGGCCACTTGGGCAAGCAGCTGATCGCCAAATACAAGCTCGACGAAGGGCGCGACCCGCAAACCTACGGCATCGGCATCAAGGAAGTTTGGGAAATCGACCCCTCACGCCACACCCCCGGCTTTGTCATGCACACCGCGGGCTGGCCCATGAACAACGACACCTACGGTGGCGCGTTCATGTACCACATGGAAGACAACAAGATCGCCATCGGTTACGTGGTCGGTCTGGACTACGCCAACCCCTGGCTGAGCCCCTTTGAAGAATTCCAGCGCTGGAAAACCCACAACAACATCCAGTGGTACTTCACCAACGACCAAGGTGAAGTCAACGCCAAGCGCTTGGGCTACGGTGCCCGTGCCATCACCGCTGGGGGCCTGATGAGCCTTCCCAAGACCGTGTTCCCGGGTGGTGCGCTGGTCGGATGTGACGCCGGCTACCTGAACGTGAGCCGCATCAAGGGCAGCCACGCCGCCATCAAAACCGGCATGCTGGCCGCCGAAGCGGCTTACGACGCCATCGTGGCGGGCCGCCAGCACGACGAGCTTGAAGCCTACCCAGAGGCCTTTGAAGCCAGCTGGCTCTACACCGAACTCCACAAATCTCGCAACTTCAAGACCTGGTTCAAGAAGGGCCTGACGGTCGCCACCCTGATGAATGGTTTCGAGCAGTTCGTGCTGCGCGGGCACATCCCGTGGACGCTGCGCCGCGACAAGGCCGACCACACGTATCTGAAACCTGCGGCCGATTGCCCAAAAATCGATTACCCCAAGCCCGATGGCAAGCTGACCTTTGACCGCTTGGGCAGCGTCTTCATCAGCAACACCAACCACGAAGAAAACCAACCGGCCCACCTGACGCTCAAAGACACGTCCGTGCCGGTGAACATCAACCTGGCCAAATATGCAGGCCCCGAGGCCCGCTATTGCCCGGCTGGCGTGTACGAGTTCGTCAAGAACGCAGACAACAGCGACCGTCTGCAGATCAATGCGCAAAATTGCGTGCACTGCAAGACCTGCGACATCAAGGACCCGACGCAAAACATCGTTTGGGTGACGCCCGAAGGGGGCGGTGGCCCCAACTACTCGGGCATGTGAGCTCATTCCCAACCAGCGGGGAAGCTCTTTTGGAGCGCCCCCGTATCATGGGCATCCCACCTTCGCGAAAACCCTTATGGGTGTGACGCGTGGGGCGCTGATAATCAAATTTGTATGACAAGTTGAGCTGCCCTCGACTGCATCACACTTTCAAAAGGAGAATTTCAATGAAACTGAACAAATGGGCCATCGGCACAGGTCTGGCCATCGGATTGATGAGTGCCGTTTCGGCACAAACCGTGCTCAAACTCGGATACGCCACGGCAGCCTCCTCGCACTACGGCGTGGGCTCCACTGTGTTTTGTGAAGACATCGAAAAAGGCACCCAAGGCCGCTACAAGTGCCAGCAGTTCCCTGCAAGCGCGCTGGGTGGTGAGCGCGAGATGATCGAGGCCGTGCAACTGGGCACGCTGGACATGGTCAACACCTCTACCGGCCCTGTGGGCAACTTTGTGCCCGAAGTCAAGATCGTCGACATTCCCTTTCTGTTCCGTGACTATGACCACGCGCGCAAGGTGATGGACGGCCCGATTGGCCAGGACATCCTGACCAAGTTCCCTTCCAAAGGCCTGGTGGCCCTGTCCTGGACCGAGAACGGCTTTCGCCACATGACCAACAACAAGCACCCCATCGTCAAGCCCACAGATGCCTCAGGCCTGAAGATGCGCACCATGGAAAACAAGGTGCACATGGACGGCTACAAGACCTTTGGCATCCAGCCCACGCCCATGGCCTTCCCTGAGGTGTTTGGCGCTTTGCAGCAGGGCACCGTGGACGGTCAGGAAAACCCCATCCCCGTGATCCTGGCTTCCAAGTTCTCGCAAGTTCAAAAGTACCTGTCTTTGACCGGTCACGTTTACTCTCCCGGCCTGCTGATCACCTCGCCCCGTCTGATGAACAAACTCTCGGATGCAGACAAAAAGGTGTTCTACGATGCCGCGCAAAAAGCCAAAGTCGCTCAGCGCAAGAAGGTCAATGACGACGAGAACAACGGCATTGCTCAACTTGAAAAAGACGGCATGAGCGTGGTGCGCAAAGTGGACGGCCAGGCCTTCCGAGACGCTTTGGTGCCTGCCTATGTGTCTTACTCCAAGGAGTTTGGCGCTGACAACATCCGCAAGATCCAGGAAGTGCGCTGATTTTCTGAATTGACAGGACAGGCCTGTGTCAACGGGAGTTGCACAGGCCTTTTTGATGGGCAACGGTCTTTGAAAGGCCACAGAACAATGAAAAAATTCGAAGACTATTTCCTCGCAGCCAACCGCTGGATGCTGATCATCATGCTGGCCGTCATGTCGGTGATCATTTTCACCAACGTGGTGTTGCGCTACACCACCAACCAATCGATCGAGTGGGCCGAAGAAGTGGCTCGGCACATGATGATCTGGCTGACCTTCATCGGCTGCGGACCTGTGCTTCGCTACGGCGGCCACATCGCCATTGACAACTTGCAAGACAGCTTGCCCTCCAAAGTCGCACAGGCCTTGCGCGCTCTGATCGCCTTGCTGATCACCTGCTTTTGCGTGTTCTGCATCTGGTTTGGCCTCGATTACATGGACCGCACGCAGTACCAGATCACCCCTGCCACCCAAATTTCCATCGCCTGGATCTACCTGGCTCTGCCCTTGGGCATGGCCATGACCTTGGTCCACTGGCTGCTGATCGTTCGCAACTACATCACTCACCGCGAGTTTGCGAGCGACGCCCACTTTGACGCCACCGCGAGTGCATCCCTATGAGCGCCAGCCTGATCCTCCTGATTTCCGCATGCGTTTACCTGGCCATTGGCGTGCCCGTGGCCTTTGCCCTGGGCCTGTCCACCGTGACGGCTTTGGTGTTGTCCGACGCCTACCCCATGCTGGCATTGCTGAAAGAAACCTTCACGGGCGTGGACAGCTTTCCGCTCATGGCGGTGCCCTTCTTCATTTTGGCCGCCGAACTCATGAGCGGAGGCTCGCTGACCGAGGTGCTTCTCAAGTTCGCGGGCCAATTTGTTGGCCACAAGCGCGGCGGCTTAGGCTACACCAACGTGGTGTCGCTCACTTTCTTCTCGGGCATCTCGGGCTCGGCTCTGGCCGACGCTGCCGGCCCCGGCTCCATGCTGATCCGCATGATGGACAAGGCGGGCTACGGCCGCCCCTACGCCGCAGCGCTCACTGCGTCCACAGCCATCGTGGGGCCCATCATTCCGCCGTCGATCATCATGATCATCTACGCCCTGGCCGACGACAACGTCTCGGTGGGCGCCTTGTTCATCGCAGGTTTGATCCCCGGTGTTTTGATCGCGGCTGCCATGTGCGTCGTGAACTATTACGTGTCCAAGCAGCGCAACTACAAGGGTGACGGTCAATTGCCTTCGGGGGCGGAAATCCTCTCGACCACTTGGAAGGCCCTGCCCGCGATCTTGTTGCCCGTGCTGATATTGGGCGGCATGCGCGCAGGCTGGTTCACCCCCACCGAAGCGTCTGTGGTGGCTGTTTTCTACGCGCTCATCTGCGGCAAGTACGTTTACCGCACGCTCGAATGGAAGGCGGTGCCCGACATCCTCTCGCGCTCTGCTTTGCTCACGGCCTCGGTGCTGCTGATCATTGGCACATCGGCCTCGTTCGCCTGGATTTTGACCATCGAGGGCATGCCGCAGACTGTGGCCAACTGGATCTCGGGCATGAACCTGAGCGTCTGGGGCTTCCTGATCGTGATCAACGTGTTCTTGCTGATCTTTGGCATCTTCATTGAGCCTTTGCCAGGTGTGATGGTGCTGGTGCCCATCCTGGCGCCTGTGGCCGCCAAGCTCGGTGTGGACCCGATCCACTTCGCGATGATTGTGATCTACAACCTCACCCTGGGCATGATCACGCCGCCCGTGGGCGGGCTGCTTTTTGTGACGTCCAACGTGTCCAAGGTGCCGCTGTCTGAGCTCACGCGCGAGCTCAAGCCCTTCCTGTGGGCACACGGCGTGGTGCTGGTGCTGCTGACCTTTGTGCCTGCGCTGTCGAACTGGCTGCCGCATGTGATGGGCTTCAAGTAAGCCTGCCTATAATTCAAAAACAAAACGCCCTTCGGGGCGTTTCTTGATTCAAGACCCCTTTCATTCAACTGCCCATGTCCTTGCTTTTTTCTGACGATCACACCTGGCTCCAACTCGGTGAGGCTGGCGACACCGCCACCATGGGCATCACGGTGCACGCCCAAGACACCCTGGGCGACATCGTGTTTGTCGATCTGCCGGCCATTGGCAAAGCATTCGCAGCCAAAGAAGTGGCCGGGGTGGTGGAGTCTGTGAAAGCCGCGGCCGATGTGCACATGCCTGCGGGCGGCGAAATCACCGAAGTCAACGAGGCTTTGCGCGCTGACCCATCGCTTGCCAACTCCGACCCCTTGGGCCAAGGCTGGTTTTTCAAAGTCAAGCTCACGCAACGCAGTGACCTCGATGGCCTGATGGACGAAGCGGCCTACCAAAAAACACTCTGAGCCAGCGGGACTGACTGGCACGCGCTTCCTGGGTCTATAATTTCCATCGGTGGATTTGGTTTTGCAACCGCCACCACAGCCGGATGCAAATTCGGCGTTCACTGCGGGAGAGCTTGGAGGCCCATGGCCTTCGACGCCGAAGGAGCAACCACCCCGGAAACTCTCAGGCAAAAGGACCGCAGTGGACAAAGCACTCTGAAGAGCGACCGGGATTCGTCATCCCGGCCCACCGCAGGAGCAAGCTGGGTTAAGCGCCCAGTGAATCTCTCAGGTTTCAAACAGAGGGGGTCATGCAGCACACATGGGGTGTGCTGCGTGCCCACTGGTTTGAGACTGCATCGAGAGAACTCCCATGACACATCCTGTCAAAAAGCACATGGTCATCGTTGGCGGCGGCATCACTGGCGTCACTTCCGCCTATGCCCTGGCGCAACAAGGCATCCAGGTCACGCTGATCGAAAAAAACCGCTATCCCGGCATGGAAACGTCCTATGCCAACGGCGGCCAGTTGTCGGCCTCCAACGCCGAAGTCTGGACCCACCCGTCCACGATCATCAAGGGCCTGAAGTGGATGCTCAAAAGCGACGCCCCACTGCTGATGAGCCCTGCCCCCACTTGGCACAAACTCAGCTGGATGGCCGAATTCGTGGCCGCGATCCCCAAGTACAAAGACAACACCATCGCCACGGCACAACTGGCCATCGCCTCACGCGAGCACCACTTTGCCTGGGCCAAGGCCGAGGGCATCGAGTTCGACCACAAGCGCGAAGGCATCTTGCACATCTACCGCGACAAAAAGGGCTTTGACCACGCGGGCGAAGTCTCCAAACTGTTGGCACAAGGCGGCTTGCCTCGCCGCGCCGTGACACCCGAAGAAATGAAAGCCATCGAGCCCACGCTGCAAGGCCAGTACCACGGCGGTTATTTCACCGAGAGCGACTCCACCGGTGACATCCACAAGTTCACCTTTGGCTTGGCCCAGGCCTGCGAGCGCCTGGGTGTGAAGTTCCTCACCGAGCACGAAGTGCTGAACGTGCAGTCTGACAGCCAGATCGCCAGCGTGCAGGTCAAGCACCAAGGCCAAGTCGACACACTCACCTTTGATGGCATCGTGGTCTGCGCTGGCGTGCATGGCCGCCGCTTGGCCGCGCAGCTGGGCGACCGCCTGAACATCTACCCCGTCAAGGGCTACTCGATCACGGTCAACATGCCCGAAGCCGCCAGCCAAGCCGCTGCGCCGCAGGTGAGCTTGCTCGACGACGAGACCAAACTGGTCACCAGCCGCTTGGGCGACGACCGCTTCCGCGTGGCGGGCACCGCCGAGTTCAACGGCATCGACCTGGACATCCGTGCCGACCGCATCCAGCCGTTGGTCAAATGGGTCAACGAGTGCTTCCCGGGCATCGACACCCGCCGCGTGGTGCCTTGGGCTGGTCTGCGCCCCATGATGCCCAACATGCTGCCGCGCGTGGGCGCTGGCAAAAAAGCCAATGTGTTTTACAACACAGGGCACGGCCACCTGGGCTGGACGCTCTCGGCCATCACCGCCCACCAACTGGCCGGGCATGTGTTGCAGGGCATGGGGCAAAATGCCCGATCATTCTTGACAGCTGCCACACCAGCAGCGGCCTGAGCCATGCCCTTGCACGTCCTGCCCGTTGATTACCAAAACCCCACCCACCGCCAAGCGCTGGTGGTCCTGCTCGACGCCTATGCCCGCGACCCGATGGGCGGCGGCGAGGGGCTGGCGCAGGATGTGAAAGACCGCCTGTGCGACGACCTGGCCGCGCGCCCCACGGCGACCAGCTTCATCGCATGGCTGGGCGATGTCCCGGTGGGCCTCATCAACTGCATCGAGGGCTATTCGACCTTCAAGGCCCAGCCACTCATGAACATCCACGACATCGCCGTCTTGCCCGAGCACAGGGGCGCGGGCGTGGGGCAGGCCTTGCTGGCGGCGGCCCAAGAGCACGCCCGGGCATGTGGCTGCTGCAAGCTCACGCTCGAGGTGCTGACAGGCAACGCACGCGCCTTGGCGAGCTACCTGCGCTTTGGCTTTGCAGCTTACGCGCTCGACCCGGCGGCGGGTCAAGCCAGCTTCATGCAGAAGTGGCTTTGAAAGCCCGGCTTTGTTCTTTGAGCCATCGCTTGAGCTCGACCTCGTTTTGAATTCGGCGCAGATCGGCTGACAAACTGTCGACCCCATGGCGCTGGTCGGCCTGCAGGGCTTTCAGTGCCTGCGTCATGACCGCCTCCGACAGCTGAGCGCTCACGGGCACACACAGATCGCGCGTCAAAGTGAACTCCATTTGTGCCAGATCGTCTTCGAGTGCCGTCACTTGCGCCTTGAGCAGCTGGCACATGGCCGCAAGCTTGTCATCTGCCAAACGCGAAGCACCTGCGGCACCGGTCAGGGTCGCCTGCATTTGCAAGCGCAGCAAGGTGCCAAGGTCGTTTTTTTCGTAGGCCGCGTTGACTTCGCTCATCAGCGCGGTCTTGCGCTCGCGCTCTGACGCCTCGGGCTCGCGGTCCGGATGCAATGCACTGGCCAACTGGCGGAAGATGATGCGGATCACGCCGCGGGCGTCTGCCTGCTGGGCTTGGGCCGACACATGCGCCGCAGACTTTTTGAGCGCCTTGCGTGCGGCCCGCTTGACGGCTTTGCGCTCATCGTCGGCCTGCTGCTGGCGCTGCCATTGGCGCATGCCCGCAGCCATCATCTCTTCGGGCGTCTGGAACTGGTTCGCGTTGTGGATGGGCTGGCCAAGCGCCTCTTCGATCCGCTCCCGCAATCGCAGGGCCTCTTGGGCGCGCTCTTCGGCCAGATCGTCCTCGTCCAGGCGGTACAACTCGGCCAAAGCCTGAAACTGCGGGTCGGTGCTGGTCGCGAGCTGCTCGATCAAAGCGCGCACCTGGGTGCGGGCCATGCGCTGCTGCTGCGCCGTCAGTGCCTCGCCTTGCAGCTGGTCATGCAAGAAAACCAGCAGGCTGTGCCGCAAGGCGCGCATTTGCTGCGCCGATTGGTACAGCGCCTGCACATGCGTGTGGCGGTGCCGATCAGACCAAGCCTGCAAGCGATCCACCTGAACAGACAAGGCCTCCATGCGTTCAAGCAGTGCGTTGAAGCGCTGCTGGGCCGCGCTCAATGTCGCGTCAGGGCTTGCCTGAACCCTCAGTGCGGCATACACCGAAGGCGTTGCCGTGGAAATGGGATGATCACTGCTCATGAAAAAAGCCACTGACGGTGGGTCAGTGGCTCGGTTCGGGCAGCCGCGCCAATGCGGGCTGCACCCACGGAATCAACCGCCTTTTTTCGAACGCTTGCCAGGGTTCTTTTTGCTGCGCGTGGCCACGCCACGCTCCAGGCTCACGCGCTGACCGCGGCCATGGGTTGGCAAGGTCACGCCAGGCAAGACGGCCAATGGGGGTGTGAATTTACGGTCTGCTTCGGTGACGATTTTGTTGCCCATCTTTGGCTCCAGAAAAATTGCAAAGCATGATTAAGCCACAAGAAATCATCCTTCTGGCCTGTACCCCTGCCTGAGGGCGATAATTGCCGCTCACAGACGCCTTTTGGGCCACGATTTCTTGCCAAAAACCATGCCCAGCCCCAGTCCCATCAAAGTTTTGAGCCTCATCCCGCCGATGACGCAGCTCAACACGCCCTACCCGTCCACGGCTTACCTGACGGGTTTTTTGCGTTCACGGGGTTTTGACGCGGTGCAAGAGGACCTGGCGCTTGCCACGGTGCTGGCCTTGTTGAATAAAAAGGGGCTGACCGATTTGCGCGACGCAGCGCTGGCTTTGCCCCTCGAAGAGCGATCCGGTCCGGTGAATTTCTTTCTCGACCACTTCAACGATTACGCCGTCAGCATCGACCCGGTGATCGCCTTTTTGCAAGGCCGCGACAGCACCCTGAGCCACCGCGTTGCAGGCCGGGGATTCTTGCCCGAGGGCCCACGCTTTGCGGCTCTCGACGCCTACGAAGACGACGGCACGGGCGACCCGATCGGCTGGGCCTTTGGTGCGTTGGGCCAAACCGACCGCGCCCGGCACTTGGCCACGCTGTACTTGAACGACCTGGCCGATGTGTTGCGCGACGCGGTCGATGAAGGTTTTGAATTCGTACGCTACGCCGAGCGCTTGGCTGCCAGCCAGCCCAGCTTTCACGCGCTGGCCGAAGCCTTGGCCGAGCCGCCCAACCTGATCGACCGCACATTGGAGCGCTTGGCCTTGCAGGCCGTTGAGCGCCACCAGCCCACGCTGGTGCTGCTGTCGGTGCCCTTCCCCGGCTCGGTCTATGCGGCATTTCGCATCGCCCAATGCATCAAGCGCTCGCACCCCAGCATTCGCATCGGCCTGGGCGGCGGGTTCGTCAACACCGAGTTGCGCGAACTCAAAGACGCCCGCGTCTTCGACCATGTGGATTTCATCTCGCTCGACGGTGGCGAGCGTCCCTTGCTCAGCCTGATCGAGCACCTGCAAGGCCAGCGCAGCGCGCAGCGCCTGCAGCGCACTTTCATCAAAAACGACGCTGGCCAAGTGCAGTACATCAACCTGCAAGAGCCCGACATCGCCTTTGAAGAGGTGGGCACACCCACCTGGGACGGCTTGCCGCTGCACAAATACCTGTCATTGCTCGACATGCTCAACCCGATGAACCGGCTGTGGAGCGACGGGCGCTGGAACAAACTCACCGTGGCGCACGGTTGCTACTGGAAAAAGTGCAGTTTTTGCGACGTCAGCCTGGATTACATCAGCCGCTACGAAACCGCCAACGCCAGCACCCTGGTGGACCGCATCGAGCAGATCGTGGCCGAAACGGGCCAAACCGGCTTTCACTTTGTCGACGAAGCCGCACCGCCCAAAGCCCTCAAAGCCCTGGCCGAAGAACTGCTGCGCCGGGGCGTACAAATTTCTTGGTGGGGCAACATCCGCTTTGAGAAAACCTTCACGCCCGATCTGTGCGACTTGTTGGCGCAAAGCGGCTGCATCGCCATGTCGGGCGGGCTCGAAGTGGCGTCCGACCGCTTGCTTGCCCTGATGAAAAAAGGCGTCTCGGTCGAGCAGGTGGCGCAGGTCACCAAAGGCTTTGCCGATGCGGGCGTGTTGGTGCACGCCTACCTGATGTACGGCTTTCCGACGCAGACTGTGCAAGACACGGTGGACGCGCTCGAGTATGTGCGTCAATTGTTTGAAAACGGCTGCATCCACAGCGGCTTTTTCCACCGCTTTGTATGCACCGTCCATTCTCCCGTGGGGCTGAACCCGCAAGCCTATGGTGTGACGCTTTTGCCCCTGCCAGAAGGCAGCTTTGCCAAGAACGATGTGGGCTTTGTGGACCCCACCCCCATGCCGCCGGGCGTTGACCACGACCTGCTGGGCGAGGGCCTCAAAAAAGCCCTTTACAACTTCATGCACGGCGTGGGCATGGAGAACGACGTGCGCCAGTGGTTTGAGTTGCCCAAAGGCCAGTGCCCCAAGACCACGGTGCAGCGTCACAAGATTGCCAAAGCACTGGGCTGATCCGCAAAGCGCCTGTTTTTAAGGCACCGCCCGCCGGGTCAACAGGCATGCGATTTTCAAGGCTTGTCCCAACTGTTATCCACAACTTGGCGCACAGTTACTGGGGGTAAATCGCAGCGCGATCACCAGGGAATGGGCTGGCCCAGGTGGTCCACAAACTGTGCACGGCTTTGGGGGGCCAGTGCGTCCAGCACCTCGAGCAGCCGCTGCGCCGACAGCGCGGGGGCCAAAGCCTCGTCACCGACAAACGGCTGACTCAAAGCCGAGCGCACGGTGCCGGGCTGCAGGGCTGCGACCACAGCCAGCGGTCGCTGGCGGGCCAGCTCGATGGCGGTGGTCTGCAAAAGCTGGTTGAGTGCGGCCTTGGCAGCGCGGTAGCCGTACCAGCCGCCTTTGCGGTTGTCTTCGATGCTGCCCACGCGGGCCGAGAGTTTGGCCCAGATGACCCGCTCACCCCGGGCCAGTTGTGCGCTGAGCTGCTGCATCAAGATGGCTGGCCCCACCGCGTTGAGCTGCATACTGTGCAGCAGGCGATCGGCATCGAGTTCCTGCAAGCGTTTTTCAGGTCCGTGGCCGTTCAGTGTGAGCGCCCCTGTGGCATCCACCACCAAGTGCCAAGGGCCTTTCAGCTGCGCGGCCAACACTGTCAGGCTGGGGGCGTCGCTCAGGTCCCAATCGCAGGGCTGCCCGCGCGAGACGGCTTGCACCTCACCGCATCGCGGGTCAGTCTTCAAGGCCTGCACAAACGCCTGCCCGAGCGCCCCGCTGGCACCGATCACCAGGGCGCGGTAGCCCTCGCTCAGGCTGTACATGCCCATAAAAAGCGTTGGCGTCATGGCTTGGCCCCTGCGTCGTACACGCAGCGAAAACCGATGTAGACCACGTACACATCGGCCGGTTTCCAAGCCTCCACATCGGCCTTCATCTGGTAGGCCGGATACCACCAGGAGCCTCCCAAGGTCTGGCGTTCGTTGCCACGCTCATCTGCGGCCCACTCCCACACATTGGCCCCCATGTCGTGCAGGCCGTTGACCCCGGCGCGGGTCTGCGTCACGGGGGCGGCGCGCGGCCAAGGGTCGGGGTCGCTGGTGTTGGCCCCTTGTGGGCTGTCACCCGTGGGCCAGGGGTAGGTCTTGCCACGCACCCAAGGCGCAGGCGGGGCTGCACGCAGTTCGGTGAATGCCGCGCGGCGCCACTCGGCAGCGGTGGGCAAGCGTCCCCCAGCCCAGCGGCAATACGCTGCAGCCTCTGCGTGCGTGAGGTGCACCGCAGGCAGCTGAGGTGAAGCAATCTCGCCATCGGGCTGCCGCCAACTCCAGCCTGCCCGGCGCTGCCAACCGCCCACATATTCAAACCCGCCGCCTTCCAGCTCGGCGCGTGTGCTCACACCCGTGGCCTGCACATAACGGTCGAACTGCCCGATCGTCACTTCGGTGCGGTCGATCTGCAAACCGCCCAAGCCATCGAGCACCACGCGCTCGCCCATCTGGGCGTGCACCAACCCGGCGCCCATGCAAAGCATCGCAAAGATCCAAGCCAGCACAGACTTCATGTCGAGGTCTGCTGATCGCGCCACCAACGTTTGGCCAGACGCTGCAGCCGGGGCCGCAAGGGCAAAAAAGCGCGGTAAGTCAGTTCCAGCAGCCATGAAAGCGGTGGCCAGGCGAAACACCAACCCAGCACACGCCAGCCCGGCAAAGCCCGCCACAATCGGGCAAAAGCGGCCCCGCCGCTGAGCAGCCGACCACCGGGCTCGCGCACATGAAAGCGCCGCATGGCCGCCTCGCACGACAAGCCTTCGCCCAAGGGCTGCCCTGCACTCACATCAACCCATTGCAGCGCCTCGCGCGGGGGCAGACCTTGGTACAGCGCGATCTCGCGGCGGCACAAGGGGCAGCTGCCGTCAAAGTAAATGGTCAGTTCAGTCGGGTTCATGGGGTGCGCTCAATGCAGGCTGAAAGCGTCCATCGACAGGGTTGTGTAAATCACTTCATGGCTGATGTATGAGGGCTTGGGCCCGTCCGCCTGACCCCAGCTTGCCGCGCCCAGCGCAAAGTAAATTGTGCGGAAGTGTTCGTCCGTCGGATGCGCCCGATCGGCCTGCGGTGCTGTGCGGCGGTAGTCCAGCATGGCCGCCAGGTCACCGCGCTGGAGTGTGTCTTGCACCCAGCCGCAAAAGGCCGTCACATAGGGGTCGGTCGGGCCTTCCTCAGGGCGCAGCTCAAAGAGGTTGTGCGTCATGCTGCCCGAACCCACCAGCAAGATGCCTTCTTCGCGCAAGGGGGCCAAGGCCTGTCCGATGGCATACAGATCAGACGTGGCCACATCGGCGGGCAAAGACAGCTGCACCACGGGCACCCGTGCATTGGGAAACATGTGCCGCAAGGGCACCCAGGCGCCATGGTCAAACGGACGCAAGGGGTCGGCTTGTGCAGGCAAGCCCGCTGCGCTCAGTAAATCCAACATCCTTTGGGCCAGCGCAGGGTCTCCGGGTGCGGGGTACTGCAACTCGTACAAAGCAGGGGGAAAGCCTCCAAAGTCGTGCCAGGTGGTGGGGTGGGGGTGTGTCATGACACTGAGGCCCCGCGTCATCCAGTGCGGTGACATGATCACGATGCCGCGCAAGTGCTCAGCGGGTGCATGCGCCTGCACCCAGGCCAGCAAAGCCGGGCCCGTGCTGCCCGGGTTCAAGGCGAACATGGGCGAGCCGTGCGAAACAAACAGCACTGGTAAACGCTCGGCCATGGCTCAGGCCTGCACGCTGGGCTGGCTTTGCGCGGCGATCTGGCGCAGCGCTTGCTCGAACACCTCGGCGGGCTGCCCCCCCGAGATCAGGTGCCGGTCGTTGATGATGATCGCTGGCACCGAGTGGATGCCCGCCTGCTGGTAGTAGCGCTCTTGGGCACGCACCTCGTCGGCAAAGGCTTCGCTGCTCAGCACCTCGCGGGCCGCTTGCACGGGCAGGCCCGCGTCCATCACTGACTGCAGCAGCACGGCATCGTCTTCAATGCACTCGGCACGGCCCTGGTAGGACGCCAGCAGGGTTTTCTTGAGTGCGTGCTGCATGCCCTCGCCCTGCCCCGCCGCCCAGTGCAGCAGGCGGTGGGCATTGAAGGTGTTGTAGACGCGGCCCCGCCCACCGGGTGCAAAGGAAAAACCCACTTCGGCGCCGCGCTGGCGGATGTTCTCGCGCATCAGCGCTTGCTGCTCGGGCGTGGAGCCGTATTTTTCGGTGATGTGCTCGGTCAGGTCCTGCCCGCCCGCAGGCATATGGGGGTTGAGTTCAAAGGGCTGAAAGTGCATGTCGACCTGGACTTCACCTTGCAGGCGGTCAAGGGCTTTTTCGAGGGAATACAGCCCGACCGCGCACCAAGGGCAGGCAATGTCAGAGACAAAATCGATTTTGAGGGTGGTGGTCATGGCGGCGTCCGTTCAGGCGAAGAGTCAACACCCACCATCTTGCCCCAAATGACAGACAATGGCGTTTCAGGTTCACAAGTCCTTGCACACCACCATGAAAATTCTGACCCTCAACGGCATCAACCTCAACATGTTCGGCAAGCGCGACCCGGCGCAGTACGGCACCACGACGCTGGCCGAGATTGACGCTCAGCTCGTGGCGCTGGGCAAAGCATTGGGTGCCGAAGTCGAGTGCTTTCAGACCAACATCGAAGGCGAAATGGCCGAGCGCATCCACCGCGCCCACACCGATGGCACCCAGGCGGTGCTGATCAACGCCGGAGCCTGGACACATTACAGCTACGGCATCCGCGATGCGCTGGCCATCCTCCAGTGCCCGATCATCGAGGTGCACATGTCCAACATCCACGCCCGTGAAGAGTTCCGTCACCACTCGGTGATCGCGCCGATTGCCAAAGGTCAGATCGCCGGGTTCGGGGTGGACAGCTACCTGCTGGGTCTGCGGGCGGCCGTTTCAGCCATTCCTGGCTGAGTGATGTTCAAGCCCCGCCCTCGGGGCGATGGGTGGTGGTCAGCACAAGCCCTTTCGCGGCGGGGGCGCCGCTCCCACACCAAGCAAAGCCCCTGCACAGCCAGCCAAGCTTACAAAGGCAATACTTTCAACAACGTTGCGTTGAAAGCCTCAGCCGCTTCATAAACGACCCAATGTCCTGCACCCGGCACGGTCTGCCATTGGCCCCAGTGGGGCGACAGCCGCGCCAGTGTTTCGCGCACTTCGGGCAGACGGCCTGTGTACAAGGCGTCGTGCTCGCCGTAAATGGCGCTGACACGGGGCCCAATGCGTGGCAGTGCTTCGGCCACGATGGGCGTGCTCGAGAGCCTGCGGCGCGGCATGCGGTCGCGCTGCACATTGGCGCGGTGCAAATCCAGCGCCAGCGCGTCCAGACTTTCGGGATGCTTGAGCATCAAGGCCATCAGGTTGTGGCGGTGCACGGCGTCTTGCGCCTCGGGCGTGGGCAGATGACGCCAGCCCTTGAGCGGGATGCGCTCAGGCACCGTGAGGCCCATGCCGGGGGCGCCCACCAGCAC
Source organism: uncultured Burkholderiales bacterium (assembly GCA_903822825.1). Lineage (GTDB taxonomy): Bacteria > Pseudomonadota > Gammaproteobacteria > Burkholderiales > Burkholderiaceae_C > Limnohabitans_A. The sequence goes on along the minus strand of CAIJQQ010000050.1, from coordinate 14,780 downwards.
CAAGGCCTCGGCGTCCTCGGGGTACTCGGCCAGCCACAACGCCCCGGTCATGCCCCCAAACGAAAACCCCACGATTTGCACAGGCCCTTGTGGTGCCAGTTGCTGCAGGCCTGCGTGCAGGTGAACAGGCAAGTCGGGCACATCGCTGCAGCCGGGCGGCAAATCCGAGTCGCCAAAGCCCGGCAAATCAGGCACCAGCACACGCCAGCCCGCATCACGCAGTGGCGCAATGTTGCGCACCCAGTGCGACCAACTGCCACTGCCGCCATGCAAGAGCACCAAGCTTGGGCGGCTCGGCGCACCCCAGCTGTGCCAGACCAGTTGCACGCCGTCCAGCGAGGTGACGCAACGCTGGCCATCGGCCAGTGCCTGCGCCATTGCAGGCGGCAAAAATGCAGGCAAAGTTATGGGCAAAGTTATGGGCGAAAAAATGGGTGTGAGGCTCATGCATTCCCCTTGGCAGCAGGATGGTGGTGGCGCCAAACCTTCCAAGCGGCGGCCATGGCCACCAAGCTGGTGAGCACCGACGCCCAAAAAACCGAGGCCAAGCCCCAACGCTCGCTGATCAAACCACCCAGCAAGCCCCCGATGACACCAGAAAACCCATAGGCCAGCACGGTGAACAGCGCCTGCCCACGCCCACGCAGACGCCCCGGGAAGTGGTGAGACAACAAGGCGATGCATGCCGTGTGGTGGGCCGCAAACGTGAGGGCATGCATGGCCTGCGCCAGCACCAGCACCCAGAGCACATCGCCCCAAGCAGCGGTGAGCACCATGCGAAGCGCCATGGCCGCAGAACACAAGAGCATCCAGCCTGTGAGCGCAAGCAAATGCAGCCAGCGCGACTGCCAAAAGAACCAGGCGATTTCAACCACCACCGCCACCGCCCACATCACACCGATCAGGATCTTGCTGTAGCCCAAGGCGTCGAGGTAGAGCGAAAAGAAGACATAGATGCCGATGTGCGAGAGCACATGGAAAAACGCACTGACAAAAAACCAACGCACTGCTGGTTGCGCCAGCACACTGCGCACGGGCACCGACACCTGCTCGGCGTGCTCCGGCTCCTTTTGGTCGGGCAAGGCCATTGCGCTAAGCAGCACCGCCAGCAAACTCACAATGGTCATGGTCGGGAACTGCTGCATGCCAAAGGCTTCGAACCAGGCACCCGCCACAAACACGGTGACCAGGAAACCGATCGAGCCCCACAAGCGCACGCGCCCGTAGCGCTTGGTGTCAAATGCACCACCCTGGCTCACCAAATGCGCCATGGCCGCCTCGCTCATGGGCATCAGGGCGCTGGTGTGGGTGGACATGACCAGCAGCACCACCCCCAGCCAAAGCGGTGTGAGCTGCAACCACAACAGGCAGGCCGACGCCAGCGCCACGGCCGCGCCCAAGCGCATCAGGCGCACGCGCTCGCCCGTGTGGTCACTCACCCATCCCCAGATGTAGGGGGCAAAAAGGCGCGTGGCAGCTTGCACCGAGGTCAGCAAGCTGATGGCCACCAAGCCCAAACCCATCTCCTTGAGCCACAGTGGCAGGTAGGGATTGAAAAAGCCGATGTGCGCGAAATAGCTGGCCGACAACGCTGCGAATGGCAGCAGTGCTTTTTGGCCCTGGGGCAGCAAAGCCCGACGGGTTTGCAGCATCAGGGCTTGGCGGCCGCGATCGGGGCCAGCGCGTGCACCACATCACCGCACTGGGCACGGTGCTGCAAGGCATGCTCCATCACCACCAAGGCCAGCATGGCCTCGGCAATGGGTGTGGCGCGGATGCCCACGCAAGGGTCGTGGCGGCCCTTGGTGATGACCTCCGTCGTGTGGCCTTGCGAATCGATGGTGTCGCGTGCAATCAAAATCGAGCTGGTCGGCTTGATGGCGATGGACACTTCGATGTCCTGCCCGGTGCTGATGCCGCCCAGCACACCGCCCGCGTTGTTGCCCACAAAGCCTTCGGGGGTGAGCGAGTCGCCGGCTGTACTGCCCTTTTGCGTGACGCAGCCAAAGCCGGCACCGATCTCAACACCCTTGACGGCATTGATGCCCATCATGGCAAAGGCGATGTCGGCGTCGATCTTGTCAAACAGCGGCTGGCCCAAACCCACGGGCACGCCACGGGCCACCACGCGCAAACGCGCACCGCACGAGTCGCCCGACTTGCGCAGCGCGTTCATGTAGTCCTCCAGCGCCGACACATCGGCCACCGGGGCAAAAAACGGGTTGTTCGGCACATGGCCCCAGCCCTCAAAGCCAACAGGCACATCGCCGATTTGCGTCATGCAGCCGACAAAGGTGGTGCCAAATTGCGCCTTGAGCCATTTTTTGGCCACGGCCCCTGCGGCCACCATGGGGGCTGTCAGGCGGGCCGACGATCTGCCGCCACCGCGCGGGTCACGCAGGCCGTACTTTCGCCAATAGGTGTAGTCGGCGTGACCGGGGCGAAAGGTCTGCAGGATGTCGCCGTAATCCTTGCTGCGCTGGTCTGTGTTGTTGATCAGCAAGCAGATCGGGGTGCCCGTGGTCTTGCCTTGGTACACGCCCGAAATGATCTGCACCGCATCGGGTTCGTTGCGTTGGGTGACGAATTTGCTGGTGCCGGGGCGGCGGCGGTCCAGATCGGGCTGAATGTCGGCCTCCGACAGGTCCATGCCCGGCGGGCAACCGTCGATCACGCAGCCAATGGCCGGGCCATGGGATTCACCGAAGTTGGTGACCGAGAAAAGTTGTCCGAAGGTATTGCCGCTCATAGATGTGGATTATCCCAGAGCGGCCAGGCGTTCAGGCCAAGGTGTCAGAGTTTGGTTTGTTCGGGTTCAGATGCCGTGCCATCGGGCCAATCGCGGATGTAGGCCTTGAGCATTTTGTTTTCGAAGTTCTGGGCGTCAACCACGGCCTTGGCCACGTCATAGAAACTGATGACGCCCATGAGCATGGCGCCATCCGTGACCGGCATGTAGCGGGCATGGCTTTCAAGCATCATGCGGCGCACATCGTCGATTTCGGTGTCGGGCGTGCAGGTCAGGGGCTGGGCGTCCATCGCCTCCCCCACCGAGGCCGTGCCCACTTGCCCGCCATTGGCAACCACTTTCAGGATGACTTCGCGGAAAGTCAGCATGCCCGTGACACCGCCCTTGTCCATCACCACCAGCGAGCCCAAGTCCTTTTCGGCCATGAAGTTCACAGCATCAGAAAGCGGTTGATCGGGTTGGGCCGTGAACAGGGTGCTGCCCTTGACGCGGAGGATGTCGCTGACTTTCATGGTGTTGTCTCCTGAGGGTCGTTGTGTAAGGACCTGCACTTGAATATAGCCCACAATCACTTGCAAGAACAGCGCATGGCGCTGGCCTGAAACTTTCTGAATTGGAGAAACGCCATGTCCGGATACGCCGACCCTGGCTTTGACACCCTGGCGCTGCACGCCGGGGCCGCGCCCGACCCCACCACCGGGGCCCGTGGCGTGCCGATCCACATGACGACCTCCTTCGTTTTCGAGTCGAGCGACCAGGCCGCAGCCCTCTTCAACCTGGAGCGTGCAGGCCACGTCTACAGCCGCATCAGCAACCCCACCAACGCGGTGCTGGAGCAGCGCATTTCGGCGCTCGAAGGCGGCATCGGGGCGATTGCAACCGCCAGCGGTCAGGCTGCGCTGCACTTGGCCGTGGCCACCCTCATGGGCGCGGGCTCGAACATCGTGGCCTCCACCGCCCTGTACGGTGGCTCGCAAAACCTGCTGCACTACACCCTGAGGCGCTTTGGCATCGAGACCACCTTCGTGAAGCCCGGCGACATCGACGCCTGGCGTGCCGCCGTGCGGCCCAACACCAAACTGTTCTTTGGCGAGACCGTGGGCAACCCCGGGCTCGATGTGCTGGACATCCCCACTGTGAGCCAGATCGCCCACGAAGCGGGTGTGCCGCTGCTGGTGGACTCCACCCTCACCTCGCCCTGGCTGATCAAACCTTTTGACCACGGCGCCGATCTGGTCTACCACTCGGCCACCAAATTTTTGTCGGGCCACGGCACCGTGATTGGCGGCCTGTTGGTGGACGGCGGCAGTTTTGACTGGGACAAATCGGGCAAGTTTGCCGAACTGACCGAAAGTTATGAGGGCTTCCACAACATGGTCTTCAGCGAGGAGAGCACCGTGGGTGCCTTTTTGCTGCGCGCCCGCCGTGAGGGCCTGCGCGACTTTGGTGCATGTCTCAGCCCGCACAGCGCTTGGTTGATCTTGCAGGGCATCGAGACCTTGCCGCTGCGCATGGCCCGCCACATGGAGAACACCGCCAAGGTGGTCGAGTTTCTGGCCGCACACCCCTTGGTCAGCCGCGTGGGTCACCCGATGCTGGAAAGCCACCCCAGCCATCAGCTCGCTCAAAAGCTGCTGCCGCGCGGTGCGGGCTCGGTCTTCAGCTTCGACATCGCGGGCAACCGTGCTCAAGGCAAAGCCTTCGTCGAGGCACTCAAGGTCTTCAGCCATCTGGCCAATGTGGGCGACGCCAAAAGCCTGGTGATCCATCCGGCCAGCACCACGCACTTTCGCATGGACGACGCCTCTCTGGCTGCGGCCGGCATCGGCCCGGGCACGATCCGTTTGTCGATCGGTCTGGAGGACCCGGAAGATTTGATCGACGACCTGAAGAAAGCTCTGAAATCAGCTGAAAAGGCTGCGGAGAAAGCAGCATGAAAATCGGCGACATCTACGCTTACACGGGTGGCAAAAACTTCAACCCTGCCCAGCCCACCGTGGTGTTCATCCACGGCGTGCTCAACGACCACAGTGTCTGGATTTTGCAAAGCCGTTACCTCGCCCACCACGGCTGGAACGTGCTGGCGATCGACTTGCCAGGGCAAGGCAAAAGTGGTGGCGAGCCGCCTGCCAGCGTCGAAGACGCCAGCGCCGCCGTCCTGGCCCTGCTGGACACCGCAGGTGTGCAAAAGGCCGCACTGGTCGGCCACAGCTTTGGCTCGCTGATCGCGCTGGAGGCCGCAGCCCGTGCGCCTGAGCGTGTGAGCCACCTGGTGCTGGTGGGCACGGCCTCTCCGATGCGCGTGTCGCCCGCTCTGCTCGAATCTTCGGTGTCCTCGCCCATGAAAGCCATCGACATGGTCAACACCTTCTCGCACTCGATGCTGGCGCCACCGCCCTCGGCGCTGGGCCCCGGCACTTGGCTGTATGGCGGCAGCCGTGCCCTGATGCGCCGCATGCTGGTGAGCAACCCGCGTGTCAACGTGTTCTTCACCGGCTTCAAGGCCTGTGACAGTTATGCGGGCGGCGAAGCGGCGATGGAAAAAGTGCAATGCCCCACCTTGTTCGTGCTTGGCAGCCAGGATCAAATGACCCCTCCCAAAGCCGCGCAAAGCCTGATCAGCCAAGCGAAGAACGCCCGGGTGGTCAAGCTGTCCGCAGGCCACTCGATGATGACCGAAGCCCCTGATGGTGTGCTGCATGCCCTGAACGACTTCCTGAAATGACTTTGCCCCCATGCACTTTTTGAGCGACACCACCTCGGCCATCACTCCGAGCATGAGCGTCGAACGGGCGCAGGCGATAGCCGCCAGCCTCGACCTGCGCCAGCTGCCCGCCGACTTTTTGGCCAATCCCTACCCCGTCTATGCTGCCCTGCGTGCGCATTCGCCCATGCACCGCATGCCCGACGGCGCCTACTTACTCACCCGCCATGCCGACCTGGTGGCCGTGTACCGCGACGCGCACGCCTTCAGCTCAGACAAGCAAGTGGAGTTTGGCCCCAAATACAACCACGCGCCCTACAACGCGCCGCCCTTCGCCACTGCAGGCGGCGTGGCGCCATTGTTTGAGCACCACACCAGCAGCCTGGTCTTCAACGACCCACCACTGCACACCCGGGTGCGCCGCATCATCATGGGCGCGCTCACCCGCCGCGCCATCGACGGCATGGCGCCTGGCCTGGTCGCACTGGTGGACAGTTTGCTGGACCGGCTCCAAGCGCGGGGCGGCGGCGACCTGATCGAAGACTTTGCCTCGGCCATTCCGGTCGAGATCATCGGCAACCTGCTGGGCGTGCCGCATGCCGAGCGCGAGCCCTTGCGCGGCTGGTCGCTGGCCATTTTGGGTGCACTGGAGCCCAGCCTCACGCCCGCGCAAGAAGCCCTGGGCAACCAAAGCGTGATCGACTTTCTGGCTTACCTGCGCGGCTTGGTGGCCGAGCGGCGGCGCAAGCCCGGCCACCCCGAGCAGGACGTGCTGACCCGCCTGATCCAGGGCGAAAAGGATGGAGAAACGGGTGGCGAAGCCCTGAGCGAAGTCGAACTGCTGCAAAACTGCGTGTTCCTGCTCAACGCCGGGCACGAAACCACCACCAACCTGATCGGCAACGCGCTCATCACCTTGCAAGAGTGGCCCGCACAACGCCAGCAGCTCCAGGCCGACCTCCAAGCCGCTGCCAACGAAGAAGCCCGCGAACACACCTTGGCCCTGGCGGTGGACGAGTTTCTGCGTTTTGAGTCGTCCAACCAGCTGAGCAACCGCCGCGCGCTCAAAGCCTGCACCGTGGGGGGCGTTGATTTGCCAGAAGGTGCGCTGATCACGCTGTGCATCGGCGCGGCCAACCGTGACCCGGCCCAATACGCCGAGCCCGAGTTGCTGAACCTGCGCCGCGAAGGCAACAAACACCTGGCCTTTGGATTTGGACCGCACCAGTGCGCGGGCCTGAGCCTGGCGCGGCTGGAGGGGCGCATTGCGATTGGCCGCTTTTTGCAGCGGTTTCCAAATTACCGGCTCATCCAGGCCCCGGTGCGCGGTGGCCGGGCACGCTTCAGGGGCTTTTTGAACGCCCCGTTCGCGACGCACTGAAACACACCAGGAGACAAGACATGGACGCCAACAACACCGACACACGAATCAGACACAACAGTTTTGCAGAGTTCTATCCTTTTTACCTGAGCGAGCACAGCCACCGAACCTGCCGACGACTGCACTTTTTAGGCAGCACCTTGTCGCTGGTGTGCTTGGGCATGTTGCTGGTCTCAGGCAAGCCTCAGTACCTGGCATACGGCCTCTTGTGTGGCTACGGCTGCGCTTGGCTCGGGCACTTCGGCTTTGAAAAAAACAAGCCCGCGAGCTTCAAGCGTCCGCTCTACAGCTTCATGGGTGACTGGGTCATGTACAAGGACATGTGGACCCGCAAGATCGCTTTCTGAAGAAGGCATCACATGCGGGGTAAGGCCTCTGACACCCGAGCCTGATCCAGTCGGATGGCGCGCCACAAAGGCTCGATTGGGGCCCCGTGCGAGAGCAACAAACAATCCACCAACGGTGCCAGCGGAGTGGCTTCTGGCTCGATCAACAACACATGCCTGGCATCGGCCATGCCGCCCTCTTCTCGCAGCGTACCGACCCAGTCCAACGCTTGCAATTGGGTCAGCAGTCCAGCCAAGACACTCGGCTCGACCTGCAGCTTGATCGACAAGCGCGTGAGGTTCAAGCCCCGCTCTTCTTGGCCGCGCACGCTGTGCAATGCCGCCAGCAACTCCAGCGCCACCTTGAAGTGCCAACCCGCCCCTTCAGATTTGCGCCAAGCCTGACGTCCCAACTCGGGCAGTGTGGCGGCCACCACAGCCCCCAACAGCACGATGACCCAGGCGACATAGACCCAAACCAGCAAAATCGGCACAGCCGCAAAGGCCCCGTAAATGGTCGAATACGTTGGAATTTGGGTCAGGTAAACCGCCAGTATCTTCTTGGCCAACTCGATGCCCAAGGCCACCAGCAAGCCCGCCGTGAGCGCATGCCGCCATCGAACCCTTGTGTAGGGCACATAAAAATACAGGCCACTCACGCTCAGCACCAGAAGCACGAACTCGAAGCTGTCTAGCAGCCAGCGCAAAGCAGAAGGCAGCGCGTCCACCACGTCTCGCGAGGCCGACAGCACATAGGACGTGATGGCCAGGCTCGCGCCCAGCAGCAAAGGCCCCAAGGTGATGGCCGACCAATAAAGCAACACGCGTTGAGGCAAGGGGCGGGAACGGTCAAGCCGCCAGATCTGGCTCAAGGTGCGCTCGATCGTCACCATCAAGGCGATGGCCGACACCAGCAAGGCCACCAGGCCCATCGTGCCCAGGCGAGCGGCCTTGCGAGCGAACTGAGTCAGGTAGCCCAGCACCTGGCGCGAGATGCTGTCGGGCACCAGGCTGTCGATCAGCCAGCGCTGAATCGAGTCTTGGAACTTGCCAAACATCGGAAAGGCCGCAAACAAGGCCAGGCCCACCGTGAACAAAGGCACCAATGCCAACAAAGTGGTGAAGGTGAGCGAGCTGGCACTGACCCCCAAACGGGCGTCGCGAAAGCGCCCCCACAAAATAGAGGCCATTTGTCGCCAAGGCACGGCTGCGATTTCTTGCCACCACCCGAGCATTTGTTCGCGCCAACCCGCATGAGAAGAATGAATATGCATGCCCGTTATGATGCCATCGCCATGAACCCAAACCCTGACACACTCCGCCGACGCGTGAACTTGACCCGCTGGCTGGCCACGGGCAGCCTGATCGGCCTGATCTTTTTGTGCTTGGTTTGGGAGCTTTGGTTGGCGCCCCTGCGTCCGGGCGGCTCCTGGTGGGTGCTCAAGGTGCTGCCGCTGTGCATCCCGCTGGCCGGGTTGCTGAAAAACCGCATGTACACCTACCGCTGGGTCAGTCTGGTGATTTGGCTGTACTTCACCGAAGCCGCCGTGCGCAGCTGGAGCGACCGCTGGCCGTCGTCTGGCCTGGCCATGCTCGAAGGTCTGCTGTGCCTTTCCTTGTTTGTGGCCTGCACACTGCATGTGCGCTGGCGTTTTCAGGCCGTGCGGCTGGAGCAGGAAGCCCTGACCCCAGCCACCTCGCCATCGGAGACGGCATGAACGCCTTGATCAACACCTTGCGCGGCATTTGTGGCGATGCCCATGTGCTCACCCATGAAGATCCCCGCACCGACTTGAGCGCCTGGGAGCAGGACTGGCGCAAACGCAGCCGGGGCCAGGCTCTGGCGGTGGTGCGACCAGCATCCACGGCCGAAGTCGCGGCCGTGGTCAAAGCCTGCGCCGCCGCAGGCACCTCGATCGTGCCGCAAGGGGGCAATACGGGCCTGGTGGTTGGCTCGGTGCCCGACAACTCGGGCACCCAGGTCGTGCTGAGCATGACCCGCATGAACGCGGTGCGGGCCATCGACAAGGACAACCTGACGATGACCGTGGAGGCCGGTTGCGTGCTGCAGAACCTGCATGACACCGCTGAAAAAGAAGGTCTGCTGTTTCCATTGAGCTTGGCTGCCGAGGGCAGCTGCACCATTGGCGGCAACCTGGGGACCAACGCGGGCGGCACCCAAGTGGTGCGATACGGCAACACCCGCGACCTTTGCCTGGGCCTGGAAGTCGTGACCGCCAGCGGCGAGGTCTGGCACGGCCTCACGGGACTGCGCAAGGACAACACGGGCTACGACCTGCGACACCTGATGATCGGCAGCGAAGGCACGCTGGGCATCATCACCGCGGCCACCATGAAGCTGTACCCCCTGCCCGCCGTGCAGCTGACAGCCTGGGCGGGCGTGCCCAGCATGGCGGCGGCGGTGAAGCTGCTGGGCCTGGCACATCAACAACTCGGCCCCGGCCTCACAGGCTTTGAGGTCATGGGGCAATTCGCCCTCAGCCTGGTCGACAAACACTACCCTCAGCTGCGGGTGCCGCTGTTCAAAGACGGCCCTTGGTGCGTGCTGCTTGAAAACTCGGACAGCGAAAGCGAAACCCACGCCCGAGGCCAATTCGAGGCCTTGCTCGAAGCAGCCATGGAGGCAGGCTGTGTGAGTGATGCTGTGGTGGCCGAAAACATCGCCCAAGCGCGGGGTCTGTGGCACATCCGCGAAAGCATCCCACTGGCCCAGGCCGAAGAAGGCCTGAACATCAAACACGACATCAGCATTCCGGTCTCGCGCATTCCGGCTTTTGTGGCCGAGACCGACGCGCTGCTGACAGAGCACATTCCGGGCGTGCGCTTGGTGGACTTCGGCCACCTGGGCGACGGCAACCTGCACTACAACGTGCAGGCCCCCGAAGGTGCAGACGGCCAGGCTTTTTTGCGCGACTGGGAAGAACGCGTCAACACCCTGGTGTTTGAGCAGGTCACGCGCTTCAAGGGCTCCATCAGCGCCGAGCACGGCGTAGGCGAACTCAAGGCCGGCAAACTGCCCCACTACAAAGACGCCACGGCCCTGGCCATGATGCACGCCATCAAGCGCGCCCTCGACCCGCAAGGCATTCTGAACCCCCGCAAAGTGCTCGCATGAACCTGTCCACCATCGTGGCCGGGACCATGCACATGGCCCGCTGGAATTTGACAACTGCTGAACGCCTGGTCTGGATCGAAGACGCGTTGGCACTGGGCATCACCAGTTTCGACCATGCTGACATTCATGGCGACTGCGCGGTGCAGGACCTGTTTGGCGAGGCCTTGCGGCTGAAGCCGGCCCTGCGCCAACAAATGCAAATGGTGAGCAAATGCGGCATCGCCCTGCATTCAAGCCAGCGGCCCGAGCACAGCCTCAAGCACTACAACACCACAGCCCAGCACATCCGCACCAGTGTGCAAGACAGCCTGAAAGCGCTGGGCACCGATCGGCTGGACCTGCTGCTGATCCAAGGCCCGGACCCGCTGATGGACGCTGACGAAGTGGCCCGATGCTTTGAAGCCTTGCAGCGCGAAGGCAAGGTGCTGGAGTTTGGCGTGAGCAAGCACTCGGTGCAGCAGTTTGAGCTGCTCGACAGCCGAATCCCGCTGGCCACCCACCAGATCGAGCTGTCGGCCCTGCACACCACCGCCCTGCTGGACGGCACGCTGGACCAGGCCCAGCGATTGCGCCGCAGGCCCATGGTCTGGTCGCCGCTGGCGGGCGGGCGCCTGATCAGCGACCCGGGCGAGCAAGCCGCGCTTACACGGGTGGCCCTTGAGGCCGTGGCCGACGCGCACGGCGTGAGTTTGGCCACAGCCGCTTACGCCTGGGTGCTGCGCCACCCCAGCCTGCCGCACTTGGTCACCGGCACGGGGCGACTCACCGGGCTGCAAGAAGCCGTCACGGCCACGCAACTGCGCCTGAGCGTTCAGCAATGGACCCAGATCTGGAACGCCAGCACGGGGCATGATGTGACCTGACCCTTTGCTCGCCCGCCTTGGGGGGCAAGTCCATTAAACTTGTGCCCATGAGCACCCCAGACCTCCACCTCCATCGCCCTGTCCGCAGCCAGTACGAAGACTTCATGCGCCACGTCTACACGACGGGTGTGCAAAAGGGTGACCGCACCGGCACCGGCACCAAGAGCGTGTTTGGTCACCAGATGCGCTTTGATTTGAACGAAGGCTTTCCACTGGTCACCACAAAGAAGGTCTTTTTGAAGGCCATCATCGTGGAACTGTTGTGGTTTTTGCGTGGCGACAGCAACGTGAAGTGGCTGCAAGAACGCGGCTGCACCATCTGGGACGAGTGGGCACGCGAAGATGGCGATCTGGGCCCGGTGTATGGCGTGCAGTGGCGCAACTGGCCCACGCCCGGCGGCGGCCACATTGACCAAATCCAGCAGGTCATGGACACCCTCCAAAACAACCCCGATTCGCGCCGCATCATCGTGAGCGCCTGGAACGTGGCCGAGCTGGACCAGATGGCGCTCATGCCATGTCACGCTTTCTTCCAGTTTTATGTGGCCCCGCCGCAAAACCCCGGTGAGAAAGCCAAACTCAGCTGCCAGCTCTACCAGCGCAGCGCAGACATCTTCTTGGGCGTGCCTTTCAACATCGCGAGTTACGCGCTGCTCACCCACATGATCGCGCAGCAGTGCGACATGGACGTCGGCGACTTCATCTGGACGGGTGGCGACTGCCACATCTACAGCAACCACCATGAGCAGGTCGAGCTGCAGCTGAGCCGCGCGCCCATGGCTTACCCGACGCTGCGCATCTTGCGCAAACCCGCTTCGATTTTTGACTACGCCTACGAAGACTTCGAAGTCGTGGGTTACGAACACCACCCCGCCATCAAAGCCCCCGTGGCTGTCTGAGGTCAGGCTGAATGAAGCTGCACCTGATTTATGCCTGCGCCCGCAACGGCACGATTGGCAAAGACGGACAAATGCCCTGGCACCTGCCCGAAGACTTGGCGCACTTCAAGCGCGTCACGCTGGGCCAGCCCGTGATCATGGGCCGCAAGACTTGGGACTCGCTGCCCGCCCGATTCCGCCCTCTGCCCGGTCGCCTGAACATCGTCATCACACGCCAAGCCGACTGGCAAGCCGAAGGCGCTTTGCGTGCCCACTCGATCGAAGACGCCATGCGCCTGTGCGGCGATGTGGCCGACGCCTGGATCATGGGCGGCGCTGAAATTTACCGCCAGGCAGAACCACTGGCCAGCACCGCTGTCGTCACCGAAATCCACGCCGACTTTGATGGTGACGCGTTCGCGCCCACACTGTCATCCCGGTGGCACGAAGTGCAAAGAGAATCCCATTTGGCGGCCAATGGCCTGCCTTTCAGTTTTGTACGCTACCAACAATCCATCTGAGGAGACAACATGTCCGGACAAGGTTTTCACGTTCACGGCCCCCACGACCACGAGCTCGAGCATGCAGCCCAAGGCCACGGCGATGGCCACACCAGCTCGATCGCCATGTTCACCGCGGTGATTGCCACGGTGGGTGCGATTTTTGGCTACATGGGCGGCGCAACTCAGGCCAATGCCGGTCTGTACAAGAACAACGCGGCCATCAAGAAGACCGAAGCCTCCAACCAGTGGAACTACTACCAGGCCAAGAGCAGCAAGCAAAACCTGAGCGAGCTGGCCATGGAACTGGCCCCTGCCAAGAGGGAGTTCTACCAGGACGAAATCAAACGCTACAAAGGCGAAAAAGCCGAAATCAAGGCCGCCGCCGAAAAGCTCGAAGCCGACTCCAAGCATTGGGACGAAGCCTCTGACGAGCAAATGCACCAGCACCACCGCTGGGCGCAAGCGACCACCGTGCTGCAGGTGTCGATCGCCATGGCAGCGATTGCCCTGCTGTCGCGTCGCAAGTGGCTCGAGTACGTGATGTACGGCGCGGGTGCCATTGGCGTGGTGGTGGGCGCTTTGGCAGCGTTTCACATCTAACTCTGTTACATTAAAAATAACAAATTCAGCAAAATCATGAGATGACCTCGACACGAAATTACCAGTACGTGTGCTTCAGGTGTGAAACCGAAAACACCCCACTGGTGCCTGCGTGTCAGAAGTGTGGGCCCGGTGGTACTGGCCATTTCACTCTCGATCCATTCTCCGGAAGGGTCGCTCTCATTTGCAATGGTTGCGGCGAGCCGCAAACCGCACTGAACAGCCCGGACATCCATTGCTCCTCCTGCCACCAGGGCACATATGACTGGTGGGACAGTGAACAAGGCAGTTGGTTCAAACTCAACCTGTCTGTTGCAACGGAGGACAGCAAGGGCACTTGGCTTTGCGGCGAGTTTGACGGCGACTACGAGGGCATCTTGCAGCCCGCTCAACGCCATTCATTGGGTCTGACCGGACAACCCGTTTTCTACGATATCCAATTCAAGCACGGGTATTTGAAAAACCCCCGCAAAATCGACACCCCTCCTGTCAGTGTGGCTCGCAATGAGGTCCGCCCATTCACCGAGCCCTTGCTTTTTCCTGTCGATGTGCAGACACCTGAGGGCGTCAGCCGTGTCGGCCTTAAAAATTTCCGCCTCCATCAGTGGACCCAAACCGCCGACAACGAGGGATCTGCGGGAGGCCAGCTCAAACGGCATGGACGCTTGCAAGGCCTCGCCTACGGACTGTTGGATGAATCGGTGGAGCTCAAACCACCAGAGCCAGATACACCTTTAGATCAAATCAGCGCATCGAACGAATCCAATCCAGCGCCCGCGCCCCGTTCGCAAGACCACGAGGACGTGATCGATACAGGCAACCCTTGTTTGATCTGCTCCTTGTTCTTTCAATTGCTGCTGTTTGGTTTGACATGGCTGGCTTGTACCTTGAAAGTCGCTGGACTTTTCTGGCTGTTCATGTCGGTCGTTTGTTGGTTGGACACCACCCTCTTGCGCAACGACTGGCGCATCAGCAACAAGTGGGTTTTGCTGGCAGCGGGGTTGCTTTTGTTGCTCGGCTCGGGCGCGGGGTTGACCATTGGTTACTGGCCAAGCTTCCTTCAAGATTGCCAAACCTTGGCGCAGAACGCCTTGATGGTATGCGCAGGCGCTTTGTTGTTGAGCACCTTCTTGCGGTCTTGTTTTGTCAAAACCACTTTGCTGATTTTCTTATTCGTCGCCTTGACAACCTGGTGCAAAACACACGACCGCGCCTGCAAATTCATCCCGGCCACGAACTCTTTTGCCATCAGCGCTGGTCATTTGGCACAACAAGTGGCCATCCTCACCGATTCGGACGTGAATTCAGACCTGATCAATGACGCCAGCCAGAACAACGTCAACGGTCAGCGCATCTCACTGGACCAAGCGAATCAACGCATCGAATTGCTGGACGATTGCAGGAACAGGATTTACATTCCATTCGGGTTCAACAGTGCTGTTTTGGATTCAGAAACGGAAACCAAACTCTACCGCTTAGGACAACTGTTGAAACGGTATGCCCCAGAGCGCATCATCATTTCAGGTTACACCAGCAACAACGCAGGCGACGAAACCCCACAAGGGTTCCTCAACAACATCAAACTGAGCGAACAACGCACCGAATCAGTTCGCCAATACCTGGTGGTCAATGAATTCATT
>CAIJQQ010000049.1 GCA_903822825.1 uncultured Burkholderiales bacterium | reverse complement strand
GAGGGCGCGGCTCCCACACCAGCACCGAGTCATGAGCCACATTCACTACACGGTCGAAGCCGCCGACCTCCATGCCCACCTGTTCAAGGTCACGCTGACCATTGCCCAGCCCGCCGCGACGCAAACCGTGTCGCTGCCCGTATGGATTCCGGGCAGCTATTTGGTGCGTGAATTTGCCAAGCACCTGCAAAAGCTCACTGCCCGCCAAGGACGCCAGGCCCCAACCGTGGTGCAAGTCGACAAATGCACCTGGCAGATCGCATGCGGCCCCGGCCAAGCGTTGGTGCTCAATTACGAGGTCTACGCCTTTGACAACTCGGTGCGCACCGCCTGGCTCGACAGCCAGCGCGGCTTTTTCAATGGCACCAGCCTGTGCCTGCGCATGCATGGGCAAGAGCACCTGCCACACCAGTTGCAACTGACACCCATCAAAAGCCAGCCTGACTGGCAAGCCGCCACGGGCCTGACCCCGCTCAAGACCGACAAAAAAGGTTTTGGCCTGTACCAGGCCGCCGACTACGACGAACTGATGGATTGCCCGGTAGAGATCGGCACGTTCTGGTCTGGCAGTTTCAGCGCCTGCGGCATACCGCACCGCTTTGTGGTGGCGGGCGCGCTGCCATCGTTCGACGGCGAACGACTGCTGGCCGACACGCAAAAGATCTGCGAAGCCGAAATCCGCTTCTGGCATGGCAAAGGCGCGCAGGCCGGCAAAAAAGCCCCGCACAAGAATTACCTGTTCATGCTCAACGCCGTGCACGACGGTTACGGTGGTTTGGAGCACCGCAACAGCACAGCGCTCATTTGCGGCCGCCGCGACCTGCCACGCCAAGGTGAAAAGAAAACCAGCGAGGGCTACACCACCCTGCTGGGCCTGATCAGCCACGAGTACTTCCACACCTGGAACGTCAAGCAACTGCGCCCCGATGCCTTTGCGCGCTACGACTACTCACGCGAGAACTACACGCCCCTGCTGTGGTTTTTTGAGGGCTTCACCAATTACTACGACGACCTGCTGCTGCGCCGCGCAGGACTGATCGACGACGCCACCTATGCCCATCTCTTGGGCAAAGCCATCGCCCAAGTGCAGCAAACGCCAGGCCGCCATGTGCAAACCGTGGCGCAGTCGAGTTTGGACGCCTGGGTCAAGTACTACCGTCAAGACGAGAACACCCCCAACGCCACCGTGAGTTATTACACCAAGGGCTCGCTGGTGGCCTTGTGCCTGGACCTCACGCTGCGCAGCGAGTTCAAGACCGAAGGCCACACGCTCGACGCCGTGATGCGTGGCCTGTGGAAGCGCTGCAAGGCCGGCCCGATGCGCGAGCAGGACGTTTTGGACGAACTGCAAGCACTGACCGGTCGCAGCTGGGCACGCGAAATCAACGCCTGGGTGCATTCGACAGCCGAGCTGCCGCTGGCGAAGCTGTTGGAATCCCAAGGCCTGCGCATCCACGCCGCACCGGGCAACTTTGCGCAGCACTTGGGTGTGCGCGCTGTGGACAGCCAGGGGTCGGTGCAGATCAAGGCGGTGCTGCGCGGCAGCGCGGCCGAGCAAGCGGGCTTGGCGGCTGGCGACGAATGGCTGGGGCTGGATGTGGGCGCGCGCGGTCAGGGCGGCAGCTGGCGCGTGAGCCAGCTCGAAGAAGTGCCCACCTTGCTGGGCAAGACGCGCCAGCTCACCGCGCTGGTGTCGCGTGACCGGCAACTGCTGCGCCTGCCGATGACGGTGCCAGAGCAAAGCACCGTGTGGCGGCTTGAAGTGCCCAAGGACCGCCAGGCCAGCTGGCCTGCGGTCTGATTTCCGGGGAAACCATCGCGGCGGGGGCGCCGCTCCTACACTGCAACGGTGATGGGCACGCCCTGTGGGGGCCCCGCCCTCGGGACAATCTTCATTTCTTGCGAAGGTCCACCACGCGCTTGGCCTTGCCTTGGCTGCGTTCCACACCGCCTTCGGCCTGGAGTTCGATCGCCACGCTCGAGCCAATGTATACCTTGATGTCGTGCTGCAGCTGCTTGGCCGCGGCTCGGGCTTCGGTGCTTTCGGGTGACACGCCGGGCTTGGTCTCGACCAGCACTTTCAAATCGTCCATCGGCCCTTCGCGGGTCAACACGCACTGGTAGTGCGGGGCCAGTTCGCTGCGCTTGAGGATCAACTCTTCGATCTGGCTGGGGAACACGTTCACGCCGCGGATGATCATCATGTCGTCGCTGCGGCCGGTGATCTTTTCCATGCGGCGCATGCTGCGTGCGGTGCCGGGCAAGAGGCGCGTCAGGTCTCGGGTGCGGTAGCGGATGATGGGCAGCGCTTCTTTGGTGAGGCTGGTGAACACCAGCTCGCCCATCTCGCCGTCTGCCACCGGTTCGCCCGTTTCGGGGTGGATGATTTCGGGGTAAAAGTGGTCTTCCCAGATGGTCGGGCCATCTTTGGTATCGATGCATTCGCTGGCCACGCCGGGGCCCATCACTTCAGACAAGCCATAAATGTCGACCGCGTCGATGTTCATGCGCTTTTCAATGGCAGCGCGCATGTCGTTGGTCCAAGGCTCTGCGCCAAAGATGCCGATGCGCAGCGAAGATGTCTTGGGGTCGATGCCTTGGCGCTCGAACTCGTCGGCAATGGCCAGCATGTAACTGGGCGTGACCATGATGATGTTGGACTTGAAATCCTGGATCAGCTGCACCTGGCGCTCGGTCTGGCCGCCGCCAAAGGGCACCACGGTGAGGCCGAGTTTCTCTGCGCCGTAATGCGCCCCCATACCCCCCGTGAACAGGCCATAGCCGTAGCTGACGTGCACCATGTCACCAGGCTTGGCACCCCCCGCGCGGATACTGCGGGCCACCACGGTGGACCAGGTGTCGATGTCTTTCAAGGTGTAGCCGACCACGGTGGGTTTGCCGGTGGTGCCGCTGGATGCATGGATGCGGGCGCAGTTTTCGCGCGGCACGGCGAACATGCCAAAGGGGTAGCTGTCGCGCAGGTCCGACTTGGTGGTGAAAGGAAACTTGGCGATGTCGGCCAGCGTTTTGCAGTCGTGCGGGTGCACGCCTGCCGCGTCGAACTTGGCGCGGTAGACGGGCGAATTGGCATAGGCGTGTTGCAGCGTCTGCTGCAGGCGCTTGAGCTGCAAACTGCGCAACTCGTCGATGCTGGCCTTTTCGATGGGCTCCAGGGGGAAGGCTTTTTGGCTCATTCAAAACTCCACTTGATCAGCGGGGGACAGGGCTGAAGACCCGCCCCCCCAATTCATTGACTTATTCCGGGATAACGGTGCCAGGTATTTGTGCGCTTTTGCCTCGGAACATGGCGATCACTTCGCCATTTTGGTTGGTGACTTTCATGTCATAGATACCGTGGCGGCCGCTCAGGGTCTGCTCGACGCCTTCGCACGTCAGCACATCGCCCAGCTTGCCGGGCTTCAAAAACTCGATGCTGCATCCGGCCGCCACCGCATTCTTGTTGTAGCTGTTGCAAGCAAAGGCAAAAGTCGAGTCGGCCAGGGTGAATATGAAGCCGCCGTGGCAAATTTGGTGGCCGTTCAGGTGCAAGGCCTTGACCTGCATGCGCATCACGGCACGACCGGGCTCGCAGCTGATCAACACCATGCCCATGGTGTCTTTGGAGGCGGTGTCCACCGCAAATAGGGTTTCGCCCACTTGGCGGGCAACGTCTTTGGCGTCTCTCATCATTCGCCTTTGAACTTCGGTGGGCGCTTTTCCAGAAACGCTTGCACGCCTTCGAAATAATCATGGGTGCGCCCCATCGCCGACTGGGTGTCGCGCTCCAGGTCCAAGTGCTCCGACAAGCTGCGTGTGGTCGCGCCTTGCAACAATGCACGGCTGCTCACCAGTGCCTTGGTGGGCATGGCCGCCAGGCGCTCGGCCATGGCCATGGCAGCGGCCACACTGTCCTCTGCGACCTCCCAAATCACCCCCCACTCTTTGGCCTGTTGCGCGGGCAATTTGTCTCCGGTGAAAGTCAGTGCCATCGCCCGCGCCAGGCCCAAACGCTCGACCAGCAACCAACTGCTGCCTGCATCGGGAATCAAACCGATTTTGCTGAAGGCTTGGATGAAACTGGCCTGCGGTGACGCTATGGCGATATCGCAGGCCATGACCACCGATGCACCCGCCCCCGCCGCCACACCATTGACGGCGGCGATGATGGGCATGCGCAAAGACTGAATCCGGCGCGTGGTCGGGTTGAAGGCTTGATCGATGATCGGTCCCGGATCAGCACGAGCGACCCTGTCGTCTCCTGGCGTAAAGTCAAATGACGACAAATCAGCACCTGCACAAAAACCGCGTCCCGCCCCCGTGAGCACCAGGGCCCGAATGGCCGAATTGGCTTCGGCCTTGTCAAACGCGGCCCATAAATCGTGGTGCATTTGACGGTCAAAACTGTTCAAAGCAGCCGGACGGTTGAGCGTCACCAGCGCCACAGCGCCGCGCTCTTCGTACAAGACAGTGGATGAGGAATCGGTCATGAAAATCTCCAAGTTTGAAAATGTACCATTAACCGACCGATCGGTTGGTTAATTATTCTTTGGGTTTACCCTAGGTATAGCGTCGCCAATGTGGCATTCAAGAAGGCCGCCAAGGCGATAGGTATAGTGGCGACATTTCCTTGATTTGACGCTCACACTGGAGACAGCACATGGCCTATGACCACATCGAAGTCCGCACCGAAGGCGGCAAAGTCGGCATCATCACCCTCAACCGCCCCAAGGCCCTGAACGCCTTGAACAGCCCGCTCATGGACGAACTGGGCACCGCGCTCAAAGCCTTTGATGCTGACGAGGGCATAGGCTGCATGATCATCACCGGCAGCGAAAAAGCCTTTGCCGCAGGGGCCGACATCTCGGCCATGGCCAAGTTCACTTTCACCGATGTCTACAAAGAAGACTTCATCACCCGCAATTGGGAAACCATCCGCAGCATCCGCAAGCCCGTGATCGCGGCCGTGGCCGGTTTTGCCTTGGGCGGCGGCTGCGAGTTGGCGATGATGTGCGATTTCATCATCGCCGCCGACAACGCCAAGTTCGGCCAACCCGAAATCAAGATCGGCATCATCCCCGGTGCGGGTGGCACCCAGCGACTGCCCCGCGCGATGGGCAAATCCAAAGCCATGGACCTGGTGCTGACGGGTCGCATGATGGACGCCGTCGAGGCCGAGCGCGGCGGTCTGGTCAGCCGTGTGGTGCCATTGGACAAATTGATGGACGAGGCTCTGGGCGCAGCACTGTTGATCTGCGGCCATGGTCAGTTGTCGGTGATGGCGGCCAAGGAGAGCGTCAACCGCGCATTTGAAAGCGGCCTGAGCGATGGCGTGATGTTCGAGCGCCGCATGTTCCATGGCCTTTTTGCCACCCACGACCAGAAGGAAGGCATGGACGCATTCCTGAACAAACGCGCACCGAACTTCACGAATTCCTGAAAAAAACCCATCGCGACAAAACGAAAAAGGCCCACAGTCGTGAAACTGTGGGCCTGTGTCTGGTGGTGATAGGTGGATTTGAACCACCGACATCAGCATTATGAATGCTGCGCTCTAACCAACTGAGCTATATCACCCATCTTGGGCTGTCGGCAGACCGCATGGCCTGCCACCGATTGTCTCGCGACAAGACCGGCATTGTAGCCCAAAAATGCGGGCAATCTGCGGCGCACAGGGCCATCAATCGATGGCGATCTTGGCGTCCCGGATCACACGACTCCACTTGTCGGTGTCCCGCTGCGTCCAGGCAGACGCGTCTTGCGCCGAACCAGGGTGCAGTTCGGTCCCGGCCGCTTCGATCTTGGCCACCAAACCGGGCTGCCTCAAGGCCTGGTTCAGCGCCTGCTGGATGCGTTGCACCAAGGGTGTGGGCGTGGCCAAAGGCGCGTACATGGCGTACCAGGTGGTGTAGTCGTACCCTGGCAAAGTGGCCGACATGAGCGGCAGCGATTTGGTGGCAGGCGACTGGCTGGGAGCCGTTGCGGCCAGCACGCGCAGCAAGCCTTTGTCGACCAAGCCTTGCAAGGACGGGTAGCTGCTGAACAGTGCGGTCACCTGGCCCGACACCAGATCATTCACCGCACCAGAAGAGCCTTTGTAGGGCACATGCAGCACATCGGTTTTGGACAGGGACTTGAACATTTCCATGGCGAGATGGGCTGTGCCACCCGTGCCTGCCGAAGCAAAACTCACCTTGCCAGGGTTGGCGCGGGCGTAGTCCACCAACTCCTGCACGGAGCGGATCGGCAGCTTGGCCGAGGTCACAAGCACATGGGGCGCGGTCGAGACCGTGGACACCGGCCGCAGCTTGGCCACCAAATCGGCGCCGCCTTGCTTGCTGAGCATGGGCTGCAGCACCACATTGCCCACCGCGGCCATCAGCAGGGTGTGTCCATCGGGCTCGGCGCGTGCCACCGCTCCGAGCGCAGGCACACCCATGGCGCCGCCCATGTTCTCGATCAGGACCGACTGCTTGAGCTCGGCCGAGAGCACCTGCGCCAACTCGCGGGCCACCAGGTCGGCGGGGCCGCCTGCAGCATAGGGCACGACGATGCGGATACTCTTGCTGGGCCAGGTCGCGGTCGGTTGGGCAATGGCCGAAGCGCACAACACGAATGTGCCAGCGAAAGCCCACCAGCAGCGGGCGTTTTTCAATGTCGAGATGCCCTGCATCAGACCACTTTCAGGCTCAAATTTGGCAAGCCGTCGATGTGGATTTCCATCACATCGCCGCGCACCACTGGCCCCACGTTTTCTGGGGTGCCGGAGTAGATGATGTCGCCAGGAAACAATTCAAAGGCCTCAGACAACTGGGCGATCTGCTCGGCCACCGACCAAATCATCTGGCTGAGGTCGGCATTCTGTTTGGTCTGCCCATTGACCTTGAGCCAGATGTTGCCCTTCGTGAAATGCCCGGTCTGCGCCACTTTGTGGATCGCACCGATGGGCGCCGACAGGTCAAAGCTCTTGCCGATTTCCCAAGGCTTTTTCTGGTCGCCCATGCCGCGCTGCAGGTCGCGGCGCGTCATGTCCAGGCCCAGCGCATAGCCGTAAACATGCTCCAGTGCCTTGTCTTTGGAGATGTTGCGCCCGCCTTTGTGAAGGGCAGCCACCAGCTCCACTTCGTAGTGGTAGTTCTTGGTCAGCGGCGGATAGGGGTGATCCGCCACCACACCGGGTTTCACAAGCTGGATGGCATCGGTGGGCTTTTGAAAGAAGAACGGCGGCTCGCGCGTCGGATCTGAGCCCATCTCGCGGGCATGGGCGGCGTAATTGCGGCCAATGCAGTAGATGCGGCGCACGGGAAACATCTCGTCGCTGCCCACAATCGGGATGTAGGTGTCAGGCACATCGAAAGGCGTTTTGGGCTTGTTTTGTGCCATGCCGGGTGTGGCACAGCCCACCACGGCACCCGTGGTGACAAGTGCTGAGCTTTGGAAAAAATGACGACGGTCCATGAAGTTCTCCTGGTTGTGCAACTGTATCGGTGTGACTCACGCAGCGGGCTTGAGGGCTTCGAGTGAAAAGCCGGCAATCTTTTTGTAATCGTCTGAAATTTTGCGCAGCTCTTCCTGGCTGATCACATCGTCGATGTGCCTGAAGGGCTGGCCCCCAGTGCGCTCGTCCACCACGATGTTGATGAAATCTGGCGGCGTGGTGCGGTTGGTCTGCACCACCTTGGCAGTGACCGGGCGGCGCACCGCCTCGTAGCGGTGCAAGGCGGGCAAGGGGTCGGCGTCGCCTTGGGCCAATTCATCGGCCAGCGTGCGCGCATCGATCAAAGCTTGCGCAGAACCGTTGGAGCCTCGCGGGTACATGGGGTGCGCCGCATCGCCCAAGAAAGTCACCCGACCGAACGTCCATTGGTCCACCGGGTCTTTGTCGACCATGGGGTACTCCAAAATCGACTCGGCCTCAGCGATCAGCTTGGGCACATCGAGCCAATCGAACTTCCAGTCCTTGAAGATTTTCAAAACGTCTTGCACACGGCCTGCGCGGTTCCAGTCGTTTTGCTTGATGCCTTCCACTTGCAATTCAGCCACCCAATTGACGAGTTGATGACCCTCGCTGTCGACCTGGTCGATGATGGGATAAATCACCATTTTTCCGGTCTCGATCGCACCGATGCGCATGTAAGTCTTGCCCGTGAGGATGGGCGCGAAGCGGGTCACGCCGCGCCAGGTGTTGATGCCGTTGAACGCCATCTGCTCATCTGGATAAAACACGCGGCGCACCGCCGAATTGACCCCATCGCAAGCGATCACTGCGCGGCTGCGCACAGGCGGCAACTCGCTGCCTTGTGGGTCCTTGAAGGTGAGGGTCACATCATCATCGGTTTGCACCAAGCGGTCGAAACGGTGACCTGTGTGCACATGGTCAGCGCCCAGGCGCTCGACGGCGGCGTCGAACAAAATTTTGTGCAGCTTGCCCCGGTGCAGACTCACCTCGGGCAAGTCGTATCCGGCATGGCGCCCACGCAGCTCGCTGTAAATGAACTGTCCGTGCCGATTGAAAAAAGCACTTTCGTAGTTCTCAATGCCCACCGCCTCCATCGCAGACGCCAAGCCCAGCGCCGCCAGCTCGCGCATGGCGTGCGGCAGCAAGGTGATGCCCACGCCCAATTCACGCACTTCGCCCACCGCTTCAAACACATGGCAAGGCACGCCTCGCGCATGCAAATGCAGGGCCAAGGCCAGGCCCCCAATGCCGCCCCCCACGATGGCGATGTCTGCTTGTCTGTGGCTCATGGTGTCATTCTCACTCTGCTGCAATTTGTTTGGTGCGGATGTCCGTGCCCCAACGCGGAAGGTCCTTGGCCACGATGGCGTTGAGCTCTGGGGGCGTGGAGGCCACGGCGTCCATGCCCGCTTTGCTCAAGAGCTCTTTGACATCGCTTTGGCGCATGATGGCAGCGATTTCCGTGTTCAGCCGCGCCACCACGGCAGACGGGGTTTTGCTGGGCACAAAGAATGCGTACCAAAGGTCCACATCGATGTGCTTGACGCCCACCTCATCAAAGGTCGGCACCTCGGGCGCGACAGGGTGGCGCTTGGGGCTGCCCAAGGCCAGCGCATTCAAACGGCCACTTTTGACAAAGCCTTGTGCAATGTGCACGGGCAAAAACCCCACATTCAACTCGCCGCTGAGCAAGTCCTGCGTGTAGCCCGCGGTGCCCCGGTAGGGCACGTGCAGCATGAAGGTGTTGGACTCCAGCTTGAACAGCTCCATGGCCATGTGGTGCGGCGTGCCCACACCGGGCGAGCCAAAGGTGACCGATCCTGGCCGGGCCCGCACTTGCTTGATCAATTCAGCCACCGACTTGATGCCGGTCTTCGGATTCGCCACCAGCATCAAGGAGCCATAGGCCGCCATCGACACCCCCGTGAAATCCTTGACCGGATCGAAGCCCACGTTTTTGTACATCTGGGCCGCCATCAGCATGGTGTTGGCGGTGATCAAGACCGTGTGCCCATCGGGGGCAGATTTCGCGACCGTCTCGGCACCGATGTTGCCGCTGGCACCGGCCTGGTTTTGCACCACCACGGGCTGCCCCAAACGCTCGGCCAAACGGGGGGCCACCGTGCGGGCGATGGTGTCCATGCCTGTGCCGGGCGTGAAGGGCACGATGATCTTGAGCGACTGGCTGGGGTAGTTGGTTTGCGCAAATGCGCCCATGGTGCCGAGCAGGGCCGCCGCCAAAGCGATCCCTTTTTTGAATTGGATGGTGTTCATGTTGTTTTTCAAATGTTTTGCGTTGTATGCCTCATCCAATGGATGCGCCAACTTCAAGCGTTCTCTTTGACCGGCTCGAGATTTTGCACGAATGCGCGGCCATCTGCGCCACGGAGGCCTCAAAGCAAAAGTCCAATCCCTGTTTATGGGCGCACACCCGGCACTGGAGACGAGTGAGCCGGCCCGCATCGCCCACTGGCAAGGGAGTCAACCGGTATCCGGCGATCACCCGCTGGTCACTGGTCACTGGTCACTGGGCATACCGCAAGCGCAGATCGCGCTTGAGCAGCTTGCCACTGGGGTTCTTGGGCAGGCTGTCGGTGAAAACTACGCGTTTGGGGCACTTGAAGCCGGCCATGTGCTGCACGCAGTGCGCGATCACGGCGGCTTCGTCGAGCGCCTGCCCGGCCTTGACCACGATCACCGCCGTCACGGCTTCGACCCACTTGGGGTCGGGCAAGCCGATCACGGCCACTTCGCTGACTTGCGGCAGGCGGTAGATCATTTCCTCGACCTCGCGGCTGGCCACGTTCTCGCCGCCAGACTTGATCATGTCTTTCTTGCGGTCCACCACGGTGATGTAGCCCTCGTCATCGATGATGCCCAGATCCCCACTGTGGAACCAGTCGCCTTCGAACGCCGCCTGGGTGCGCTCGTCGTCGTGGAAGTAGCCCAGCATCAGGTGCGGCGAGCGGTGCACGATCTCACCCACTTCGCCCAGAGCCACGTCCTGCATGTCGTCATTGACCACGCGCGTTTCGACGTTGCGCACGGCTTTGCCGCACGAACCCGGTTTGCGCAGTTGATCATCCGGGCCGAGCATGGTGGCCAGGGGCGCGATTTCGGTCTGGCCATACAAGTTCCACAAACGCACCTTGGGCAGGCGGGCGGCCAGCTCTTTGAGCACCTCGACCGGCATGATGGACGCACCGTAATAGCCCTTGGCCAGTTGGGCGAGCTTGTCGGCATCGAGCAGCGGCGAGCGCAGCAGCGCAATCCACACGGTTGGCGGCGCAAAGAAGCTGGTGATGCCGAATTTTTCGAGCATCGGCAGCAGGTTGTCGGGCGTGGGCTTGGAGGTGATGACGTTGGTGCTGCCCATGTAAATGGCCGGGCCAAAGAACACATCGAGCTGGGCGCAGTGGTACAGCGGCAGCGCGTGCAGGGCCACATCGGCCTCGGCAATTTCGGCGTCGATCACGCAGCTGACGTACTGCCACATGACGGCGTCGTGCGTGAGCTGTGCCCCTTTGGGGGACGACTCGGTGCCGCTGGTGTAGACGATCTGCGCCACGTCGTAGCTGCCCAGCCGCAAATCGGGCAGCGCCTCCTGGCAAGCGGCCAGCACGTCAAAGCTGTGCATGCCCGCCACCGGCTGGCTCGGGTCTTCGGAAGGCAGCCAGATGAATTGCTGCACTTGTGTGTCGAGTTTGGAGGCAGCCTGCGCCAGCTCGGCCAAACCGCTGTCGGTGGCCAGGGTTTTGGCACCCGCGTGGCGCAGGATGTAAGCCACCTCGTCGGCCTTGAGCATGAAGTTGATCGGCACCATGACCGCACCCCGGCGGGCCAACGCAAAGCGCAGGGCCGCAAAACCGTGCGAATTGCGCGCCAGCACCGCCACCTTATCGCCCTCGGCCACGCCGATGCTGGCCAGGCCAGAGGCCAGGCGCGTCACCAGGGCATCGAACTCGGCATAGGTCCAGGTGGTGGCACCACAAACAATGCCGGTTTTGGTGGGCAAGCGGATCGCCGTGCGGCGCAAGGCATCTGCGATGGTCTGGCGGCGAACGGCGGGGTGAATAGTGTGAGAGACAGCGGTATGAACTGCGTGCGACATCTTCTGGCTTTCTGCGTGGCTATGATCAGGAGATTCAACACCAGACCCGCGAGAATTCCATTGGCACTACCCCCAGCATCCCCCCGAAAACTGTCACATACGCGAACCGTGGTGTACCAAGGCTATGACCGCGAAGACGGTCTGTGGGACATCGAAGCCCAACTGACCGACGTCAAGACCTATGGTTTTGAAGTTTCCAACGAACGGCCCTTTCCGGCCAACGAGCCGATCCACAACCTGAAAATCCGCGTCACCCTCGACAACAAGATGGTGATCCAGGACATCGCCACGTCGATGGACGACATCCCGCACCCCGAGTGCACGCAGGCCCCCGCCACCTTGCACCGGCTGATCGGCTGCACCATGGGCCCAGGCTGGCGCAAGGTCATCAACCAACACGTAGGCGGCACCGAAGGTTGCACCCACCTGCGCGAAATGCTGTTCAACATGGCGACTGCCGCCTACCAGACCCTGCCCGCTGGCCAATGGCACCGCCGCGGGCTGGCAGGCCAGCCCCAACCCGAAGTGACCCAAGCGCCCTACTTCTTGGGTCAGTGCCACAGCTGGGCCTTTGACAGCCCGACGGTGCAAAGGGCGTATCCGATGTTTTTCAGGCCCAAAACGGCCGAAGACTCGCAGAACGCAGCCTGAGCTTGCCTGCGATAATCAGCCCCTTCCAAAGCGCATCCGCGCTTTTGTTTTTCACAGCCTCTGGATCTACACCATGAACCGCTGCACTTTGGCCCTCTCCGGGCGAGCTTTTCTTTGGCGTGCTTTGCTTTGCCTTGACTTCATCACCTCCATTGATTCCGTGGAGGCCGCATGAGCAAGAAGGTCTTCATCAAAACATTTGGCTGCCAGATGAACGAGTACGACTCGGACAAGATGGCCGATGTGCTGGGCGCAGCCCAGGGTTACGAGCCCACGCAAGACGTGGACGAGGCCGATCTGATTTTGTTCAACACCTGCTCAGTGCGCGAGAAGGCGCAAGAAAAAGTGTTCAGCGACTTGGGCCGGGTGCAGCACCTCAAAGCCAAGGGTGTGCTGATTGGTGTGGGCGGCTGCGTGGCCAGCCAGGAAGGCGCCGAAATCATCAAGCGTGCGCCTTATGTGGACGTGGTGTTTGGCCCGCAAACCCTGCATCGCCTGCCTGAGTTGCTGAACGAGCGCGCGCGCAAGCAGCGCCCGCAAGTGGACATCAGCTTCCCCGAGATTGAAAAGTTCGACCACCTGCCGCCCGCCAAGGTGGACGGTGCCACCGCTTTTGTCTCGATCATGGAAGGCTGCAGCAAATATTGCAGCTACTGCGTGGTGCCCTATACACGGGGCGAAGAAGTCTCGCGCCCGTTTGACGATGTGCTGGTCGAGGTGGCGGGCTTGGCCGCGCAGGGCGTGAAAGAGATCACCCTGCTGGGCCAGAACGTGAACGCTTACCGGGGCAAGATGGGCGGCACCTCAGACATCGCCGACTTTGCGCTGCTGCTGGAATATGTGGCCGACATGCCGGGCATCGAGCGCATCCGTTACGTGACCAGCCACCCCAACGAGTTCACGCAGCGCTTGATCGACGCCTACGAAAAGATCCCCAAACTGGTGAGCCACTTGCACCTGCCGGTGCAGCACGGCTCGGACCGCATCTTGATGGCCATGAAGCGCGGCTACACCGCCATGGAATACAAGAGCACGATCCGCAAGCTGCGGGCGATCCGCCCCGACATGTCGCTCAGCAGCGATTTCATCGTGGGCTTCCCCGGCGAGACCGAGGACGACTTCCACAAGATGATGAAGCTGATCACCGATGTGGGTTTTGACACGAGCTTCAGCTTCATCTTCAGCCCCCGCCCCGGCACGCCTGCGGCCAACCTGCACGACGACACGCCGCACGCCGAAAAATTGCGCCGCCTGCACCACCTGCAAGCCACCATCGAAGAGAACGTACAGCGCATTGGCGAGAGCCGCGTGGGCACGGTGCAGCGCATCCTGGTCGAGCGCCCTTCACGCAAGGACGCTACCGAACTGGCCGGGCGCACCGAGTGCAACCGGGTGGTCAACTTCCCCGGTGGCCCGAACATGGACCGCCTGATCGGTCAGATGGCCGATGTGCGCATCACCCAAGGCCTGTCGCACTCGCTGCGCGGGGAGTTGGTGATCAAGGACTGACCTGCTGGGTTTTCAGGACTCGCGCCCGACTTCGCGGATGTAGCGGCGGTAGTCTCCGTGCGCGATGGGCGTGCAGCCTTCGGTCGGGCGGTTGAACACATAGGTCTGCACCTGCTGGCCTTGCAGCGGGCCGCTGAGCACAGTCACTTCTTCCCGCCAGTAGTGTGATTCGGCGCGATCACCGGGCACCACGCCCTCCACCTCATCCAGACGGGCCAGCTGCGCGTCATCCACTTCATAGACTTCGCCGGTGACTTGCCCTTCCCCAGGCAATAAGCCCGGATAGCTGCCCAAGTCGACCAAGCGGCCCGGCACTTGGGCAGGGCCCATGAAGCGTGCGCCCTGCATTTCGGCCTCCAGCCGCAGACCGGGCATCAGTGTCCCGTAAATGAAAATAATGTGTTTCATGCGCTGAATTTTGCCCCAAAGCAGCCCACTTTGGCGACTTTTAAATTGGCATGCACCCAGCTTTGCTAACCCTGTCACCTGTTGGCAGGCCCCGTCCACGAGGCCGATTAAACTGTTCTCCGAGAGACAAGCGTGACCCACCATGGTGAGTGCATGCACCAGGCAGACACCAGGCACAAGCCAGAGGCGCCCATGAAAGCAGAACAGAACGAACTCATCACCCGCATCGGGCCAGGCACGCCCTGCGGCGCGGTGATGCGCCACTACTGGCAGCCCGTGGCCCTGGTGGACGAGTTCAACCCCGCGCTTGACCCGCGCATGGCAATTCGCCCGGTCAAGGCGGTGCGCATTTTGGGGCAGGACCTGGTGCTGTTTAGCAACGCACAGGGCGACTACGGCTTGCTCGACCGCGACTGCCCGCACCGGGGCGCGGACTTGGCCTATGGCCGCAACGAAGGCGATGGCCTGCGCTGCCCCTTTCATGGCTGGAAGTTCGACGTGACGGGCCAGTGCATCGAAACCCCTGCCGAGCCCACCGGCAGCACGCTGTGCAAGCGCGTGCGCCAACGCAGCTACCCGATCATCGAGCGCAGCGGCATTGTGTTTGGCTGGTTCGGCCCCGAAGGCCAGACCCCGCCCCCGCTGCCGGGCATCGACGCTTTCAGCGCCCCGGCCACCCACACCTTTGCCTTCAAGGGCCTGTGGCACTGCAACTGGCTGCAGGCCTTTGAGGTGGGCATTGACCCGGCGCACGCTTCGTACCTGCACCGCTTTTTCAAGGACGAGTCGCTCGAAGGCAGCTATGGCCGCCAGTTCCGGGGCGCGAGCGCTGGCGATGTGCAAGGCGAACGCTGGCCCATGACGCGCGTGATGCGTGAGCTGGACCAGCCGGAAATTTCGTTTGAGCCCACCGATGAGGGCCTGCGCCTGACGGCCCTGCGTCCGCTCAACGAAACGCTGACCCATGTGCGGGTGACGAATGCGCTGTTCCCGCACACCTTTGTGATTCCGCTGTCCGAGACCATGACCATCACGCAGATGCATGTGCCGGTGGACGACACGCACACCTATTGGTTTTCGGTGTTCACCAGCTTTGCCGGCCCGGTGGACAAAGAGGCCATGCGTCGCCAACGCCTGCCCTCGGTCACGCTGCCCGACTACATCCCCAAGGCGGGCAAACACAACCACTGGGGCTTTAACCCCGAAGAGCAAGTGGCGCGCACTTACCTCGGCATGGGCGAGCACGACATCAATGTGCACGACCAGTGGGCCTGCGAGAGCATGGGTGCCATTCAGGACCGCACCCGCGAGCACCTGGGCACCAGCGACAAGGTGATCATGGCGAACCGGCGCATCTTGCTCAAAGCCATCGAGACGGTGCAGGCCGGTGGCTTGCCGCCCGGCTTTGCGCAAGCGGCTGTGGCCAGCAAGCGCATCGGCCCCGACACTGTGGACGGCATCGCACCGAGCGGCCAGTGGCCGCAGTGGTGGCGCGAGGCCTGCGATGCCAAGCGCAGCGGCGCGCCGTGGGACGCGGCACTGCCTGAGCATGTGGCGACGCCAGCCGACACGAGCGCGGCATGAGCTTCGCTGAACGCTGCGGCCTGCACAGCCGCGAACGTGAAGCCGCTTGCGAGCAGCTGGTACTGCAGGTGGAAGCCTCGGGCATCGAGTTGATCCGGCTGGGCTGGTGCGACCTGCACGGCATGGTGCGCGGCAAGACCATCGTGGCCTCGCATCTGCGCCAGGCGCTGGCCAATGGCATCGGCATGGTCAGCACCTTGCTGCTCAAAGACAGCTCGGACCGCACCGCCTTCAAGGTGTTCGAGCCGGGCATTCAAGAGACCCTGCCCGGCTTTGCCGGGGCCAGCAATTTCACGCTCATGCCCGACCCGACCAGCTGGCGTGTTTTGCCCTGGACCGAAAAAACCGGCTGGTTGCAGTGCCAACCCTGCTTGGCCGATGGCCGCACCGTGCCGCTCGATTCGCGCCATGTGCTGCAACAAGCCGTGCAGCGCCTGACCGATCGCGGCTGGCAGATGCGCTGCGGGCTGGAAGTCGAATTCCACATTTACCGACTCAAAGACCCGCTGCACGGGCCAGACTTGGACCCGGATCGCGCCGCCTGGCCCGGCCCCGCGCCTGAGGTCAGCCTGATCCACCCGGGCTACAACCTGTTGACCGAAGGCTGGTTTGACCGGGCCGAAGAACCCTTGCGCATCGTGCAGCGCACCGCGCAAGCGCTGGGCCTGCCGCTGATCTCGCTCGAAATCGAACTCGGCCCCAGCCAGGTCGAAGCGGTGTTTGACGTGCGCGATGCACTCACCGCCGCCGACCAGATGGTGCTGTTTCGCAATGCCACGCGCCAAGCCCTGCGCCGCGCCGGTTACCACGCCACCTTCATGTGCCGCCCACCGTTTGAGCACATCATGTCCAGCGGCTGGCACCTGCACCAATCGGTTTGCGAATTGGCCACTGGCCGCAACGTGTTCATGCGCGAGGCTGCAGCACCGGGCAGCGGCGCGCTGGATGCGCGGCAGGTGCTGAGCGATTCGGGTGCATCCTGGCTGGCCGGTCTGCTGGCGCACGCCCCTGCACTCACCGCCCTTTGCACGTCGACCAGCAATGGCTATGGGCGCTTTCAGCCCAACGCCATGGCGCCGCAGTCCATTTTGTGGGGGCGTGACAACCGGGGCGCGATGCTGCGTGTCATTGGCGCACCCGGCGACAATGCCACCCGCATTGAAAACCGCTTGGGCGAACCCGCGGCCAACCCCTACCTGTACATGGCCTCGCAAATCCATGCAGGTCTCGATGGCGTGGATGCGCCACTGCAAGCGCCACAAGCCACCGAAACACCTTACGCATCAGGGGCAGCCTCCATCCCAACGTCTTTGGCCGATGCAGTGCATGAACTGCAGCAAGATACAGCCATCTGCCAGGCCATGGGCCAGCCCTTGGTGGATTACTACAGCACCATCAAGCTGGCCGAGCACCAGCGCCTGGCCCAGGCTGAGGACGCCCTGGAGTTTCACAAGCGTGAATATTTCGGACGCATTTGAAAACACAAAAAAAACAACCCACGACCCAACACCCCATGATCACGATACACCTGCAACCCCATGACCCGACACGAGCTGAACACACCTTGCAAGTCCAGCCCGGCCAAAGCCTGATGCAGGCTGCGGTCGATGCCAATTTGACGGGAATTCAAGCCGATTGCGGCGGGCTGCTCACTTGTGCAACTTGCCATGTGTTGGTTCAGAAGGATTGGCTGTCAAAGCTGCCAACGATGAGCAGCGACGAAGACGGCATGCTGGCCTTCACCGCCCAGGCACGAGAGCCAGGCAGCCGCTTGTCGTGCCAGATCATGCTGACTGAAGCGCTGGACGGCCTGCAGATCACACTGCCCGAGAGTCAATACTGACAAGCCAATACACCCCTGGCTGAAAACTCAGCGCGGCATGCCGGGAAAGCCCCCGCCGCCGCCGCCCATCATGCCTTTCATGGCACCCATGCGTTTCATCATTTTCATCATGCCGCCGCCGGACATTTTTTTCATCATGTCCTGCATTTGCTCAAATTCCTTGAGCATGCGGTTGACGTCCTGCACCTGAACGCCTGCACCCGCTGCAATGCGGCGTTTGCGCGTGGCCTTGATGATCTCGGGCTTGCTGCGCTCCTTGAGCGTCATGCTGTGGATGATGCCTTGCTTGCGGGCGATGTCTTTTTCGACCTTGCCCATGTCCATGGATCCCGCCTTGGCGGTCAGCTGTGAAGGCAGTTTGTCCATCAGGCTGGACAGGCCCCCCATTTGCTTCATCTGCTGGATCTGTGCCAAAAAATCGTTCAGATCGAAATGGCCCCCGCTCTTGACTTTGGCGGCCAGTTTTTGTGCGGCCTCCACGTCCACGCCTGCGGTGACCTGCTCGACCAGGGCCACGATGTCGCCCATGCCCAAGATGCGCCCAGCGTGGCGTTCGGCATCGAACACTTCCAGGCCGTCTATTTTTTCGCTGGTGCCGGCAAACTTGATCGGCACACCGGTGATCTGGCGCACCGACAGCGCGGCGCCGCCGCGTGAGTCGCCGTCCAGCTTGGTCAGCACAATGCCCGTCAGGGGCAACGCTTCGCTGAAGGCCTTGGCAGTGTTGGCGGCGTCCTGGCCCTGCATGGCGTCGACCACGAACAAGGTTTCGACGGGCTTGAGTTCAGCGTGCAAAGCCTTGATTTCGGCCATCAAGACGTCGTCGATCGCCAATCGACCGGCAGTGTCAACCAGCAGCACGTCAAAGTAGTGCTTGCGGGCGTAGTCGATGGCGGCGCGGGCGATGTCGATCGGCTTTTGGTCGGGTGAGCTGGGAAACCATTCGGCCCCGGCTTGGGCGGTGACGGTTTTGAGCTGCTCGATGGCGGCGGGGCGGTACACGTCGCCCGAGACGGTCAGCACTTTCTTTTTGCGCTTTTCGATCAGGTGCTTGGCCAGCTTGGCGGTGGTGGTGGTTTTGCCTGCGCCTTGCAGACCCGCCATCAAAATCACTGCAGGCGGCTGCGCGGCCAAGTTGATGTCGGCCACACCCTGGCCCATGGTAGCGGCCAGTTCCTTGTTGACGATGCCCACCAGGGCCTGGCCGGGCTTGAGCGAGCCAATGACCTCTTGCCCCAGCGCCTTGTCCTTGACTCGGGCAATGAAGTCGCGCACCACCGGCAGCGCCACATCGGCCTCCAGCAAGGCCATGCGCACTTCACGCAGCATGTCGGTCACGTTGGATTCGGTGATGCGCGCCTGCCCGCTGATGGTCTTGACGAGGCGCGAAAGTTTGTCGGTCAGGGCGGTGGCCATGGATGCAATCTGAAAAAAACCGCTGGCCAAAACGACACGGCCACTGCGGCCATGCCTGAAAGGCTAAACTCGGTTCCATGATTTTAACGAGTACCCCCTTTTGGATCTCGCTGGCCTCTGTGCTGGCGGTGCTCGCCTATGCCCTGCCGGCCGTGACCCCGAGCGCCTGGAACGATCAGAGCGCACGCCGTCTGATGGGGCTGGCCTGGCTGGCCCACGCGGCCAGCTTGCTGGGGCTTCTTGCAGGCCCCGTGCGCTTTGGGTTTGCCCCGGCCATCTCGGTCACCGCTTGGCTGGTGCTGACGGTTTACATGGTCGAGCGGCAGTTTTACCCCCAGCTCAAGCTGCGCTGGGCCATGGGCAGCCTGGGCGCGCTTGCTGTTCTGCTGGCCCTGTGGTTTCCGGGGGCACAGTTGCATGTGCAGGCCTCGCCATGGCTGCCGCTGCATTGGGCGCTGGGCCTGTCGGCCTATGGCATGTTTGCCGCAGCCGTGGCACACGCCTGGATGATGACACTCACCGAGCGCGACATCCGCTTGGCCCATGAAGCAGGCAGCGGTCTGCCCCTGCTGACGCTGGAGCGTCTGACTTTCCGCTTTGTCACCGCAGGCTTCGTGCTGCTGACCGCCACACTCCTGGCAGGCGCTCTGTTTGGCGAACATCTTTACGGGCAGGGCGGCAGCGCCTGGCGCTGGGACCACAAACGGGTGTTTGCACTGCTGTCATGGCTGACATTTGCCCTGTTGTTGGTGGGTCGACGCCAGTGGGGCTGGCGCGGCAAGCGGGCCGTGCGGGTGCTGTACACCGGCGCGGTCTTGCTGTTGTTGTCTTACGCCGGTTCACGTTTCGTCATGGAAATCCTGCTGGAACGGACCACATGAAATACCTGCTCTGGGTTTTGGTGATCGCGCTGGCTTGGTGGGTGCTCACACGCCCTCGCAAAGCCACCCACATCAAAACAGAAAAAAGCGAAGCGTCTGCGCAAGAGATGGCCCAGTGCGCCCAGTGCGGCGTTCATCTGCCTCAGGACGAAGCTGTGTGTGGTGAAAAAGGGCTCTACTGCAGCACCGAGCACCGCTCGATCGCGCAGGACCGCAACCCTGCCTGAGTCGCGACAAAGGATCACCTGCACCTGAGGCTGCAGTCCTGGAATCCCAAGGCCTCGACTGGCCCCCCCGTTGGGTGTCCGCGTTGGATTTTCCCCACCGGTATTTCCCCTGAGTCCCCACCGAACGCTCCGTGATTCAAAATTATTTTTGACCACCTTTTGAGTCTTTTTTTCTCGACCTCTGATCAGGCAAGCACAAAAGCACTCGCCGCTGATGCAGAAAACATGGGGCTTTGAGAAACAAACCCCTTGCTAAGCCGCAAATAAGCACGGTTGTGCAAATCAAACGCACCTCCAGTGCGGTTTTGCGTGCCCCCCTTTCCAGAAGTTGGATAGCCGCGGCGCCACCCCTTTGCCGGACACCTTACTTAGGTGGGGATGGCACAGCTGAAAATTGCCCGGTACACTACATCTAGTGGATTGGATCCCCTGCAAACACCAGATGTAGCGTTCGCGCAGATTTTCGTGAATTTGCAGAATTTCGAGATTCAACCTTTTTCGAGCCACCACAGCCTTGTTCACCAGACAGAAAAACATGACCATGCAAACCGACCTGAACATCTCTGCATCCGCCTCCAGCATCATGAGCCAGCCCAAGACCGAAGGCGCGAGCGCTCCGGCCGTTCATGCATTGGCCAACTACCAAATTATTCGCCGCAATGGCGCGGTGGTGCCCTTCGAGCCGAACAAGATCGCTGTGGCGCTGATGAAGGCATTTTTGGCAGTGCATGGCACACAAGGCGCTGCATCGGCCAGCGTCCGTGAAGTGGTGGAGCAGTTGACACAAAACGTGGTCCGCGCCCTGGTCCGTTCGCGACCCGGCGGCGGGACATTCCACATCGAAGATGTGCAAGACCAGGTGGAGTTGGGTCTGATGCGCAGCAGCAACCACGAGGTGGCGCGCGCTTATGTGCTTTACCGCGAGCGCCGCACCCAAGAGCGCGCGCAACAGCAGCAGCAAGCGGCCCCAGTGGCTGCTGAGCCTGTGCTGCATGTGCTCGATGGCGGTCAACGCGTGGCCCTCGACATGCACTACCTCAAGGGGATCATGGTCAATGCTTGTGCAGGTCTGGGCCAAGACGTGAGCTCCGAGCCCATCGTGGCGGAAACCCTGCGCAACCTGTACGACGGCGTGCCCATGGAAGAGGTCTACAAGGCATCCATCCTGGCGGCCCGAACACTGATCGAAAAAGAACCTGACTACACCTACGTCACTGCTCGCCTTTTGATGCACACCATCGCCAAGGAAATCCTGGGCAAAGAAGTGTCCCAAGCCGAGATGGGGCAGGCCTACATTGACTACTTCCCCCAATTCATCAAAAAGGGCGTGGACAACGACCTGCTCGACGAGAAGCTGCTTCAGTTTGACCTGAAAAAGCTTGCTGAATCGCTCAAGCCTGAGCGTGATCTGCAGTTTGACTACTTGGGCCTGCAAACCCTTTACGACCGCTACTTCCTGCATGTGCGCAAAACCCGCATCGAAATGCCGCAGGCCTTCTTCATGCGCGTGGCCATGGGTCTGTCGCTCAATGAAGTGGACCGCGAAGCCCGTGCCATCGAGTTCTACGAAATCCTGTCGTCGTTCGATTTCATGTCGTCCACTCCGACACTGTTCAACAGTGGTACTTTGCGTTCGCAATTGTCAAGCTGCTATCTGACCACCGTGCCTGACGATCTGGATGGCATCTACGAATCGATCAAAGAAAACGCCCTGTTGTCCAAATTTGCTGGCGGCTTGGGCAACGATTGGACCCGTGTGCGCGCGATGGGCTCGCACATCAAGGGCACCAACGGCGAGTCGCAAGGTGTGGTTCCGTTCCTGAAAGTCGTCAACGACACTGCCGTGGCCGTGAACCAAGGCGGGAAACGCAAAGGTGCCGTTTGCACTTACTTGGAAACTTGGCACCTGGACATTGAAGAGTTCCTGGAACTGCGTAAAAACACCGGAGACGACCGCCGCCGCACGCACGACATGAACACGGCCAACTGGATTCCTGACTTGTTCATGCGCCGCGTCATGGAAAATGGAGACTGGACCTTGTTCTCTCCGTCGGACGCCCCCGACCTGCATGACTTGTTCGGCTTGGCGTTTGAAAAAGCCTACGTGGCCTATGAGCAAAAAGCCGAACGCGGCGAAATCCGTCCCAGCAAAAAAGTGCGCGCCACCGACCTGTGGCGCAAGATGCTGTCGATGCTTTTCGAAACCGGCCACCCTTGGGTCACCTTCAAAGACCCCTGCAATGTGCGCTCACCTCAGCAGCACGTCGGCGTGGTGCACTCCTCGAACCTGTGCACCGAAATCACGCTCAACACCAGCGACACCGAAACCGCCGTCTGTAACTTGGGCTCTGTCAACTTGTCGCGCCACCTCAAAGACAGCGCCACAGGCAAAGTCATTGACCACGACAAACTGAAGAAGACCATCACCATCGCCATGCGCATGCTGGACAATGTGATCGACATCAACTACTACGCCGTCAAAAAAGCGCGCGACTCTAATTTGCGTCACCGCCCAGTCGGTTTGGGGTTGATGGGCTTTCAGGATTCCCTGTATGAAATGCGCATCTCCTATGCCTCACAAGCGGCCGTGGAGTTCGCCGATCAGTCGATGGAGGCCATCTGCTACTACGCTTATTGGGCATCCACCGAATTGGCCAAGGAACGCGGCCAATACGCCACCTACAAAGGCTCTCTGTGGGACCAAGGCATTTTGCCGCTGGACACCCTCAAACTTCTCGAACGCGAGCGCGGTGGTTACGTCGAAGTCGACCGCTCATCAACCCTGGACTGGGACACACTGCGCAAGAAAATTGCCGCCGACGGCATGCGCAATTCCAACTGCGTCGCCATTGCCCCCACCGCGACCATCTCCAACATCATCGGCGTGGACGCCTCCATCGAGCCGTGCTTTGGCAACCTCTCCGTCAAGTCCAACCTTTCGGGTGAGTTCACCGTCATCAACAGTTACTTGGTGCGTGACTTGAAACGCCTAGGCCTGTGGGATGACGTGATGGTCATGGACCTCAAACACTTCGACGGTTCGCTGCGTCCGATCGATCGTGTTCCGCAAGAAATCAAGGCTTTGTACGCAACCGCGTTTGAAGTCGAAACAACATGGTTGGTCGAGGCTGCAGCGCGTCGCCAAAAATGGATCGACCAAGCCCAGTCACTCAACATCTACATGGCAGGCGCGTCTGGCAAAAAGCTCGACGACACCTACAAACTCGCTTGGTTGCGCGGCTTGAAAACCACGTACTACCTGCGCACATCCAGTGCAACGCAAGTTGAAAAATCCACTGTGAAGGCCGGCTCGCACAACGCGGTGTCATCGGGGATGCCAACGGGTAACGTGCGCTCACAAGATGCCGCGCCCCCAACCAGCAGCGCAGCACCCGCAACCGACGTGAAGTTCACCGCGATCGACGACGTCGGTTGCGAAGCGTGCCAATGAGTTTCAATGCATTGCGCTGCAGTTGCACATGAGCAGTGCGATGCAATTGAACAACACTTCACGTCATTGCATGCGCGGAAAATGAAACACTGCTTTGCAATTCACGCACATGCTTTCATAATTTAAGAACTGGAATTTTTTATGTTGTCCTGGGACGATCAAGTCAAACCTGCATTGCAGCCCGCAGTGCCCTTTTTCGGCGATGCAGCACCTGCATCGGCCGCCGCATCGACTCCCTCATCAACGTCCAGCCCACGCAGGATGACTGCAGCCGACAAGCGCATCATCAACGGACAGACCGATGTCAACCAGTTGGTGCCCTTCAAATACAAATGGGCTTGGGAAAAATACCTCGCCACCTGCGCCAACCACTGGATGCCGCAGGAAGTGAACATGAATCGGGACATTGCCTTGTGGAAAGACCCCAACGGTCTGACCGAAGACGAGCGCCGCATCGTCAAGCGCAATCTCGGGTTTTTCGTGACCGCCGATTCTCTGGCCGCCAACAACATCGTGTTGGGCACCTACCGCCACATCACAGCACCTGAGTGCCGTCAGTTCTTGCTGCGCCAGGCGTTTGAAGAAGCGATCCACACCCATGCTTACCAATACATCGTGGAATCATTGGGTCTGGACGAAAGCGAAATTTTCAACGCCTACAACGAAGTACAGTCGATTCGCGACAAAGACGAGTTTCTGATCCCGTTCATCAGCGCGATCATGGACCCCAACTTCAACACCGGCACTCAGGAAGCAGACCAGACGTTGCTCAAATCGCTGATCGTCTTCGCTTGCCTGATGGAAGGTCTGTTCTTCTACGTGGGCTTCACGCAGATTCTGGCTTTGGGTCGTCAAAACAAGATGACCGGCGCCGCGGAACAGTACCAATACATCCTGCGCGACGAGTCCATGCATTGCAACTTCGGCATTGACCTGATCAACACCATCAAGCTGGAAAACCCCCAGCTGTGGACTGCCGAGTTCAAAGCCGAAATAAAGGCTTTGTTCATCACCGCGGTCGAACTCGAATACCGCTATGCCGAAGACACCATGCCGCGCGGCGTCTTGGGCATGAACGCATCGATGTTCAAAGGTTATTTGCGTTACATCGCGAATCGCCGAGCCACCCAAATTGGCCTGGAAGAGCTCTTCCCGAACGAGGAAAACCCGTTTCCATGGATGAGCGAGATGATCGACCTGAAGAAAGAGCGCAACTTCTTCGAAACACGGGTCATCGAATACCAATCCGGCGGCGCACTTTCTTGGGATTGATCCCCTGATTACCTTTCACATGAAGACATCTTATGAGCCACACCCCATATCTGCATCAGCAGCTATGGAGTGTGGCTTTCCCCCGTTCATGGTGTTGAGGCCGGCCTCAGCACCATGGATCGCTTTGTGCTCTCCAACATGCACAGAGTGTTTCCCTTCCGTTGATTTTTCAACTTGATCAAGGAGAAAACCATGGCAACTGCAAAAAAAGCAGCAGCGAAAAAAGCTGCCCCAAAGAAAGCTGTAGCAAAGAAAGCCGCACCGGCCAAAAAAGCCGTCGCTGCCAAAAAGCCAGCAGCTAAAAAAGCCGTAGCGAAAAAAGCTGCACCGGCCAAAAAAGCCGTCGCCGCTAAAAAGCCAGCAGCTAAAAAAGCCGTAGCGAAAAAAGCTGCACCGGCCAAAAAAGCCGTCGCCGCTAAAAAGCCAGCAGCTAAAAAAGTCGTAGCCGCTAAAAAGCCAGCAGCCAAAAAAGCCGCAGCGAAAAAGGCCGTAGCGAAGAAAGCTGCCGCCAAGAAGCCTGCAGCTAAAAAGCCTGCGGCCAAAAAAGCGGCTAAAAAGCCCGCTGCGAAAAAGGCCGCCAAAGCACCCGCTGCCCCTGCTGCGCAAACCACTCTGAATCCTCAAGCTGCGTGGCCGTTTCCTTCGGCCGCCAAGCCCTGATCCAGCGTTTAGGCGTTAGCCCAAAAGCCCCGACACCTTCAATGGCGTTGGGGCTTTTTTTCGGATATTCGAATTCAGCGTGTCACAAGGCGCAGCTGAGCGCGGCTGGCATCCATGTCTGGCGCCCAATCCACGCGCAGCGAGCCCTGCCAGACCTGACCCGCACCCAGCAAGGCCGGGGCCGTTGTCATGGACGAGGTCAAGCGCTGAGAAGAAACAGCTTGGCCCTGCGGGTTGAGCAGCGTCAACACCAAGTCCGGTACGGCCAAAGGCGCTGATGTCGCATGGCCCAATGTCCAACTCAGGCGGTGCCCTGCACCGTCCAGCTCCAAAGGCTGCACTTGCAGAGACCACAATGACAACGGCGGTTGCCACTGGGCACGGCAAACCGGTGTGCCGCACCACTGCAACGCCACACGCCCCAGCTGGGGCCAATGCATCCACATCGTGGACCGCCAAGCCAACAAGAGCTGAAACACCAAGATCAGCGCCAACAGACAAGCCACAGCAATGGACAGTTTGGAAGGGCGGCGGTTCACTGCTATTGCTGGCGCGAGCAGATCCAAAGAAGCACCGCCTGCGGCCAGCACATCTGGGGCTGCTTGGGGCGCAGCAGGCAGATCGGGCAGCTTGAAAGACTGCAGTGCGTCCTCAAATGCCGCAATGGGAGAAGGTTCAGCTTCGTTGACAGCCACACCAGCCAAGGGCGGCTCGACAGGCAGGGGCGCCACGGAAGCAGCCACCACTGGACCGGGCGACTCCTTGTGCAGCAAACGCTCAAGATCCACTCGACCAAGCTGTGGGGCTCCGACGTTGACGCGGTCAATCAGTGTGGGAATGACATCAGCAGCGACCACGCGCCCCGCACTGTCAAACACATGCTGGCATGTGCCGCAGCGCAGCCAGCCGTGGGCCTGCTGAAGTTGTTCAGAGGCCACTTTGTAAACGGTGTCGCAATCAGGGCAACGGGTGATCCAGCTCATGCGTGGATTGTAGGGCGCGCAGAGTGCAGGTCAGATCACTGAGCCTTGGTCGCCGTCATCAGGATCCAGCCATCCTGCGAATC
Organism: uncultured Burkholderiales bacterium; assembly: GCA_903822825.1. Taxonomy (GTDB): domain Bacteria; phylum Pseudomonadota; class Gammaproteobacteria; order Burkholderiales; family Burkholderiaceae_C; genus Limnohabitans_A. The sequence continues at coordinate 44,143 of CAIJQQ010000049.1, read as the reverse complement.
GGCAACGTTCAGAGCGATCCAGGGCGCATAGGCCTGCTGAAGCTCTTGCGCCTGACGCTCCAGAATGCCGGCCAGCACCAAGTGCCCGCCCGTCTGCACATGCGCGCACAGCAAAGGCGCAAGCACCTTCAACGGCGTGGCCAAGATGTTGGCCAACACGGTCTGGTACGTGCCTTGGGCCAACTCAGGCAAACCGGCATTCAGGACCACCGCATTGGCTTGCGCGTTGAGCTTCGTGGACGTCACGGCAGCTTCATCGATGTCAACCGCATCGATGCGGGTGGCCCCGTACTTGGCCGCACCGATCGCCAAAATACCCGATCCACAGCCGTAATCCAGCACGCGCTGGCCTTGCAGGTCATGCCCAGCGATCCAGCGCAAACACATGCGGGTGGTGGGGTGGGTGCCGGTGCCAAAGGCCAGCCCAGGGTCCAGCCGGATGACTTGCTTAGCTGCAGCTGGCGGCTCATGCCAAGTTGGCACGACCCAGAAGTCGGGCGTGATGTCGACTGGTGCAAATTGCGACTGCGTCAAACGCACCCAGTCTTGGTCTTCAACTTTGCGAATGCCCAACAACTGGCACTCACCAAAGAAGTCTTGCGCAGCCAGTAATTCGCGGGCCTCTTGGGCCGATGCTTCAACGGCAAACAAGGCCACCACGCGTGAGCGCTGCCAGCCGTCTTTGGGAGCAGGCATGCCGGGCTCCCCAAACAAAGCCTGCTCGGCGGGCGTCTGGGCATCCGCATCCTCCACCGACACGCTCAAGGCGTCCAGGGCATCAAGCGCATCGCTCAGGATTTCTACCCGTTCTTCCGGACACAGCAAGCAAAGTTCAAACATGGTTCAGCCCGGCGTTCAGCGCTTGTGTTGGCTCAGCCAATGCTCAAGGTAGTGGATGTTCGTGCCACCGGCCATGAACTTGGCGTCCACCATCAACTCGCGGTGCAGCGGGATGTTGGTGCTGATGCCTTCGATCACGGTCTCGGCCAGTGCCGTTTGCATCCGAGCCAAGGCCTGCTCACGGGTATCGCCGTGCACGATCAGCTTGCCAATCATCGAGTCGTAGTTCGGCGGAACAAAGTAATTGTTGTACGCGTGCGAGTCCACCCGCACGCCTGGGCCGCCGGGCATGTGCCAGGACGTGATGCGGCCGGGCGAAGGCGTGAATTTGAACGGGTCTTCGGCGTTCACACGGCACTCGATGGCGTGGCCCCGGATCTGGATTTGCTTTTGCGTGAAAGGCAACTTCTCGCCTGCAGCCACCATGATTTGAGTCTTGACGATGTCCACACCCGTAACCCATTCCGTCACAGGGTGCTCCACTTGCACGCGGGTGTTCATCTCAATGAAATAGAACTCGCCGTTCTCGTAGAGGAACTCGAATGTCCCCGCACCGCGATAGCCGATTTTCTTGCAAGCGGCCACGCAGCGCTCACCAATTTTCTCGATCAGCTTGCGGGGGACGCCCGGGGCCGGCGCCTCTTCGATCACTTTTTGGTGACGGCGCTGCATCGAGCAGTCACGTTCGCCCAAATAGACCACGTTCTTGAACTTGTCAGCCAAGATCTGAATTTCAATGTGGCGCGGGTTTTGGAGGAACTTTTCCATGTAGACCGCAGGATTGCCAAAAGCCGCACCGGCTTCGGCCTTGGTCATTTGCACCGCATTGATCAGGGCAGCTTCGGTATGCACAACGCGCATGCCGCGACCACCGCCACCGCCTGCAGCCTTGATGATCACGGGGTAGCCCACCGACTTGGCAATGAGGCGAATCTGAACCGGGTCATCGGGCAATTCACCTTCAGAGCCGGGGACGCAAGGCACACCGGCTCGAATCATGGCTTGCTTGGCCGAGACCTTGTCACCCATGATGCGGATCGATTCAGGGGTCGGGCCAATGAACTGAAAACCACTCTTTTCAACACGCTCGGCGAAATCTGCGTTCTCGCTCAAAAAACCATACCCTGGGTGAATGGCCTCTGCATCGGTGACTTCGGCAGCCGAGATGATCGCAGGCATATTGAGGTAACTCAAAGCCGAAGGCCCAGGACCAATACAAACAGCTTCTTCCGCCAACTTCACGTATTTGGCTTCTTTGTCCGCCTCTGAGTAGACCATCACCGCTTTGACGCCCAACTCGCGACAGGCGCGCTGAATCCTCAATGCGATCTCTCCACGGTTGGCGACCAGGATTTTCTTGAACATGAAATTCCCGTTTGGTTTATTCAACAATGAACAGCGGCTGGCCGTACTCGGTCGCCTGGCCGTTTTCACACAATATTTGGGTCACGGTACCGGATTTGTCCGATTCGATCTCGTTGAGGATCTTCATGGCCTCAATGATGCACAAGGTGTCGCCTTCTTTGATCACCGAGCCAATTTGCACAAAAGGCGCTGCACCCGGGCTGGAAGATCGGTAAAAAGTACCCACCATGGGTGACTTGACAGTATGGCCAACTGCCACTGCTGGCGTCTCGGCGACGGGAGGAGCAAGCGCTGCTGCGGCCTGAGGGGCTGCGGCCACAGGAGCGGTCACCACTGAGGGGGCAGCCACGGCCACTCCAGCGCTCTTGACGATGCGAACCTTGCCCTCAGCTTCGGTGATTTCCAGTTCAGAGACGTTCGACTCTGAAACCAGATCGATCAGAGTCTTGAGTTTGCGCAAATCCATGGGACCTCCCTGCGTCAGAAAATGTAATCCTTCGAATTTACCCTAATTTAAAGGAAAATCCGATGAAAAGGCATGATCTCACAAGAAACGGGTAAGCGAGGGCGAAGAAATTCTGCCATGCAAAGGTTGCACCACCTTATGCCGCCCTCATACAGCCGCCGAAAACCACCCCACAAGATCTTCTCGGGCCAACTGCCCTAGTTTTTTCGCGAAGATACGTCCATCTGTCGCTAAAAACACAGAAAATGGCAACGAACCAGTCTCATTACCCAGCGACTTTGCAAGCTCTGTGCCCCCTAAACCGGCCAATCCCACCGGAAATGCCAAGGGCTGCCGTTCGAGGAAACGCCTGACCGCACTGGGCTGGTCAATGGCCAATCCCAGCACTTGCAAGCCCTGGTAAGCATGTTCGCGCCAGAAAGCCTCGATCATGGGCAACTCTTCCACACAAGGTGGACACCAGGTCGCCCAAAAATTCAGCAACAAAGGCTTGCCCCTGAAAGTCGCCAGAGGCAATGTCTCGCCCGTCGGCGTCTGAAATTGCTGATTCCACAAGGCCTGAACAGCATCGGGAAGTGCCTCTTGTGGGTGCAACCGCCACCAGGCCAGGCCTGCGCCAGCAGCCGCGGCTGCTGCGCCAGCGGCCATTAGCCAACGTCGGCGCTCGGTGATGGAATCGTTGGAAAGTTCAGTCATGGTCCGATTGTGTCAGGCGGCACCCAGCAACCGCTCCAGCGCCTCGATGCCCCCGCGCGGAGCGCGGCCTTGTGCGTCGGGCTGCAAGGCACCGCGCAAGTCGTCCAGATCGTAGACCCGCAAATGGACCCCAATGTCTTCGTCCAGGCCCGGACAAAAACTGTGCAAGCTCAAAACGTCGATGTCCTTGCCGTGCATGCCCCGAACTGTCTGGACCTCGTAGCGCTGGTTCTGATTGATGAGCTCAATTTCTGCCGACTTGGCATCGTCGCAAAAGAGCGCCAGGTCGATGTCCGTCAAACGTGTGGCCCAGCCCAGCCAAACAGCGCCAGTCAAATGCGGGCGAAATGCCTGCAAGCGGCGCATCCAAAGCAATGCGTGCTCGCGCAGGGCCAGCAACTCTCCCGTCTGGGTGTCGGCACAAAACAGCGCGATGTACTCGCGCACCTGCGCCTCCACTTCGTCGTTGCCGGGCAAAGCGGTGCGCCCGGGCAAACCCAGCGCCTTGAGGGCGCGGTGTTTGGCTTGCCCAAAAGACAGGCCTTCTTCAACCACCAGCCGGGCGGCGGTGGCGGCAATTTCAATGGCAAGCTCGCTCATGGACTGGGATTGTGCACGCGCCCTCTAAAATCATTGCCCATGCACATTCATATTCTTGGCATTTGCGGCACTTTCATGGGTGGCTTGGCTGCCCTGGCCCGCGAAGCCGGACACAAAGTCACCGGCTGCGACGCGGGCGTCTACCCCCCCATGAGCGACCAACTGCGCGCCTTGGGCATTGAGCTGATCGAAGGCTTTGACGCAAGCCAAATGGCCTTGAAACCCGACATGTTCGTGATCGGCAACGTGGTCAGCCGCGCGCGACAGCCTGACAGCGCTCCGAAGTTTCCGCTGATGGAGGCGATTTTGGACGCTGGCGCGCCCTACACCAGCGGCCCGCAATGGTTGGCCGAGCACGTGCTGCAAGGCCAGCATGTGCTGGCGGTGGCTGGCACCCACGGCAAAACGACCACCACGTCCATGCTCACCTGGGTGCTGGAACAAGCCGGTTTGCAACCCGGCTTTCTGGTCGGCGGCGTGCCACTGAACTTCGGTGTCTCGGCACGCTTGGGCGCAGGGCAGTACTTCGTCATCGAAGCCGATGAATACGACACCGCTTTCTTCGACAAACGCAGCAAGTTCGTGCATTACCGCCCGCGCACGGCCATCCTGAACAACCTCGAATTCGACCACGCCGACATCTTTGACGACCTGGCCGCGATCGAGCGCCAGTTCCACCACCTGGTGCGCACCGTGCCCGGCACAGGCCGGGTGGTCATCAACGGGCTCGAGGAGAGCCTCACGCGCGTGTTGGGCCAAGGCTGCTGGAGTGAAGTACGCACATTTGGCAGCGTGGTGAGCGATTTTGTGGCCGAAGGCGAGCCCTCGCACTTCAAAGTGTTGCGGGCTGGAAAACCCGTGGCTGAAATGCAATGGGCCATTGGCGGCGTGCACAACCAGCTCAACGCACTGGCGACCATCGCCGCCGCCGACCATGTGGGCGTGGCTGCCGCCGAGGCCGCGCAAGCCCTGGCCACTTTTGAAAACGTCAAACGCCGCATGGAAGTGCGCGGTAGAGTGCAAGGCATCACCGTGTACGACGACTTTGCCCACCACCCCACCGCGATCCGCACCACCGTCAACGGCCTGCGCCGCCAAGTGGGCAATGCGCGCATCCTGGCCATCTTCGAGCCGCGCAGCAACACCATGAAGCTGGGCACCATGAAGGCCCAGCTGCCCTGGAGCCTGGAAGAAACAGATCTGGCGTTTTGCCACTCGGGCGGTCTGGACTGGGACGCTGTCGCCGCCCTTGAACCCATGGGAACAAGAGCGCAAGTGGGTGCCAACATTGAAGAAGTGATCGTGCAGGTGCTGGCGCAAGTGCAACCCGGCGACCACCTGTTGTGCATGAGCAATGGTGGGTTTGGTGGGATTCACGCCAAACTGCTGCAAGCCTTGCAACTCGGCTGAGCCTCATGCTCAGACACAGCGCCCGCCACCGACGGATCGGCATCGGCCTGATCACCCTGACCACGCTCATGTTCGCGGTGCTCGACACCACTGCCAAATGGCTGGTATTGAGTATTCCAGTGCTGCAGGTCGTATGGCTGCGCTTTTTGACGCATTCGCTGTTTTCGGTAGCGGTCTTTGCCCCGAGCATGGGCAGGGAACTGGTGCGCTGGCGTCAACCACGGCTGCAAGTGGTGCGCGGCATGATGCTGGCCGCCATGACCGGCCTGAATTTTTGGGCCCTGCAATACCTGCAACTGGCCGAAACCGGGGCCATGCAATTTTCCGTGCCCATACTGATTGCGATGTTGTCAGCCTGGTGGCTGGGCGAGCAGTTGGATGGGCGCCGCTGGGTGGCCATCGCAGCAGGCTTCATAGGGGTGTTGATCATCATCCAGCCAGGCAGCCAGACATTTCACCCAGCCATTTTGCTTTCGGCGGGCAACGCTGTGCTTTACGCCCTGTTCAACCTGCTCACGCGCCACCTGGCCAGCACCGAACACCCAGCCACCATGCAACTGGCCTCTGCGGCCGTGTCGACGGCCGTGTTGACCCCTTTTGCATTGTGGACCTGGCAAACACCCAGCACCGGGTTTCACTGGCTGATGCTTGCACTCGCAGGTCTGTTTGGTGGTGCAGGTCATTACTTCGCCGCGCAAGCTCACCGCTTTGCCTCGGCGGCAGTGCTGGGGCCCTTTCTGTACCAGCAGATCCTTTACATGACCCTGGGCGGCTGGCTGGTCTTTGGCCAAGTGCCCGACAGGGCAGTGCTGCTGGGCGCCACAGTGGTGGTGGCCAGCGGGCTTTACCTGTTGTGGCGCGAGTTTCAGGTGAAGGCAGAATCACCTTCTGCATGAGCCCTTGCGCTGCGCCTGAAGGCTGGCCATGCAATCCAACCTTCAGAACCCCTTCAACTCAGCGTGCGCGACGTGCCTTTACCGCCTCCGACAGCACCTGCAACACGCCTGCGCTGTCGTCCCACCCAATGCAGGCGTCGGTGATGCTTTGGCCATAGGCCAGCTTCGTCGCATCGTCTTTGCCGGGCGTGAACTTCTGGGCGCCGTCCACCAGATGGCTTTCGACCATGACGCCAAACACCTGACGTGAACCGCCACTGATCTGCGCTGCAATGTCTTTGGCCACGTCGATCTGACGCTCGTGCTTTTTGCTGCTGTTGGCATGGCTGCAGTCCACCATCAAGGTGGCGGGCAGCTTGGCGGCTTCGAGTTCCTTGCACGCTGCAGCCACGCTGCCTGCGTCGTAATTGGGGGCTTTTCCGCCACGCAAAATCACATGGCAGTCGGGGTTGCCATGCGTCTGCACGATGGCAACTTGGCCGTTCTTGTGGACCGACAAAAAGTGGTGGCCGCGGGCTGCCGCCTGGATCGCGTCGGTGGCAATCTTGATATTGCCGTCGGTGCCGTTTTTGAAACCAATGGGCGCCGACAGGCCTGAAGCCAGCTCGCGGTGCACCTGGCTTTCGGTGGTGCGCGCACCGATGGCGCCCCAGCTGATCAGGTCGCCGATGTACTGAGGCGAGATCACATCCAGAAACTCGCTGCCCGCGGGCAGGCCTTGGCGGTTGATCTCGATCAGCAGCTGGCGGGCGATGCGCAGACCTTCATCGATGCGGCAGCTCTCGTCCAGGTAGGGGTCGTTGATCAGGCCCTTCCAGCCCACAGTGGTGCGGGGTTTTTCGAAATACACGCGCATCACGATCTCCAGCGTGTCGGCGTATTTTTCACGCAGGGGCTTCAAGCGTCGAGCGTAATCCAGCGCCGCAGCCGGATCGTGTATGGAGCAAGGCCCAATGATGACCAGCAAACGGTCGTCTTTGCCGTGCACGATGCGCTGGATGGATTGGCGGGTTTGAGCGATCAGCGTTTCCGTAGCCGTGCCTGCAATCGGAAAGAAGCGGATCAAATGTTCTGGAGGTGGGAGCACGGTGATGTCCTTGATGCGTTCGTCGTCGGTTTGGCCTTTGCGGTCGGCGGCATTTGGATACCAGCTCTCAGGGGCAGTGGTTTTGGCGTTCATCGTGGACTCCTCAATTGAAAAAACAGGTGAAAAAAAACCGCCGGGCTTTGGCGGCTCCGGCGGTGTGTGTCGAGATGTTCGGGTGCTTAAGCGCTCGCCTCTCGTCCGCCGGGGACTGAGAACCAAAAATAAAAAGCAATGGCGTTAAACATGGCGTTGAATATACCACGCGGCCTTTCAGCGAATCGCTACCGGGTTGACGATCGCTTGCACGCCACCTGTCATGCGAGAGGCCCCAAGAACAAACATAAACTCCCAAGCCTTGTCTTTGGCAAGCGGCCCCGTGTTCATGTTTTCTAAAATATAAATGCCATTGCGGGCCAAGAAAATCTGATGAACTTCAAAAACGCCCACGCCCTTTTCAAAGGGAATGGCCTCCACGGCCCAAGTGTCAGCTCCAACGGCCACAACCTCTTTAGAAGCCAAGTACAGCGCACCTTCTTTGCCCACGCCCGGCTCACCAGCCAAAAAGCGCTTGTTGTCTTTACCTTCCAGCGCTTGCCAACCGGTGTGGAACAAAACCACGTCGCCTTTACGGATCTCAATGCCTTGGCGCTTGGCCTGTTCATCGATTTCCTTGCGGTTAAAGGCTGTGCCCTCTTGGACCATGTCGGTGCCGTAATAAGCCGTCATGTCGAGCACGATGCCGCGAGTGACAAAAGGGGGGACTTTCTCAATACCCAGCTTTTTCAAGCCATTGGCCTGCACGAACTCGGAGTTTTTGTTGCAGTTGTAATAAACGTTGTCAATGCCAATATGACCCAAGCCATCCAACTGCGATCCAGTACCGACCCAGCCCATGTAAATGTCGTCGTTGTAGGTGGTTTTGGTGCCCCCCAAACTGACGCCGCCAGCTTGACCCGGTTGCACCACGGTCAATGACCAAGTGCGCGGCGCATAGGCGGCTGTTGAAGCATTCGTTTCGAAACCAAGCGCATAGGTCTTTCCAGTTTTCACCAGCTTGGCCGCATCCGCCGCCAATTTGGGTGTCAACAAATTGGCGGCGCCAATCTCGTCGTGCGCCCCCCACTTTGACTTGCACCAATCTTCATGGGCATAAGCCCCACTGACACACATTGCGCTGAGCGCAAGACCTGTCGCCAGGCAGCGGAAAAAACTGTTTGTCTGCATAGATGTCTCTTTTTAGCGTGAATGAAGTTGAACCGGGTTGAGAATACTCAACGCCATCAAACTACCAGCGCCAATCTGGTACGAGAGACACTCTCGTGACAAGCCAAGGGTAACTACGCAAGGCAACAAAAATCAATGGCAAAAATGACAACGCAACGAAGCAGTCGCCTTGAGAATGCCGATGCCAGTTTTCAGGCCGTGCCGCCCACTGTCAGGCCTTCGATGCGCAAGGTCGGCTGACCCACGCCTACCGGCACGCTCTGGCCCTCTTTGCCGCAGGTGCCCACGCCCGAGTCGAGCTTCATGTCGTTGCCGATCATGCTGATCTTCTTGAGCGACTCGGGGCCGCTGCCAATCAAGGTCGCGCCCTTGACGGGGTATTGGATCTTGCCGTTTTCCACCCAATAAGCCTGGCTGGCAGAGAACACGAACTTGCCGCTGGTGATGTCCACCTGGCCGCCTGCAAAGTTGGTCGCATATAGCCCTTTTTTGATGCTGGCCACGATTTCTTCAGGGTTCTTGTCTCCGCCCAGCATGTAGGTGTTGGTCATGCGCGGCATGGGCACATGGGCGTAGCTTTCTCGGCGGCCATTGCCCGTGGGTTTGACGCCCATGAGGCGGGCGTTCATCGAGTCCTGGATATAGCCGCGCAAAATGCCGTCTTCGATCAGCACGTTCTTTTGGCTGGCGTGGCCTTCGTCGTCCACATTGAGCGAGCCCCGGCGATCGGCCATGGTGCCGTCGTCGAGCACCGTGACGCCCTTGGCGGCCACGCGCTGGCCAATGCGGCCACTGAAAGCGCTCGAGCCCTTGCGGTTGAAGTCCCCTTCCAGGCCATGGCCCACGGCTTCGTGCAGCAGCACGCCTGGCCAACCATTGCCCAGCACCACCGTCATTTCACCGGCTGGCGCGGGGCGGGCTTCGAGGTTGATGAGCGCGGCAGAAACCGCTTCTTGCACATAGCTCTCGACCATGGCATCGTCAAAATAGGCCAAGCCAAAACGACCACCGCCACCGGCACTGCCCACCTCGCGGCGGCCTTTTTGCTCGGCGATCACCGTCACGGACAAACGAATCAAAGGGCGCACATCGGCGGCCAGTGTGCCATCGGCACGCGCCACCATGACCACGTCGTATTCGGTGGCCAAGCCCGCCATGACCTGCACCACGCGAGGGTCTTTGGCACGGGCCATCTTTTCCACCCGGCCGAGCAAGTTCACTTTGGCTGTACTGTCCAGGGTGGACATCGGGTCCATGGATGGGTAGAGGGAGCGGCTGGCCGAAATCTTGCGCGCTGGCACCTTGATGCGCTTGTTTTGCGTGGCCTGCGCGATGGAGCGCACGGTCATGGCCGCGTCCATCAAGGAAGCTTCGGAAATGTCGTCGGAGTAGGCAAAGGCCGTTTTTTCGCCCGACACAGCCCGCACACCCACGCCCTGATCGATGCTGAAACTGCCGGTCTTGACGATGCCCTCCTCCAGGCTCCAGCCTTCGGATCGGGTGTATTGGAAATACAGATCAGCGTCATCGACCGCGTGCGCCTTGATGGCGTTGAGCGCCTGGCTCAGGTGGGTTTCATGAAGACCAAACGGGTCAAGCAGCAGGGACTTGGCGGTGGCCAAGCGTTCGATGGTGGGTTCGCGTGAAATCATGGTGCCCATTGTAGGCACAGGGCCAATCCCTTGTCAGGCACAGGACCGCGCCTGTCGCCACGGTTGTGTCGCTCAGGTCTGAACCAATTGCTTGGATTTGGCGATCGACATCAGGATGCCCAAGCCCAAGCCCAACGTCACCATGGCCGTTCCGCCATAGCTGATGAAAGGCAAAGGCACGCCCACGACAGGCAAGATGCCGCTGACCATGCCCATGTTCACAAAAGCATAAGTGAACAAAATCATGGTCACGCTGGCCGCCAGCAAACGCGCAAAAAGGGTTGGCGCCTTCGATGCGATGGCCAGCCCTCGGTAAACCATGAAGAAAAAACCAGCGATCAGCAACAAGTTGCCAGCCAGTCCAAACTCTTCGCCCATGGCGGCAAAAATGAAATCGGTGGTGCGCTCGGGGATGAACTCCAAGTGCGTTTGCGTGCCTTGCATGAAGCCCTTGCCCCAAAAGCCGCCAGAGCCAATCGCGATCATGCCCTGAATGATGTGAAAGCCCTTGCCCAGCGGATCGCGCGCGGGGTCGAGCAAGGTGCAGATGCGTTGACGCTGGTACTCGTGCAAGACTTTCCAGTCCACGCCGTCCGCGCACCAGGAGGACTCCATCACCACCAGCACCACCACGCCCGCCAAACCCAGCACCACAGGCGGCAGGATCCAGCGCCACTTCAAACCGGCAAAAAAGATCACGGACAAGCCGGCCGCCAGCACCAGCAAGGCTGTTCCCAAGTCCGGCTGCTTCATGATCAAACCCACTGGCACCAGCAGCAAAAGCCCCGCCACCAAGAAGTCCAATGGCCGCAACTGCCCCTCTCGCTTTTGAAACCACCAAGCCAGCATCAGCGGCATTGCAATTTTGAGAATTTCACTGGGCTGGATCACCACCCCCACATTGAGCCAACGGCGCGCACCCTTTTTGGTGACACCAAACACGGCCACCGCCAACAGCAGCAATACCCCCAAGGTGTAAAGCGGCACCGCCAGAGACATCAGCTTTTGAGGCGGTATTTGGGCCACCACAAACATGATGAAGCCTGCGATCAGCATGTTGCGGCCATGGTCCACAAAGCGCGTTCCATGGTCGTACCCAGACGAATACATCACCGTCAAGCCGGCACAGGCGAGCAAAAACACCACGAAAGCCAAGGGGCCGTCAAACCCCTCGACCAGTGTCCACAGGCGCTTGCGTAAAGGGATTTTTTGAATGACGGCAACCATGTGATCAATTATCGGGCCGTTCCACGCCAACCCTGGCCTTCATCGCGAGAAATCCCGACAAGCGCTAACATTTGGCGATGGCATCCACACCTTTGACGCACTTGCTTTACCTGCACGGTTTTCGCTCCTCACCTCAGTCTGTGAAGGCGCAAAAACTCTCGCGCCTGATGGCGCAGCAATTCCCTGCACTGCACAGGTGGTGCCCTGCTTTGCCCGCCTCGCCTCGGGTAGCCATGGAACAACTTGCAGCGGGCATCCAGGACTGGCCTCGGACGGGCATGGCCGTCATGGGCTCGTCGCTCGGCGGGTTTTATGCCCATGTGCTCGCGCGGCAGATCGGCTGCCCGGTGGTCTTGCTGAACCCCGCCGTGCACCCATCGCGAGACCTGGCCAGCCACATTGGGGAGCATCCGGCATGGCACGATCCGAGCCAGCGCATCCATTTCGATGCGGCCTACATCGACGAGTTGTGGGCGCTTGAGCACACCCCTCAAACCCACAATCCGCCCTGCCTGGCCGTGATCGCCAAGGGCGATGAGGTGCTGGATTGGCAGGAGATGCTCGGCGCCTACGGGCAGGACCGGGTGCGGCTGATCGAGGGCAGCGACCACGGCCTCACCGATTTCGACCAGTACCTGCCTGAAATCCTCGAATTTTTGGACTTGCTGGCCAACGCCGAAGAAAACCCGAACGGCATGGGAAAATCAGCCCATGTACGTATTATTTGAAGAAACCGGCAAATTTCTGGCCGGACGGGTCATGTCCGAAGCCGAAGCCTCTGCGCAAGTGGAGCTCGACTCAGGCAAACGGGTCAAAGTCAAAGCAGCGCAGATGCTGCTCAAGTTTGAAAAGCCCGCTCCTGCAGCGCTGCTGAGCGAAGCCACGGCGCTGGCCCAGACCATTGAGCTCGACCTGGCTTGGGAGTTCGCCCCCGAGGAGGAATTTGGCTTTGCCGACCTGGCAGCCGATTACTTCAGCGATGGCGCCACCTCCGTGCAACAAGCCGCTGCCCTGCTGCGCCTGTACGAAGCGCCACACTACTTTCGCCGAGCGGGCAAAGGGCGCTTTCGCAAAGCCTCGGCCGAGACAGTGCAACAGGCCTTGGCTGCCATTGAAAAGAAAAAACAAGTGCAGTCCCAGATCGAAAGCTGGGCGCAGGACTTGGTGAGCGGCCAATGCCCGAGTGCCATCCGTGACCAGCTCTACAAAATCCTGTTCAAACCGGACAAAAACACCCCCGAATACAAGGCCGTGGTGGAGGCTAGCAAAGCCAGCAAGGCCGCGCCCCTGGATTTGCTACAGCAGGCCAAGGCCATCGATTCGCCCTGGGACTTCCACTGGCAGCGCTTCTTGTTTGAATGGTTTCCCAAGGGCACGGGCTTTGCGAGCTTGCAGGCTCCGGCCATCACCGACGCGCTGCCGCTGGCCAGCGTGCAGGCGTTTTCGATCGACGATTCGCACACCACCGAGATCGACGACGCCTTGTCGCTGCAAGGCCTGGGCACGGGCACCGTCACCGTGGGCATCCACATCGCCGCACCCGGTTTGGCCATCCAGCCCGGCAACGCCATCGACCAGCTGGGGCGCCAGCGCTTGTCCACGGTCTACATGCCCGGCTACAAAATCACCATGCTGCCCGACAGCGTGGTGCAGAACTACACACTGAGCGAAGGCCAGGCCTGCCCTGCCGTGTCGCTGTATGTGACGTTTGACGAAGCCAGCCTGGAAATCCAGAAAACCGAAACCAAACTGGAGCGTGTGCCGATCCTGGCCAACCTGCGCCACGACCAGCTGGACCAGCTGATCACCCGAGAGTGGCTGGAAGCTGACGAGGCCCCGGCCCACGGCTTGCCGGTGGACCGCGCCACGCTGGCTTTCTTCTGGCGACTGGCGCAGACGCTCAAGGCCCGGCGCGAAGTGGTGCGTGGCAAGCCCGAGACCTTCAACCGCCCCGACTACAGCTTCAAGCTTGAACGCGAGCACAACGACACCCCGCCCAAAGGCGACGAAACGGTGGTCATCGGCGTGCGTCAACGGGGCGCGCCGCTCGACCTGATGGTGGCCGAGGCCATGATCTTGGCCAACAGCACATGGGGCCAGTGGATGGCCAGCTTGGGCGTGCCCGGCATCTACCGCAGCCAGGCCAGTCTCGCCCCCGGCGTGAAGGTGCGCATGGGCACCAAGGCGCTGCCGCACGCGGGCATTGGCGTGCCCAGCTACGCCTGGAGCACCTCGCCCCTGCGCCGCTACACCGACCTGGTCAACCAGTGGCAAATCATCGCCTGCGCCCGCCACGGGGCCACGGCCGCATTGGCCGCACCATTCAAGCCCAAAGACGCGGAACTCTTCTCGATCATCAGCGCCTTTGACGCCGCCTACAGCGGCTACAACGGTGTGCAGTCAGGCATGGAGCGCTTTTGGACACTCCAGCACCTGCAGCAGCAAGGCATCACCGAACTCGACGCCGCACTGGTCAAAGAAAACGGCGGGGGCGCTTGGTTGGTGCGCGCCGAGACGCTGCCACTGGTCTTGACCGTGATGGGCGCACAAGGCCTGCCGCGTGGCGCCAAGGTACGCGTCAAACTCGGCCACATCGACCTCATGGCGCTGGATGTGGGCGGCACCGTGGTGGCGCAGCTTGATGCCAGCACCGAGGACAATGCAGAGGCGCACGCCGATGCCGACGAGGGCGATGACGACGACAGCCTGAGCGCTGGACCGCTCACCATCGCAGTCGACGTGAACGAAGCCCCGGCCGGGGGCAACTGAAGTCCAAGCGCCCATGAAAGCCTTCTCACGCTGGTGCCTGCTGCTGCTGATGGCGGGCTTGGGCTTGCAGCTGTTCTTTGTGCTGCGCATCGGCACCATGGCTTTCATCGCGCCCGAGTCCACGGCCTTCGAGCGCTCGCAGATCTGGCAAGTCCTGTCACGCGATGGGCGCCTGCCCTGGCGGCAAGAATGGCGAGACATGGGCGCGATCTCGCGCAACCTACAGCGCGCCGTGCTGGCTTGCGAAGACAGCGCTTTTCCCAAGCACCACGGCATCTGGTGGGACGCCATTGAGCAGGCCCACCAACGAAACCAAAAAGCCCAAGCCCGTGCTGAACAAAGCCAACGCCCGGGTTCAGCGGCAGCACCCGCCAAGATTTATGGTGGCTCGACCATCACGCAGCAACTGGCCAAAAATCTGTTCCTGTCGGGCGAGCGCACTTTGGTGCGCAAAGCGCAAGAGGCGGTGATCACCCTCACACTCGAAGCCCTGCTGTCCAAACCGCGCATCCTCGAAATTTACCTCAACAGCGTGGAGTGGGGCGAAGGCGTTTTTGGTGCGCAGGCTGCTGCCCTGCATTACTTTCGCAAACCTGCGGCGCAGCTTTCTGCTTGGGAGTCGGCACGCCTGGCCGTCATGCTGCCGCGTCCCCGCTACTTCGAAAAACGACCGGAATCGCCTTACCTCGCCTCGCGTGCCGAGGTGATTGTCAACCGCATGAACGATGTGGCACTGCCATGACGGTCAACAACCCAGACACCATCCGCATTTTGGGCATCGACCCGGGCTTGCAGACCACCGGCTTTGGCGTGCTCGACATGACCGGCTCCAAACTCCATTATGTGGCCAGTGGTGTGATCGAAACCACCAAGGGCGAAATGGGCAACTTGCCCGCACGCCTGAAAATCATCTACGACGGCATCCGGGAAATTCACACCCGCTACCAGCCCGATGTGGCCTCGGTAGAAATCACCTTCATGAACGTCAACCCTCAGGCCTCTTTGATGCTGGGCCAAGCACGCGGCTGCTGCGTCACGGCCTTGGTGTCCTGCGATCTGCTGGTCGCCGAGTACACCGCCCTGCAAATGAAGCAAGCCGTCACGGGGCACGGACGCGCGGCCAAATCGCAAGTTCAAGAGATGGTCAAGCGCCTGCTGCAGCTGCCCGTGGTGCCGCGCCAAGACGCTGCCGATGCCCTGGGCCTGGCCATCACCCATGCCCATGCAAGCCCATCCATGAACAAGCTGGCCGCGCAAGGCGTCTTGAGCCGCAAGACCCATGGCATGTACCGCAGCGGACGCTCGCACTGAGCGGGCCGCAACGGGGGCAAGTTCATCACCAAGCCGGTTGCAAGGCGGCAAAACCCTTGGGTGCCAGCGCTGCGTTCTCAAAAGTGACCACCTCGTAGGCATCGGGCTGCGAGAGCAGCTGGCGCAGCAACAAATTGTTCAAGGCGTGGCCTGATCGGAAAGCGCTGTATGAGGCCAGCAGCGGCTTGCCCACGATGTAAAGATCCCCCATCGCGTCCAGGATTTTGTGCTTGACGAATTCGTCGTCGTAGCGCAACCCACCCGAGTTCAGCACTTTGTAGTCGTCCATCACGATGGCGTTGTCCAGACCTCCCCCCAGTGCGAGGCCGTTGGCGCGCAGCATTTCCACATCCTTGGTGAACCCGAAGGTGCGGGCACGCGCAATGTCCCGCGCATACGTGCCCACGGACATGTCGAACACCACCTGCTGGCCAGTGTTGTCCACGGCAGGATGGTGGAAATCGATTTCAAAGCTCAGCCGGTAACCATGGTAGGGCTCCAGACGCGCCCACTTGGTGGCGTCGCCCTCACCCTGCGTGACCTGCACCGGCTTGAGCACGCGGATGAAGCGCTTGGCCGCAGCTTGCTCGGTCACGCCCGCACTTTGCAATAAAAACACAAAGGACGAAGCCGAACCATCGAGAATCGGCACCTCTTCAGCGTCGATGTCGACGTACAGGTTGTCGATGCCCAGCCCCGCACAGGCGGACATCAGGTGCTCGATGGTCAGGACCTTGGCCTGGCCCACCGATATGGTTGAAGCCAGGCGGGTGTCGGTGACGGCCTCGGCGCACACCGGGATGTCCACCGGCTCGGGCAGGTCTACACGTCGAAAGACGATGCCGGTGTCAGGGGGCGCCGGGCGCAGCGTGAGTTCCACACGTTGGCCACTGTGCAGGCCCACCCCGACCGCGCGGGTCAGGGTTTTGAGGGTGCGTTGTGCGAGCATGGTGCGTATTTTAGTTTTTGCTGCATGGCTTGGGTTGTGGCCGGTCTTTGAAGCTTGCGCAGAGCTGGGCGGGGTGCGGCCGGTGTCGGCATGCCCTCACCCCTGACAGCGGAACAAGAAAGCAAAAAAGGGCTGCCCCAACCCACAGGTCAGAGCAGCCCTTCAAAGCACCAGAGAAAAACGAACCGCGATCAGTCGGCCTGACGGCGCAGGAACGCCGGGATTTCGATGTCGTCCATGCCTGCAGCCGACATGCCATCCACACGCGTGGCCGCGTGGGTCCGGGTATTGCGCCACACAGCTGGGGTGTTCATGCCGCCGCCGATGGGCGCCATCGTGGCTGCTGGCGTCGCCACGGCGTCATGACCACCGAACGCGAATGGGACGTCATCCGTACCGGTACGTCGCAGCACCTGCAACGCAGGCGTGGCTCGGCGCGCGCCAGCTTTGGACAAGCCCGTGGCCACCACCGTCACGCGGATTTGGTCACCCAGCGATTCGTCGTAGGCCGTGCCGTAAATCACATGGGCTTCTTCGGAAGCGTAAGCACGGATGGTGTTCATCGCATGCTTGGATTCAGACAGTTTCAAGGAGCCCTTGGCGGCGCTGATCAGCACCAACACGCCTTTGGCCCCTGACAGGTCAACGCCTTCGAGCAGCGGGCAGGCCACGGCTTGCTCAGCGGCAATGCGGGCGCGGTCAGGGCCGCTGGCCACAGCCGTGCCCATCATGGCTTTGCCTGGCTCGCCCATCACGGTGCGCACGTCTTCAAAGTCGACGTTGACATGGCCTGGCACATTGATGATCTCAGCGATGCCACCCACGGCGTTCTTCAGCACATCGTTGGCGTGCGCAAAAGCCTCGTCTTGCGTCATGTCTTCGCCGCCAGGCAATTCCATCAGCTTTTCATTGAGCACCACAATCAGCGAATCCACATTGGCTTCGAGCTCTTGCATGCCGACGTCGGCATTGGACGTGCGGCGGGGTCCTTCAAATTCAAAAGGTTTGGTCACCACACCCACAGTGAGGATGCCCATCTCTTTGGCGATTCGGGCGATCACCGGCGCAGCGCCTGTGCCGGTGCCGCCGCCCATGCCTGCGGTGATGAACAGCATGTGTGCGCCCTCGATGGCGTCGCGGATTTCAGCCTCAGCGCTCTGGGCGGCTTCGCGGCCTTTTTCAGGCTTGCTGCCAGCGCCCAGGCCCGTTTGGCCCAGTTGTACAAAGCGGTGCGCTGCGCTGCGGGCCAAGGCCTGCGCGTCGGTGTTGGCGCAGATGAACTCGACGCCCTGGACCTGGCGCTCAATCATGTGCTCCACGGCGTTGCCGCCGCCGCCGCCGACACCGATCACTTTGATCTGGGTGCCTTGGTTGAACTCTTCTGTCGCGATCATTTCAATGCTCATGGTGCTTACTCCTAAATATCTGCAGTTGCCTGAATTTTTTGAATTTTTGAAAAGGGCTGGGATGTCAACATCGACATCGCACCAGCACTGGGGGGCTGCTTCGGGCCAGAAAGCTTTTTTTCCAGTTCATCAGAAGTTCCCCACAATGAAATCCTTGAAGCGGCCGAACGCGTTGTTCACCGAGCTTTTTTTCTGTGTGACCTTGAAGCCACGCAGGCGGGCCAACCGGGCTTCTTCGAGCAGGCCCATGACGGTGGCGGCACGGGGCTGGGCCACCATGTCAGCCAAGGAGCCTGCGTATTTGGGAATGCCTCGTCGCACGGGCTTGAGGAAGATGTCTTCGCCCAACTCGACCATGCCCGGCATGACGGCGCTGCCGCCCGTGAGCACGATGCCTGAGGACAGCACTTCTTCATAACCCGACTCGCGGATGACCTGGTGGACCAGTTGGAAAATCTCTTCAATGCGGGGCTCGATCACGCCTGCCAAGGCTTGCCTGCTCAGCATGCGGGGGCCGCGGTCGCCCAGCCCCGGCACTTCGACTTGCGCATCCGGGTCGGCCAGCATTTGTTTGGCGAATCCGCTTTCAACCTTGATGTCCTCGGCGTCCTTGGTCGGCGTGCGCAGGGCCATGGCGATGTCGCTGGTGATCAGGTCACCGGCGATCGGGATCACGGCTGTGTGGCGGATCGAGCCGTTGGAAAAAATCGCCACATCGGTGGTGCCTGCACCAATGTCGACACAGGCCACGCCCAATTCCCGCTCGTCTTCGGTGAGCACCGCCAGGCTCGACGACTGGGGGTTGAGCAACAGTTGCTCGACTTCCAGTCCACAGCGGCGCACGCACTTGATGATGTTCTCAGCCGCGCTTTGCGCACCGGTCACGATGTGGACTTTGGCTTCCAGGCGCATGCCGCTCATGCCAATCGGCTCTTTGACTTCCTGGCCGTCGATCACAAACTCTTGCGGTGCCACCAACAACAAACGTTGGTCGGTGGAGATGTTGATCGCTCGGGCCGTCTCCATCACCCGCGCCACATCGGCGGGGTGACTTCTTTGTCCTTGATGGCCACCATGCCGCTCGAATTGAGGCCGCGGATGTGGCTGCCGGTGATGCCGCAATTGACGCGCACGATCTTGCAGTCGGCCATCAGCTCGGCCTCTTTCAGGGCCTGCTGGATGCTCTGCACGGTGGCGTCAATGTTGACCACCACGCCCCGCTTGAGCCCGTTGCCTGGTGCGATGCCCAGCCCGGCGATTTTGAGCTCGCCATCGGGCAGCACTTCGGCCACCACCGCCATGACCTTGGAGGTGCCAATGTCCAGCCCCACCACCAGATCTTTGTATTCTTTAGCCATTCAGTCCACCGTTTCTTATTTCAATCATTGACGCCACCGTTCCTCAGGGTTTCTTCCTGTGATCGGCCTCCACTGTGCTCACACCTTTGAGGCGCAACGCATACCCATCCTTGTGTCTCAAATCGGCCCCGGCCAAAGCCGTGGGCGTGCGGCCATAGCGGGCCGTGACTTGAGACAGGGTGCGCAAGAACATCTGCACTTGCTCACCCACCTCGTTTTGACTGCCCCGCCCCAGTTCCAGCTGCGCGCCTTTGTCCGTGATCACGCGCCAGCTGCCCCGGGGGCTGAGCTCGAGCCGCTCTATGTCCATGTCCGCTGCCAACAAAATAGGTTTGAGGTAGCGGTACATCTGCATGACTTCGCGCGATTGCGCAACCGGCCCTTTGAGACGTGGCAAACCTTCCACCTCTGGATCTTCGGCATTGGCCTCGAACACCTGGCCTTGCTGATTGAGCAAGGTGTTGGCGCCGTCATCGCCCCACAGCGCCATCGGTTGGTGCTCATGCAGCTGCGCACGCAAACGGTTGGGGAAATCTCGGTGCACCACCGCGACCCGCACCCAAGGCACGGCTTCGAACACCTGCCGTGCCTGGTCCAGGTTGAGGGTGAAAAAATTGCCATTGAGCTGTGGCACCACATTGGCGCGCAGCGTGATGGCGTTGTTGCGGGTCACCTCACCCTGCACCGTGATGGCACGGATCGCGAACATCGGATGACGCAGCCACCACAACACCCCAGCACCCAAACCCGCCAGCACGACACCCGACAAAAGCAAGGCGGCCGCCATGTTCATGAGACGGATGTCCAGCGGCAGTGGCAAAGCGGTTTTCACCCTTGGGCCTCCTGCTTGTGGTCCAGCGCCGCAGCGACCAGCAATTGGCAGCACAGTGCTTCGTAACTGATTCCCGCTGCGCGAGCCGACATCGGCACCAGCGAGTGTCCGGTCATGCCGGGTGATGTGTTGATTTCAAGCAAATACGGCGCGCGGGTGGTGGCATCGATCATGACGTCAACGCGTCCCCAACCCCGGCAGCCAAGCACTTGGTAGGCCTTCACGACCAGCGCTTGGATCGCCTTCTCCTCGCCCACTGGCAGTCCGCATGGCACCAGATACTGTGTATCGTCCGTAAAGTATTTGTTCTGGTAGTCGTAGTTGCCTTCGGGCGCAACGATGCGAATCACCGGCAGGGCTTGCGCAGCGTCACCGTCGCCCAACACTGGGCAGGTGACCTCCTCACCCACGATGCATTGTTCACACATCACATCGGCGTCACTCTGCGCCGCACGGGCCAGAGCCTGGGCGATCTGCTGCACCTGCACGACCTTGGTCACGCCAATCGAAGAACCTTCGCGTGCGGGCTTGACGATCATGGGCAAGCCCAGTTCCGCCACCAGCTCTTGGGCAGACACCTGCGCCAGTTGCTCGCGGCGCACGAGCACATAACGCGGCGTGGGCAGGCCCTCCGCCAACCAGACGCGCTTGGTCATGGTTTTGTCCATGGCGATGCTGGACGCCATCACGCCTGAGCCGGTGTAAGGGATGTCCAACAACTCGAGTGCGCCTTGCACCGTGCCGTCTTCGCCATAGCGGCCATGCAAAGCAATGAAGCACCGGTCAACACCTTCGCGTTTTAAATCACTCAGGTCGCGCTCGGCCGGGTCAAAGGCATGGGCGTCCACCCCACTGGATTGCAAGGCATTGAGCACACCACTGCCGGACATGAGGGACACCTCTCGCTCTGCCGAGCGTCCACCCATCAGCACCGCCACTTTGCCCAAATTTGACCGGCTCATGCGGCACCGCCCATCTCGACCACTTTGGCCGGCACCGCGCCAATGGAGCCTGCGCCCATGCAGATCACCACATCACCGTTGCGCGCATTGCTCAGCACGGCCTGAGGCATGTCGGTGATGGCATCGACAAAAACGGGTTCGACCTTGCCTGCCACGCGCAGCGCACGCGCCAGCGAACGGCCGTCAGCCGCCACGATGGGGGCTTCGCCTGCAGCATAAACCTCAGACAAGAGCACGCTGTCGCAGCCCTGACCAATGACCTTGACAAAGTCTTCAAAACAGTCGCGGGTGCGGCTGTAACGGTGCGGCTGGAAAGCGAGCACCAAGCGACGGCCAGGGAACGCGCCCCGCGCCGCAGCCAGCGTGGCGGCCATCTCGACCGGATGGTGACCGTAGTCATCGATGAGCGTGAAACGCCCTGCGCCACCGGGCACAGCCACATCGCCGTAGCGCTGAAAGCGCCGACCCACGCCCTTGAAATTCCTCAATGCCGTTTGCACAGCCGCGTCAGGCACGCCCAATTCGACCGCCACAGCGACCGCCGCCAGCGCGTTGAGCACGTTGTGCAAGCCAGGCAAGTTCAGCACCAAATCCAAGTCAGGCATCGTCACGCCGTTGCGCCGGTGCACAGTGAAGTGCATTTGGCCGTGCTCGGCACGCACATTCACGGCCCGAACCTGAGCGCCTTCCAGCAAGCCATAAGTGGTCACCGGACGGGCGATGTCACCCACGATGGACTGCACGCCCGGATCGTCAATGCACACGATGGCCGTCCCGTAAAAGGGCATGCGGTGTAGAAAATCCACAAAGGCCGACTTCAAACGACCCAGGTCGTGCCCGTAGGTTTCCATGTGGTCGGCATCGATGTTGGTCACCACCGCCATCACCGGCAACAAGTTCAAAAAAGACGCATCGGACTCGTCAGCTTCGACCACGATGTAGTCGCCCGAGCCCAGCTTGGCGTTGGCCCCGGCGCTGTTCAGGCGACCACCGATCACGAAGGTCGGGTCCAACCCGGCCTCGGCCAGCACGCTGGCCACCAGACTGGTGGTGGTGGTCTTGCCATGCGTTCCAGCAATGGCCACGCCTTGCTTCATGCGCATGAGTTCGGCCAACATGACGGCACGCGGCACGATGGGAATATGCCGCGCGCGCGCGGCCAGTACCTCGGGGTTGTCGGCCTTGACGGCGGTGGATGTGACCACCGCATCGGCCTGCAGCAAGTTGGTGGCAGCGTGACCCACGTGGGTTTCGATGCCCAGCGCTGCCAAGCGCCTCAGCGTGGCGCTGTCAGACAAGTCCGAACCCGAAATCTGGTAACCCAGGTTGAGCAGCACTTCGGCGATGCCACTCATGCCCGAGCCACCGATGCCGATGAAATGGATTTTTCGGATGGCGTGTTTCATGCTGCCAACTCCTCACAAGCCATCACGACCTCCCGTGTGGCATTTGTTTTCTTTTGTGCGTGTGCCTTTTCGGCGCAAACCAGCAAGTCCTTGCGGGTCAAGCCCATCAAACGGTCGGCCAGCATCTGCGCGTTCAAGTCAGGCTGTGGCACCAACCAGGCCCCACCTGCATCCACCAAAAATCGGGCGTTGGTGGTTTGGTGGTCGTCCACCGCGAACGGGAAAGGCACCAACAGTGCTGCTGCGCCCACGGCAGACAACTCGGTCACGGTGCTGGCGCCTGCACGGGCAATGACCAGATCGGCCTGTGCAAACGCCGTGGCCGTGTCGTCGATGAACGGGGTCAACTCGGCTTGCACACCCGCGGCCGCATAGCTGGCACGCAGGGCGTCGATCTGTTTGGCACCGCTTTGATGGGTGACCTGTGGGCGTTGAGCTTCGGGGATCAAGGCCAGCGCCTGTGGGACGGTGTCGTTGAGCGCCTTGGCCCCCAGGCTGCCGCCCACCACCAAGAGGTGCAGCGGACCACTGCGACCGGCAAAACGCTCGGCGGGGTTTTGCTGCGCGAGAAAGGCGCTGCGCAAGGGGTTGCCCACCCACTGGGCTTGTTTGAACACGTCGGGAAAGGCCGTGTAAACCCGGTCCGCCAAGCTGGCCAACACTTTATTGGCCAGGCCAGCCACCGAGTTTTGTTCGTGCAGCACCAGCGGCTTGCCCAAAAGGCTCGCCATCAGGCCGCCGGGGAAGGTGATGTAGCCACCCAGGCCCAGCACCACATCGGGCTGAACGCGGCGGACCACCTGCAGACTTTGCCAGAAGGCACGCAAAAGTTTGAACGGCAACAGCGCCAGCGTCTTGAGGCCCTTACCGCGCACGCCACCAAATTGAACCGGCTCGAACGCGAAACCGCGTGGCGGCACCAACTCCGACTCCATGCTGTCGGGTGCGCCCAACCAGTGAACGCGCCAGCCCGCGTCACGCAAGGCTTCGGCCACGGCCAGACCCGGAAAGATGTGCCCTCCGGTGCCGCCTGCCATGACCAGCGCGCATTTGAGCGTCATGTCCGACCTCCGCGCATCATCAGTTTGTTCTCGGCGTCGATCCGCAGCACGATCGCGATCGCGATCAGGTTCATCATGATGGCCGATCCGCCATAGCTCATGAGCGGCAGGGTCAGCCCCTTGGTGGGCAAGGCACCCAGGTTCACACCCATGTTGATGAAGGACTGAAAGCCGATCCAGATGCCCACGCCTTGCGCGACCAGACCGGCAAAGACTTTGTCCAACGCAATCGCCTGACGTCCAATGACCATGATGCGGCGCGCCAACCAGAGGAACAAGCAAATCACGATGGTCAAGCCCACCAGGCCAAACTCTTCGCCGATCACCGCCAGCAAGAAGTCGGTGTGGGCTTCAGGCAACCAGTGGAGTTTTTCGACGCTGCCTCCCAATCCAACGCCCCAGACTTCGCCTCGGCCAATGGCAATCAAGGAATGGGTCAGTTGGTAGCCCTTGCCCAGTGCGTATTCGGCGCTGAATGGATCGAGGTAAGCAAAAATCCGCTCACGCCGCCAAGGTGACATGGCGATCATCATGACAAAAGCAAACATCAAAATGGCGAGGATCATGAAGAACATGCGGGCATTGACCCCGCCCAGGAACAAGATGCCCATGGCGATGATCGCGATCACCATGAACGCCCCCATGTCGGGCTCGGCCAGCAAGAAAACGCCAGCCACCGCCACCGCTGCGCCCATGGGCAATACCGCACGGAAGAAGCGTTCTTTCACTTCCATTTTTCGCACCATGTAATCGGCGGCATAGATGATGGTTGCCAGCTTGGCCAGCTCGGAAGGCTGGAAGTTCATGGCCCCCAGACCGATCCAGCGGCGCGCACCATTGATGTTTTTGCCTATGTAAGGGATCAGCACCAGGGCCAGCAGGGCCAGAGAAATCAGGAAAAGAGGTCGTGCCATTTTTTCCCAAAATTCCATGGGCATCTGGAAAGCCAGCAAGGCCACAGCCGAGCCAATCACCAGTGAGATCACATGGCGAGAGAGGTAGTAGGTGGGCGTCAAGCGAACCAAGCGCGGGTTGTCAGGGATGGCGATAGAGGCGGAGTACACCATCACCATGCCCCACATGAGCAGTGCGACCACCACCCACAGCAGGGTCTGGTCTATTCCATAGAGGCGGGCTGCTGCGGCCTGAGGTGATCTGGCAAACTCATACCCGCCCAGGTTAACGGGCAAGCCCTGAGGCTGCAATGCGCCCGCAGGTGCTGCGCCCCACAGGGCCGCCCCCTTGGCCAAGCCGGATTTGATTCGGGCAAACATGGTCGCGATCACAGCGCGCCCTCCAAGCTCACGCCGGCTTGTTCGGCCAGTTTTTTTACAGCGTCCGTGAACACTTGAGCTCTGTGCTCGTAGTTCTCGAACATGTCAAAGCTGGCACAGGCCGGCGACATCAACACCGCATCACCCGCCTGGGCCAATTCGCTGGCCAATTGAACCGCAGCCTGCAAACTCTGGGCCGCGTGCATGGGCACAACGCATGCACCCAAAGCCGTTTGAATCAAAGACGCATCGCGGCCCATCAGAACCACCGCACGGGCATGACGCGACACTGGCTCCAGCAGTGGCGAGAAATCTTGGCCCTTGCCGTCCCCTCCCAAGATGACCACCACGCGACGATCAGCGCCCAAACCTTGCAAAGCGGCTACCGTGGCGCCCACGTTGGTGCCTTTGCTGTCGTCAAAGTATTCCACTTCGTTCACTGTCGCTACAGGCTCAACCCGGTGCGGCTCACCACGGTACTCGCGCAAGCCGTAGAGCATGGGGCCCAGGGCGCAACCCGCACTGTGGGCCAGCGCCAACGCGGCCAGCGCGTTGACGGCATTGTGGCGACCCCGGATGCGCAAAGCGTCAGCGGGCATCAGTCGCTGGATGAAAAGTTCCTCTTCCTCACCCTTGCGGCGCTTGCGCGTCTCATCGGCCTCCAACGCACGCACAAGCCAGGCCATGCCGTTGAGCACTTCGATGCCGTAGTCGCCTGGGCGCTGGGGCATGTCGCCGCCAAACATCACACAGTGGCGCTCCATTGGCTTATGCAATTTCACAGGAATCGGCTCGGGCCGCATCGCCAGCACTTGGGCGTCTTCCCGGTTGAGCACCATCAATCCCTGTTGCCCAAAAATGCGGGCCTTGGCTGCAGCATAAGCGGCCATCGAGCCGTGCCAGTCCAGGTGGTCTTGCGACACATTGAGCACGGTGGCGGCACTCGGCTCAAAACCGTCACTGCTGTCGAGCTGAAAGCTGGAAAGCTCCAGCACCCAGACCTGGGGCAACACACGTGCCATGGCTGACAAACTAGCGGCAGGCTGTGGGGCAGGCGTTTGCGTTGTGCCCTCGGCCTCCAGGGCTTCAACATCATCGGCTTCCCGTTCCCCTTGCGCCAGCGCCTGGGCATCGCCTTGGGCCTGGGCCAGGGCCTCACTCAAAGTGTCGAGCAAGCAGGGGCCGATGTTGCCGGCCACCTTGACCGTTTTGCCCGCACGCGCGACCAGCTGGCCCGTGAGCGAGGTCACCGTGGTTTTGCCATTGGTGCCGGTGATCGCGAGCACCTGCGGTGCGTAGCCGTATTGGTTGTTCAGGCTCTGCAGGGCCTGCGCAAACAAGCTGAGCTCACCGCCTTGCCACAAACCCATGGTCCGCGCGGCATCCACCACGGGAGCGACCACGCCTGGCGCCAGACCTGGGCTGCGGAACACCGCTCGCACCGATGTGCCCTCGACCAAGGCCGCCGTGAACGGCCCGGCCACGAATCTTGCAGACGGGCACACCGTCTGCAGAACCCCAATCTGAGGCGGTTGTTCGCGGGTGTCGGCCACCGTCACCTCGGCGCCCTGATGCACGCACCAGCGGGCCATGGCCAGGCCCGAGGCGCCCAGGCCAAGGATGAGGATGTGTTGACCTTGCAGCTGCATCGATTACCTCAGCTTCAGGGTCGACAGGCCGACCAGGCACAAGAGCATGGTGATGATCCAACAGCGCACCACAACCTGCGTTTCTTTCCATCCGGTCTTTTCAAAGTGGTGGTGCAAAGGTGCCATCTTCAGGATGCGGCGACCTTCACCGTATTTTTTCTTGGTGTATTTGAAGTAGGTCACCTGGGCCATGACCGACAAGGCCTCGACCACAAAGATGCCCCCCATGATGGCGAGCACGATTTCCTGGCGCACGATCACAGCGATCGTTCCCAAAGCGCTGCCCAAGGCCAGCGCACCCACATCGCCCATGAAGACCTGCGCGGGGTGCGTGTTGAACCACAAAAATGCCAGGCCAGCGCCCGCCATGGCAGCGCAAAAAATCAACAACTCGCCTGCGCCGGGAATGTAGGGGAAAAACAGGTACTTGGAATACACGGAACTTCCGGTCACGTAGGCAAACACGCCCAGCGCCGAGCCCACCATCACCACGGGCATGATGGCCAGGCCGTCGAGTCCGTCGGTCAGGTTCACCGCATTGCTGGAACCCACGATCACCAAGTAAGTCAAGAGCACAAAGCCAAACACCCCCAAGGGGTAATTGATTTCTTTCAAGAAGGGCAGTTGCAGACCGGCTTTGGGGGGAAGGCTGACGTCAAATCCCGACATGACCCATTTGACGAACAGGTCAAGCACCTTGAGGTTGGAGCTTTCGGAAATGCTGAAGACCAGGTACAGCGCAGCCAGCAGGCCGACCACCGATTGCCAGAAGTACTTCTCTCGTGAGCGCATGCCTTCGGGGTCTTTGTTGACCACTTTGCGCCAATCATCGACCCAGCCAATCGCACCAAAGCCCAGTGTCACGATCAACACGATCCAAACAAAACGGTTGGACAGGTCAAACCACAACAGCGTGGCCACGGCGATGGCCAACAAAATCAGCACCCCCCCCATGGTGGGTGTACCGCTTTTGGACAAATGACTTTCCATGCCATAACCCCGGATGGGTTGTCCGATTTTGAGCGCGGTCAGCTGGCGAATCACCGCTGGGCCTGCGGCCAGCCCAATCAACAACGCGGTCATCGCAGCCATCACCGCACGGAAAGTGATGTACTGAAAAACACGCAAAAAGCCCCACTCGGGGAACATTCCTTGCAACCACTGGGCCAGGCTAAGCAGCATGCGCCTCCCCTTTTTCTGATTCCTCTTGCTGCAACATGGCCTCAACAAGGCGCTCCATCCTCATGAACCGAGAGCCTTTGACCACGATGCTGGCAAAACTTGACCAATGCAAAGCCATTTCGGCTTGCAGCGCCTGCATGTCGTCAAAGTGCACACCCCGTCCAAACGCCTGGTCGGCATGCACACTCAAGTCGCCCAGGGTGTAGAGCGCCTCAATGCCTAGCTCAGCCGCATAGTTGCCCACCTCGGCATGAAACTGCGGCCCCTGGCTGCCCACTTCGCCCATGTCGCCCAACACCAGCAAACGCGGCGCAGGCAGCTCGGACAGCACCTCGATCGCAGCACGCACCGAGTCCGGGTTCGCGTTGTAGGTGTCGTCGATGAGACAGACCGCGCCAGAGCGAAGGCTGAGTGCGCGAGAGCGGCCCTTGACCGGTTCAAATGCCTGCAAGCCCTGCACGACGGCAGGCAAAGGCACGCCTGCTGCGAGCGCACAAGCCACAGCGGCCAGCGCGTTCTTGACGTTGTGACGCCCGGCGATGTGCAGCCGCACGGGCGCTGTGCCCTGCGGCGTCTTGAGGGTGAACTGCCAGGCGCCCGATTGCCAGAGCACGACCGCCGCGCTCACATCTGCACCTTGCAATGCGAAGCGGGTGACGCTGCGAGCGCCCGCCAGTGCCGCCCACCGCGCGGTGTAGGGCTCATCGGCAGGGAACACGGCCACGCCGTCAACGGGCAAAGCGCAAATCACGGCGCCATTTTCTTCGGCAACAGCCAGCACAGTGCCCATGAATTCCTGGTGCTCGCGCTGCGCGTTGTTCACCAACGCCACCGTGGGCTGAGCGATGCGGGCCAACCAGCCGATCTCTCCCGGGTGGTTCATGCCCAACTCAATCACGGCCAAGGTGTGGTGTGCGCGCAATCCAAGCACCGTCAGCGGCACGCCAATGTCGTTGTTGAGGTTGCCCTCGGTGGCCAAAGCCGCATCGCCCACCTGTGCACGCAGGACGCTGGCCAGCATTTGGGTCACGGTGGTCTTGCCGTTGCTGCCCGTCACCGCCACCACGGACAAAGTGAACTGGGCACGCCAGCCTGCGGCCAATTCGCCCAGAGCGATGCGGGCATCGGGCACCACCAGGGCGCTCAGACCCGCGGCCTGGGCGGCACCGGCGCCACTGGCCTCGCACAACACGGCGACCGCGCCTTGCGACTGGGCTTGGGCGATGAACTGGTTGCCGTCAAAGCGCTCGCCGCGCAACGCCACGAACAAGTCGCCGACTTGCAAGCTGCGGCTGTCGGTGTGCACACGCAGCACCGGCACGTCGCCAGCGCCTTGCAACTGCGCATGGCTGAGCCAGCCCAGCGCCTGAGAGAGTTGAAGGTTCATGGGGGTGAAGCCGCTCATGTCGTCCCCCCTGTTGTGTGCACCTGACGGGCTTGCAAAGCGACCTGCAGTTGCTGCACATCCGAAAACGGGGTGCGCACGCCCTGCACCTCTTGGTATGCCTCGTGGCCTTTGCCCGCCACCAACACCACATCGGCCACTTGGGCTCGGGAGATGGCCAAAACAATGGCCTCGGCGCGGTCGACCACGACCTGCGCTTTGGCGTGATCTGTCAAACCTTTGGCCATCTCATCGAGGATGGCTTGCGGCGATTCAGAGCGGGGGTTGTCGCTGGTGAGGACCACATGGTCGGCCACCGCCTCGGCTGCGGCGGCCATCAGCGGGCGCTTGGAGGCATCGCGGTCACCGCCGCAACCCAGCACGCACCAAAGTTGCCCTGCGCGTTGGCGGGCCAGTGACTGCAAGGAGGACAAGGCCTGGGTCACGGCATCGGGTGTGTGGGCATAGTCCACCAGCGCCATGGGACCAGCCCCATTCTGGCCCACGCGCTCCATGCGTCCAGGCACGGCGCTCAGATGCTGACAGGCTTGCACCGCCTGCGTCAAAGGAATGCCCAATGAGCGCATTGCCCCAATCACACTCAACAGGTTGTCGACGTTGTAGTCACCGATCAAGGCGGTGTCCAAGCGCAGACGCTCCTTGCCCTCGACAAGATCAAATCTCAGACCCTGCAAACTGGCTTGCACATGGGCCTGCAAACGTGCGGCGCCTTGGCGGGAGCAGGTCCACACGTCCAAATCAGTGGTTTCCAATTCCTGCGCCAGCAACGCGCCTTGCGAGTCGTCGATGTTGATGACTGCGGCCTTCAGGCCATCCCATTTGAACAAGGCGCGCTTGGCCTGCCAATAGGACCCCATGCTGCCGTGGTAATCCAGGTGGTCCTGGGTGAAATTGGTGAAGATGGCGGTGCGGATGCGCGTGCCGTCCAGCCGGTGCTCGGCCAAACCGATCGAGGACGCCTCGATCGCGCAATAGGCCACCCCCGCATCGGCAAACGCCTTGAACCGTGCCTGCAACAACACCGGGTCAGGGGTGGTCATGCCCGTGACCGCCAGATGGGGTAGAACGCCCACACCCAGGGTGCCCACCATCGCGCAAGCACGCTGCAAGACGGGCGAACCCAGCGCCTGCGCCAACCACCAGGCGGTCGAGGTTTTGCCATTGGTGCCCGTGACCGCCAGCACATGCATACGCTGGCTGGGCTGCTCGTAATAGGCGTTGGCCACCAGACCGGTCAGGGCCTTGAGTTGCGGCATAGCGGCCAGCCGATCAGCGGGCTGCAGATCTCGCCAAGGCTCGCAACCCTCGGCGGTCATCAGGCAAGCGGCGGCACCCTGCGCCAAGGCTTTGTCAAGGTACAGGCGGCCATCGGTCACGGCACCCGGCCAAGCGATGAAGCCGTCACCGGGCTGCACCTGGCGACTGTCGGAACGCAGCACACCGGTCACGCGTTGGTGCAACCAGCGTGCGGCTTCCTGGGGGCTTTGGAGTTCGTGCATCAGAACGACTCCTCCACGGCTTTGGCCACGGTCTGAGGCTTGACGGCCATGTCGGGCTGCACACCCAGCAGGCGCAAGGTTTGCTGTACGGTTTCGCTGAACACGGGAGCGGCCACATCGCCGCCAAAGTAGCGGCCGTTGCTGGGCTCATCGATCATGACTGCCACGATGATGCGGGGCTGATCGATCGGGGCCATGCCGACAAAGAAGCCGCGGTACTTTTTGCCCGCGTAACCTTTGCCCTCTTGCTTGTGGGCGGTGCCGGTCTTGCCACCCACCGAATAACCCATGGTCTGGGCTTTTGGCGCTGTGCCACCTGGGCCTGCCGCCATTTGCATCATCTTGCGCATGGCCTTGGCGTTTTCAACGCTGAACACGCGCACGCCTTGGACCTGTTGTTCGGACTTGATGAGGGTTGCGGGCACGACCTCACCGTCACGCGCGAACACGGTGTAAGCCCGGGCCACTTGGAACAGGCTGCCCGAGATGCCATACCCATAACTCATCGTGGCCTGCTCGATAGGCCGCCAGGTTTTGTAGGGCCGTAAACGGCCACTGACCACACCGGGGAAGGGGATCTGGGGCTTTTGTCCAAAGCCCACCTGAGAATACATCTCCCACATTTCACGGGGCTCGATCTGCATGGCCAGCTTCACCGTGCCAACGTTGCTCGACTTCTGGATGATCTCATTGACTGTGAGTACCCCATGGGGGTGCGCATCGGAGATGGTCGAGCCCGTGATGGTGATGCGACCGGGTGCAGTCTGAATCGGGGTTTCGGGTTTGACCAGCCCTTTTTCGAGCGCCAAAGCCACCGCAAACGGCTTCATGGTCGAGCCGGGCTCAAAGGTGTCGGTCAAGGCGCGGTTGCGCAGGTTCTCGCCACTGAGGTTGACCCGCTTGTCGGGAGAGTAGCTGGGGTAATTGGCCAGCGCCAGCACTTCTCCCGACTGGGCATCGAGCACCACCACACTGCCGGCCCTGGCTTTGTTCTCAAGCACCGCATCGCGCAGCTTCTGGTACGCAAAAAATTGCACCTTGCTGTCGATGCTCAGCTGAATATCTTGCCCGTCCACAGGCGGTACGGTTTCACCCACTGCCTCGACCACGCGGCCCAAGCGGTCCTTGATCACACGGCGCGAGCCCTGTTTGCCGGACAAAGCATCCTGAAAAACCTTCTCAACCCCTTCTTGACCTTTGTCTTCGACATTGGTGAAGCCCACGATGTGGGCGGCTGCCTCACCTTCGGGGTAGAGCCGCTTGTATTCCTTGAGGGTGTAGACCCCTTTGAGGTCCAAGGCCAAAACTTCCTTCACAACCGATTCGTCCAGTTGTCTGCGCAACCAGACAAAGGTCTTGTCTTCGTTTTCCAGCCTTTTGTCCAACTCGGCCTGGCTCATGTCCAGCAACTTGGCCAATTGTTTGAGCTTGACGGGATCGCGCTCCAGATCTTCAGGGTTGGCCCATATGCTGGGTGCAGGCACGCTGGAGGCCAACAGCAGGCCATTGCGGTCAAGCACACGGCCACGGCTGGCGGGCAAGCTCAAGGTACGGGCGAAACGCACCTCGCCTTGCCGTTTGTAATAAGCGTTGTCTATGACCTGCACATAGGCCGCACGCGCCATCAGCCCCATGAACCCCAGCGCAATGGCCGCCACAATCAGTTTGCTGCGCCAGATCGGCGTTTTACTCGCCAGCAAAGGGCTGGAGCTCAGTTGCACACTGCGGCTCATGGCTTTGCTCCAGTGGAAAAGCCCGGAGATGCCGCCGATGGCTTGTTCACGTACTGGGTGATGCCTGGACTGACCATGCGCATTTGCAACTGCTGGCGCGCCAACTGCTCCACCCGCAAGGGCGTGGCCTGCGCACCGCGTTCGACCAGCAAACGGTCGCGCTCGACCTCCAGTCGACCCGTGTCTTTGCGCGCAGACTCGAGCGCCATGAACAACCGGCGTGATTCGTATTGGGAATGCACCAGCGCCAGCGCGCTGACCACCAAAGCCAGCAACAAAAAGATGTTCAGGCGGGTCATGCCGGCACCCCGGTGCGCTCGGCAACGCGCATGATGGCGCTGCGCGAGCGGGGGTTGGACGACACCTCCTGTGCACTGGGCTTGACGCGGCCAAGCCCATCCAGGCGCATCGCCACGGGCGCAGCAAATGGCACTCGGCGGTCCACCACCTCTTTGGAATGTTTGGCAATGAACTGTTTGACGATCCGGTCTTCCAGCGAGTGGAAACTGATCACCGCCAGGCGGCCGCCCGTCGCGAGCACCCCCAAACTGGCCTCTAGCGCCTGTTCGAGCTCTTCAAGCTCGGCGTTGATGAAAATCCGAAAAGCCTGAAATGTCCGCGTTGCAGGGTCCTTGCCCGGCTCGCGGGTTTTGACCGTGTCAGCCACGAGCTGGGCCAGCTCAGCGGTGGATGAAACTGGGCCCCGCTCTTGTCGGCGAGCCACAAGCGCCTTTGCAATCTGAAAAGCAAACCGTTCTTCGCCATAGTCACGTATCACCTCCGTGATGTGTTCCACCTCTGCAGTGGCCAACCAATCGGCCACACTTTGACCGCGCGTGGTATCCATGCGCATGTCCAGCGGGCCGTCAAACCGAAAAGAAAAACCCCTCACGGGGTTGTCAATCTGAGGAGAGCTCACGCCCAAGTCCATCAAGATCCCATTGACACTGCCAGCGGCCAACTCACCCAAGTGGCAGAAGCCTTCGTGCCGAATGGAAAAGCGCGCATCCTGCACGGTCTGAGCCTCTGCGATGGCGTCCAGGTCCTTGTCAAAGGCCACCAACCGACCGCGGCCCGACAGGCGCGACAAGATCAAACGAGAGTGGCCGCCACGGCCAAAAGTGGCATCGACATACACGCCATCCGCTCCGGCATCACCCAAGAGCAAAGCGTCAACGGCCTCGTTCAGCAGGACCGTGGTGTGGACGAGGGCGGCGTCGCTCATGGCCATCAGAACGAAAAGTCTTTGAACACGTCCGGCATGTCGCCCTGCATGGCTTGGGCTTCATGCCCGTCGTAGGTGGCTTTGTCCCAGAGCTCAAAGTGGTTGCCCATGCCCAGCAGCATGGTGTCCTTGGAGATGCCCGCCGCTTGGCGCAGCTCGGGCGAAATCAGCACGCGACCCGTGCCATCCATCTCGACGTCCATGGCATTGCCCAAGAAAATTCGCTTCCACCACTGGGCGGACATGGGCAGCTGGGCGATGCGCTCACGGAATTTTTCCCATTCGGGACGGGGGAACACCATCAGGCAGCCGTGCGGGTGCTTGGTGATGGTCAGTTGCCCCAGTGCGGTGGCGCTCAGGACGTCACGGTGCCGGGTCGGCACAGACAACCGCCCCTTGGCATCCAAACTCAGTGACGAAGCCCCTTGAAACACCGCAACCACCTTTTTTCAGCAAACAAAGCATCAGTGGGCACTTTTTCCCACTAAATTGCACTTTTTTCCACTGTATCAGGATTTACTCTGCGCGCAAAGATCTGGGTCAGATTTTTTTCAATGAAATCAACAGCTTACAAGCGATACCGAACAAACCAAAAGGAGAAATTTTCATATGAATGAGTGACTTACAGCCCTCTCTGAAAGTAACGCCTGAAGGATTTTTAATTGATAAGATATTCAAAATTATTCAAACCATCAAGATCTTGCGAAGCCCTTTGCTCTAGCAGACAATCAAAAGCCCCTCAAAAGGGGCTTTCAAAAGGATGGCGGGCGGCCGGATCATCAGTCGCCGAACATCTTTTGCTTGAGCTCGCGGCGCTGCTGTGCCTCCAGCGACAGGGTGGCCGTAGGGCGCGCTAACAATCGGCCAACGCCGATGGGCTCGCCTGTTTCGTCGCAGTAACCATAGTCACCCGCGTCGATGCGCATGATCGACTGCTCGATTTTCTTGAGCAACTTGCGCTCGCGGTCACGTGTGCGCAACTCCAACGCGTGCTCTTCCTCAATGGTGGCTCGGTCTGCAGGGTCGGGGACGACCACCGTGTCTTCGCGCAGGTTTTCGGTGGTCTGACCTGCACTGGCCAGGATGTCTTGCTTGAGGACCACCAACTTGCGGCGGAAATAAGACATCTGCAAATCGTTCATGTACTCGCTGTCGGGCATGGCCAACAACTCAGGGTCCGAGAGCTGGTCCACCGTTTTGGATTTCCAGTTGTTGGCCAACTTGGCGTCTTTTTTGACGTTGAACACGGGTGCAGAAACAACCGCTTCAGGCATGCTGGGCAAATAACTGGCCTTGGCGGCTGTAGAAGCCACAGCAGGCGGCAAGGACGGCACCGTGATTTGGGCCAAGCGTGCTGAGGGTCGGGTGGATCGAACAGGTTGATCGGAGGCCGCCGGGGCGACCACGAGGGGAACAGGAACAGGTGCCTTGGAGACCGGGGCCTTGGCAGGCTCTACATTTTTCACAGACTCTTTCTTGGAAGGGACAGGTGCAACCTTCACAGGTGCACGCGAGATGGCTGCTTTCGCAGCAGCTTGGGTCTTGAGCGCAGGCCTGGTCGTCGATTTGGCCTGCGTGACGGGCACGGGCTTGGCCGCCTTTTTCGCGGGCAGAGCCTGAGAAGCCGCCTTGGTCACTTTCACCGATTTCACGGGAGCGGCTTTTTTAGCAGGCGCAGCTTTGGAGGCCACTGCGGCTTTGGGGGCGACAACTTTTTTCACGGGTAACGCCTTGCTGACCTGTTTTTTGGCCGCGGTCGCCTTGACAACGACCTTGGTTTTGGCGACCGATTTCACAGGCACCTTGGCTGTTATTTTTTGGGGGCTGACCACCGCCTTGGCTTTGGCCTTGGGGGCTGCAGCCTTGGCTGCTTTTTTGGCGGGCGTCTTCACGTCTTGTCTCCTAGCCGTGTTGCGGGAAGACCCTGAAATCCTGCCATCGAATGTGGCAGTTGATCCGGGATCCTGTTCATCTGCATCAGGTCAGCCTGTTGGATGACCTTCTGGGATTTGTCGCCCACCCAAAAGGGCGGTCGTCAGGCCGGCGATTGTAGCGACTGAAACTGCCAAATTCACGCATGAGGCGGATTAAACGCACCATATGAGAAAAAGAATGGTTTTCAGGCCGCCACCAGGCACTGCTCCAGGCCCTGCATGAGGATGTCTTTGGGCAAATCGATGCCAATGAATACCATCTTGCTCATTTTCACTTCGCCATCGGCCCACATGGGGCCCAAGTCGCTGCCCATGAGTTGGTGTACCCCCTGAAAAATGACTTTGCGCTCGGTGCCGCGCATGTTCAACACGCCTTTGTAACGCAGCATTTTGGGGCCATAGATGTTGACGATGGCCCCAAGAAAATCTTCCAGCTTGGCTGGATCGAACGCGCGTTCTGACTTGAACACAAAGCTTTTGACGTCGTCGTCGTGATGATGGTGATGGGCATGCCCATGGTCATGCGAGGGGTGATTGCAGTGCTCATCGTGCGCGTGGTCATGCGCAGGGGCCTTGTCGTGTTGATGCGAGGGGTGATCACAATGCTCACCGTGCGCATGGTCAAGGTGGTCGTGGCCGTCATCGCTCAGGAAGTCCGGGTCGATGTCGAGCTTGGCGTTCAGGTTGAAGCCCTTGAGGTCGAACACCTCCGCCAAAGCCACTTCGCCAAAGTGCACCACCTTTTGTGGGGCTCGCGGGTTCATGTGTTTGAGGCGGTGCTGCAGCGCGTCCAGCGCCTGGGGCGACACCAAATCGGCTTTGCTGATGAAAATTTGATCGGCAAAGCCCACCTGACGCTGCGCCTCCACGCGGTCGTTGAGTTGTTGGCTGGCGTGTTTGGCATCCACCAGGGTCAGGATCGAGTCAAGAAGGTAGCACTCAGCGATCTCGTCGTCCATGAAGAAGGTCTGAGCCACGGGGCCAGGATCGGCCAAGCCCGTGGTTTCGATCACCACGCGCTCAAAGTTCAAAAGGCCCTTGCGGCGCTTGGCGGCCAGCAGTTGCAGCGTGGCCCGCAGGTCTTCCCGGATGGTGCAGCAGATGCAGCCGTTGCTCATCTGGATGATCTGCTCGTCCGTCTCAGACACCAGGATGTCGTTGTCGATGTTTTCCTCGCCAAACTCGTTTTCGATGATGGCAATCTTCTGGCCATGGGCCTCGGTCAGCACCCGCTTGAGCAGCGTGGTTTTGCCCGAACCCAAAAAGCCGGTGAGGATGGTGACAGGAATCAAGGCCATGAAGGTCTCCAAGAAATCATCGAAACAAATGAGGTGGGGAGTGTATCGGGCTATTCAAACCTTGGCCGGAAGATCAAGGGAGCGACATCGCCCTCACTTGCGCACCACCACCAGACCTTTGAGGTACTCCCCCTCGGGGAAATTCACTGTCATCGGGTGATCCGGTGCCCCTTGCAGGCGTTCGCTGATGTAGCCGTCCACCCCGGCATCGGTGCCCGCAGAGGCCACGATCTTGTGAAACAGGTCGGCGCTGATGCCGCCAGAACACGAGTAGGTGAACAGCTCTCCACCGGGCACCAGCAACTTCAAGGCCAAGCGGTTGATGTCCTTGTAGGCGCGGGCGGCGCGGTCCGCATGCGCGGCAGTGGGCGCGAATTTGGGGGGGTCCAGCACGATGGCATCGAAGGTCTCGCCCGCCTCAATGAAGGCGCGCAGGCTGGCGTTCACGTCGGCGTCCATGAAGCGGGTGCGGGAGGCGTCAAAGCCATTGAGCTTGACATGGGCAGCCGCGCGCTCGAGTGCGGGGCCGGACGAGTCGATCGATGTGACATGCCCCGCCCCGCCCGACAGGGCCGCGATGGTGAAGCCCCCGGTGTAGCAGTAGCAGTTGAGCACCTTGCCAAACTGGCGGTGGCGCGTGTGCTGCGCAAAGCGCTGGCGGCTGTCACGTTGGTCCAGGTAAAAGCCCGTCTTGTGGCCCGTGGCCACATCCAGTGACAGTTGCCAATCGTGCTCGCGGATGGTGATGTCCGTGGGGCCTGCGCCGCGCAGCCAGCCGGTGACTTCGCTCAAACCTTCGAGGCTGCGCACGCTGGCATCCGAGCGCTCATACAGGCGCGAAAGGCCCGTGATTTGGATCAAAGCATCGGCAATCACCGACTTGAACCGCTCGGTGCCGCAGCTGGTGAACTGCGCCACCAGGGTGTCGCCATAGCGGTCCACGATCAGGCCGGGCAAACCGTCCGACTCCCCGTGCACCAGGCGCATGCCATCGCTTTGGATGTCGAACCAGCGGCGGGCCGCCACCGCCTGCGCGATGCGCGTCTGAATGAACGCGTCATCGATGCGCTCGCCTTCATCAAAACTCCAAACGCGCACCTTGATGCGCGAGCTGGGGCTGAATGCGGCCCAACCCAAAAACTGCCCGGCAGACGACTCGATGCGCACCGTCTCGCCGGCATCTGCGCTGCCTTTGGCGATGGCGGAGTCAAACACCCAAGGGTGACGGCGCAGCAAGGAGCGTTCCTTGCCTTCTTTGAGTCGGATGATTTTCATGAAGGGTATTGTCGTTGAGTGCGTTCGCGCACGTTCACCCATTCAGACACCACCCAGAGGGGGCTCCGAGGGTGAGGCCCCGACTTGGCGACCCGCAAAATCAGGTTTTGCGTTTGGCACGGGGGTGCGCCGCGTCGTAGGCCTTGGCCAGATGTTGAAAATCCAACCGGGTGTAGACCTGTGTCGTAGTGATATTGGCGTGGCCCAGCAACTCTTGAACGGCGCGCAGGTCGCCGCTCGACTGCAGTACGTGGCTCGCAAACGAGTGGCGCAGCATGTGCGGGTGCACCGGGGTGGCGAGGCCGGCCAACAGGCTGCGTCGCTTGAGCCGTTGCCAAATGGACTGCGCCGTCAGCCGCGTGCCATGCCGCCCGGGAAACAGCGCCAGCGAAGCGCTCGACGCGCCCGTTTCGGGCACGCTGAGCACGCCCATGACTTGGCTGCGCACGGCCAGCCAGCGCTCAATCGCGGCCAAAGCTTGCACGCCCAAAGGCAAGGAGCGGCGCTTACCGCCCTTGCCTTGCACCTGCACCTCGGCCGCAAGCAAATCCACCCAGCCGCGCCCTTGTTTGAGCGCGGCATCGCTGGCCACCACGTCCAGGCCCGTCAGCTCGCCCACACGCAGGCCGCAACCATAGAGCAACTCCACCATGGCCGCATCGCGGGCTTCGAGCCATGGGTCGTCTTGCGCCTCTTGGTGATCGGCCAGTTGCACTGCCTCGTCCACGCCCAGCGCCTTGGGCAGGGGCTTGGCCACTTTGGGCGTGCGCACACTTTGCACGGGGTTGCTGCTGATGCGCCCTTCGCGTCCCAACCAGGTGTAAAAGCCGCGCCAGCCCGAGAGGATCAGGGCAATGCCCCGCCCACTGCGCCCCGCGCTGTGCATCTGCGCCACCCAGCGGCGGATGTGGGTGGGCTGCACTTCGACCAGCACCACTTGGGCTTGAGCGGCCAGCGCGCTCAGTCGCTCCAAGTCCAATCGGTAAAGGGTGCAGGTGCGCTCGGCCAAGCGTTTTTCAAAACGCACGTGGTCCAGATAGCGCAAGGCCAGCGGGTCAAGCGGCATGCAGGCCAAATGGCTGGGCAAGGGGGTTTTTGCGTCGTTCAAGCCAACGCCTCCGTACATCAGACCTGTGGCGCGCGCAGCACCGACAGCGCCGCCCCGGCAAGCTCGGCCAAGCGCTCGAGCAGTTCGGTGCCCATCTGGCTGTTGAACCGCTGGGCATCGGGCGAGGCCAGCACCAACAGGCCAAAAGCGGGCTGGCCGGGGGCGGCGCGCAAGGCCATCAGTGCGAGCGACGCGGCCTGTGTGGGCTGGTCCAACCATTGCACAGCATCAACGCCGTTGTTGGCCCCCACGTAGGGCGTCTGCAGGGCAGCGGTCTGTTCGCGCACGGCATCCGTCACGCCCTGGGCGTATGCGGCCTGGGCATGCGCTTGGTCCAATCCCCACAAACGCAGCGCCACTTGGGGCACCTGAAAGAGTTCGCGGATGTTGTCAACCGCGAACGCAGCCATCTCGTGAGCGCGCGCGGCCAGCAGGTCACAAGCCCAACGGTGCAGCTTGTCAGACAAGATCATGTTTTCGTTGCCGTGCCGGATCATGTCCATGATGCGGTGCTCGAGCGACTTGATCTTGTCGCGCAACATCTGCGCTTGGCGCTCTTGCAGGCTCACGGCGCGGTGGCTTTGCGGGTGCGTCAGCTGCACCGCCGCCAAGAGAGAAGCGTGGCGCTCAAAGAAGTCGGGCGTGTTGACCAGGTAGTCCGCGATGTCGTCTTCGGTGATCGGGGCCATGGGGGTTTGTGGCGTCATGCTGTCAGGTCCTCAATGCGTCTTAAAGTTCAGGAATGTCGATTTCGCCGTCGAAAACGGAAGTCGCCGGGCCAGTCATCAACACCGGGCTGTCGGCCTGGCCGGCCCACTCGATGCTGAGCATGCCGCCGTGGGTTTGCACATCGACCCGGCTGTCCAGCCAGCCCTGTCGAATGCCTGCCACCACGGCCGCACAAGCGCCCGTGCCGCAGGCCAGGGTTTCGCCCGAGCCGCGCTCGAACACGCGCAAACGGATCTGGCTGCGCGAGACGATCTGCATGAAGCCCGCATTCACACGCTTGGGAAAGGCCGGGTGGTTTTCAATCAAAGGGCCTTGCGTCAGCACCGGGGCGGTGTCCACGTTATGCACGCGCTGCACAGCGTGCGGGTTGCCCATGGAGACCACCCCTATCCGGACAACGCCCTGGTCACCCAGCGGGAGGTCAAACACAGGCCAGCCGTTGACCTGGTCGCTGACGAGGCCAATGGGGGTAAAGGGCACTCGCTCCCATTCGAACACGGGCGGGCCCATGTTGACTGTCACGCGGCCATCGGGGTTCATGTGCAGTTCGATCTCGCCTTGCTGCACCTTGACGCGCACGGTGCGCTTGTCGGTCAGGCCTTTGTCGCATACGTAGCGCACAAAGCAGCGCGCGCCGTTGCCGCAGTGCTCGACTTCGCCACCGTCGGCGTTGTGGATCACGTATTCAAAGTCCAAGCCGACGCGAGGCGAGGGGCGCACGCTTAGGATCTGGTCGGCGCCCACACCAAAGTGGCGGTCGGCCAGAAAACGGTACTGCGCTGAGTTCAGGCCCAGAAGGCGGCGGGTTTCGT
The DNA here is from genome assembly GCA_903822825.1 of uncultured Burkholderiales bacterium. Taxonomy (GTDB): domain Bacteria; phylum Pseudomonadota; class Gammaproteobacteria; order Burkholderiales; family Burkholderiaceae_C; genus Limnohabitans_A. Next base: position 3,503 of record CAIJQQ010000049.1, on the reverse strand, counting down.
CCAGCACGACAAAATCGTTGCCAGCGCCCTGCATTTTGGTGAAGCGAATTCGCATGGATGGATTATCACTGGAAGGCCAATCATAATGGTGCATGGTCCGACCTACCCAACTCCTGCACCCCCAACGCGAACCCGTGGCCTTGCGCCCGGCCGCCACTGTTTTGCTCTTGCGCGACGGGCCCGATGGCCTGCAAGTGTTGATGACGCGCCGCTCGATGACGGCCAGCTTTGCGCCAGGCGCCTATGTTTTTCCAGGCGGCGGGGTGGACGCGGCCGACGCGGCGGCTCACCCCCAAGCCAACCGCCGCATCGGGCAAAACGACCTTCACCTGACGCAAGCCATCGCCGCGATCCGCGAAAGCTTCGAGGAGCTGGGTGTGCTGTTTGCGCGCCACACCGATGGCCGCTGGGCCGGTGAAGCAGACATCGCGGCGCTCGACCGCAAAGCCCCCTTTGCAGCGCAATGCGCCGCACGAGGCCTGCACTTGGCGGCCGACCAGGTGTTCATTCTGGCGCACTGGATCACCGACCGCGATTTGCCGCGCCGCTTTGATGTGCCTTTTCTGGTGGCCCGCATGCCCGAAGGGCAAACGCCAGTGGCCGACGAATCAGAGCAGTTCGAGCCGGTCTGGGTGCGCCCGCAAGATGCTCTGGCGCGCCATGGCGCGGGCCAGTTTTTCATCATCTTTCCGACGATCCGCACGCTCGAGCGACTGCAGGCATTCAAAACGGTCGATGAGGTGCTGGCCGCTTGCGCTGCCAACGAAATGCCTTTGTGGACCAGTTGCCCGCGTGGCGGCTGGCTGGCTGGGAGAGAGGTTCGCTGCATGGAGCACGAACCTGCCTTTGGCGAATTGGCCTTGGTCAGCCCCGATGGGCAGATCGTGCACCACCTGGACTGGCAAAGCGAGCAAGCCGTCACCTTGCTCAAGAACGTGCAGCGCCTGACCGCGCCCAACCCCGGCGTGATGACCGGCCCTGGCACCAACAGCTACCTGGTGGGTGATCCGCACACCGGCTTCATCGTCATAGACCCCGGACCGGCTGACCCCGCCCACTTGGAGCGCCTGTGGCGCGCTGCGGGTGGGCAGATCCGCTTCATCGTTTGCACCCATTCACACCCCGACCATTCACCTGGTGCAGCCCCGCTGCAGGCCCTTTGCGACGGCAAGCCGCCGATTTTGGGTTTGGCCTCGCGCCCGACCGCACGGGCCAACAGCCAATTCATGCCCGACCATGAACTGGCCGATGGAGAGCGGCTGGTGCTCGAAGGTGCAGGTGTGTCACACACCCTGCGGGTTGTTCACACACCGGGACATGCCGCCAACCATGCCTGCCTGGTGCTTGAGGAGGACGGCTTGCTGTTCTCAGGTGACCATGTGCTCAACGGCAGCACCACTGTGATCGACCCGCCCGATGGGCACATGGGCGACTACCTCGCGTCGCTCGACAAACTGGCTGCAGCCTGCGACACGCTCGCCATCGAATTCATCCTGCCCGCGCATGGACACGTACTCGGGTTTGCCAAGCAAGCCATCACGCAGCTGAAGGCCCACCGCCTCAAGCGCGAAGCCAAAATCGCCGCTGCCATGCAAGCCATGCCACAAGGCTCTCTTCAGGATTGGGTCGAAAAAGCCTATGACGATGTTTCCCCCCGCCTGTGGCCGGTGGCAGCGCGGTCGCTGCAGGCCCATGTTGACCACATCCGCGAAAGTGCGAACGCATGAACAGCACCGGTGAGGGCGTGCGTTTGGCCAAACGGGTCGCCTCGGACCAGGGCTGCTCCCGCCGCGAAGCCGAAGCGCTGATCTTTGCAGGCGCTGTGCAAATCGATGGCCATGTGGTGACCGAGCCCGCCCGGCGCGTGCAAAACGAGTCCGTGCAGGTGGACCGACTGGCGCAACACACAGCCATGCATGCCTTGACGATCTTGGCGCACCAAAGTCCGGGTGCCCCGCCCCTCACCTTGGCAGCGCTCCAGTCCACGTTTCGCAGCCAGGCCAACCCCTTGTGGCGGCCAGAGCGTCTGGCCCGGATGCTGGCGGCGGTGCCCTTGCCCCAAGGAGCAAGCGGTATGTGTGTGTTTTCGGAAGACATCGGGATCTTGCGGCACCTGCAAGACCCGCGCGCGCCCATGGAGCAAGAGTGGCTGGCCACCGTGAGTGGCATCGTGCAGCCCGACACCTTGAAGAAAATGCAGTTCACTGGCTTTCGCGTCAGCCTGAACCACCAGACCGACGCCCAGGCCGTGCTGCGCGTTGCTGGCAAAGCGGCTCAAGGCAGTGGTTTTGCGCAATGGCTGGCAGAGCAGTTGCCGCTCAATGAGTTGCGACGCCAACGCATTGGCCGCCTGAGCCTTGCCCCCCTGGCCGCGGGCGAGTGGCGGGCCCTTGAGCAGGGCGAACGGTTCTGAAGCGCCCGCACAGATCTGCAGAGACATTACTCTTTGCAACAATTGACACAGGGGATTTACCCTTGAAATGCCTCAAATCATCCCAATTTAGTCTGCAGTCTGAGAAAATGTTGTATCTGTAAACTTCGATGCCCACAAGGCATTCAGGGAGACAGTCCCTCTCAATCAGAGGCAGACCAATGAACGCTTCAAGGAGATCACCATGCGTTTGAGCACCAAAAGCCGATTTGCAGTCACCGCCATGATCGACGTGGCGCTGCGGGAAGACCGTGGCCCCGTGTCTTTGGCCGCCATCAGCGATCGCCACCAGATTTCGCTGTCCTACCTGGAGCAGCTTTTCAGCAAACTGCGTCAGCAAGCGCTTGTAGAAAGCACGCGTGGACCGGGTGGCGGCTATTCACTGGCCCGCAACGCCGACAAAATCACGATGGCTGACATTGTGGCCGCGGTGGATGCGCCCTCTGCCGAAGAACTGGCTGCAGAAGGCGGCTGGATGAACAGCGAGCTGTGGGCCAGCCTGAACGACAAGATGCTCGCGCACCTGCAGTCGATCAGCCTGCGCCAGTTGGTGTCCGAGCAGCGCGCCAAAGGCGTGGCCGTGGAGCCTGCGCCTCAGCCATCGATCAAACGCGGTGTTTTTGCCAAGCCCAAAGCCGCCCCCATGAAGATCACAGCGCCTAATTCGGTGTTCGCATTGGCGGGCAGCCTGATGCCCTCGCGAGGCTGATTCTCTGCGGCTGAACAGCTGGCGCTTCCATCAAAAAACCCGCAGAGGCGGGTTTTTTGATGCCTAAATAAAGTGTGAAGCTCGCCGATAAGCCGGATTCTGTGCACAACGGTTGCCCGCTGCGTGACCGCCATTACTCTGGGCCGGGGGTCGCCCACCCGGCTCGATGCTACCTACCCGCACACTCTCCGGAGCCAGATCAACGTGTGCCTACTTGGTATTGCTGCGCGCAGAGATTGCCCGTTTCACCCGAACCGGGTTGCCCCGGTCCGACTCGTCTCTGTTGCTCTGATCCTCACCTCACGGTGGAGAGGTGTTACCTCCTGCGCTGTCCTGTGCAGTCCGGACGTTCCTCCAGTGCCT
>CAIJQQ010000048.1 GCA_903822825.1 uncultured Burkholderiales bacterium | reverse complement strand
TGCGGGCATAAGTGCCATCACCGATCACCGCCATCAGGGCGGCGCTGGGCTTGAGCGTGCCAACAGCCGCTTTGCGCGGCGCTTTGGGCGCTGCGGTTTTGGCGGCTTTTTTGGCTGCAGGGGTTTTGGCGGCCTTGGTGACGGTCTTGGTGACGGTCTTGCCAGCGGCCTTGCCAAAAGGCGTCTTTTTAGCAACGGTCTTGCGCGGCGGGTACTTCTTGCCGCCTTCGCGCTGCTCAAATTCGAAACTCACTTTGCCTTCTTCCGGATTCCAGGCCAAGAAAGCCTTGAAGGTGCGGCGGGTGCGGTTACTCAAGAACTTGTCGAGCAAGTCGGTCTTGCCTGTGGCCAGCAGCTTGCTGACCTGCTCGCGCTCCACCGGTTGCTGCAAGATGACCTTGCCGGTCTTGAAGTCGCAGCTGGGCGTGGGTTGCTCGTTCGTGGGCACGGCTTTGCTGCACACGTAGTTGCTGCCGTACTCGTGCACCGCACTGCCGCACTTAGGGCAGACGCCCAGCGACTCGTCGGTGAACTGAACGATCTCGCCACTTTCTTCGTTTTTCTTGTCGTCGCCGAAGTCAAACTCGAGCTTCCAGTTTTTCTCTTCTTCGTTGTACTTGAGCGCCATCTCGGCCACAAAAGGCCAACCGGCTTTGGAGCGGAAGCCTTCCAGGGGTCCAATCTTCTTGTCGCGCATGAACTGCTCGACTTCGGCAGGCTCGAAGGTGCGGCCTGCAGGCGTCTTGCCAAACGAGAATCCGCAGCCTTCGCTGGCGCCATCGACGCCCGTGCAGGTGTAACGGCGGTAGTTTTCTTTCACCACGCCACCACAGGTGGGGCAAGGCGTGGAGACGGTGGCGTAATCGCCCGGCACGGTGTCGCGGTCGTATTCTTTGGCTTTTTTGACAATGTGCTCGGTCATGGCGGCGATTTCGGCCATGAAAGTGGCGCGACTGAGCTTGCCTTGCTCCATTTGCGCGAGCTTGTATTCCCACTCGCCCGTCAGCTCGGGCTTGGACAATTCTTCGACCTGCAGACCGCGCAGCAGCGTCATGAGCTGGAAGGCCTTGGCCGTCGGGATCATCTCGCGGCCTTCGCGCAGCATGTATTTTTCGTTGATCAGGCCTTCAATCGTGGCGGCGCGGGTGGCGGGTGTGCCCAAGCCTTTTTCTTGCATGGCCTCACGCAGTTCGTCGTCGTCGACCATCTTGCCCGCGCCTTCCATGGCGCCCAGCAGCGTGGCTTCTGAATAGCGGGCAGGCGGGCGGGTCTTGAGGGCCTTGGCCTCGACCGAGTAGACACCCACTTGTTCGCCCGGTTGCACGGGCACCAGGTTCTGGCCCTTGTCGCCGTCTTTGGCGTCTTCCACTTCTTCTGCGGCTTCTTTGCCATAAATGGCCAGCCAACCGGGTTTGACCAGCACCTTGCCCACGGTCTTGAAACTGTGGCCTGCGGCCACGCTGATGCGGGTGGTCACTTGGTATTCGGCGCTGGGGAAGAACACCGCCATGAAGCGGCGCACCACCAGGTCATACAGCTTTTGCTCGGCCTCAGACAAGCCGCTGGGCGCTTGCAGCGTGGGGATGATGGCGAAGTGGTCCGACACTTTTTTGTTGTCGAACACACGCGGAATTTTGCGCACGTAGTTGTTGTTCAGCGCGGTGAGGGCGTGCGGGGCCAAATGTTTCATGCCGCTGTCGGCCAGCATCTCGAAGGTTTCTTTGGCCACAGGCACGTAATCTTCGGGCAGGTGGCGCGAATCGGTACGCGGGTAGGTCAAGGCCTTGTGGCGCTCGTACAGGCTTTGCGCCAGCGCCAGCGTGGTCTTGGCCGAGAAGCCGAACTTGCCGTTGGCTTCGCGCTGCAAGCTGGTCAGGTCAAACAGGCCGGGGCTGGCCTGCGTGGTGGGGGTGGCCTCTTCCGTCACGCTGGCGGTCTTGCCGCGCACAGCTTCCACAATGGCTTGCGCCTGGGCAGCGGTCCATTGGCGGTCGGCTTTCTTTTCTGCGTCTTCCTCTTTGCGCCACTTGGGATCGAACCACTTGCCGGGGTAGGTTCCAGAGGCTGCGGCGAACTCGGCGTGGATTTCCCAATAGTCGCGGCTCACGAATTTGCGAATCTGCTCTTCACGCTCAACCACCACGGCCAAGGTAGGGGTCTGCACCCGACCCACGGTGGTCAAGAAAAAGCCCCCGTCGCGCGAGTTGAACGCGGTCATGGCACGCGTGCCATTGATGCCCACCAGCCAATCGGCCTCAGAGCGGCTGCGGGCGGCGTCAGCCAGGCCCTGCATCTGGGTGTCGCTGCGCAGGCTGCCAAAGCCGTCACGGATCGCTTGCGGCGTCATGGACTGCAGCCACAGGCGCTGCACGGGCTTGTTCAGCGGCTTGGCACCACTGGCGTACTGCTCGATCAGACGAAAGATCAACTCCCCCTCACGCCCCGCGTCACAGGCATTGATGAGGGCGTTCACGTCCTTGCGCTTGGCCTGCTTGACCACGGCGGAGAGGCGGCTCTTGGTTTTGTCCACGGGCTTCAAGTCAAAGTGCGGCGGGATCACCGGCAAGTTGGCAAAGCTCCACTTGCCGCGTTTGACGTCGTATTGCTCGGGGGCCTGGATCTCCACCAGGTGGCCCACCGCGCTGGTCACGACGTAGGTGTCGTTCTCAAAGTGGTCGTCGTGTTTCTCGAACTTGCCCGATGTGGGCGTCAAGGCTTTGACGATGTCTTGGGCCACCGAAGGCTTCTCTGCAATTACCAGTGTCTTCATGTCATTACAATCCGTTGTCTCGCGTGTGCGCACGCGCCCGGGCACGCGCTCACGCACGCGCCCACATGAATTCACCATAACAAATTTTTCAACGCCGTGGCCAAAACTCCTGTTTCTCCTTCCGCCTCGTCATCACAACGACGCATCCAGGTCCGCCGCTCCGGCGTTCACGGCAAGGGCGTGTTCGCCCTGCAAGACATCGCCGAGGGCGAGACCGTCATCGAGTACGTGGGCGAGATCATCAGCTGGGACGAAGCGCAAGACCGCCACCCGCACGACCCCCAGGACCCGAACCACACCTTCTACTTCCATGTGAACGAGGACAAGGTGATCGACGCGCTGCATGGCGGCAACTCTTCGCGCTGGATCAACCACAGCTGCGATGCCAACTGCGAAGCCGATGAGCAAAACGAGCGCATCTTCATCAAGGCGCTGCGCAACATCCACGCGGGTGAAGAGCTGAACTACGACTACGGCCTGATCATCGACGAGCCTTACACCAAGAAGCTGTTGGCCGAGTACCCCTGCTGGTGCGGCAGCGCCAACTGCAGAGGCACACTGCTCTCGCCCAAGGACCGCGAAGACACCCCCGCGATCCCGAGCCAGAAAAAAAAGAAGTCCAAAGCCAAGGCTGAAGTGAAAGCCAAGCCCAAGTCCAAAAAAGCGGACAAAGCCAAAAAGACCGACAAAGCGAAGGCCGCTGACAAGCCCAAAACGAAAGCCAAAACCAAGTCAGAGACTGCGCCCAAGAAGAAGCCGAAAAAAGCCTGAGCCGGCTGACGATGACTCAACCCACCCGCTGGCACGCTGAAGCCATCTGGGAGCAGGTCTGGCCCTTGCTACCGGGCTTCACGGTGGAGGTGCTGCCCGAGGTCGATTCGAGCAACACCGAGCTGATGCGCCGCGCCCGCCAAGGGCACACCGAAGCCACCTTGCTGGTGGCCGAATCGCAAACCGCTGGGCGCGGGCGCATGGGCCGGGTCTGGCAAAGCCAGCCGGGCGACTCGCTCACCTTTTCGCTGAGCCTGCCGTTTGCCCCCCAAGACTGGTCGGGCCTGTCGCTGGCCGTGGGGCTGTCATTGGCCGAGAGCCTGCACCCCGACATTCGCCTCAAATGGCCCAACGACCTGTGGTGGCAAGAACGCAAGCTCGGCGGCATCTTGATCGAGGCGGCCAGCATGGGCGGGCGCAGCCAGGTGGTGATCGGTATGGGCATCAACATCCGCCCCCGCCTGGCCGACGGCCTGAACACCCCACCTGCCGCCCTGACCGAAGCCTGGCCCGAAGCCACCGCCCCTGCCGCACTGGCCCGCGTGGTGCTGCCTTTGGTGCAGATGCTGCGGGACTTTGAACGCCAGGGATTTGCACCCCTGCAACAGCGCTTTGAGGCCCGCGACGTGCTGCGGGGCAGGCCCATCACCACCAGCTGCGGCCTGCAGGGCCTGTGCATGGGGGTCAGCGCATCGGGTGCGCTACGATTGGCCAATGAACAGGGCACGCACGACATCCACAGCTCGGAGGTCAGTGTGCGCCCCCTGAAACAAGACAAGGACGGACGCTGATGGCCCGCTGGTGGATCGGATTGTTGCTGCTGCTCAACGTGGCTGTGCTGGCTTGGAACTTGGGCGCCCTGGAGCCTTGGGGCTGGGGTCCAGACAAGACGCAGGACGGGCCGGTGGTGACCGTGCCCATACAAACCACGGCTGCTGAACCAGCCTCTGGGGCTGCCGTTGCCGCACAAGACGCTGCGTCGTCTGCGTCGTCGGCCTTGCCTGCCAAAGCCCCTGCCAGCTCACCACGCCCCAAGCCCGCTGCTGCGGTGACTTCTGCCTCCGAAGCCAATTGACCCGACCTGGAGACCTTCCCATGACCCTGCAACTTTATTTCGCGCCTGGCGCCTGCTCGTTTGTGCCCCATGTGCTGCTCGAGATGAGCGGCGCCCAATTTGAGCCCACCATGGTCAAGCTTCACAAGGGCGAACAAAACAGCGACGAGTACAAAGCCATCAACCCGCGTGGCCAGGTGCCCGTGCTGGTGAACAACGGACAGGTGGTCACGCAGATCCTGGCCATCGTGCTGTATCTGGATCAGCTCTTTCCGGATGCACATGTCCTGCCCACCGAGCCGATGGCCCGTGCGCAGGCGCTGTCGACCTTGGCCTGGATGAACAACACCGTGCACCCCGCCTTCACCCACATCTTCATGCCGCACAAGTTCACCGACCAAGCTGAAGCACAGGCGGCGGTGAAACACCACAACATCCAGCTGTTTCGCGCCATGCTGGGTGAGCTGCAAACCCTGGTCAATGCGGCTGCAGCCAAGGGTCAGACCTGGCTGGCGGGCGCGCACTTCAGCCCGCTGGATGCCTACAGCCTGACGCTGACCCGTTGGGGCACCCTTGCCGGCATCGCCCCCGAAGAGCACCCCGAGCTGTGGGCCTTTGTGCAGAAGGTCGCGGCCTTGCCTGCTGTGGCCCGCGTGATCGAGCGCGAGCGGCTGCAACTGAACATGGGCCGCCCCGCTGCCTGAGGGTGTCGGGCGCTCAGGCCGAGTCGCGCCAACCCGTAGGGGCCTCCAGCGCCATCACCCAGGAACCGCAAAGCGCAAAGTAAAGCAGGCCCCGGGCGCTGTGTGCCCGGCTTGCGCCGCGTCCACCGTGATGCCGATGCCATGGCGCTGCGCGATCTCTCGCACGATCGACAGTCCCAAACCCGAGCCGTCCACGTTGGTGCCAAGGGCGCGGTAAAACGGCTGAAAAACCATTTCACGCTCCGACACAGGAATGCCCGGACCGTTGTCCTCGACCTGCATGACCAAGGCTTGGCTGTAGGGGTCCACCAAAATCCGCACCGTCACCACGCCCGGTCGCTGCTCGTTCGAAGGCGTGTAGTGGATGGCGTTCTCCACCAAATTGCGCACCATTTCTTTGAGCAGCGTGGGGTTGCCCATGATCAGCACGCCAGGCGTGTCACTGGACGCACCGTCGAAGCCCAGATCAATCCCCTTGTCAGCCGCTCTTGGGAACGAGTCCTGCAGGACCTCGCTGGCCAGCTCGACCACATTGCAAGGCTGTGCAGGTGTGCTGCCGCCGTCCCCTTCAGCGCGTGCCAGCGCCAAGAGCTGGTTGACCGTGTGGGTGGCCTGAACGCTGGCGCGGCCAATGTTCTGCAAGGAGCGCTTGAGGTCTTCTTCGCTCTCACCATGGCGCTGAGCCAAGTCCGCCTGCATTCGCAGCCCTGCCAAAGGCGTTTTGAGTTGGTGCGCCGCGTCGGCCAAAAAGCGTTTTTGCGTGGCAATGGATTCTTTCAGTCGCGTCAGCAAGTCATTGACCGACACCACCAGCGGGGCCACCTCCATCGGCACCGCTTTGTCGTCAAGAGGGCTCAGGTCGTCGGGTTTGCGGGCCCGAATGCGCTCTTCGAGTTGGGACAAGGGCTTGATGCCGCGCACCAGCGCCAGCCACACCAAAAGGACCGCCAAGGGCAAGATCGCAAACTGGGGCAGCATCACCCCCTTGATGATCTCGGCGGCCAACACAGAGCGTTTTTCGCGCGTCTCTGCCACCTGCACCAACGCTGGCCGGTTGCCGTCCGTGTCCAGTCGTATCCAGGTGTAGGCCACGCGCACTTCCAGGCCCCGCATTTCGTCGTCACGAATGCGCACCTCGTAGCTGTTGGCCTTGTCTTCTTCAAGCGCAGGCTCGGGCAGGTCGCGCTCTCCACTGAGGTACTCGCCTTGCGTACCACGCACCTGGTAGTACACCAAATCGGTTTCATCGGCGCGCAGCAGTTCTCTTGCCGGCTGCGGCAAGTTGAATTGGACTTTGTGATCAGGACCAATGCGGACCTGTTGTGCCAGCGCCTGCACGTTGTAGACCATGGCGCGGTCGAAAGGCTTGTTGGCCAAGCCCTGAGCCACGAGCCAAGTCAGGGCCAGGCTGATGGGCCACAGCAGCAAAAGAGGCGTGAGCATCCAGTCGAGGATCTCGCCAAACAACGAGCGCTGTTCGCGCTTGAATATCTGGATGCTCCAGCCCCGGGTCTTCATGGTTCAGCAGTGCAGGGCGGGGTCGGCATCAGCCCGGGATCTTTTCGAGGCAATAACCCAGGCCGCGCACAGTGGCGATGCGGATCGGGCCTTTTTCGATCTTCTTGCGCAGACGGTGGATATACACCTCGATGGCGTTGTTACTGACCTCTTCACCCCATTCACACAAGCGCTCGACCAGCTGGTCCTTGCTGACCAGGCGGCCCGCGCGTTGCAGCAACACTTCGAGCAAGCCGAGCTCTCGCGCCGACAACTCGACCATCTTGCCGTCGATGGTGGCCACGCGACCGGACTGGTCGTAAATCAGCGGGCCATGTTTGATTTGTGAAGTGGCGCCCCCCATGCCGCGCCGGGTGAGGGCACGCACGCGGGCTTCCAGTTCTTGCAGACTGAATGGCTTGGCCATGTAGTCGTCAGCACCATGGTCCAAGCCTTTGACACGCTCCTCAACGCTGTCGGCGGCCGTCAGGATCAACACTGGCAATGTGGAGCCGCGCGCGCGAAGGCGCTTGAGCACTTCCAAGCCATGCATCTTGGGCAATCCCAGATCGAGTATCAACAGGTCAAATTCGTTGTTGGTCATCAAGGCCGCGTCGGCCTCAGACCCACTGGCCACATGGTCTACAGCAGATCCAGCGCTGCGCAAGGTGCGCAGCAATCCGTCCGCCAACACTTGGTCATCTTCGGCTATCAGAATACGCATCGCTGTCTCCTGCTCGTGGGCTGTTTCGTGGCTTGTCGCCGACGTTCACGCCCGTTCTGTGTGTGTTTTGATTCTAGTGTGCTTCACCCACCGACCTGCCGATGACCGGTCAGCACGCCCTGGCAACTCGTGCAGCTCGCGCTTTCAACTGGCATAAGCCTCCAGGCCCAGCGCCACCACAGTGGCCACCTCGGCACCGACGGCTTCACGAAACTCCAATTCGGCCTGTGTCACGGCGTCTTTGAAAGCCTGCAACCATGCCAACCCATCAGCGGTGAAACGCACCTGCTTGGCGCGGGCGTCCAAAGGGTCCTCTTCTTTGACCACCAAGCCCCAGGCTTCGCATTGGTTCACCAGATTGGCCATGGCCTGCTTGGTCATGCCTGCTGCCTGCGCCAATTCGGTCAGTCGGGCCCCTTCCAGCCCCAAATGGCGGGTGATGTGCACGTGGGCCGCCGTGATTTGGTCTCGCGCAGCCAAGTTGGCCAACGCCAATGGCACGCCTTCGTTGCTGGCCATCAGCACCAGCACGCGCTCGTCAAAGCGCCGCATGGCGTGCCCGAGCAGCCTGCCCAAGTGGGTCTGCCGCCAACGTTCATTGTCGAAATGGGACATGGCTTATATGGTAAACCAAACTGACCAAAAAAACTGTTTTCAATCACTTACTGTACGTGTACAGTACTGTTCAAGCATCCAGCAAATCAAGCAGCTCCCGCCTTGCAGATGCGCCAACCCATTGATACTTAAGGAGATTCCCATGAGCGACGCCAACAGCGAAAAATCCAAAGCCCTGCAAGCCGCACTGGCCCAGATCGAAAAACAATTCGGCAAAGGCACCATCATGCGCCTGGGCGAAGGCGAGGTGATTGAGGACATTCAGGTGGTTTCCACCGGCTCCTTGGGCCTTGACATTGCGCTGGGCGTGGGTGGTTTGCCCCGTGGCCGCGTTGTCGAGATCTACGGTCCTGAGTCGTCCGGCAAAACCACATTGACGCTGCAAGTGATTGCCGAGATGCAAAAAATCGGTGGCCAATGCGCCTTTGTGGACGCCGAACACGCACTGGACATTCAATACGCGCAAAACTTGGGCGTCAACCTGCAAGACTTGCTGATCAGCCAGCCTGACACAGGCGAACAAGCCCTTGAGATCGTGGACAGCTTGGTGCGCTCCGGTGCGGTGGACCTGGTGGTGATCGACTCTGTGGCCGCTTTGACGCCCAAGGCCGAACTCGAAGGCGACATGGGCGACAGCCTGCCCGGCCTGCAAGCGCGCTTGATGAGCCAAGCCCTGCGCAAGCTGACCGCCACCATCAAAAAGACCAATTGCACCGTCATCTTCATCAACCAGATCCGCATGAAGATCGGCGTCATGTTCGGCAGCCCCGAAACCACCACAGGCGGCAATGCGCTCAAGTTCTACGCCTCGGTCCGTCTGGACATCCGCCGCACGGGCACCATCAAGAAAGGCGACGACGCCATTGGCAACGAGACCAAGGTCAAAGTGGTCAAAAACAAAGTCGCTCCCCCCTTCAAGACGGCCGAGTTCGACATCTTGTTTGGCGAGGGCATCAGCCGCCATGGCGAAATCATCGACATGGGCGTGAACGCCAAGATCATCGAGAAATCCGGTGCCTGGTACGCGTACAGCGGCGAAAAAATCGGCCAAGGCCGTGACAATGCACGCGAATTCCTGCGCGAAAACGCGGATCTGGCCTTTGAAATCGAAAACAAGGTGCGCGATTCTTTGGGCATCCCTTTGCTGGCGCAAATAGAGCAGGCCCCTGCGGCCAAGGCACCGAAAGTGGCCAAGGAACCCAAAGAAGTTATCGCCTAACGGACCATGACCGACGATGACTCCCAACCCAAACCCCGCAAGGGTTTGGGTTTCCAGCTTTCACTCAAAGGCCGCGCACTGCGGCTGTTGTCACAACGCGAACATTCACGCTTGGAGTTGGAGCGCAAACTGCGGCCCTTCGAAGAAGTCCCTGGCGAGATGGCGGCCGCTTTGGAGTTTTTAGAGGCCAAGGATTTCATCAACGAGCAAAGGGTCGTGGAGTCGGTGGTCAACCGCCGCTCCAGCAAGCTGGGGGCTGCGCGCATCAAACAAGAGCTGCAATCCAAGGGCATTGAAAGCCAAGCCATTCAAGAGGCCATGCAAGGGATGCGCGAAACAGAGCTCGAACGCGCCAGAGAGGTTTGGCGCAGAAAATTCGGTCAACCCGCCGCAGACGCAAACGAGCGGGCCAAACAACTCCGGTTTTTAATCAGCCGCGGTTTTGCCAGCGAAGTCGTGCGCCGCGTGGTTCAAGGCGGGGAGGACTGAGCGCCTAGATGCCCAGCATCAGCTGGATGTTCTGCACCGCCGCGCCACTGGCACCCTTGCCCAAATTGTCCAAACGGGCGATCACCACCGCTTGACGGGCATCTTCGTTGGCAAACACGCGGATTTCGAGCTGGTTGGTGTCGTTCAGCGCCAAAGCGTCGAGCTTGCCGTTGTCGGTGGCGGGCTCCACCCGCACCCAGCCGCCTTCAGCTTGACTGGCCGCGTAGTGGTCATTGAGCGCCCTGTGCAGATCGGCCGCTTTGGGCTTGCTTGGGAGTTGGTCCAAATGCAGCGGCAGTTGCACCAGCATGCCTTGTCGAAAATTGCCCACCGCGGGGACAAACAAGGGGCGGGAGGTCATGCCGCTGTAACGCATGATTTCGGGAATGTGCTTGTGCTTCAGGCCCAAGGCGTAGGCTTCGAACAGCGGGGCTTGACCGGCTTCGTAGTCCTCAATCATGCTGCGCCCCCCCCCCGAGTAACCGCTGACAGACGGTAAACACACCGGACAGTCTTTGGGCAAGATCCCGGCGTCCACCAAGGGACGCAAGATGGCAATGGCGCCCGTGGCATAGCAGCCTGGATTGGCCACACGGTTGGCTTTTTGGACAGCCGCACGCTGGCCCACGGCCAACTCAGGAAAGCCAAAAACCCAGTCCGGATGGCAGCGGTGGGCGGTCGATGCGTCCACGATGCGGGGTTTGCGCCCTGCAAGGCTGTCGATCATGGCCACCGACTCGATGGCGGCATCGTCGTGCAGGCACAGCACCACCAGGTCGGCGGCGGCCATGAGTTCGCGCTTGGCTTCGGGGTCTTTGCGACGGGCCGGTTCGATGCTCAGCACCTGGACATGGGGCATGAGCGCCAGACGCTCGCGGATCTGCAAACCCGTGGTGCCCGCTTCGCCGTCGATGAAAATTTTGGCCATTTCAAGGATTCCCTGTCCAGTTCTGCTGACTCGCGTCATGTCAATGTAAGACGCAAGGCTCAGTATTGATGCATTGCAGCATGATACAGTCCAAGGCTGCAGTGTCCAGCGCCTGCTGGCGGGCCAAACTGATGATGTGACCCCGGCAGGCCGGTCCAATTTCTACCCCTCTGAGAGAACCCTCATGAAGATCCACGAGTACCAAGGCAAGGAAATCTTGCGTCAATTCGGTGTGCCCGTTCCGCGCGGTATCCCTGCATTCACCGTTCAAGAGGCCGTTGAAGCCGCTCAAAAGCTCGGTGGCCCCGTTTGGGTGGTCAAGGCCCAGATCCATGCGGGTGGACGCGGCAAAGGCGGCGGCGTCAAAGTGGCCAAGACCATTGATGACGTCAAGCGTTTGGCCACAGAAATTTTGGGCATGCAGCTCAAAACCCACCAAACTGGCCCCGAAGGCCAAAAAGTCCGTCGCCTTTACATTGAAGACGGCGCAGACATCCATAAAGAATATTACGTGTCCGTGGTCACGGACCGCGCCTCGCAAAAAATCGCGTTCATCGCATCCAGCGAAGGCGGCATGGACATCGAGGAAGTGGCCCACAGCACTCCCGAAAAAATCATCACCGAATTCATCGATCCTTTGACAGGTCTGGGCGACCAGCAGGCCAAGAAGATTGCTGACGCCATCGGCATGCCCGCGGACTCTACAGCGCAAGCCGTGGACATTTTCAAGAAGCTGTACCAGTGCTACATGGAAACCGACGCCTCCTTGGTGGAAATCAACCCGCTAAACCGAGACAGCAAAGGCCATGTGATGGCCCTGGATGCGAAGTTCAACTTCGACGCCAACGCGCTGTTCCGTCATCCTGAAATCGTGGCTTACCGCGATCTGGACGAAGAAGATCCTGCCGAAGTGGCGGCTTCCAAGTTCGACCTGGCCTACATCAGCCTGGACGGCAACATCGGTTGCCTGGTCAACGGCGCTGGCTTGGCCATGGCCACCATGGACACCATCAAGTTGTTCGGTGGCGAGCCCGCCAACTTCCTGGACGTGGGCGGCGGCGCAACAGCCGAAAAAGTCACTGAAGCATTCAAGATCATGCTGGCCAACAAAAATGTCAAAGGCATTTTGGTCAACATCTTTGGCGGCATCATGAAGTGCGACACCATCGCCACGGGCGTGATCACCGCTTGCAAGGCCGTGAACCTGTCCGTGCCATTGGTGGTGCGCATGAAGGGCACCAACGACGAGTTGGGCAAGAAGATGCTGGCCGAATCCGGTCTGCCAATCATCTCTGCCGACACCATGGCCGAAGCCGCGACCGCCATCGTCGCAGCCGTTAAATAAATGACTTTGGGGACAGATCTTGAGCTCTGTCCTCAACTGATTAGGAACAAACATGTCCATCTACATCAACAAAGACACCAAAGTCATCACCCAAGGCATCACCGGCAAAACCGGTCAGTTCCACACTGAAAAGTGCCAGGAATACGCGAACGGCAAAAACTGCTTCGTCGCGGGTGTGAACCCCAAGAAGGCGGGCGAGTCCATCTTCAACATCCCGATCTACGCATCGGTCAAAGAAGCCGCCACACAAACTGGCGCGACCGTGTCGGTGATCTACGTGCCCCCAGCAGGCGCAGCAGCTGCCATCTGGGAAGCCGTGGAAGCCGACCTGGACATGGCGATTTGCATCACCGAAGGCATTCCAGTGCGTGACATGCTCGAAGTGCGCAACAAGATGAAGGCCAAGGAAGCCGCTGGCGGCAAGCGCACTTTGTTGCTTGGCCCCAACTGCCCTGGTTTGATAACGCCTGATGAAATCAAGATCGGCATCATGCCCGGTCACATCCACCGCAAAGGCCGCATCGGCGTGGTGTCCCGTTCGGGCACCTTGACTTATGAAGCCGTGGCGATGTTGACCGAAGTGGGTCTGGGCCAGTCCAGCGCCGTCGGTATCGGTGGCGACCCGATCAACGGTTTGAAGCACATCGACGTGATGAAAGCTTTCAACGACGATCCAGACACCGACGCCGTCATCATGATCGGCGAAATCGGTGGTCCAGACGAAGCCGAAGCCGCTCAGTGGTGCAAAGCCAATATGAAAAAGCCCATCGTGGGCTTCATCGCTGGTGTGACCGCCCCTCCCGGCAAGCGCATGGGCCATGCAGGTGCTTTGATTTCTGGTGGCGCCGACACGGCCGATGCCAAGCTGGCCATCATGCAAGAGTGCGGCTTCATCGTCACACGCAACCCATCGGAGCTGGGCAAACTGCTCAAAGCGCAGTTGAAATAATGACTTTGGGGACAGATCTTTCGCTTTGTCCCCAACTGATCAACACCAACCCCTTCGAGTCGCGTAAGGCTCGGCCATAAGGGCAATTACGCACATTCAGGCTGGTTCAGCCCGGTAAACTCGGGCCACCTGCACCCCAAGCGCTGCCAACGCAGGTTGACAGCGCTTTTGCTTTTACAAAGACGGAGAACAACATGGACATGCTGCAAACCACGGAGTTTTGGATTGGATTGCTCAAGATCATCTGGATCAACATCATCTTGTCGGGCGACAACGCGGTGGTGATCGCACTGGCAGCCCGTGGCCTGCCGCCCCATCAGCAGCAAAAAGCCATCCTGTTTGGCTCGGGCGCAGCGGTGGTCCTGCGCATTGCACTGACGGTGGTGGCGGCCAAGTTACTGGCTCTGTCCTACCTGCAGATCATTGGCGGCGTCTTGCTGCTGTGGATCGGCACACAACTGCTGCACGGTGAAGATGGTGAAGAAGGCGAAGGCAAAGAGCACTCAGGCCTGATGACTGCCATCCGCACCATCCTGATCGCCGACTTGGTGATGAGCCTGGACAACGTGATCGCCGTGGCTGCTGCCGCCAAAGGCAGCATGACTTTGCTGGTGCTGGGCCTGGCCATCAGCATCCCCATGGTCGTTTTTGGCAGCCAGTTGATGATCAAATTGATGGACCGCTTCCCCGTCATCATCACGCTGGGTGCTGCCCTGATCGGCTGGGTCGGTGGCGAGACCATCGTCAGCGATGTGGCACTGACCTCCATCGTTGGAGCCAACCCATGGTTGCATTACGCAGGCCCCGCTTTGGGCGCTGCAGTGGTGTTGGCCATCGGCAAAATGTCAAGCTCCAAAAAGGCATCAGAACCCCAAGCATGACCTGGCCTGCCAGGGGGTGGAGCAAAAAGTTGGTTTGATTTACCATCGAGCTCCATTCACCAGGGAGACAATGCCATGCAAAAAAGGCAACAAGGTTTGACACTGATCGAGCTGATGATCGTGATCGCGGTCATCGGCATTTTGGGGGCGCTGGCGCTGCCCGCCTACCAGGACTACACCATCCGCGCCAAGGTGTCCGAGATGCTTTTGGCCGCCAACGGTTGCAAAACCGCCGTGACCGAAGCCATCGGTTCTGCGTCTGACAACAACGTCTCTGCCCAGCTGCCCAAGGCCTGCGACAGCCAGACCAGCAAATACGTCAGCGGCATCGCTGTCGACGGCAACGGCGTGATCACCGTGACCGGAAACCACGAGGGCCTGCGCGGCAGCACCAGCGCATCGGCCAACGCCATCGCACTCACACCCTTGCAAACCGGCGACACCGCCATCAATGGCAGCACTGACGGTGGCAAGCCGATTTCGGGTTGGCGCTGCGGCCCCGCCAGCAGCAACGGCTTGCCGGTGAAGTACTTGCCCGCTTCATGCAAGGCCACCTGAACGCACTCACACACCCACAACGCCCTGCTCACCCCAGGGCGTTTTTCCTGTTCGGCATGGCATGTTGCTGAGCGTGGGGCCCCCCAACCACAGGCCAAAGGTCTGGCCCCAGTTCTGGGTCAGTGCGCTCCTGATCCTGCCCTGGGTGCATGCCTGGGCACCTTCGCCGCAGTCCAACACCCTGCCTGCGCTCATCAGCTGGGCCTGCCTGTGCCTGCTGGCCCTCAGCAAGCAGTTGCCCAGCCCACTGGATTTGGCGCGCGCCTGGGCCTGGGCGGCGCTCATCAGCAGCGCCATGGGGCTGGTCCAGTATTTTGGTCAGGCCAACCACTTGGGCGGCTTGGTGCACATGCCCGCTTATCTGGGCGACGCGGTGGGCAACCTGCGCCAGCGCAACCAACTGGCCACGCTCACCTGCATGGGCGTTGTCGCGGTGCTGTGGTGGCAAACCCAAGGCCTGCGCCAACGCCACTCGGGCTGGATGCTCGCACTGCTGGCCGTAGGCAATGCAGCCACAGGCTCACGCACGGGCCTGTTGGAGTTGGTGGCTGTCACGCTGCTGTGCGTAGCTTGGTCAGCCTGCAAAGACAGGCGCACAGTGACGTTGTCCTGGCGCTGGAGCCTGGCCACGTTGGCCCTCTGTTTGCTCGCCAGTGCGCTGCTGCCCAAAGCCCTGTCGGCCATCACCGCACAAGATGTGGCGGGCGCCGTCAGCCGCTTGGGCCACGACGAAGGGTGTGGCAGCCGTCGTGTGCTGTGGGGCAATGTGCTGCACCTCATCAGCCTCAAACCCTGGACCGGTTGGGGCTGGGGCGAACTCAAATACGCGCACTACATCACGCCTTACCCCGGTGAGCGCTTTTGCGACATCCTAGGCAACGCACACAACCTGCCCCTGCACCTGGCGGTGGAGCTCGGTGTGCCTGCTGCGGTGGGGACCGTGACCGCTTTGCTGACTTTGCTTTTTCGCCTGCGACCCTGGCGCATCGAGCGGTCTGAACACCCCTTGGCCTGGGGCGTGTTGGCCGTCATTGGCTTGCACAGCTTGCTCGAATACCCACTCTGGTATGGACCATTTCAAGTCGCCACTTTGCTTTGCGGCTTGTTGCTGTGGCCTGCTTGGCCCAGCGTGTCACGGCGCTGGTCGCCAATGGTTCAGTTGATCGGTCTGGGCGGGCTGCTGCTGGCGCTGCTGGTGGCGGCCGACTATTGGCGGATGCGTCAAATTTACCTGCCCTCGACCGAGCGATTTTCCCCTTGGCGCGCTGACCCTTGGGATGCCGCACGCCACACCGTGTTTTTTGAGCCCGCTTACCGCTTTGCACAGCTGACCACCACACGGGTGAGCGCAGGCAACGCCACTTGGGTACTCGACGCGAGCTTGAACATGCTGCATTACTCACCGGAGCCGCGCATCGTGCAGGCCGTCATCGACAGTGCCCGCCTTTTGGGGCGTGATGACCTGGTCACGCTGCACCAACAGCGCATGCAGCAAGCCTTTCCGACTGCGGCCAGTTCTGCCCAGTGAATTGGGGTAACCTCGACCCCCATCAGACCACCTCCCACACCGACACACCATGAACCAACTCTCCACCTGGGCAGGACAACACTGGCACCTCTGGGCTGTGGCCCTGTTGATCGCTCTGGTGGTCTTCCATTACCTCACCCAGTTTGTGGCCCCGGCCATGCGGCTCAAAAGCACGCTGGGCCTAGCCATCGAGCGTCTCGGCAGCATCAAGACCAGCGCGAGCAGCCAAAGCGTTGATCTCGATCACATCGGCCAAGAGGTGATGACCGACCCACGCTTGGACCACCTGTGGAGCCAGTACGCCAATGGCCTGCACCCGCATTGGGGGCAGGGCCAAAGCCAAGCACCCGCATCTGTCCAGCAAAGCCGTGTGCAAGCTTTGTCCGAAACTTTTTTTGCGGCCATGAAAGCCAAGACCGGCACCGCTGTGGTCAACCTGACGAACATCGAACAACAGGTGCTGGGCGACCCGCGTCTGGCGAGCCTGTGGGCCGAGTATTCTGAAGCGCTGCAAGGCATGCCCGTGGCGGCCCCGGTCGAGCCCGCCCGCATCAAACAGTGGCGCTCTGCGGCACTGGCCGAAACCTATTTCTCTGAACACGCACTGGTGGACTCGCCCTTGCAGTCTGACTTCTACAAACACGTGCCCGGCATCCTCACGGGCCTGGGCATCATCGGCACGTTCTCGGGGCTGATCATGGGCTTGGTCCACTTTGATGTGTCCAACCCCGAGACCACGCAAACGCAATTGAGCCTGCTGGTGCAAACCGTGGGTCAGGCGTTTTTTGTATCTGCTGCAGCCATCTCGCTGGCCATGCTGTTCACCTGGATTGAAAAGTCGCTGCTGACCGCCCGCTACGCGCAGGTCGAAACCCTGCAACACCTGATCGACAGCCTGTTTGAGGGCAGCTCGGGCGAAAGCTATCTGGAGCGCCTGGTTGCTGCAGCCGAAGCGCAAGCCGTCGCCTCGCACGAGATGCTGCGCGAAATGCGCCGAACGCTCAGCGAGTTGAGCGGCAAATGAGCGTTGTTCATTGAGCGCCCGACCATGCTCCGCCTGAAGACCCCCCGACCGCGCCGCGCCAAAGACGAGGCCGAAAAGCCTTTCTGGATCTCGTTTTCGGACCTGATGACCGCGCTCATGGTGCTGTTTCTGGTGGCCATGGCCGTGGCGCTCATGGGCGTCACCCAGGGACTGCGCAAGATCGAAGAAACGCGCAAAGACCGCGAAGAAACCATCCAGTCCTGCATTGCAGACATCGACCAGATCGCGCAAAAGCCCGAGTTCAAAGGCGTCAAGGTGCGCGGCCAGACCATCGACTTTGGCCCACTGGCCGAGTTCCGCAAAAACGGCAACGAACTGAACCCAGAACGTGCGGCGTTCTTGCGCAACTTTGTGCCGCAAGTGCTTGAAGTGGCCCGCCACCCCAATTGCCAAAAATGGCTCAAGCGCTTTGTGGTCGAAGGGTTTGCCAGCCAGGAAGGCTCCTACCTCTACAACCTGAACCTGAGCCTGGCGCGCTCGCAACGCGTGCTGTGCGTGCTGCTCGACGCCAGCGCCCCCGATGCCCCGAGCCAAGAAGACCGCCGACTGATCCGCCAACTGTTCCTGGTTGGCGGCTCGTCCTTCAACGCCGCCATCCTCGACCAACCCGAGAAAAGCCGCCGCGTGGAACTGCGCCTGGAATTCAAGGAACTGCGCCAAGACTGCCGAGCGGGCGACACGGCCTGTCAGTCAGTGGCACCGCCACCGATTCCTTGGGATGAGGACTTCAAGTGTCCTGTGGCGGGTCAGTGAATCGGTTTTGTCGCGGTGTGCGGCATTCAGCTGATACGAATGCCAAATTCTGCTGACCCATCGTCCAACAACGATTCGTAGTCTTGCCCGCCGTAGAAAATGCCAATGATGGAGACTTGAACTTCATCCACTGCGAAAGCGATGACTGTTCGTTTTTTGTAGTGGCTGATGCGCAGACCTGGCCGAACGTCGTCTCGTTTTGTTCCCCTGAGCGGAAACTCAGACAAACTCTCGCAATACCGAACGATGGCCTCGGTGTAATCAGCTGCGATGCTTGGCGAAGCCGCTTGAGCGATATACCGAAAAAGCTCAGCCAACTGTTCCAAAGACTCCGGGCTGAAAACAACTTGGTGGCTCATCTGGCCTTGGCAAGCTCAGCACTCAAGCGGGAACGAACCTCATCGGCCGAGAGCGCGCGGGATGGATTCGCCTTCAAGGCGTCATAGGCCGGACCAACATTGTTTTGGAGCCAGCCCTCAACCGCACGATCCCGTGCCACAAGAGCACGGAGCCCATCACGAATGACTTCACTTTCGCTGGCGTAATCGCCCGCGTTCACCTTCGCCTTGACCATGCTGGCCATGTCGTTTGGAAGGGTGATGCTCATTTGTTGGGTGGTGCGCATGCTGACAACCATTGGTTTTGATGGGATTGAATCCTACTTCATCGACTGGAAATCGTCCAGCCTTTGGTCAATTGTGGTGAACGCGGTTCATTTTTTGTCTCACAGAGTGCGTTACCAGGTTCACACACCCTAGGTCACGCTGTCCAGTTCCCACTCTTGCCCTATGCTTTTCCAGCAGCGTGATGCCGGTCGTGGTCATGCCGCGGTCCCCTGCTTTTCCACATGTCATAAATCGTCAGCAGGGCCACCTGGACGGCCGTGAGACCTTCAAAATTGTGGTTTGAGATATATGAAATTCTGCTGTTAAAGCCGTGTTCGTCCCATCATTTCTCGTGACCCAGAGCGTACACGGCCATTTAAATCTTGAAACTGAAAATTGGTTTTAATTGCCAAACCCCATTCGGGTTGCACCCATAAAGTTGCATTGAGCAGGGCATCACCTTCTATCTGAAATTGAATTTCTACTCGATAAGCCTGAAAAGTCCCTGCCGGCACTGTTGTCTGCTCTCGCGCGACAACTTTACCTGAATAGTCCATCCATGCTTTTTGTCCTTTCAAATTGGTACGCAATGACCTACCACGCCAACGTTTACCTACCTGATACTCAGCTCCGGGAACCAATACATAAGGTGGATCAAATGTATTTTGACCGTCGCTGATCACTGCGCCAGAAATAGTCATTTGCCCAATGGGCCCTTGATCAAAAACATTGGTATATTTTGCCGAATAGTCATCCACATCAAACACTGTTGATTTCACGATCAAACTTGGCCTGTGCTCATATGAGATCTTCATTGTGTAGGTATCACCATTTTTGAATCGCCCATCAGCAGGATTTTGAATTATTTCACCATCAAATGCTTGGCTGTTGATCAGTTTTCGCTCGATTTTCTCAAGGATGCCTTGCGCCAATTCACCGAGGCTGGATGCAGGATATTTTTCAATGAAATTAAAGATTTGCTCAGGGTTTTTGTCCACTTTAATTTTATTCCAAGCTTGTAGCTCTGCATCAAATTGTTTTTTATTTTGCTCCTGCGTTATGCGGTCCGAAGATGGAATACTCTTTAAATAAATATCTTCAAAAACTCCATTTGAGTAAGTAGGAATTTGCATCCCTTTGCTCGCTCGCCTTACCCCAAATTTTATTCGCTTGAAAATATCATCAACCGGTAAATGCGTATTTTTAAGTTCTCTTAATAAATGTTCGGTATAAAGTCCATTGACAGCATCTTCTTCTCCATCCGAAGCAATATTACCCGCCTCCGTCGCATAACCTACCAATGTTCTAAGAGGTGCGTCAACAGGAGCTAAACCGCGAAAACTTTGTTTAGATTTAAATGGATTGTCACGGCAAGCATCCAATACAAAAATATTTAACCGTCCTCCTTTGTCACTCATGTCATGCATGAGTTTATTGAGACTGATCCCTTGCTCAGGAATGTCTTTTTCGAATTGAATGTTAAAATTAACTGGCAGGATATAATTTTTTTCATCAAGTTGAATGCCATGTCCGGCATAATAAATAAAACTTAATCCTTGTGTCCCTTGAATGGCTATTTGATGATCTTCCAAGGCTTTGTTGATTTGAGCTTTATCAGCATTTAATAGCAAATTAACCTTAAAACCCGCATTTTCCAAGACTTCTTTCATCGCTCTGGCATCGTTGGGGGAGTTTTTCAGTGGCGCATCTTTGTAGGAAGAATTACCAATAACAAGCGCCAACCGAACATTAACGGGCACATTGGCTATTGCCGGCTGCAATGCGAACCACAAAAATAAAATGATCAGTTGTATTTTTTTCGGAACGTTCATCGGTGATTCTTACCTACTCATAATTTAATTTGATGACCGGTATATGAACATTGTTTATATTGTTTTAAAAAACACTTAAGTATTTTTGATTCAATTTCAAAACTATTGCCTACCTACAAGCAGAAACTATGCTGGCCGCACCAAATAATTCAATATTGTATTTAATGTAACCGAGATTTGCCAAAGGTGATGAGTCATTGTTAAAAGGTTGAAAATAATATGCCGCAAAACACAAACTAGATAATCCATTATTCATCAATAGGTACCCTTTTGAAGCCGCCATAGTTTTAGTAAAGTTAACATCTTCATTTTTAGGGGTAAGAATAATTTTTCTTATTCCATTTGGGGATTCAGCACTTAAGGCCGTACTGAAATTTCTACACACAAAAGCATCAGTAATATTTTTAATTTCTGCATCGATCTTGGTTTTTTGTTCAAAATAATTCGGTGTGTTATTCAGGCTTTTAAGCTGTGCTAACTCAGGAGTAAATCGAATATTATTTTTTTCAAATGCTTTGATCAATAAATTTAGAACAGGTTCAGCATTGCATTTCTCGACAGAAGTTTGAGCAATTGAGGATTTTATTGACAAAATTCCAAATACCATTACTAAACAAATTTTTTTGAGTTCCATGATGATTTTCCTTTAATAATTTTTTGAAAGTTTAGTTACCCATTTTAATTTTTATGCATCGGTCAATGTCACCAGCCGCTGCACATTCTTGAACAGCTCGATTTTTTCTTATTATTTGATTTTTGTAATTTGAAAGCCAATTTGCATATTCTTTAGGAAATTTCCTTGCATATGCCAAACATCCACCTTCCTCTGGACATGATCCTATATAACCATATGAAAGTTCCCAAATCATTTGCGCTGCATATAAATTACCACTGCTATCTACAGGCGTTGGATTATTTTCATTTTTCATTGCATTTATATCGTCACTTCTACTTCTGACTGCTGGATTAGTCGTTGCACTGATTGTTGAAGATTTACCCATTCTCATGTATTCTGTATATTTTTCAGAAATAAGATTTGCGGCGTAATTATTAGAACACGTGACCCAAAATGATACATATTTTTCTCTGGCTAACTGATAATCAATAACTTGTTGATTACCATTCCAAGTTGCATTTTTAATGCGCAATGTATTATTATTATAAAAAGTTATTATTTCATGACTATTTTCAGAATATTTGAATCCAAGGTCACCCTTTTGAAGAAATTCGCTACTGCTAATTAGTTGAATAACAGGAAATGTTTCAATCTGAGATTTTGAAATATCTAAATTAACCAGCAATAATTTGTTATTTGATCCGTCAATCCACCAACGAATAAAGCTCGGATTTTCACAAGTCGGAACTGCATAGACATAATTTTTCCGGAAAAAATCCTCAGCAAACACAGGCAATACTGTTGCCGATAAAAGTATGTAGGCGGCTACTTTTTTGTACATAATAGAATTCCCCAATAGGATTTTTAGTAGTTTTATACACGCTTTTCATTACGTAATTTCATGCTGTAGCATGAACTCACCGTGGCTGCGTTCATCGTGATACCAATGGGTTCTAACTTGATAGTTGAAATCATTGATTTCATCGAAAATTGTGACTTGGAAACGTCCTTGGTTTGGTCAATCATATTTTGAGCTTTTCGCTGTTGATGCTACTGATTAGAGAAGCAGTCATGGATTAACCCAACACTTTACCCGGCGGCTGATGCCGGAGCTTGGCCAATGGTTTTTGAACCAGCGTTTTGTTTCGTCATCAACAAATTGGCTACCTTGATCCGGGTTGCCCGTCTACCCAGGACCGGCATCGTCAATGTAACCAGCACCAAGCTCATTTGCAAGGGTGATCCAATGCACCAGCATACGAGCGCACGGAAATGCAAAACCAACACATCAATCCAATACAACCATCCCACATGAATGCGGATGTCGTTGGTGTCCGTTATCCCGGCATGGTCTGGTTGATCTTGCTGGAATGCATTCCCCAGTTGATTGGTAACTAATTGCGTAGGCTTTACCACCTTGTACTCCAGCACCCATTCAATTTGAACTGAACGCATCAACTGTGCAACACGGCTTCTCTTCATGACAGAGGCAACTCCTTCAGTTCAGCAACATTACGGGGTTGATGAAAATGCAATCCATTGCTCGTTAAACGCACCATTCCAACGTTGACTCTATACTAATTTTTGGATTTTGTGTCTTGAGGTCTACGGGCCACACTGTCTGGACCAATTAGATTCTGCGGTGCCCGTTGAGTAAATTTCACGGCCTCCTCAGATTGAATTTGAATTCATGTTTTGCGTAAACATGAATCCGCCAAAACTCTATTTTTCTATTACTGCAACAAACATAAATAGTTATTTATTTACAATATTTGATTCATCGCTTTCTGGTGGGCGAGAGGCCAACTGTGATCAATACATAAGCAGTCATGGTTGACGCATCGTGCGAAGCCCCTCAGGAATAAAACTCCCACTCTTGCCCCCATGCTTTTCCAGCAGCGTGATGCCGGTCATGGTCATGCCGCGGTCCACGGCTTTGCACATGTCGTAAATGGTCAGCAGGGCCACCTGCACGGCTGTGAGGGCTTCCATTTCCACGCCGGTCTGGCCCACGGTTTCGGCGGTGGCGGTGCAGACCACTTCGCTGCTGTCAGGCAGCACCTCAAACGCCACAGCCACACGCGTCAGGGCGATGGGGTGGCAAAGGGGGATCAGCTCGCTGGTTTTCTTGGCCCCCATGATGCCGGCAATGCGGGCGATGCCCAGCACGTCGCCTTTTTTGGCAGTGCCTGACTGGATCAGCGCCAAGGTGGGGGGCTCCATGGCAATGCGGCCTGTGGCCACGGCCACCCGGTGGGTGCTGGTTTTGGCCCCCACGTCCACCATGTGGGCCTGGCCTTGGGCGTCAAAATGGGTCAGCGGGGAGGCGGTCGAACTCATGCTTTGCCTGTAGAAATAGAGGTTTACAAAAACTTGTCAAGAATGGCGCATGATACGGCCAACCATGCCCCGTATGCCTGAGGATTTGCCCGCTTGAACCGCCAACAGCCCCACCGCTCTTTGCCCTCTTTGGGGCGTTTGTGCGCCGCGCTGCTGGCCTGCGCGCTGTGCCTGCCTCCGGCCTGGGCGCAACGCAATGCCTTGCCCTCTTTGGGCGAGGGCGAAGGGATTTCGCTCAGCGCCGAGCGGCAACTGGGCGACCGCATTGCCCGCGAGCTGTACCGCGACCCCGATTTCCTGGAAGACCCGGTGCTGGACGAATACATCCAGCGGCTGTGGTCGCCGCTGGTGCAGTCTGCCGCAGCGCGGGGCGAGTTGTCACCCGAGCTGCGCGAGCGCTTTGCCTGGCGGCTGCTGCTGGGCCGGGACCGCTCGGTCAATGCCTTTGCCTTACCAGGGGGTTATCTGGGCGTGCACCTGGGCCTGATCGCGGTGGTGAGCTCGGACGACGAGCTGGCCTCGGTGCTGGCGCACGAGCTCAGCCACGTGACGCAGCGGCACATCGCCCGCTCGGTGGAGAGCCAGGCCAAGATGACGCCCTGGATGCTTGGCAGCCTGATTTTGGGCGCGCTGGCCGCCAGCAAAAGCCCCCAAAGCGCGCAAGCGCTGATCGTGGGCGGGCAGGCGGCGGCCCTCCAGTCACAACTGAGCTACACCCGCGACATGGAGCGCGAAGCCGACCGTGTGGGCTTTGGCGTGATGAGCGAAGCGGGTTACGACCCGCGTGGCTTTGTCGGCATGTTTGGCAAGCTGCAGCAGGCCGCCGGGGTGAACGACAACGGCGCTTTTCCTTATTTGCGCAGCCACCCGCTGACCACCGAGCGCATTGCCGACATGCAAGGGCGTGTGCAACTCACACCGCCCGTGCGCAGCCCATCAAGCCATGAATTTGTGCAAGCCATGCTGGCCGCCCGTGCGCGCGTGCTGTCGCAAAACAGCGTGGACGCCTTGCGCGCTTGGATCACCGGGGCGCAGAACCTGAGCGACAACTTGCCTGCCCGTGACCGTGCAGGTCGCCTGTACGCCGCGACGCTGGCGCACATGCAGCTGCGCGACTGGGCGGGCGCGAACCAGTCCATGCAAGCACTGGCATCGGCAGTGCAGTTGCGGCCGGACGCGGCGCGGCTGGTGCGCCTGCTCAAGGCCGAAGCCGCCGCCATGCAAAACGATTTTGCGCAGGTGGTGCGACTCTTGTCTGCGCCACCGCAGTCAGCCAAGCTCGCACGGCCTGAGTTGATCGCTTTGGCGCAGGCCCTCACGCAAATGCCCAGCCAGGCCGAGCACGCAGAGGTGGTGCGTCAACTGCGAGAGCTGATCGTGGTCTCGCCCACCGATGGGCAAGCCTGGCAAGTGATGGCGGGCTTGCTGCGCGCCCAAGGGCAAACCGTGGCGGCGCTGCGCGCCGAAGGGGAGTCGCAGTGGGTCAAGCTGGACGTGACAGGCGCGATCGACCGCCTGCGGGCCGCCCAAGACCTGATGCGCAGCGACCGCCGCCAGTCGGCAGACCACATCGAAGCCTCCATCGTGGACGCCCGCTTGCGGCAACTCCAGACCCAGTTGCGCGAGATGCAGCAAGAGCAGCGGCGCAGCGGTCTGTAAAACGACTAGCGCTCAGGTTTGCGTTGTGGTCGTGCGCTTGGCTGCCCAACTGCCCAGGCCGAGCACACCCGCCACAGCCAAGCCATACACAGGCCACTGCAACCAGGCGTTGCCAGGCGCATCAAACACGGCGTCAAGCAAGGGTTCGCCCATCACCATCTTGGCCGCTGTGATGGCCAACACAGCTGAACCCAACTGGATGATGACCGGGAAGCGCTCGACCAGCTTGAGCACCACCGAGCTGCCAAACACCACGATGGGCACGCTGATCAGCAGACCAATGATCACCAGGTCCCACGAGCCGTGCGCGGCACCCGCCACACCCAGCACGTTGTCCACCCCCATCAGGGCGTCGGCCACGATGATGGTTTTCATGGCACCCCAAAAGGTCGACGCCACAGGCCCGTGGTCATCGCCCTCGCCCGTGTCGGCCAGCAGCTTGTAGGCGATCCACGAGAGGCCCAGACCTCCCACCAACATCAGGCCGGGGATTTGCAGCAGCCAGACCACGCCCAGCGTCATGACGCTGCGCACGGCGATGGCGCCCACAGTGCCCCAGACGATGGCTTTTTTTTGCAGGTCTGGCGGCAAGCTGCGGGCGGCCAGTGCGATCACGATGGCGTTGTCACCCGCGAGCACGAGGTCGATCAAGATGATGGCCAGCAATGCGGACCACCAGGGGGCAGAAAAAAGTTCCATGCAAACACTCCGAACAGTTGAAATCAACATCCACGCAGCGTCTATTGGGCGAAATGGTCGCCTTCGACAAACCCTGCACGGGCTTTTGTCGAAGGTCTTGCTCAGTACAAAAAGGCTTTGTACCCGACAGACCGGAGGCCTTGCGAGGCCACGTATTGACGGTCTGTCGTCATCACAACCTGGGCGGTTATGGGCGGGAGCTACTCCCCTTCAACGTTAATTAGAACTTATTTGGCAGTGCCCTTGCGAGGCAAGGGGCCATTGCCAAAACGTGCTGGGCACACAGCGACATTGAACCCGCTATGATCGCCCACCCACACACTTAGACCATGGCCGGAATCCACATCACTGACATCGAAGCCGCCATCAACCACTGGCGCGCCAAGAACCCCTCTCCTGACGGGGTGACGCTGCCGCGCGAGCTGCGCGCACTGGCCGAAGTCTACGCCTTGATGGTTTATTACAAGCAAGACTTGGCCGATGAGTTCACGCTGCCGATGGCTGCGGCCGAAGCCTGGCAAGACTGGTACGCCAGCACGCCCGACACGCCCTGCATCGCCATTTGCTCGACCAGCCAGGGCGACGCCAGCTGCAAGGGTTGCGGCCGCAGTTTTGAGGAAGTGCAGCTGTGGACCGAAATGACACCCGGAGAAAAGCGTGCTGTCTGGCAACGCATCACGGTGGAGGGCACATCCTGGCGCTTCAACAGGTACGCCGAACGCGCGGCCGAAGACCGGCACTGGGCCAAGGCCGCCGCACAGGCCCAGGTCACGCTGGACCTCAAGCCCTGAACGCACGGCGCGCTTGAGGCGCTTGGCACCTTCGCCCCGGGGCGAGGCTCCTACAGCAGAAACCCAGAACCGTTGCTTATTTCCAGCGTGCCAGCTCGATGTGCACACTGCCCTTGTCGCTGCTGAAGGTGACTGCGCCTTCTTGCACCGTGGCTTGCAGCTGCATGCTGCGCTCGGCCAATTTGGACAACTCCTGAGAGGCTTCGGTCGGCACGCGCCAGACCTGCAGTTTGTCCAAGCGCGTCAGCTTGGTCTCGATGCCTTTCCACCAGACTTCGGCGGCGTGGTTGAAGCAGTACAGCAACACCTCATCGGCCTTCTGACAGGCTTTCATGATGGGCTTGTCTTCGGGCTGCCCGACTTCGATCCACATCCGGGTCTGCCCGGTAAAGTCGCGCAGGCTGACGTCCGGGTCGTCCGGGTCCGACAGCCCCGCACCAAAGGCCAGCTTGCCGTCGCCCTTGCACACGGCTTGGAGTTTGTAGGCGTTGATGGCCAGCGCCAACAGGCGGATCATCATGCGCTCATCGGTCTCGCTGGGGTGGCGGGCCAAGGTCAACGCATGGTCTTCGTAATAGCTGTGATCGATGTCAGCGATCGACAGGTTGGTTTTGTAGATGGTGGATTTGAGGGCCATGGTTTTTAGTCTTTGCGGGCCAACATGCGCCAGCCCAACAGCTGAACGCCGTTGCGAAGGACAGACGTTTCGCCGCCGTAAATCAGTAAAGGAGTGCAAGCCTCGGCGGCTGCCATGCTGGCAGATCGCTGGCCCGCGCGTACGTAGTCGCCCGTGGGTGTTTGACCGGATTTGATCTCTACCGTCTGCAACAGGCCTGTGCCAGTTTCATACAGCAAATCGGCTTCCAGTCCGTTGTTGTCTCGCCAAAAATGCAAGTCAGAAGGTTGGCCCTGATTGGTTCGGTGCTTGAGAAATTCGCTGACCACCCAGTTTTCAAACAAGGCGCCCCGCGCTGGATGCAGGCTCAATTGCTCGGGCTGGCGAATCCCCAGCAACCAGCACGCCAAGCCCGTGTCCACAAAGTAGAGTTTGGGTGATTTGACCAAGCGCTTGCCAAAGTTGCGGTGGTACGGGGTCAGCACAAACAAGACATCGCTGGACTCCAGCACCGACAACCAGGCTCGTGCTGTGGTGTGGCTAATGCCCGCCTCACTGGCCAATGCACTCAGGTTCAGCAATTGCCCCGTTCGCCCGGCGCACAAGCGCACAAATCGCTGGAACGTGGCCAGATCCTGCACCTGCAGCACTTGCCTGACATCGCGCTCCAAATAGGTGGTGATGTAGCTCGCAAACCAGTCCACAGGCTCGGTCGATGCGCCCGTGTTCAAAGCCGGGTAACCACCACGCCAAAGCGCTTGGTCCAGGGTCGTCTCCCCGTTCCCAACGCCCGCTATTTCTGCGGCAGAAAAAGGCAGCAAGCGGCTCATGGCCACACGCCCGGCCAAGGACTGCGTCACCCCGGCCATCAAGCCGAACTGTTGCGACCCCGTTAAAACGAATCGCCCCGGTGTCCGGTCCTCATCCACCAGCCCCTGCAAGTGTGAAAAGAGATCTGGCCAGCGTTGCGCTTCATCAAAAATGGCACCCTTTGAAAACCGCGTTAAAAATCCTCTCGGGTCTTCCTCAGCGAATGCGCGCTCTGTGGGGTCTTCAAGAGAGATGTACGGCTTTTCGGGAAACAAATGCCTGACCAACGTGGTTTTGCCAGACTGTCTTGGGCCAGTGATGGCCAGCACAGGAAACGACCCAGCCAGCCGCTGGAGCGTGGGGGCAAGTTGTCGTTCGATCATGCGGCGATTCTATACAAATTGAAGAAACGATCTTCAATTTGTATAAATCGTCCCAAACCACCGCCCCGCAATGCGCTGCGGTGGTGGTCAATATGACTAAACCCTGCGGGCCAGCTCGGCAGCCTTGCCGACATAGCTGCCCGGCGTCATGGCCAGCAGGCGGTCTTTGTCGGCTTGTGGGATTTCCAAGCCCTTGATCAGGCCATGCAAGTCAGCCGCCATGACGGTCTTGCCACGGGTGACTTCCTTGAGTTTTTCGTAGGCGCCCTGCACGCCGTAGCGGCGCATCACGGTCTGAATCGGCTCGGCCAGCACTTCCCAGGCCGCGTCCAGGTCAGCAGCCAGCGCTTCTTCGTTGAGTTCGAGTTTGTTCAGACCCGTCATCAACGAGGCATAGGCCAGCGTGGTGTAGCCCAGACCCACGCCCATGTTGCGCAGCACGGTCGAGTCCGTCAGGTCACGCTGCCAACGGCTGATCGGCAGCTTCTCGCTCAGGTGTTTCAGCACGGCGTTGGCCAGTCCCAGATTGCCTTCGGCGTTTTCAAAGTCGATCGGGTTGACCTTGTGCGGCATGGTGGACGAACCGATCTCGCCCGCCTTCAAGCGCTGCTTGAAGTAGCCAAGGCTCACATAGCCCCAGATGTCGCGCGAGAGGTCGATCAAAATGGTGTTGGTGCGCGCAACAGCATCAAACAGCTCGGCCATGTAGTCGTGCGGCTCGATCTGGATGCTGTAGGGCTGAAACGACAGGCCCAGGCCCCATTGGCTGTTTTGTGTTTCGCCCAGCTCCGGCGTCTCCACCACTTTCATGGCAAAGGCTTCCCAGTCAAAGTCGGGCCAGGCCGAGAGGTGCGCGTTGTAATTGCCCACAGCACCGTTCATCTTGCCCATGAGCTTGACGGCGGCAATTTTTTCGCGGCAACCGTTCAGACGCACCACCACGTTGGCCATTTCCTTGCCCACGGTGGTGGGGCTGGCGGTCTGGCCGTGGGTGCGGCTGAGCATGGGCACATCGG
>CAIJQQ010000047.1 GCA_903822825.1 uncultured Burkholderiales bacterium | reverse complement strand
TCCTTGGTCCCCCTCGGTCTTGAGCTTTGAACTTTGCAGGATTGGGACAACCGTCAAAACAACGTGAAACTTTTTTTGCCGCTTGACTGCGGTCGGTGGAACACGAATGCTGCAGGCTTGCTTGCTGCTGCTTGCTGCTGCTTGCTGCTGCATGCATGCTGCCGCAGCTGCTGCTGCTTGCTGCTTGCTACTGCTGCTTGCTGCTGCTGCTGCTGCAGTGAAGCTGAAGTAATTTGGCCCACCCCAAAGGAAAACCCGCTGATATCAGCGGGTTTTTTTATGCTTGAAGTCACATCAAGCGTCTGGAGGCCGGGGTCTGTTGGGTGAGGTGGCAAGGCGCGAAGCGCCTCTGAACCCAGGCAAGCTCAGGCATTCCAGCGCCTGCCGATCAGGCTTTACGCCGTCTGAATCCGCACTGCGCGCAACTTCACCGAAAAGTCACGCAAAGCGGCGATGCCGCTTTCTTCGGCACGGCGGCACCAGGCTTGCAGGTCCATCGCCAGTTGCTCGCGCGAGTGCGAGGTGTTGAGCCAGATTTGACGCAACTCTTCACGCATCTGCACCATTTTGTCCAAGGCCGGGCTGGCGGCGAGTGCGCGCTGAAGCTTGGCCACTGCGTCGGTGGGCACCTTCTCGGCATCGCGGTGCAACCAATGGTTGGCCGCTTTGATGACATGGGAGTCGAGTTTGATCAGAGCCGCTTCTTGGGCCCAGACAGCGCGAAGGTTGCGAGCGTAATGGGCCATCACTTCATAGCGGTTGGCAATCAAAGCTTCCAAGGTCTTTTCGTCTGCCACAGGTTGAATGTCACCGAAAGCCAAGCGGGGGGGCGTCTTCTTGACATGGGCCAGACCGAGGGATTGCAGGATGGAGATGTACATCCAGCCAATGTCGAACTCATAAGGCTTGACCGACAGCTTGGCCGAAGTCGGGTAGGTGTGGTGGTTGTTGTGCAACTCTTCACCGCCGATGATGATGCCCCAAGGCGAGATGTTGGTGCTCGCGTCTTGGGCCTCAAAGTTGCGGTAACCCCACCAGTGGCCGATGCCATTGATGATGCCTGCTGCCGTGATCGGGATCCAGGCCATCTGGACAGCCCAGACCGTCAGACCCAGAAAGCCGAACAGCGCGACGTCGATGATGAGCATCAGGCTCACGCCCAAAGCTGAGCGCCCGGTGTAGACATGGCGTTCGATCCAATCGGTGGGGGTGTTGTGGCCGAAGCGGTCAAGGGTTTCTTGGTTCTTGGCTTCGGCGCGGTAGAGCTCCGCACCTTTCCAAAACACGGTTTGGATGCCATAAACCACCGGGCTGTGAGGATCACCTTCGCGCTCACACTTGGCGTGGTGCTTGCGGTGGATCGCCGTCCACTCTTTGGTCACCTGGCCCGTGGTCATCCACAACCAAAAACGGAAAAAGTGCGCCGGGATCGGGTGCAGGTCCAAGGCGCGGTGTGCCGAATGGCGGTGCAGGTAAATGGTGACGCTGGCAATGGTGATGTGGGTCATGACCAAAGCGATCACCAGAACTTGCCACCAAGCCAGGTTGAACAAGCCGTGGCCCATCCAGTCAATCAGGGCATCCCAAAAAGCCCAATCAGGCAGCAACATGAATTCAGACTTTCATTAACGCCTTGTGCAGGCAACAGCGTATTTTAAGTTTTTTAGTGGCAAAAAGACAGTTTTTCGATGGACATAGCCTTATTACGCATCACAAAGAATTCATTTACGTACCCAAGCCGCTGCAAAAAATCCGTCTGTCGCGTGCCGGTGCGGCCACAGCCGCAAATAGTCACCGCCATCGGTGCACAGTCCGGCAGCGCCTTCCACCTTGAGTTGCTCCAGCGTCTGGGCAGCATGGAGTGGCACAAAGTCCGGGTGTGCTTGACTGAAGGCCTGTGCAATCTGTTCGTTTTCCTGAGGCAACACGCTGCAAGTGGCATAGACCAAGCGCCCCCCCGACTTGACCAAGCGGGCTGCGCTGTCCAGGATGGCGGTCTGTTTGGCCGCGAGTTCAACCACAGCCTTTTCTGTCTGTCGCCACTTGAGGTCAGGGTTGCGCCGCAAGGTGCCCAGTCCAGAGCAAGGCGCATCGACCAGCACCCGGTCGATCTTGCCTGCCAGCCGCTTGATGCGCTCGTCGCGCTCGTGCGCAATGGCCGCTGGATGCACGTTCGACAAGCCGCTGCGGGCCAGCCGAGGCTTGAGGGCCTCCAGGCGGTGCGCAGACACATCGAAGGCATACAAGCGCCCAGTGCTGCGCATGGCCGCGCCCAGCGCCAGCGTCTTGCCGCCTGCGCCTGCACAAAAGTCCACCACCATCTCGCCGCGGTGGGCGTCCACCAGCAGTGCCAGCAACTGCGAGCCTTCGTCCTGCACCTCGATGGCGCCACGGGTAAAGGCATCTGTCTTTTGCAAGGCCGGTTTGCCCTGCAAACGCAAACCCCAAGGCGAATACGGCGTTGGCTCGCAAGCAATGCCCGCCTTGACCAATTCTTTTTGTACTTCGTTGCGCTTGATTTGAAACGTGTTCACACGCAGGTCAAGTGGTGCGGGCTGCTGCATGTTTTCGGCCAGTGCCCAGAAGTCGTCGCCCAACTGGGCCTGCAAGGCCTGCGCCATCCATTCGGGCAAGTTGTGACGGTGCGGGGCCAGCAAGTCCGAAGGCTGAATGCGGTTGCATGCGTCCAGCCAAGCGCGTTCGGTGTCGTTCAAGGCACCGTTGAGAAAGTCACGGGGCCCGGCGTAGCCCAAAATGGCCAGCTTGCGTTCTTTGGGGCCAGTGCCCGAGCGGGCCAATTGTTCGAACAGGAGTTTCTTGCGCAGGACGGCGAAAGCCGTCTCGGCCAAAGTGGCGCGCTCGCGGGGGCCGAGCGAGCGGTGCTCACGAAAATAACGGGACACCACCGCATCGGCAGGGTGGTCGAACTGTAGACAAAGCCTGACCAGGTCGGCGCAGGCGTCCAAAAGGGCTTTAGGATGCATAGTTCCGTATTGTCCCACCCCTGTGTGCATGCCCATGAACGACGACGATCTGCCAGCTTTGATTGAAACCCCCACCGGCTTGTACCGGCATTACAAAGGGGGGATGTACCGCGTGCAGGGCACCGTGCGCCACAGCGAGACTCTGGAGCCGATGACGCTGTACCAAGCACTTTATGGCCAGCAAGGCCTGTGGGTCAGGCCCGCGGCCATGTTCCGCGAGACCGTGGACATCGACGGCCAAGTCCAGCCCCGCTTCGCCCGCGTGGGCGACTGAGGCCGCTCAGCCCTGGCTGCGCAGCCAGGCCGCCACGGCCTCGGGGTAAATCCGGTGCTCTTGGGTCAGCACCCGTGCCGCCAAGGTGTCTGCCGTGTCATCGGGCAGCACAGGCACCACCGCCTGAGCCAGGATGGCCCCGTGGTCCAACTCGGACGTCACCTGATGGACCGTGGCCCCGGCAAACCGGCAACCTGCATCGATGGCCCGCTGGTGCGTGTTCAAGCCTGCAAAGGATGGCAACAACGAGGGGTGGATGTTGAGCAGTCGACCTGCGTAATGCGTCACAAAACCGGCCGTCAGGACGCGCATGAATCCCGCCAACAAAACGAGCGTGGGCTCAAAGCGGTCAATCTCGTCCATCAGGGCCGCATCAAATGCCTCGCGGCTGTCAAACGCCTTGTGGTCGAGCACCACAGTCGCAATACCCTGCGCGCGTGCAAAGTCCAACCCTTGGGCCTCGGCCTTGTTGCTGATCACGGCGCTCACGCGGGTCTGAAGCCGCTTGGACCATTGTTCTTGTTGGGCATGGCGCACCATGGCGGCCATGTTGGAGCCCGAGCCAGAAATCAGTATGACGATGTTTTTCATGTGGAGGCCGGATTATCCCCGTTGACTGCGATGCCTTGAATCGGACTGTTCGGGTGTCTCCAAAGTTCAAAATTGCCACTTTTTTTCGCAGTCAGGACATCCCAAAAGCGGCGCAACATGCTAAAAAGCACGTTCGTTTTATTTTTTGATCCAGCACATCCCGTCTGGGTCAGCAACACCGGAGACCGCATCCCATGGATTTGGCATTCACCCCCGAAGAACTCGCGTTCCGCGACGAAGTTCACACCTGGGTCAAGGCAAATTTGCCGCCCGAGCTTTCTACCAAAGTGCACAACGCCATGCGCCTGACGCGTGACGACATGCAGGCCTGGGCCAAAATTTTGGGCAAAAAAGGCTGGCTGGGCTATGGCTGGCCCACGCAGTTTGGTGGCCCCGGCTGGACCGCCGTCCAAAAACACCTTTTCGAAGAAGAATGCGCCCTGGCCGGCGCCCCCCGCGTGATTCCGTTTGGCCCCGTGATGGTGGCCCCGGTGATCATGGCTTTCGGCAACGCCGAGCAGCAGCAGCGCTTTTTGCCCGGCATCGCCAGCGGTGAAGTCTGGTGGAGCCAGGGCTACAGCGAACCGGGCTCCGGCTCGGACCTGGCGTCCCTCAAGACCCGTGCAGAGCGCGTGGGCGACAAATACATCGTCAACGGCCAGAAAACCTGGACCACCCTGGGCCAGTTTGGCGAATGGATTTTCTGCCTGGTGCGCACCAGCACCGAAGGCAAGCCGCAAACCGGCATCTCCTTTTTGTTGATCGACATGAAGTCACCCGGCATCACCGTGCGCCCCATCAAACTGCTCGACGGCGAGTGCGAAGTCAACGAAGTCTGGTTTGACAACGTCGAAGTGCCGGCAGCAAACCTTGTTGGCGAAGAAAACAAGGGCTGGAACTACGCCAAACACCTGCTGGCCCACGAGCGCACCAACATCGCCGACGTGAACCGCGCCAAGCGCGAACTCGAACGCCTCAAGCGCATCGCCAAAGCCGAGGGTGTTTACGACGACCTGCGCTTCCGTGACGAAATCGCCAAGCTCGAAGTCGACATCGTCGCCCTCGAAATGCTGGTGCTGCGTGTCCTGTCGGCCGAAAAGTCTGGCAAGAACTCGCTCGACATCGCGGGCCTTTTGAAGATCAAGGGCAGCGAAATCCAGCAGCGCTACACCGAGCTGATGATGCAAGCCGCAGGGCCCTTCAGCCTGCCCTACATCTTCGAAGCCATGGAAGCGGGCTGGCAAGGCGACTTCCCAGGCCACACACTGGCCAATGCGCCGCTGGCCTCCAACTACTTCAACATGCGCAAGACCACCATCTACGGCGGCAGCAACGAAGTGCAACGCAACATCGTCGCCCAGACAGTTCTGGGTTAAGGAGACAAGCACATGGATTTCGATTTTTCTGACGACCAGGAACAACTGCGCGACGCAGTGCGCAAATGGGTGGACAAGGGATACGACTTTGACCGCCGCCGCGCCATCGTCGCTGCGGGGGGTTTTGACCGCGCCGCCTACAACGAACTGGCCGAACTGGGCCTGACGGGCCTGTATGTGAGCGAAGACCATGGTGGTATGGGAATGGGCCCCACCGAAGCCATGGTCACCATGGAAGAGCTCGGTCGGGGCATCGTGCTCGAGCCCCTGACCCAAACCCTGATTTGCAGCGCCACGCTGCAAACCCACGCGCCTGCGGCCTTGCAAGCCGCCTGGCTGCCCCGCATGGCCAGTGGTGAAGCCATTGTCGTGCTGGCGCACCAAGAGCGCACTGCCCGCTACCAACTGAACCGCTGCGCCGCACTGGCCAGTGAATCGGCAGGCACATGGACCGTGAGTGGCACCAAGAGCGTGGTGGCTGTGGGCGACCAGGCCGACGCCTTTGTGGTGCCAGCCACCGTGAACGGCCAGACCGCGCTGTTTTTGGTCGAGCGCAGCGCCAGCGGTGTGAGCACCGAAGCCTATGGCACACAAGACGGCTCAAGGGCTGCCGAAGTGGTTCTGAGCAAGGCCCCCGCACAGCTGATCACCCTGAACGGCCTGACCGCTCTCGAAGAGGCCGTGGACATTGGCATCGCCTGCACCTGCGCCGAAGCCGTGGGTGTGATGGACAAGACCCTGGCCATCACCGTGGACTACATGAACACGCGCAAGCAGTTCGGCGTGGTGATTGCCAGCTTCCAGGCCCTGCGCCACCGCGTCTCGGACATGAAAATGCAGCTCGAATTGGCCCGCTCTATGAGCTACTACGCCAGCCTGAAGTTGCACGCCCCTGCTGAAGAACGCCGCCGCGCCATGGCCCGTGCCAAGTACCAGCTGGGCGTGTCCATGCGCTTCATCGGCCAGCAGGCCGTGCAGCTGCACGGCGGCATTGCCGTCACGGACGAGTACATCGTGAGCCACTACTTCAAGAAATTGACGCAGCTGGACATGACGTTTGGGGACACCCTGCACCAGTTGGGTGAAGTGTCTGCTCGCATGCAAGAGACCGCTGGCGTCTTCGCCTGAGTTGCCTTGCCCAAAACAACAGGGCCCTTTGGGGCCCTGTTGTTTGCACTCAAGCTCGTCAACCGATCACAGCAACAAACGTGAAGTTTTGGGCACATGGGCAATCAAAAATTCCATTTGATCGCTCAGTATGCGGCGATTGCGCAAAATGAAGTCTTCCCAAAGGCTGGGGATATAAGGCGTGTAGAGCAAGGGCATGCCGGCCTGCTCGGGGGTGCGGTTGCTCTTTCGGTGGTTGCAACTTTTGCAAGCCGTGACCACATTCATCCAGTGGTTTTGCCCTCGCTGGGCAACAGGAATGATGTGCTCCCGGGTGAGTTCGGACTCATGCAAGAGATCGCCACAGTAAGCGCAAACATTGCGGTCACGCACAAAAAGTTTGCTGTTTGTGAGGCTGGGTTGAAGGTCAAACGGGTTGATGCCGGGCATTCCCTTGGTGCCAATGATGCTGTTGACAGTGATGACAGACTGCTCACCCGTGAGGGCGTTGTGGCCACCATGAAAAACGGCCACTTCCTGCCCTACCTCCCAGCGCACTTCGTCTGCGGCGTAATGCAACACCGCCTGCTCCAGAGAAATCCAGGATTGGGGCAAGCCCTGAGCCGAGAGTTTGAGAACCTTCACAAGCGCCTCCTGTCGACAGTCACTGAACCGTTGTCACGAAACCGTGAGCCAGGTCGGGCCGATCGCGTTTTGCGCCAAGTGTCCCGTCCGGGGTCAGTCACAATATAACCTCAATTGACGGCAGCACCATGACGCCTCCCGCCGTTACCCCCATCTGAGCACCCGTCCGACATGAAGATTTTTCGCGGTTTTCACCACCCAGAGCTGGCCCCCGCATGCGCCTTGACCATTGGCAACTTCGATGGTGTGCACCGAGGCCACCAGGCCATGCTGGCGCTCTTGCGCAGCGAGGCGGCTCACCGGGGCGTGTCAAGCTGCGTGATGACCTTCGAACCCCACCCCCGCGACTACTTCGCCAAGGCCCTGAACCAGCCTGCACTGGCCCCGGCCCGCATTGCCACTTTGCGCGACAAACTGCAGGAGCTCGAGCGCTGCGGGGTCGACCAGGTGGTGGTGGTGCCTTTTGACGCGCGGCTGGCGAGCCAGTCTCCCCAAGACTTCATTGAGCAGGTGTTGGTGCACGGCCTGGGCGTGCGCTACGTACAGGTCGGTGACGATTTCCGCTTTGGGGCCCAACGCGCAGGCGACTACGCCATGCTCGACGCCGCGGGCCAGCGCTTGGGCTTTGACGTGGCCCGCATGAACAGCTACGAGGTGCGCGGCCTGCGCGTGTCCAGTTCGGCTGTGCGCGATGCACTGGCCAAAGGCGATCTGCCAGCGGTGCAGGCCCTGCTGGGCCGCCCCTACAGCATCAGCGGCCATGTGGTGCACGGACGCAAGCTCGGGCGCGAGTTGGCGGCGACGGCCGCAGGCGCGGGCGACGGCTTTCGCACCCTGAATTTGCGTTTTTCGCACTGGAAACCCGCCGCCAGCGGCATCTTTGTGGTGCAAGTGCACGGCCTGACCATCCAGCCCCTGCGGGGCGTGGCCAATCTGGGCATTCGCCCCTCGCTGGACCCGAATGACGTCAACGGCGGGCGTGTGTTGCTCGAGACCCATGCCTTCGACTGGCCCGCCCATCTGGGGGCAGAGGGGGGCTACGGTAAAATCATCCGTGTGGATCTGCTGCACAAACTACACGACGAGCTCAAATACAACGGTCTGGACGCCCTGACAAAAGGCATCGCCCAGGACTGTGACGACGCGCACGCGTGGTTTGCTTCGCGCCACAGCGAGACCCACCGCCAAACCACCCGCGACCGAATTTGACGCTCTGGCCCTCGTTTGCTGCCCCTCGACAGGCTCAGGGCGAACGAAAAAACGGCCTGCCCCTCCCCCCTTTCTCTCCGAACGGCCCGCCGCTCGGACTGAGCTTGTCGAAGCCCTCTCGACCTGAAGCACCATGACCGACAAAGACCCCAATCCCGACACCCGCATCAACATGATGGACACCCCGTTCCCGATGCGTGGCGACCTGCCCAAGCGCGAGCCGGGCTGGGTGAAGGACTGGAACGAAGGCGACCTGTACAAAAAACTGCGTGCTGCCCGTCAAGGCGCCACGCTGTTCGTGCTGCACGACGGCCCGCCTTATGCCAACGGCAAACTGCACATCGGCCACGCACTCAACAAAGTGCTCAAGGACATGATCGTCAAGTCCAAGCAGCTCGCTGGCTTTGACGCGCAATACATCCCTGGCTGGGACTGCCACGGCCTGCCGATCGAAAACGCCATCGAGAAACTGCACGGCCGCAACCTGAGCCGCGACGACATGCAGGCCAAGAGCCGCGCCTTTGCCACTGAACAAATTGGCCAGCAGCGCGAAGACTTCAAGCGCCTGGGCGTGCTGGGCGACTGGGAGCGCCCTTACCGCACCATGGACTTCGCCAACGAAGCCGGTGAAATCCGCG
This sequence comes from uncultured Burkholderiales bacterium, assembly GCA_903822825.1. Classification (GTDB taxonomy): domain Bacteria; phylum Pseudomonadota; class Gammaproteobacteria; order Burkholderiales; family Burkholderiaceae_C; genus Limnohabitans_A. Next base: position 40,568 of record CAIJQQ010000047.1, on the reverse strand, counting down.
CCTTCAAACGCGTGATCGAACGCGGCTTTGTGTACCGGGGCCTCAAGCCTGTTTACTGGTGCTTTGACTGCGGCTCGTCCTTGGCCGAGTTCGAGATCGAATACGCCGACAAAAAGAGCGACACGCTGGACGTGGCCTTTGAAGCCGATGACAGCGCCGCGCTGGCCGCCGCCTTTGGCCTGCCCAATCTGCCTGGCGAGGGCAGCAAAAAGGCCTTTGCCGTCATCTGGACCACCACCGCTTGGACCATTCCCGCCAACCAGGCGCTCAACGCCCACCCCGAGCTGGAATACGCCCTGGTCGACACGCCCCGCGGCGTGCTGCTGCTGGCCGCCAGCCTGGTCGAGAAATGCCTAGAACGCTACCAACTGCAAGGCACCGTGATCGCCACCGCTGTCGGCGAGAAACTGCGAGGTCTGGTGTTCCGTCACCCCTTGCACGACACCGTGACCGCCGAAGAAGGCGGCCAATACAGCTACCGCCGCCCATCGCCGCTGTACCTGGCCGAGTACGTGACCGCCACCGATGGCACAGGCATCGTGCACTCGTCGCCTGCTTACGGCGTGGACGACTTCAACTCCTGCATCGCCAACGGCCTCCAATACGACGACATCCTGAACCCGGTGCAGGGCAATGGCGTGTACGCCCCCGAACTGCCCTTCTTTGGCGGCCAACACATCTGGAAAGCCTGTGCCCGCGTGATCGAGGTGCTGGCCCAGAGCGACCGCCTCATGGCCACCGTGGAAATCACCCACAGCTACCCGCACTGCTGGCGCCACAAAACGCCTGTCATCTACCGCGCCGCCGCACAGTGGTTTGTGCGCATGGACGAGGGCGAGGGCGTCTTCACCCAAGACAAAGCGCCCAAGTCCCTGCGGCAGTTGGCACTCGACGCCATCGGCGAAACCAGTTTTTACCCTGAAAACGGCAAAACCCGCCTGCGCGACATGATCGCGAACCGGCCCGACTGGTGCATCTCGCGCCAGCGCTCTTGGGGCGTGCCCGTGCCTTTCTTTTTGCACAAGGACAGCGGCGAGCTGCACCCGCGCACCATGGCCATCCTGGACCAAGCCGCTGACATCGTTGAAAAAGGCGGCATCGAAGCCTGGAGCCGCGTCACGGTGGAAGAAATTTTGGGCGCAGCCGACGCCCCCAGCTACACCAAGAGCACCGACATCCTGGAAGTCTGGTTCGACTCTGGCTCGACCTTCCAGCATGTGCTGCGCGGCAGCCATAAAGGCGCTTACAACCGCGAGCCCTTCCACAGCCAAGGCCCTGAGGCCGATTTGTACCTCGAAGGCCACGACCAACACCGCGGATGGTTCCACTCTTCGCTCTTGCTGGGCTGCGCCCTTTACGGCCGCGCCCCCTACAAAGGCCTCTTGACCCACGGCTTTGCCACCGACGGCCAAGGCCGCAAGATGAGCAAGTCGCTGGGCAACACGGTCGAGCCCCAGACCATCACCTCCAAGATGGGGGCCGAGATCGTGCGCCTGTGGGTGGCCAGCACAGACTACTCGGGCGACCTGAACATCGACGACAAGATCCTCGCCCGCGTGGTGGACAGCTACCGCCGCATCCGCAACACGCTGCGCTTTTTGATGGCCAACGTGAGCGACTTCGACCCGGCGACAGACGCCGTGGCCGACAGCGAGCTGCTGGAAATCGACCGCTATGCCCTGGCCCGCGCCGCGCAACTGCAAGCCGACATCCGCGCCCACTTTGACGTGTACGAGTTCCACCCCGTGGTCAGCAAGCTGCAGGTCTATTGCTCCGAAGACCTGGGCGCGTTCTATTTGGACGTGCTCAAGGACCGCCTCTACACCACCGCCCCAAAGAGCCTGGCGCGCCGCAGTGCGCAAACGGCTTTGTGGCGCATCACCCACGCCATGCTGCGCTGGATGGCGCCGTTCCTGTCGTTCACAGCAGAGGAAGCCTGGAGCACCTTTGGCGACTCCGAGTCCATCTTCTTTGAGACCTTCAGCGATCTGGGGCAGGCCGATGAGGCTTTGCTGGCCAAGTGGAAAGACATCATTGATGTACGCAACATTGCCAACAAGAAAATCGAAGAAAAGCGTGCTGAGGGGCTAGTCGGCGCATCGTTGCAGGCAGAGCTGATCATCGAGAGCGATTCCCTGTTGGTGTACGAAGAACTGGCTTCATTGGGTGACGATCTGAAATTCGTCTTCATCACCTCCAAGGTCACGGTCAAGCATGCACCAGGAAACGGCCTGAGGGTGACGGTAAACGTCAGCCAAGCCACCAAATGCGAACGCTGCTGGCATTACAGCGACGACGTGGGCCACGACGCCGCGCACCCGACACTTTGCGGCCGCTGCACCAGCAACCTTTATGGCGCGGGCGAAACCCGCTCCGTGGCCTGATCGCCATGGCCAAGGGCAAAGGCGCTCGCGCGGTCGGCGGCTCCGGCAGCGGCTGGCTGCTGTGGCTGGGCATCGCCACGCTGATCATGGTGATCGACCAGTTCACCAAGGTGCTGATTCTGGGCAGCTTCCAGTACGGCGAGGGCCTGCCCATCACCTCGTACTTCAACCTGGTGCGGGTGCACAACCTGGGTGCGGCGTTCTCCTTCTTGTCCGACGCGGGCGGCTGGCAACGCTGGTTCTTCACCGGCTTGGGCATTGTGGCTGCGCTCGTCATGGTCTGGCTGCTGCGCTCACACGCGAGCCAGCGCCTGTTTTGTGCGGCCGTCAGCTGCATCCTGGGCGGCGCGGTGGGCAATGTGATTGACCGCCTGCTGCACGGCTACGTGGTCGACTTCCTCGACTTCCACTGGGCCTTTATGGACGGCATCTTCCACGGCGGCCACTTCCCTGCCTTCAACGTGGCCGACTGCGCCATCACCTTGGGTGCAGGCCTGCTGATCCTGGACGAACTGTTGAGAGTCCGGCGCGGTCGCTGACCTCACAAGCCCCTGCCTGAGGCCACAACCCTCAAAACCGTGATCTCGGTTATGCTCTCGCCCCTGACTCAAAATACGGAGACATCCCATGCCCGGCTTGCTGCCCCACATTGACCCCGATGGTCTGCTCGAATTTTCGGTGGTCTACACCGACCGCGCCCTGAACCACATGTCCAAGCGCTTTGGTGGCGTGATGACCGACATTTCGCGCATGCTCAAAAGCGTCTACGGTGCCCACTCGGTCGCTTTGGTCCCCGGCAGTGGCACCTTTGGCATGGAGTCTGTGGCACGCCAGTTCGCCACCAACCAACATGTCATGGTGATCCGCAACGGCTGGTTCAGCTACCGCTGGACGCAAATTTTTGACATGGGCCAGATCCCCAAGAGCCACAGCGTGCTCAAGGCCCGCCGTATTTCTGCTGGCCCCCAAGCGGCTTGGGCACCTGCCCCGATCGAAGAAGTCAAAGCCGCCATTGCCGCCGAAAAACCTGCGCTGGTGTTTGCACCGCACGTTGAAACCTCGGCCGGCATGATCTTGCCCGACGACTACCTCAAAGCCGTGTCCGATGCGGTTCACGCTGTGGGCGGCTTGTTTGTGCTGGACTGCATTGCCTCGGGCGCCATGTGGGTGGACATGAAAGCCACGGGTGTGGATGTGCTGATCAGCGCCCCCCAAAAAGGCTGGAGCAGCTCACCTTGCTGCGCGATGGTCATGCTGAGCGAGCGCGCCCGCAAAGCCATTGACAGCACCACCAGCACCACTTTTGCGATGGACCTCAAAAAGTGGCTGCAGGTCATGGAAACCTACGAAAGTGGTGCCCACATGTACCACACCACCTTGCCCACCGACGCCTTGCAGCGCCTGCAAGAAACCATGCTCGAGACCGAGGCCTACGGCTATGCCAAAGTGCGTGAGGAGCAAGTGGCACTGGGCCGTGCGGTGCGCTCTTTGCTGTTGGAACACGGCTTCCCCAGCGTGGCAGCATCCGGTTTTGAAGCTCCTGGCGTGGTGGTCAGCTACACCACAGACCCCGAGATCCAGAGCAGCAAGAAGTTCTTGGCCCTGGGTCTGCAAACGGCCGCTGGCGTACCGTTGCAGTGTGACGAACCTGCAGACTTCAGCACTTTCCGCATGGGACTGTTCGGCCTGGACAAATGGCACCAGGTGCCGCGCACCCTGCAGCAATTGAGCGATGCGCTCGATACCCTCGCGCCCAAGGCCAAGCTGGCGGCTTGACACCCTCCGGCCTTGTAGGAGCCCCGCCCTCGGGGCGATCACTTGGGACTGCGACGGCTTTATCGCGGCGAGGGCGCCGCTCCTACAGAAAACCTGCCTTTTGTAGGAGCCCCGCCCTCGGGGCGATGACTTGGGGACCGCAACGGCTTTATCGCGGCGAGGGCGCCGCTCCTACAAAACTGGGCGCCGCTCCTACAAAACTGGGCGCCGCTCATGCAGAGCGCCGCCACACACCGCGACCCTAAAATATCACAAAGTGATGATGGTGCAACCCGTGGTCTTGCGCGCTTCCAGCGCAATGTGCGCATCCTGAACGTTGGCCAATGGAAAAGTTTGGTCAATGTGGATGGTGACCTTGCCGCTCGTCACCGCCTCGAACAGATCATCGGCCATCTCTTGCGTGCTCTCGCGCGTGGTGATGTGGCTGAACAGGGTCTGGCGGGTCACATAGACCGAGCCCTTGGGGCCGAGGATGCCCGGTGCAAATGGGGCCACAGGGCCCGAAGCGTTGCCAAAACTGGCCATCAGGCCAAACGGGGCCAGGCAGTCAAGCGACTTGTCCCAAGTGTCTTTGCCCACCGAGTCATAAACCACTTTGACGCCCTTGCCGCCTGTGATCTCTTTGACCTTGGCCTGGAAGTCATCGGTCGAATAGTTGATGCAAAACTCGGCACCGTTGGCCAGCGCCAGCGCACACTTGGCGTCGCTGCCTGCCGTGCCAATCAGGCGCAGGCCAAGCGCCTTGGCCCACTGGCAAGCGATCAGGCCCACACCACCCGCTGCTGCATGGAACAGAACAAAGTCACCGGCCTTGAGACCACCTTGGGGCAGCGTGCGCTTGAGCAAATACTGCGCGGTCAGGCCCTTGAGCATCATGGCCGCGCCCGTCTCGAAGGAGATCGCATCGGGCAGCTTGCACACGCACTTGGCGGGCATGACGCGCACTTCACAATAGCTGCCAGGCGGCTGGCTGGCATAGGCTGCGCGGTCGCCCACTTTGAGGTGCGTGACACCATCGCCCACGGCTTCAACCACACCCGAAGCTTCCATGCCCATCTTGAGCGGCATGGGCAACTGGTACAGGCCGCTGCGCTGGTACACGTCGATGAAGTTCAGGCCAATGGCCTTGTGGCGGATGCGGATCTCGCCGGGGCCGGGTTCGCCTACGGTCACATCGACCAATTTCATGACTTCGGGACCACCGTGTTGGTCAATCTGGACTGCAAGGCTCATGGAGTTCTCCTGAAAGGGTGAAGGGCAACGATGCGTGACTTTGCCATGAAATCCATGGTCCAGCGAACCCGAAGGACAGCTGCGCGACAGCGGGAAAACCCGAGGGCAGCTAAAGTGCCTCATGTCTCAAAAACTCTCCCCTGTGACCGCCTTGCTGCTGACGGTGCCGCCGCTCATGTGGGCAGGCAACGCCGTGGTTGGCCGCCTGGTCACCGACCTGGTCCCTCCGATCACGCTCAACTTTTTACGCTGGTTCGTGGCGCTGTTCATTTTGTTGCCGCTCGCCTGGAGAGTGCTGCGCCCCGGCAGCGGCCTGTGGTCGCACTGGAGACGCTTCGCACTGCTCAGCCTGCTCGGCGTGGGCTGCTACAACGCGCTGCAATACCTGGCGCTGCAAACCTCCACGCCGCTGAACGTGACGCTGGTCGCGGCCAGCGGGCCATTCTGGATGCTGGTCATCGGCGCCCTGTTTTTCAAAGCCCCGGTGCGGCGCATGCAACTGGTAGGTGCCTTGCTGTCCATCGGTGGCGTGCTCGTGGTGCTCTCGCGCGGCCAATGGGCTGAACTGATGGCCGTGCGGCTGGTGTCGGGCGACATGTACATCCTGCTGGCCACGGCCTGCTGGTCTTTCTACAGCTGGCTGCTCACACGCCGAGACGAGCCCGAAGCCATCCGAAGCGATTGGGCAGCCTTTTTGCTGGGGCAGGTGGTGTTCGGTTTGGCTTGGTCAGGCCTGTTTGCCGGACTGGAATGGACCTTCACGGACGCGCACATTGTGTGGGGCTGGCCGCTGATCGCCACGCTGGCCTTTGTGGCCGTGGGCCCAGCCGTGCTGGCCTACCGCTGCTGGGGCCTGGGCATCCAGCAGGCGGGCCCGGCGGTGGCGGGGTTTTTTGCAAACCTCACGCCGCTGTTTGCGGCGGTGCTGTCGGCCGCGTTCTTGGGCGAGTTGCCGCACCTGTACCACGTGGCGGCGTTTTCGCTGATTGTGGGCGGGATTGTGGTGTCAGCGAGGCATTGAGTTGCAGGGGCTTTGGCTGAGCTGCATCACGTGCCGCGCGCCTTGCTAGTGCGCGGTGGTCAATGCGGTACAGATGGCAAGCCAATGCTCAAGTCCGGAGCAAGACGATGTTTCGGTAGCCCAATCGGATCAAGCCCTTGTCTTGAAAACGCCTCAACTGTTGGTTGACCCTTTGTCGTGAAGCCATGACCGCCTGCGCCAAATCGGCTTGGCTGACCCGCAGTTGCACGCCTCCAGGGACTTGCACACTGTTGAATTTGGCGATGCGCTCCAAAGTGGCCCAGACCCTTTTTTCCAGCGTGGGCATCACCTGATCGGCCAAAGTGTCAAACAACTGATTGATGCGCAATCCCAAGATCCGCAACAGGTCCACCGCAACCGAGGCATCTTGGCTGATGAGTTCTAACAACTTCGCGCGTTCGATCTGCAACACTTCGCTCGGCACAGCCGCCACCAAATCGGCAGGGTAGGTGGTATGCGCAAACACCGAACTCAAACCTGATATTTCTCCGGGCAACATCCAGCGCAAGAGTTGTTCCTCACCGTCAAGGGTGGTCACGCTGACACGCAATCGGCCTTTGACCAGCAGCAGGGCCACCGAAATGGACTCCCCGCGGCTGAGAACGACCTGACCTGTTTGCCATTGGCGCATGACCCCAATGTTCAGCAATGCTTCAGTGGTACTTGTCGTCAGGGCCGAGTTTTCAGCCCAAGACTGGGACAAGGCCATGACATCGATGTTCTTGAGATGGGAGCCGCGAAGAGCAGCAGGAACTGAATTCATGAAACGGGAGGCAGGGGTCGGCAGTGATGGTGTGAGCATCCATTTTGAGTGCTATCCCTTAAATTGTCACCCGGGTAACAATTCATCGATTCGTTGCGTTTTCAAATGATGCCGACCTGACCTTGTTCAAGGAGCAGCCCTTCATTGGAAACGACATGACACTCATTTTTTCTTCACTTGCCAGAATCGCTTTGAGCCTTGCCGCCCTGACATGGGGCGCCACGGTCATGGCCCAGGTTGAAACCTTGCGCATCCAAGACTACCCAGGTTTGGGCAACGTTCTGGTGCGCGTTGCTGCAGCCAACGGGTATTGCGAGAAAAATGGCCTCAAGTGCGAACTCAAAACCATCCCAGCCGCGCCTTTGGGCATACAGACGCTGATGTCCGGTGACATTGATGTCGCTTTTGGTCCAGCGGAGGTGGTGATTCAGGCATTCAACAAAGGCGCGGATCTCAAAATCATCGGCAGCGGTTCACGCGGTAATATTTTTTACCTGATGGCTGGCGCTCACATCGAAACACCGAATGCGGCCAAGGGCTACCCGGCTGTGATGGCCGACTTGAAAGGCAAAAAAATCGGTGTGACAGCGCGCGGCTCCGGTGCTGAATTTCAGCTGCTCGACATGCTCAAAGGCGCAGGCCTGTCCGGCAGTGACGTGACCATCGTCCCGGTAGGTGCTCCAAATACGGCCTTGCCTGCCATTGCCAACAAACAAATAGACGCACTCATGCTGTTCTCTCCCATGGACGGGTTTTGTGTGGCCATGAAGGTATGTCGCATCATTGTGGACCCCCGCAAAGGCGAAGGTCCTAAGGAGATCACACAGCTCAACGGCGCGGCGGGACCCATGACGGTGCGGGGTGATTTTGCGCAAAAGAAAGGCCCTGCTTTGGATGCATTTGCAAAGGCCATGCGCGAATCTGAAGCCTTTGTCCAAAATCCCGCCAACTTCAATGCCTTGCTGAAAATAGTCAACGACACCTTCAAAATCGAGGGGCCTGCAGGCGCCTTGGCCGTAGAAAATTCATTGCGCTTTGCCATCACCAGCGCGGGCTTTACGCTGGACCCCAAAGCCTTGCAAGCCGCAGCCGACTATTTGTACAAAACCGCACAAATCGACAAGACAGTCGACACCGCAAAACTTCTGCAATTGCGTTGATCAATGCACAACGGCAACGCAAGCGCACCACCAAACCGCGCCCCGCTGGCCATCGCGGTCGATGGCGTGAGTTTGAGTTTTGATGGCATCAACCCTGTCTTGTTTGACGTATCACTGCACATCCATCAAGGTGAGTTTGTGTCTTTGGTGGGGCCCAGTGGCTGCGGCAAAACAACGCTGCTCAACATGGCCGCGGGCTTGGTGGCGCAGACAGGCAAAGGCAGCATCCAAGTGGCAGGTGCACCTCCCGTGCAAGGCAACCCTCAGGTAGGCTACATGCTGGCCCGTGACAGTCTCTTGCCCTGGAAAACGGCATTGGACAACGCCATGTTTGGCATGCAAGTGCGCGGCGTGCCCCGTGCCCAGGCCCAAGAGCGCGCCCAAGCCATGCTGCAAGAAGTGGGTTTGGCTGGTTTTGAAAACACCTACCCCAAGGCCTTGTCGCATGGCATGCGGCAAAGGGTGGCGCTGGCCCGTACCTTTGCCTTGGGCTCTTCTGTGCTCTTGATGGACGAGCCCTTTGGTGCGTTGGATGCTCAAACCAAACTGCAATTGGAAGACCTGCTGCTTCGCCTGTGCCAACAACACAAGCAGTCGGTGCTGTTTGTCACACACGATCTGTCTGAGGCTGTCGCCGTGTCTGACCGCGTGGTGGTCATGACTTCGAGACCTGGTCGCATCGTCGCCGACATTGCGATTGATTTGCCCCGTCCGAGGTCTATCCGCGATCTGCAAAAAGATCCGCATTTCCACGAACTTTATGCGCAGATCTGGTCTCACCTTGAATCCGGCTGGAGCAAACATGAAGGTTGAAAAATTGAAGTGGTTCGCGGCGCATCTTGCCTTCATCGGCTTGTTGTTGGCATTGGGCGAATGGCTCACTGTCAACCGTTGGCTGGATCCTACGTTTGTGGGGCAACCCAGTGGGGTCCTCAAGTTTTTATGGAACAACATCACCTCTGGGCAGCTCTGGGTGGACATGGGTTGGACCATGGCCGGCACCTTGATTTCTTTCTCACTGGGCAGTGTGGCGGCCATTGCCGTTGGATTGGTGTTTGTGGGTTTCCCACAGTTTGAGAGGTTCCTTGAGCCTTATTTCAACGCGATGAACGTGATGCCACGCATTGCGTTGGCGCCACTGTTCATTTTGTGGTTTGGCCTGGGGCTTGGGTCAAAGATTGCGCTGGGTTTTAGCCTGACTTTCTTCATTGTTTTGTCCAGCACCGTCGCAGGCATTCGCGGCGTCAGCCAAGACCATGTGACCCTTTGCAAGACCTTGGGCGCGAGCGCGGTGTCCACCTTCTTTCAGGTCACGCTGCCCGGTGCGGTGCCGGTGATTTTTTCGGGCCTGCGCCTGGGCTTGATCTATTCGCTTTTGGGCGTGATCGGTGCAGAAATCATTGCCTCAGAAAAGGGCCTGGGCCAGTCACTGGCGTATCTGGGCTCCACTTTTGAGGTCAACGGCGTGATGGCCTTGCTCTTGGTCCTGGCCATGATTGGCGTCAGCGTGATGAAAACCATGACCTGGCTTGAAAAACGTTTGTTGCACTGGCAATGAGCGCGGCATTGATGAAAACAACCTGTCTTTTAAAACACAAGGAAAGCGAGCCCCCATGGCCAATACCAAGCCTCTGAAACTGATCAACATTGCCAAGCGATACAAGCACATCACCCCCGTGCCGCGCATGCCCAACTTTGCCGCATGGATCGAAGGCGTGGACTTGACAAAGCCATTGGGCAAAGCGGTGCAAGCCGAATTGCGTCAAGCCCTGTTTGACTTCGAGGTCATCTTTTTCAAGCCGCAAATCATCACGCCAGATCAGCACATTGCCTTGGCCAAAGTGTTTGGTCCTTTGTCCTCAGGCTCTTATTTTGACCGGCATCCGGATTCCCCAAACCTGGAAGTCATCACCTCCGACCCCGAGCGTCCGCCGTCCATTGACAACTGGCATACGGACATCAGCTGGAAACCTCGTCCACCTTTAGGCACAGCGATTCAGATCACCGTCACGCCCCCCTCCGGGGGCAACACCTGCTGGATCAGCACCAGCAAGGCCTACGATTGGTTGTCTCCTGGCATGAAAAAATACCTGGATGGGCTGACCGCTGTCCACAGCTGGGAGGTTTCCGGCTTTCGGGAAGCGCTGGGCAAACGCGGTGATGAAGCACTCATTGCGGCCATCAAAGCCTTCAAGCCCGTGGTGCACCCGGTCGTGCGCATCAACCCGGACTCAGGACGCAAGTGCATTTACGTCAACAGCGATTTCACACGCAACATCGAAGGTGTCGATCGCCATGAAGCCGTGGGCATGCTGCGCTTTTTACTGGACTGGATGAAAAAGCCGGAATTCATGGTCCACCACCAATGGGAAGCGCACGGCATTGCCATTTGGGACAACCGATCAACACAGCACTACGCTGTCGCCGACTACTGGCCTCACAACCGCGTCAATCAACGCGTCACCTTCGATGAGCCAGGCGTCAAAGCCGACAAAGTCAGTGTGAATCAAAAGGTCCTGGGCGGTAAGAAACTGACCTGAAATTTGCAACTGTTGTGACCTGAGTTCAATACTTGGGTCAGCAACGCGCAGCCAACGCGGACTCGAGACCCATAACGCTTGCTGGAACTGCGGCAAAGCTGAGTGGGAGAAACGAGTTGGGTGCAACGGTCATGCGCCCCATTTTGAACTTCATCTTGACAAGTACTTCCGCAGCTTGACCGTACCGCGTGTACATCACGTGGGAGAAGTAGGCACCCTTTTCATCGGCATAAATGAGTTGAGTCTCGACTCGAATGCGACTGAAAATTGGAACTGGCCTGACACATTGATCTCCCCATTTGGGTCTAAACGCCCGCCACGAGCACCTTTGTAAATTTGTTTTCAATCAGAGACTCTTCGATAAAAAGTCAAAGCAACTGCAACGGCCTGACAGCCATTGCAGAACTTCAGCGCAGTCCCCTGCCCAGCGTCAATAAGTCCCCGGATAAGCCCCACCATCGGCCAACACGTTCTGGCCTGTCATGTAAGCCGCGTGCTGGCTGCACAAGAAGGCGCAGATCGCCCCAAACTCTTGCGGGTTGCCGTAGCGGCCAGCTGGGATTTGCGCTTGCTGGATGGCGCGCATTTCTTCCACCGTTTTGCCTTGCTTTTGCGCCATCGCGGGCAAGGTCGAGCGGATGCGGTCGGTGTCAAAGCGGCCGGGCAGCAGGTTGTTGATGGTCACGCCCTGGCCCGCGATCTTGCTGCGCGAGGTGCCGGCCACAAAACCGGTCAGGCCACTGCGGGCACCATTGGACAAGCCCAGCACATCGATGGGCGACTTCACCGAGCTGGAGGTGATGTTCACGATGCGGCCAAAGCCGCGCGCGGCCATGCCGTCCACCGTGGCTTTGATCAGCTCAATCGGCGTGAGCATGTTGGCGTCGATGGCCTTGATCCAGGCCTCGCGGTCCCAGTCGCGGAAATCGCCTGGGGGTGGGCCGCCTGCGTTGGTGACCACGATGTCGTAGTTCTTGCCCGGGCCGCCCGCCACGTTCCAGATCGCTTCGCGGCCGGCTTCGGTGGTGATGTCTTGCGCCACGGCGATCAGTTGCACTTGGCCACCCGTTTCGGCACGCAAGTCATCCAGGGCTTTGTTCAGCACTTCGGCGCCACGCGCCACCATGACCACGTTCACGCCTTCCAGCGCCAGCGCCCGTGCGCAACCCCAGCCCAAGCCTTTGCTTGCGCCACCCACCAATGCCCACTTGCCTGCAATGCCCAAATCCATGTTGATCTCCTGAAAGTTAATTTGTGCGGCCCACTGGCCGCGTCACCCAAAACACACCACTCACCACCAAGCCAGTGCCTGCAATGATCCAAGCGTTGAACGGTTCACCCAACAGCAACACGCCCATCGAAATCGTGGACATGGGGCCGATCATGCCCGTCTGTGCGGTCAGGCCCGGCCCGATACGCTCGATGGCCATCATGACCAAGAGCACGGGCAAAGCCGTGCAGGCCGTGGCGTTGAGCACCGACAGCCACAGCACAGGCTCGGGCACCAAGGCGGCGCCCCAAGGCCTGAGCAAGGCAAACTGCAACAGACAGAAGAAACACGCCACCGTGGTGGCCAGCCCCGCCAGCCGCAAGGAGCCCAAGCGCTGCACCAATTGGCCGCTGTAGGTCATGTACAGCGCATAGGTGAAGGCGCTGGTGAACACCAGCAAGGCGCCCAAGGCGGCGTTGGTGCCCGCCAGACTCACCTCGTGCCCAAACACCAGCAAGACACCCGAGTAGCTGATGGCCATGGCCACTGCTTGGCGCACGGTGATGCGCTTTTTGTACAACACCCAACCCAGCACCAGCACCAGCGTGGGGTTGAGGTAAAGAATCAATCGCTCCAGCGAGGCACTGACAAACTCCAGCCCCCAAAAGTCGAGAAAGCTCGACAGGTAATAACCGCAAAAGCCCAAGCCGATCACGCCCAACCAGTCGCTGCGTGTCAGCGCGGCCTTGCCCCGCCCTGCCCACCAGGCCATGAGCAAGAACATGGGCAGTGCAAACAGCATGCGGTACATCAAAAGCGTGACCGCGTCCACGCCGTGGCGATACGCCAGCTTGACGATGATGGCCTTGCCGCTGAACGCAATGGAGCCCGCTGCGGCCAGCAGCAGACCCGAGGTCATCTTCGAAGAGTGAGACGCCATCAAAAGCCGACGGCCTGACCATCACGGCGGGGGTCGCTCGCGGCCACGTAGCCCTGCACACCAGGGTCACCCATGCGCCAGATGAACTGGCCTGCGCCAAAGTCTTGATATGAGTCGTTGATCACGTCCATCTCGTGGCCCATGCCCGCCAGGGCCTGCACCGTGGCCGGGTCCATCGCCGATTCGACGTTGATGTTGAGCCCGGTGTTGAAGCGCCAACGCGGTGCGTCGCAGGCCGCTTGCGGGTTTTGTCCGTAGTCGAGCATGCGCACCAGGGTCTGCATGTGGCCTTGGGGCTGCATGTTGCCGCCCATCACGCCGTAGCTCATCACGGGCTGGCCGTTTTGCGTGAGGAAGGCCGGAATGATGGTGTGGAAAGGCCGTTTGCCCGGCGCCACCAAGTTGGCCTGGTTGGGGTCTGCCAGGTCCAAGCTGAAGCCGTGCCCCCGGTTTTGCAGGCTGATGCCGTAGGTTGGCTCCACCACGCCCGAGCCAAAGCCCATGTAGTTGCTCTGGATAAAGCTGACCATCATGCCGTTTTCGTCGGCGGCGGTGAGGTAAATCGTGCCGCCCTTGACCGGGTTGCCGGCCTGGAAGTTCTGCGCCTTGTTCATGTCGATCAGGCGGGCGCGGCTGGCGAGGTAGGCGTCGTCGAGCATCTGCTCGGGCGTGATCTCCATGCTGTGCGGCTCGCCCACGTAGCGGTAGAGGTCGGCAAAGGCGAGCTTCATCGCCTCGATCTGCAAGTGCTGCGACTGCACGCCATCCACGGGCATGGACGCCAGATCAAAGTTCGACAAGATGCCCAAAGCGATCAGTGCCGCAATGCCCTGCCCGTTGGGGGGGATCTCGTGCAGCGTGTAACCACGGTAGTTTTTGGCAATGGGCTCCACCCACTCGGGCTTGAAGTCCGCCAGGTCTTTGGCGGTGATGCTGCCGCCGTTTTCTTTGGCGAACTTTTCAATCGCTTGGGCGATCTCGCCGCCATACAGGGCCTGGCCTTTGGACTCGGCAATGGCACGCAGGCCGCGGGCGGCATTTTTGAACTGGAACAGCTCGCCCACGTTGGGCGCGCGGCCCCAGGGCAAAAAGCTTTGCGCAAAGCCCGGCATCGACTGCAGCTCGGGTGTGGCTGCAGCCCACTTTTGTTGCACCACCACGGGCATCAGGTAACCGCGTTCGGCGATCTCGATCGCGGGTTCGAGCAAGTCGGCAAAGGCCAACTTGCCAAAGCGCTCGCTCAGTGCCACCCAGCCCGCCACCGCACCGGGCACCGACACCGAATCGAAGCCGCGCTTGGGCGGAGTTTTGGCACCCGCGCCGTACTTGCGGTGGAAATACTCGGGCGTCCAAGTGGCAGGGGCCGGACCTGAAGCGTTGAGGCCATGGAGCTTTTGGCCGTCCCACAAAATGCAAAACGCGTCTGAGCCCAAGCCACAGCTGACCGGCTCGGTCAGGGTGATGGCCGCTGCTGCCGCAATGGCCGCGTCCACGGCGTTGCCGCCCTTGAGCATCATGCGCAGGCCAGCTTGCGCAGCCAGCGGGTGGGAGGTGGACACGATGTTGCGCGCAAACAGCGGCAAACGGTTGTTGGTGTAGGGGTTTTGGTAGTTGAAGTTCATGCTCTCAATCCGATGTGATCTTGCGTTCGCTGATGATTTTTTTCCACTTGGCCGATTCGCTGGCCAGCATTAGCGTGAACTGAACAGGGGTACCGCCCACAGGCTCGATGCCCAAGCGCGTCAGTTTGTCGATGACTTCCGGGTCATGCAAGACCTGGTTGGCCGCCTGGTTCACGCGCTGCACCACTTCGGGGGGCAGCCCCTTGGGGCCAAACAGGCCAAACCAGGTGGTGGACTCGTAGCCTGGCAGCACTTCGGAAATCGCAGGCAGGCCCGGTGCCAACGGGGTGCGTTTGGCCGAGGTCACGCCCAAAGCGCGCAAGCGTCCGTCCCGCACATGCGGCAAGCCTGTGGGCAAGGAGTCGAACAAGACGTCGACTTTGCCGCTGACCAGATCAGGGATGGCCAAGGCTGTGCCTTTGTAGGGGATGTGCACCACAAACAGGTTGGCTTGCGACTTGAACAACTCGGCCGTGAGTTGCACAACCGTGCCATTGCCGCTGGAGGCGTAGTTCAAGCGGCCAGGGTTCTTGCGGGCCAGGTCAATCCACTCTTGAACGGTTTTGGCGGGCGAGCTGTTGGGCACCAGCATGATGCTGGGGGCATTGCCCACCTGCCCAATGGGGGTGAAGTCGCGCGCCGCGTCGTAAGGCATGCGCGGGTTGAGGTTCGGACCAATCGAATGCGTGCTCGAGGTGGCCAGCAGCAGGGTGTAGCCGTCGGCCACGCCTTTGGCCACCAGGTCCGAGCCCAATGTGCCGCCCGCGCCGGGCTTGTTGTCCACGACCAGCGTGACGCCCAACTTTTCACCCAGTTTTTGCGACAGACTGCGGGCAAACAAATCGGTCGCGCCACCCGCCGGGAAAGGCACCACCAGCCGAATGGACTTGGTGGGGTAGCTCTGCGCCAGTGCGGCAGGGCCAAGCGCGGTCAGTGCAAGCGCGGCCAGGGCCCCATGGATGAAAAAGCGTTTGGTCATGGCGGGATTTTGTCAGACAGAAACAGGTGTTGCCGACTTTACGTGACACCAAGAAAAACGGCCTCACATGGAGGCCGTCTTCAGCAGTGGCGAAAGATCACTCTTCCACGAAAGCTTCTTCGCGCTTGGACTTGACCGCAGGCAAGAGCACGATCACCAGCAGCACCAAGGCTGCTGCCAACAGGCTGGCCGACAGCGGGCGCGTGACGAACACGCTCCAGTCACCACGCGAGAGCAGCATGGCGCGGCGCAGGTTTTCTTCCATCATGGGGCCCAAAATGAAGCCCAACAGCAGCGGCGCAGGCTCCACACCCAGCTTGATGAAGGTGTAGCCGATCACACCGAAAGCCGCCACCATCCAGATGTCGAAGGTGTTGTTGTTGGTCGAGTACACACCGATCGCGCAAAACAGCACGATGGCAGGGAACAACCAACGGTAAGGCACCGTCAGCAGCTTGATCCACATGCCGATCAAAGGCAGGTTCAGGATCACCAGCATCAGGTTACCGATCCACATCGAGGCGATCAGGCCCCAGAACAGCTCGGGGTTGCTGGTCATCACCTGGGGGCCAGGCTGGATGTTGTGGATCGTCATCGCGCCCACCATCAAGGCCATCACGGCGTTGGGCGGGATGCCGAGCGTCAGCAAAGGAATGAAGGAGGTTTGCGAACCGGCGTTGTTGGCCGACTCAGGCGCTGCGACACCGCGGATGTTGCCCTGACCGAAAGGCACTTCACCCTTGCGCAGCTTGGTTTTCTTCTCGATGGTGTAGGCCGCAAAAGCCGCCAACAAGGCACCGCCACCGGGCAAGATGCCCAAGATGGAGCCAATGGCCGTGCCGCGCAAAACGGCAGGAATCATGTTCCGGAAGTCTTCTTTGGTGGGCATCAGGCCGCTGACCTTGCCGGTGAAGACTTCGCGGTCTTCTTCTTTTTGTGACAGGTTCTGGATGATCTCGCCATAGCCAAACACACCCATGGCGATGACGATGAAGCCAATGCCGTCGGTCAGTTCAGGAATGTCAAAGCTGAAACGCGCCACGCCGGAATTCACGTCGGTGCCGACCAGGCCCAACAGCAGTCCCAAAACGATCATGGCCACGGCCTTGAGCAATGAGCCCGAGGCCAGCACCACGGCGCCGATCAGGCCCAGGATCATGAGCGAGAAGTATTCGGCGGGGCCGAACTTGAATGCGACTTCGGTCAAGGGCGCAGCAAATGCAGCCAAGATCAAAGTGCCCACGCATCCGGCGAAGAATGAACCCAGACCAGCAGCCGCCAAAGCGGGGCCAGCCCGGCCTTTGCGGGCCATCTGGTAGCCGTCGATCACCGTCACCACAGACGAGGATTCGCCGGGCAGGTTGACCAAAATCGCGGTGGTCGAGCCACCGTACTGTGCGCCGTAATAAATACCGGCCAGCATGATGAGCGCAGCCACAGGAGGCAGCGCATAGGTGGCGGGCAGGAGCATGGCGATGGTCGCCACCGGACCGATGCCAGGCAACACACCGATCAGCGTGCCCAAGAGGCAGCCGATGAACGCGTAAATCAAGTTCTGGAAGGTGAACGCCACCCCAAAACCCATGGCCAAGTTGTCAAACAGTTCCATTTTCTTGTTCCCCTTAGCCTGTGATGAAAGTCGGCCACACAGGGAACTGCAGTTTGAGCAGCACCACGAAAGCCAAGTAGCTGCCGATCGACAGCACGACGGACAAAATGATCACTTCTTTCAGACGGAAATCATCACCCGCCAAGCTGGCCACGATGGTGATGCCAAAGATGGCGGCAATCAAGCCCATGGGCGGCACACCGAGGCTGGGCAATCCACCCAGCAAGATGCCAAACAGCAAGTTGGCGGCAATGATGAAGACCAGCGGCTTGAATGCCCATTTGCCAATTTTGTCGCCATCAGGTGTCTCGACCACGAGGGCTTTGAACATCACGGCAGAACCGAGAATGGCCAAGATCACCCCCAGCAGCAAGGGGAAGTAGCCGGGACCCATGCGGCCACCCGATCCAATGCTGTAACTGGTGGCGCCGTAGGCGAAAGATGCACCGATGACGGCGAACATCAAGCCCGAGAAAAAGTCTTTTTGACTCTTGATTAACACGATCACACTCCTCCAAAGTTTGGAATGGGCTGATTGTGTTGGAGGAATGCCCACAAGGCCATGTGGGTTACACCTATGTCGCGAGCGCGACGAACCTATGGTTAACCCTTGATTTCGGGCATTTGCTCGGCGTGCATTTCAACGGTTGTATGGCTTGAAAACCTTCAGCCATTTGCTGGCGGGCCAGCCGTGTTTCGCCTCAATGCGCTCGGCCGCTTCCATCAATTGTTCGCGCTTGGGCTGCCAGGCCGTGCGCTGCGCCAGCACAATGGTGTTGCCCTCGCGCGTGGGCTTGAAGGCCCACACGGCTTCGTCGCCAAACGCCGCGCGGATTTTTTCAAGGCTCTCGTCAAAGCTCGAAGAACGCCCAAAAAGGTTCACCGTCATGCAGCCTTGCGGCGTGAGCAAGGCGTGGCAATCGCGGTAGAAGTCCAGGCTGTCGAGCACAGGGGCCGCTGCTTCGTGGTCGTACAGGTCCACTTGCAGGGCATCCACCACCCCCGTCCACTCGGGTGAGCGGATTTCCTCGGCCGCATCGGCCAACACCACACGCAGGCGATCGTCGTCGGGTGGCAGCCTGAACCAGCCCCTGCAGGCGTGCAGCACGCCCGGATTGAGCTCGATGGCGGTGCAGGTCATCTTGAGTTTCTTGTAGCAAAACTTGGTGATCGTGCCTGCCCCCAGCCCCAGCTGCATGGCGTGCGCGCCTTTGACTTCGGACTCGGGCATGAACAAGAGCCAGGCCATCATGCGCTGCACGTATTCGAGTTCGATGTCGTAGGGTTTGTCGATCAGCATCGAGCCTTGAATCCACTCGGTGGCCAGGTGCAGATAGCGGATGTCGCCATCCTCCGAGAAATTCACTTCGGGCAGTTCTGTGCTTTTTTGACGGCTCATGCCAGCAATCCATGTTGTTGTATCACCGCCTGCCAGGCGCTGAGCGGGTGTTCAATGGTCCACGACATGAATGCCGGGTGGGTGGATGGTAGGCGAAGATGTGGAGTACGGCTGGGCATGAACTGTGCAGCCTTCAAAGCCATGCCAACTTGGGCAGACAACGCGCCGCATTGTCTTGGGTGATGCCTGCCAACTCGGTGCCTGTCAAGCCCCGCCACTCGGCCAGCACTTGCCCAATGCGCGGCAACTGCTCAGGCGCATTGCGCCCTTGGGGTTGGCCCGCTGCGCGTTGCGCAGCGGTTTGGTAAATCCAGTGCGGCGGGATGTCGGGCGCATCGGTTTCAAGCACCAGCGCCGTTGCAGGCAAAGACGTGGCCAGTGCCCGCAGCTGCGTGGCCCGCCCGTAGGTCATGGCGCCGCCAAAGCCCAGCGCAAAACCCAGGTCGATGAAGGTCTGCGCCTGTTGGGCGCTGCCATTGAAGGCGTGGGCGATGCCGCCAGACACCGCCACTTGGCGCAAGCCCTTGAGCAGCCCATCGGCCGAGCGGCGCACATGCAAGATGACCGGCAAGCCGTGCTTGCGCGCCAGCTTGAGCTGGGCAGTGTAAAAAGCCCATTGCCGCTCACGCATGTCCGGCTCGCAGAGCGCGGGCACAAAGTAATCCAGACCGATCTCGCCCACCGCGACCAGTCGGGGGTCGCCTTTGGCTTCGGTCAAAGCGTCGTCCAGCGCGAGCAGGTCGTCCTCATGCGCCTGCGTCACATACAGCGGGTGGATGCCCAGCGCATAGGCGTCTGCATGGCGGTGCGCCAGCGCCTGCACTGCGCCCCAGTGGGCCCGCGCCACAGCGGGGATCACACACAGGCCCACACCCGCTTGTCGTGCACGCTGACGGACCGCGTCGCGGTCAGCGTCGAATTCGGCGGCATCCAGGTGGCAATGGGTGTCGATCCACATGCGTGTACCGGACTCAGGGCTGCAAAACGCCTTGCACCAGATGCAATTGACGGTCGCAACGCGCCGCCAATGCCTGGTCGTGCGTGACCACGACAAAAGCGGTGCCCCGCTCGCGGGCCAACTGCAGCATCAAATCGAACACGCCGTCTGCGGTGGTGCGGTCGAGGTTGCCGGTTGGCTCGTCGGCCAGCACACAAGCGGGCTCGGTGACCAGCGCGCGGGCGATGGCCACACGCTGGCGCTCGCCCCCCGACAACTCGGCCGGACGGTGATACACGCGTTCGGACAAGCCCACTTGGCCCAGCCAGCGCGCCGCCTGTGCCGATGCCTCGGCGCGGTCCATGCGCCGCACCCACAGGGGCATGGCCACGTTGTCCAGCGCGCTGAATTCGGGCAGCAGGTGGTGGAACTGGTAGACAAAGCCCAGATGGCGATTGCGCATCTCGCCTTGCTGTGCAGCGCTCAGGTCAGCCAGTGGCTGGCCCATCAGCGTCACGCTGCCCGAGGTGGGGGCATCCAGGCCGCCCAGCAGGTGCAGCAAGGTGCTCTTGCCCGAGCCCGAAGCGCCGACAACGGCCAGCGTTTCGCCCGCATGGACCTGCAGGTCCACGCCTTGCAGCACGGTCACGTTGAGTCGCCCTTCGGTGAAACGTTTGGTGAGGCCCTGCGCCTGCAGGACCACTTGGCGTGTCAGGTCATTCATAGCGCAAAGCCTCCGCGGGGTTGACGCGGCTGGCGCGCCAGCTCGGGTACAGCGTGGCTGCAAAAGCCAAAATCAAAGAGATCACGGCGATCGGCACGATGTCGCTGGCCAGCGGTTCGCTGGGCATGCGGCTGATGAGGTAGATGTCCTGCGGCAAAAAGGTCGCACTGAACAAGCGCTCCAGCGCGGGCACGATCACGTCGATGTTGAACGCCACCAGCAAACCCAGCGCCAGACCGCCCAAGGTGCCCATCACGCCCACGGCAGCCCCTTGCACCACAAAGATGCCCATGATGCTGCGAGGGCTTGCGCCCAGCGTGCGCAAGATGGCGATGTCGGCCCGCTTGTCGGTCACCGTCATCACCAGGGTGCTGACCAGGTTGAATGCAGCGACGGCGACGATCAGGGTGAGGATGATGAACATCATGCGTTTTTCGACCTGCACGGCCGCAAACCAGGTGCGGTTTTGTTGGGTCCAGTCACGGACTTGAAAGCCCACACCCAGTTGCGCCTGCAGCTCCCGCGCCACCTCACGGGCCTGGTGCAGGTCGCGCAGCTTGACACGCACGCCGCTGGGGCCTTCGAGTCGGAACATGCGCGCCGCGTCGTCAACGTGCATCAGCGCCAGCGACGAGTCGTATTCGTAATGCCCCGATGAAAAAGTGCCCACGATTTGCATCTGCTTCATGCGCGGTACAACGCCTGCAGGCGTGACCTGGCCAGAGGGCGAGACCAAGGTCACCAACTCGCCAGGCAGGGCGCCCAGGTTCTGGGCCAGGTCACGCCCCAGCACCAGTTCAAACTGTCCCGGCTGCAAACGGTTGAGCACCTGGGCCTGCGTGTCGGACTGCAGGTCGCTGACCTGAGGCTCCAGCGCCGGGTCAATGCCCCGCACCAGCACGCCCTTCATGTCGTCGCCCCGCGCCAGCAAAGCCTGCGCCGAGATGAAAGGCGCTGCCCCCACCACAGCAGGGTGCGCCTTGACCTTGGCCAGGGTGCCTTGTAAATCGAGCATGGCCCCCCCATCGGCGGCGTACACCTCGATGTGAGACACCACGCCCAGCATGCGGTCGCGCACTTCGCGCTGAAAACCGTTCATCACGCTCAGCACGATGATGAGCGCTGCCACGCCCAGGCCAATGCCCAGCATGGACACGCCCGAAATGAAAGAAATGAACCCGTTGCGCCGCGTGGCGCGGCCTGCGCGCGTGTAGCGCCAGCCAAGCACCAGCTCGTAGGGAATGTTTTTGAAAATGACCATGGGCTCTATTGTGACGAATCCACCAGAGCGCAAAAGCAAAGGCCTGCGACAATCTCGGGCCATGCACCTGATCATTCCCTACGCCGCTTTGGCAGACATGCCCGCAGTCGCGCTCAAGTGCTTGGCACTGCCTCACCTGAGACAGCTTCTGAGTCAGATGCAGTGCACGCACAGTGACGCACAGGGACAAGCAGCCGCACCTGCAACCCACATGCCCCATGAGCGGGCCCAGGCACGGGCGCTGGGCTGGCCCGACACGGGCGCATGGCCCTGGGCAGCGCTGGCTTACCCCGACGATCCTGCCCCTCAGGCCTGGCTCACCCCCTGCCACTGGCAAGTCGGCATGGACCAAGTGCTCATGCTGGACCCCGCTCACTTGAACCTGCTCGATCAGGAGTCACAGCAACTGCTGGAGGCGATGCAGCCTTACCTCAAAGAAGATGGGCTGGACGTGCAATGGCACAGCGCACTGCGCTGGCATGCCCGAGGCGACATCTTCAACGCCATGCGGCCTGCGTCGCTCGATCGGGTGATCGGCGCGAACCTCAAGCCCTGGATGGGAGATGAACACTTGCCTGCCCCACTGCGCCGCCTGCAAAGCGAAATGCAGATGCTGCTTTACAACCACCCAATCAACGATGCGCGCATGGACAAAAGGCAGTACACCGTCAACTCATTTTGGGTGCACGGCGCGGGCGCGCCGCTGCCTGCACCCAACCCAACGCCGCAAAGCGGTGTGTTGGTGATCGACGCCCTGCGCTCACCGGCCCTGCAAGGGGACTGGCAGGCTTGGCAAGCGGCTTGGCTGCAGTTGGACGCAGAGCACCTGCGGCCCCTGGTGGATCGGGCAGACCTGCACTTGACTTTGTGCAGCGCCACAGCAGCCCACACCTACCAGCGGCGCACACCCACATGGCTGCAGCGCCTGAGCGCAGCTTTGCGCCCCACCGACACCTCACAGGCCTTGCTGGCCTTGATCCCCAAATGAAACTGTTGACCCGTGACGTCCCCCCCCGCAGCGCTTGGGCCTTGGAGCAAGCGGGCATCCACCCCTTGCTGGCCCGTTTGTATGCGGCGCGCGGTGTGCAATCCGAAGTCGAACTCGACGACGGCCTGAACCTGCTGCTGCCCCCCAGCGGCTTGATGGGAGGGCAAGCGGCAGCAACGCTGCTGGCCGATGCGATGGCCGCAGGCTTGCGCCTGTGCATCGTGGCCGACTACGACTGCGATGGCGCCACCGCCTGCGCTGTGGCCGTTCGTGGTCTGCGCATGCTGGGCGCACAAAACGTGAGTTACCTGGTGCCCGACCGGGTGGTGGATGGCTATGGCCTGACGCCCACGATCGCTCAGCGCGTCCATGCGCAAGGCGCCGATGTGCTCATCACCGTGGACAACGGCATTGCCAGTGTCGAGGGCGTGGCCGAAGCCCAGCGCTTGGGTCTGAAGGTCCTGGTGACCGACCACCATTTACCAGGCAGCACCCTGCCCACCGCCGAAGTGATCGTCAACCCCAACCAACCCGGCTGCAGCTTTGAGAGCAAGTCGATCGCCGGGGTCGGTGTGATGTTTTATGTGCTGCTGGCCTTGCGGGCAGAACTTCGCCAGCGAGGTGTATTGGATCAAACCACCCAACCAAAACTCGATGCTTTGCTGCCTTTGGTGGCGCTGGGCACCGTGGCCGACGTGGTCAAGCTCGACGCGAACAACCGCCGCTTGGTGGCGCAAGGCCTCAAACGCGTGCGCGCTGGCGCCTTGCCCCCCGGCATGAGCGCGCTGTTTCGGGCTGCGGCGCGCGAAGCGGCCAAGGCCACCACCTTCGATTTTGGCTTTGCGCTGGGCCCACGCATCAACGCGGCGGGGCGCCTGTCGGACATGACGCTGGGCATCGAATGCCTGCTGAGCGATGACGCTGCTCGCGCCGATGAACTGGCGCGGCAGCTGGACACCATCAACCGCGAACGCCGTGTGATCGAAGGCGACATGCGGGAGATGGCCATGGACATTGCCGAGTCCTTGTTTGACGAGGGCGATGAGCCGCCGCCCGCCATTTGCGTGTTCGACCCGGACTTTCATGAAGGCGTGGTCGGCATCGTGGCCTCGCGCATCAAGGACAAGTTGCACCGACCGACTTTTGTATTTGCCGCCAGCAACGCACCGGGCAAAGAGCACGAGCTCAAGGGCTCGGGCCGCTCCATCCCCGGCTTTCATTTGCGCGATGCGCTGGACCTCGTGGCCAAACGCGCACCGGGCGTGCTGCTGCGCTTTGGCGGTCACGCCATGGCCGCAGGCTGCACCGTGGCCGAAGAACACCTGGATGTGTTTGAGGAGACTCTGAACCAGGTGGCCGCCGAATGGCTGGACACGGCCACGCTGCAGCGGCGACTGGACACCGACGGCCCCTTGCCACCCGAATACCTGCGGGTGGACATGGTCGACATGCTGCACCGCGAGGTGTGGGGCCAAGGCTTTGCAGCGCCTTTGTTCTGCGAAGAAGTGGACGTGGTCTCGCAAAGGTTGGTCGGCGAAAAACACCTGGCGCTCAAACTCAAGCACCAGGGTCAGGCCATCGGTGGGATTTGGTTCGGCCGCACCGAGCCTTTGCCCAGCCGCGTCAAGCTCGCTTATCGGCTTGACGTCGATGAGTGGCAAGGCCAAAAGCGCGTGCGCTTCATGGTCGAAGCGGCTGAGGGCTGAAGCCCTCGGTTCTGCTGTTCACGACTGCCAAGTGGCCATCGACTGCACGTAGTTCTCCGGAAGCCGGTGGTGCTTGGCCGCGGCCATTATTTTCTCCAGATAGCCCGGCTGTGGACGACCTGGACTGGCGTTCACAGCGACGTAGATCAGCATGTCATGCTGATCGCCCTGAGGCCATTGGATCGGCATGGTTTGCCTTGTGTAGTGGTCAGGCACGCTTTCATGGTGGTCCAAAGTCATTTGATGCAAGGGTGTGATCATCCAAACCAGGCCATGGACCTTTTGAAGAGGGTCAGGGATGACTGTGGCATAACCTCTGGCATTGATGCCGAAACGGTATCCGACCAGCACGGCAGAACCCAGCACGCGTGCCCCAGGACAACGCTGCTGCATCTGTGCAAGGTCCATATTGGAGCCATAGGCAAAATAGTGAATGGGAAAAAGGGCGGTCATCTCAAGGGCTCTTGGTTTGAACAAAACAATCGGTCATGGACAATGACGATGATGCAGGACATTCATTGATGCAGACACCTCCGGTCATTTTCTCCGAGCTGAACGCCCAAGTCACACAGGACTTGAACCGTCTCGTGACGGCGCACATTCCCCTAAGCTTCCCGGCGTGCGACATCACCGTCTTCCACCAAAAAAAAAGGGTGCTGCAAGGTTCGTGGGGCACATGCGAGGGCATTGCGCCTGGCCCGGCCAGGCTTTGGGACATCGCATCCATCACCAAACTGTTCACGACCACTGGCATTTTGAGCCTGTGCTCACAGGGCAAGTTGTTACTGGATACGCCCGTTGGGGAATGGGTCCCCGAGTTTGTCAGCACGCCCTTGCGGCCATTAGAGCCAGGGCAAGATCCACACACACTGGAACCTGTGCCCTTGCGCATTGACACTCAAAGCGGGATGGTTGACGCGCGCCAAATCACCCTGCGCCAACTGTTGACACACACCAGCGGTCTGCATGCATGGCGGGCCCTTTTCCTGTCGCTGGGCCAGACACCCCCGCCACCCGACGCGGCTCGCCCCATCAATCCCGTCACAAGAACCCAAGAAGCTCTGGACTGGATGGGTCGCATCGGGTTCAGGGACAGGCCCGGGCGCAGTCTTGCCTACAGCGACCTCGGTTTCATGTTGCTGGGAGCCATCGCCAGTCGCTGCGCTCAAAAACCACTGAATGAATGCATGGATGAGGAAATTTTCTCACCTCTGTCACTGATGGATACCGGTTTCAACCCCGTCTTTTCACCGTCAAACACCATGCCCACGGAACTGGACATGCGTTGGCGTGGCCGCCGAGCATGGGGGGAAGTCCATGACGAAAATGCATGCGCCATGGGCGGCATTTCCGGTCATGCAGGCTTGTTTTCAACCGCCAACGATGTCGCCAAATTGGGACAAGCCTGGCTTGAAG
Source organism: uncultured Burkholderiales bacterium (assembly GCA_903822825.1). Taxonomy (GTDB): domain Bacteria; phylum Pseudomonadota; class Gammaproteobacteria; order Burkholderiales; family Burkholderiaceae_C; genus Limnohabitans_A. The sequence goes on along the minus strand of CAIJQQ010000047.1, from coordinate 14,879 downwards.
GACCAGACAGCCCATTGCAACTCAGTCCCCTGCTTTACCAGCAGGCAACTCAAGTTCAAGCCGAAGATGAAACCCAAAAACGGGGGTTGGGGTTCATGATCAAAGCGCCCCAAAATGCATCTTGTGGCGGTTTTTTCAGTGCGCAAAGTTTCGGTCACACCGGGTACACAGGGACATCGCTGTGGATCGACCCACAAGCCCAATTGGTGGTGTCGTGCATGAGCAACGCTGTCTATGGCGGCAGAGACATGAAAATGCAAAGTTTCCGACAAGGGCTTCATGACCTCCTTTGGCAATCCACTGCGGCTCACAACTGAAAGGCGCCACATGCGCATTTTTTCTCAATGCCTGAAACTGGCCATGGTCTTATGCACAGCCATTGGCCCTTTCACTTCATTCGCACAGAAAACCGGCTTCACGGGTGAATTCAAATCGAACTTCACCCCCCAATCCATCACGTTCAGCAACGGCTGCGTCAAACCTGAAAAGACCATCACATTGGCAGCCATAGGCGACGTGCTGTTGCATGACACCCTGCAGCAATGGGCGTCCAATCAAAGCTCGGGGTTCTTGCCGGCCATGAGTCCGGTTCAAGATATTTTGACCGCCGCAGATGTGAGCGTAGCCAACCTCGAAGGACCGGCTGCTGCAGGCGTGGTGCCAGGAGGAAAAAAATTCACAGAACCTAAAACCCGCTACGACGCGCTCGTTTACAAGGGTTACCCCATGTTCAATTACCACCCATCCATCGTGACCGACCTCAAGCAGTTGGGGGTGGATGTGCTGCAGACCGCCAACAACCACGCACTGGACCGAGGCGAACTGGGCATCAATCTCACCCTGGAAGCCATTGATGCAGCCGGTCTGGTACGCACGGGAACACGACACAGCCAACGCCAACAACAACCCTGGTTCGGCATACACCGCGTCCACAAGGCTGGCCAGTCCTACAACATCGCCTACCTGGCCTGCAGTTACAGCACCAATGGCATTGTCGACAAGGCCAAACAAGTTCTGATGTGCTACGACAACAAAGAAGAAGTATTGACCCAGATTCGTGAGCTGAATGCTCGCCCCGATGTACATGCTGTCATTGTGTTGCCGCACTGGGGACAGGAATACCAGCCATTACCGGACTTGGCGCAACAACAATTGGCGCGTGACATGGTCGATGCAGGCGCCACCGCCATCATTGGCACCCATCCCCATGTGGTTCAACCCATGGAGAAACTCAAAGCACGTGACGGCCGAGAAGCGATTGTGGTTTATTCCTTGGGCAATTTTGTATCGCACCAAGAAGGATTGCCCCGACTTTCATCCTTGATTTATTTGCTGGCTTTGGCACCTGGGAAATCACAGAAGCTGGAACCTCAGGCCGTTGGCTGGATTCCTCTTCGCATGAAAACCGGTGGAACTTTCGCGGTTGAAGCCCTTGACCGTTTGGCCCCCAATTCGGCACAAGCGTTCAGGACCCACTTGCTCAAAACGTTTCACACGGATCAGTTGCACCCCTCCAAACTGCCTCTCTGGTCTGACCTCCAATGCCAGCTACCGCCCAATGGAAGTTCACAGCCGGGCTGATAAAGCGCTCAATACAGGTGCCGAGACCAACCCTGAGACGTCGCCGCCGAGCTTGGAGATTTCACGCACCAGGGTGCTGCTGATGTGCTGAACCGATGCACTGGTGTGCAAAAAGACCGTGTCCACCTCTGGAGCAAGGTGACGGTTCATGCCCGACATTTGGGTTTCATAGTCGTAGTCGGTGTTCGATCGAATGCCACGCACAATGACCTGCGCATGCTGCTCTCGCACAAAGTTGACGATCAGTCCCTCAAAAGGCAGGACTTTCACGTTGGTGCAATCGGCCAATGCGGCTTGCGCCTGCGCCAGGCGTTCGTCGAGGCTGAAGCGGGTTTGTTTGTGGTGTGCACGAGCCACCGCAATGATCACCTGATCGAACATCTTGGCTGCGCGGCGAACCACGTCTTCGTGCCCCAAGGTCAGGGGGTCGAAAGTACCGGAATAAACAGCGATCACAGGGCGGCTCATGCAGTGTCCTTGGGGCTGGGTCAGGAAAGATAAATTATGCAGTGCGCTGCAACAGGTGGGCGTGCACTGCCCCGGCTTTGAGGTGGCGCTCCAGTTTCAGGTGCAGCAGCTCCAGCGCCTCAGCGCCCCAGGCCACCGGCGCTTCCAGATAAATCCAGCCGCCCACAGGCACCAGCTTGCGCGACGCCTGCAGCGCTGGCTCGAACCAAGGCCCCTCAAAAGGGGGGTCTAAAAACACCAAATCGAACGCACCTGCCGTGAGTCTGTGCATGGCCGCCACGGCGTCGCCCCGCTGGACGTGCACACCTGTGGCCTTGAGCCGCTCAATTTGTTGCAGCAAAGCTTTGACCAGATCCGGGTCTTGCTCCAGCGCCACCACATGCGAAGCACCGCGAGAAGCCGCTTCCAGGCCCAGCGCACCTGTGCCCGCGAAAGCATCCACACAACGCCAGCCCGCCAGGTCTTGGCCCAACCAATTGAACAGGGTTTCACGCACACGGTCGGGGGTGGGGCGCAGGCCCGGCTTGTCGAGCACTTTGATCACGGTGCGGCGCCACTGCCCGCCGATGATGCGGATCTCATGGCTTGGCTGGCTGCGCGTGCGTGCGGGGGTTGTCGGTTTTTTGGGGGGTTGAGATGACTTGGGGCGCATGGTCAGCAAGTGTAAATGCAGCCTGCCGCTTGGGGGATGGGTCCAAAGAAAACAGCCAGCGCCCGTCTTGGGTTCGCTGGCTGTCCATCACGTGGCCTCAAGCCCGAGAGGCCAAAGGCACGGGCTCAGGAACGCGTCACTTGGACACGGCGGTCGTTGGTGCGGCTTTGAGGGCCACCTTCTGGGCCGAAGCTTTGGCTTCGGATTTCTTTTCACTCTTGGCCGCTTTGGCGTCTGCTTTGGCTTTCACTTTGTCGGACTTGGCTTGAGCTTTGGCATCTGCCTTGGCGGCTTTGGAGTCAACTTTGACATCGGCCTTGGCAGGTGCCACCACAGCAGCAGGTGGAGTTGGCGTTGTGCTGGCAGCTGGCGCTTGTGCAAAGGCGCCGACAGCAAAGAAACCAGCGATCAGGGTAGCGAGCAGTTTGGTCATGAGAGTGATTCCTTCATTTCGGTTTTGAGTCCAACACCATGCTGAACTTGAATCTACAACGCGACCCGATCTGCGCCTGATGACGAATCGCCATGCCCAGTTGTAACGCTGTGTGTCAAACGCGTTGTTGCGTTCACAACCGGCATGCGAGGTCTACCGATGGCGTTTGCGTATCCGAAGTCTTTTGTTCAAGGTGGCCTTGTCGATGCGCCCTGTGCCCGATGAAAGCGTTCAAACAGGGCCCCTGTTTGGCTTGGCTTGTCCGCAGGGTTTCCGCTGCACAAGCGGCCCCAAAGCGGGTTTCATAAAATCAGGGGGCTTACACTCAGCCTCACATGTTCAGCTTCTTCAAAAAAAAACCTCCCCAGCCTACCGCCCTTGTTGTGCCGGGCCAAGCAGGCACGTCGACACCCTTGAGCCCCACACAGGAGGCTAGCGCTTGTGCGCAAGTCAATTCTGCCGCTGCTCGCCAAAATTGGATAGAGCGTCTCAAATCTGGCCTGCGCAAAACCGGTTCGAGCATCACGACGGTGTTCACGGGCACTCGGATCGACGACGAACTCTACGAAGAACTCGAAACCGCTCTCTTGATGGCCGACACGGGCGTCAAGGCCACCGAGCACCTGCTGCAAGACCTCAAGCGCCGCGTCAAGGACAGCAAGGCCACTGAACCCGCGCAAGTCAAAGGCTTGCTCATGGACGCGATCACCGATTTGTTAGCCCCGCTGCAAAAGCCATTGCAAATCGGCGCCCACCAACCCACCGTGATCATGGTGGCGGGCGTGAATGGCGCTGGAAAAACCACCTCCATCGGCAAACTGACCAAGCACCTGGCCGACAGTGGCGCCAGTGTGCTGCTGGCCGCTGCCGACACCTTCCGCGCCGCTGCCAAAGAGCAGTTGGCCGTCTGGGCTGACCGCAACACGGTCGAGATCATCAGCCAAGAGGGCGGCGACCCGGCGGCTGTGAGTTTTGATGCGGTGAGCGCCGGTCGTGCTCGGGGAAAAGATGTGGTGCTGGTGGACACGGCAGGCCGCCTGCCCACCCAATTGCACCTGATGCAAGAGCTGAAAAAAATCAAGCGCGTGGTCCAAAAGGCAGACGCCACAGCGCCCCACGAAGTTCTGCTGGTGATTGACGGCAACACAGGTCAAAACGCCTTGTCTCAAGTCAAATCGTTTGACGAAGCGTTGGGCTTGACGGGCCTGATCGTGACCAAACTCGACGGCACCGCCAAGGGCGGCGTGCTGTGCGCCATCGCTCGCGAGAAAGCCATTCCGGTTTACTTCATTGGTGTAGGCGAAAAACTGGAAGACTTGGAAACCTTTGACGCCCGCGAATTTGCGCAAGCCCTGCTCAATTGATGACACTGCGGGACATATTTTCAGTTCTGTCCCGAACGGATCAAGACCATGACCAACACCATCACCAACGAACCCCGCCTCACCGCCCTCTCCCACGGTGGCGGCTGTGGCTGCAAGATCGCCCCGGGTGTGCTTTCGGACATCTTGAAAAGCACCCACGCCCTGCCCGTGCCCAAGGAGCTGCTGGTGGGCATAGAGACCGCTGACGACGCTGCGGTCTACAAGCTCAACGACGAGCAAGCCCTGATCGCCACCACCGATTTTTTCATGCCCATCGTCGATGACCCGTTCGACTTTGGCCGCATTGCCGCCACCAACGCGATCAGTGATGTTTATGCCATGGGAGGCACCCCCATCATGGCGCTGGCCCTCGTGGGCATGCCCGTCAACGTGTTGTCAGTAGAGACCATCGGGCGCATCCTGGAGGGCGGCGCCAGCGTCTGCCAGGCCGCAGGCATCCCGATCGCGGGTGGCCACACCATCGACTCGGTCGAGCCCATCTATGGCCTGGTGGCCTTGGGCCTGGTTCACCCTGGGCGCATCAAACGCAACGCCGACGCCCAACCGGGTGACGTGCTGGTGCTGGGCAAACCTTTGGGCGTGGGCGTGTTGTCGGCCGCACTCAAAAAAAATGCTTTGTCCCCCGAGGGCTATGCCCAGATGATTGCCACCACAACGCAGCTCAACACCCCGGGCCCTGCTCTGGCTGCGCTGGCAGGTGTGCACGCACTGACTGACGTGACAGGATTTGGCCTGGCAGGACATGCTCTGGAGATGGCGCGCGGCTCGGCTTGCACCGTGGCGCTGAACTGGCCGCAGGTGCCTTTGCTGGCAGGCGTGCGCGAGTTGGCCTGCCAGGGCATGGTCACAGGCGCCTCCGCACGCAATTGGGCAGGCTACGGCCAACAGGTTCGGTTGCCAGAGAACTTTGCGGCTGCCGATCAGGTTTTGCTGAGCGACCCGCAGACCAGCGGCGGCCTCTTGGTGGCTTGCCGCCCAGACACGGTGGCCGCTGTGATGGACACTTTCGAACAGCACGGTTTTGAGCATGCCGCTGCGATTGGCGAAGTCCGAGCCGGCCCCGCCGAATTGGTGGTCTGGGGCTGACCCGTTAGAAGCCTTGGTGCTTCACCTCTTGTAACAAATGCCCAATTGAACCCGTTAGCACTCCCATGATGAGAGTGCTAAAATGGGGTAAATTCTGAAAGGAGTTCTGGAATGAACATTCAAACTGGATCCCCGGCCACTGCGGTGACGCTGAGCAACCCTTGGGCCGTGGTGCCCTCCTTGGGCCATCTGGATGCATACATTTCTGCGGTCAACCGCATGCCCATGCTCACCCTCGAGGAAGAGCAAGCGGCCGCCCGCCTGCTCAAAAACGAGGACAACCTCGAAGCCGCCCGCAAATTGGTGCTTTCACACTTGCGGCTGGTGGTCTCGGTGTCGCGTCAGTACTTGGGCTACGGCCTGCCCCACGGTGACCTGATCCAAGAAGGGAACATCGGCCTCATGAAGGCGGTCAAGCGTTTTGACCCCGACCAAGGCGTTCGTTTGGTGAGCTACGCGCTGCACTGGATCAAAGCCGAAATCCATGAGTACATTTTGAAAAACTGGCGAATGGTCAAGGTGGCCACCACCAAGGCCCAACGCAAGCTTTTTTTCAACCTGCGGTCCATGAAACAAGGCTTCAAGTCCGAGCTGGATGAGGGCACGCACCGCGACACTTTGTCAACCGCTGAAGTGGACAAAATGGCCACGCAGCTGAAAGTCAAACGCGAAGAGGTCCTGGAAATGGAAACCCGGATGTCCGGCGGCGATGTCTTGCTGGACCCTTCCCCTTCTGACGACGGCGAACAGGCCTTTGGCCCCATCGCTTACTTGGCCGATGTCAACCACGAACCCACAGCCATGATGGAGGCCCACCAGCGCGATTTGATGGCCAGCGATGGTCTGTCAACAGCGCTGTCTGCACTGGACGCGCGAAGCCGCCGTATCGTTGAAGAGCGGTGGCTCAAGGTCAATGACAATGGCTCGGGCGGCATGACACTGCACGAGCTGGCCGCTGAGTACGGCGTGAGCGCCGAACGCATTCGCCAGATCGAGGTGGCAGCCATGAAGAAAATGAAAAAGTCGCTGGTCGAGTTTGCCTGAGCATTAGACTTGACACAGACCCGGCCTTGACCGGGTCTTTTTTTGCCCGTCCTTGGGAGCAAGCAGCGGTGGCCTGTAGCCTTAAGATCAGGGTGTTCAACGTCACCTGAGGTTTTGATGTCACCCTGGCCCATGCTGCGCATCTGGATGCCGCTTGCCGGATTGCTTTGGTCAGCCAGCATCTCCAGCGCCAACGCCAGCGAATGGCCAACGCACACGCTGCGATGGGTGGTTGGTTTTCCGGCGGGCTCCAGCCCTGACTTGACTGCCCGCGCACTGGCCGAGCCTTTGGGCAAGGCCCTGGGGCAAACGGTGATCGTTGAGAACAAGGTGGGGGCAGGCGGCAACATCGCCGCCGATGCGGTGGCCAAGGCCACAGACGGCCACACCCTGGGGCTGATGATCAACGGCAACATGACGGTGGCCCGCATCCTCAACCCCAAGTTGCCTTTCGACCCGCTCAAGGACTTGGCGCCCGTGAGCCTGATCGGCACCGCGCCGCTGCTCCTGACAGCGCCTTATTCGGCCTCTGGCCAAACGCCGGTCCAGTGGCTGGCAGAAGCCCGACAAAAGGGCCAACAGCTGAGCTACGGCTCGCCGGGTGTGGGCACAGTGGCGCACCTGGGCATGGAACTGCTCAAAGCCCGCACAGGCCTAGACCCGGTGCATGTGCCCTACCCCGGCAATCCACAGATCATCAACGCCATGATGGGCGGTCAGATTCAACTGGCTTTGCTGCCGCCAGCGATGGCACTCACGCATATACAAGCGGGTAAGTTGAGGGCCATTGGCATGACCAGCAATGGGCGCAGCACCTTGGCACCTGATGTCCCAAGTCTTTCGGAATCAGGGGTTAAAAACTACCAGCTCGAAATTTGGAACGCGGTGGCTGCGCCCGCCTCCATGCCGGCAAAGCACATCCAGAAGCTGTCGGCGGTCCTCAGCGACATCGTTCGCTCGCCCGACATGCGTGCCCGTTTGTTCCAGCAGGGCTGGCAAGTGGTGGGCTCATCGCCCGAGGGTCTGAAGAACCGCATTGAAGTTGACACCCAAAACCTGGGCGACATCGTGCGCAAGCAGGCCATCCAGATCAACTGAGGTGGATCGCTCGGGTGGCCAGCGCGCAGGGCGCAGAGTCAAGCGCCTTTGAGCAAGCGCTTCACGTCTTCGGCCAGTGCGGGAGCGCCTGTGCCATAGCGGTTGTACAAGCGCACACGCCCTTGGGTGTCGAAGGTGTAGCTGCCCGCTGAATGGTCCATCGTGTAGCTGGTTGCGCTCTTGCCGTCGACCTTCTTGTAGTAAATCTTGAAGTCCTTGGCCACAGCAGCCAGTTGCTCAGGCGAGGCGCGTAAGGCGATGAACGTGGGATCAAAGTTGGCCATGTAGGCTTTGAGCAGCTCGGCTGTGTCGCGCTCGGGGTCGATCGTGATGAACACAGCTTGCAATTTGCCACCATCGGGCCCCAGCAACTGCTTGACCTGCGTCAGCTCCTGCATGGTGGTGGGGCACACGTCCGGGCACTGGGTGTAGCCGAAAAATACAACCACGACCTTGCCGGCAAAGTCTTTGAGTGTGCGGACTTGTCCGTGTTGGTCGGGCAGCTCCCAGCCCTTCGCGTAATCGGCCCCTGTGATGTCGACACCTTTGAAAGCCGGCTTGTCCTGACCACAAGCTGCGAGCATGGCCAAGCCCGCCGCAGTTGCAACCCTCATGAATTGGCGCTTGTGCATGTTCACCTCAGAACCAATAGTGGTCCACCAACAAAGCAGCAAACAAAGCGCTCAGATGGATCAGTGAAAACCGGAATGTCTTGCGGGCCAATTCATCCGAATACTGCCGCCACAGGGCCACGGCATACCCTATGAAACCCACACTCAGCACCACGGCCGCGGCCAGGTACAGCCACGAACTCATGCCGTACACAAAGGGCATGAGGCAAGAAGCCATCAACACCACGGTGTAGAGCAAGATTTGCAGGCGCGTGAAAGCATTGCCGTGCGTCACAGGCAGCATGGGCAAGCCCGACTTGCGGTAGTCCTCGACGCGGTACAGAGCCAGCGCCCAAAAATGCGGCGGCGTCCACAGGAAAATGATCAAGAACAAAATCAATGCTTCAGGCCCCACATCGCCGGTCATGGCTGCCCAGCCCAGCACCGGGGGCATTGCACCACTGGCGCCACCAATGACGATGTTCTGCGGTGTCAGCGGCTTGAGGATCACCGTGTAAATGACCGCGTAGCCGACAAAGGTGGCAAATGTCAGCCACATGGTCAAGGGATTGACCATCACGTACAACACAGCCGATCCCACAGCGCACAAAGCGCCAGAAAACAGCAGCGCCTGACGGTCACTGAGCTCGCCTTTGGCCGTGGGGCGCCAGGCGGTGCGCTTCATCTTGGCATCGATGGTTTTTTCCACCAGGCAGTTGAACGCGGCCGCAGCCCCAGCCACAAGCCATATGCCTGTGCAGGCCCAAAGACCCAGCATCAGCTCGGAACCATTTGGCACACCTGGCACGGCCAAGACCATGCCAATCAAGGCGCAGAAAACAATGAGTTGGACCACGCGAGGCTTGGTCAGCGCGTAGTACTGCCGCCATACGGTTGGCGCAAAAAAAGCAGAGGCAGAGGTCATGCGACAGGCCTTGAATTCATAGAAAGTTGCGAAGCCACCGAAGTGGTGCTGAGTGACAAAGCCCAGGTCAAAGTCATCATCAATGCGGCCGCGCCCCCCGTGTGCAACACGGCAGAGAACAAGGGCCAACCTAAAACCACGTTGGACAGCCCCGTGAAAAACTGAAGTGCTGACAACGCCAAAAGTGCCCTCGCAGGACGGGCCAGCCCCGAATGCAAACGCATGCGCCAGCCCAGACCGATCAACCAAGCCAAGACGATCCAGGCCATGCAACGGTGGATGTAATGGATGCTGGCCAGCGCGGCGAACGCCAATGGCTGGCCATCGACTCCATAGCCCAGCTCACGCCACAAGCTAAAACCCTGCCAGTCCATTGCAGGCCACCACGAGCCCTGACAGGTCGGAAAGTCACTGCAGGCCAAAACAGCGTAATTGGTACTGACCCACCCACCCAAAAAGATTTGCAACCAGAGCAAGCCCAGGGCGACCAACAAGCCCCAATGCAGACCACGAGGAACGCGAACACTGTTCCAGCCCTCATAACGCACCGCCTGCATCACCAACAAAGCCAGCAAACCAATGGCCAACATCAGGTGCATGGTCACAATGGCAGGAAACAGTTTCATGGTCACCGTCAGCGCCCCAAAGGCCCCTTGAAGACAGACCCAGAGCAGGGTCAGCAGGGTCCAGCCTGGATGGACTGCCAAGCGACGGTCGCGTCGCCACTGGCGCCAAGTGAGGACGCAAAGGCTGATGATCAACACCCCGACACCAGTCGCCATGTAGCGGTGCACCATTTCAATCCAGGCCTTGCTGTGGGTCACTGGACCCGTGGGCATGGCTGCCTGGGCCTGGGCAATTTCACGCTGCGCCTCCAGTGGCGTGGCGCTGCCATAGCAGCCAGGCCAGTCGGGGCAGCCCAGTCCTGAATCGGTCAGGCGCGTAAACGCTCCCACCAGCACCAGCTCGAAAGTCAACACCAAGGTCAAAACCGTCAGCGCCTTCAATTTTCCCGAAGGACTTGCCTGGCGGTGTTTGTGCCAGGTCCAGAACAAGGGCAGCCCTGCCACCAACAAGCCCAAGCCCATGAGTTCCAAAGCCGGTCGGAGGTTGTACAAATCCACTGGCATGGTGTCAGCGTCCTGGTTGATCCCATGACGCAGAAGCACGCATGAGGCGCTCCAGGTCACGTTTGGCCTTGGAGGCCGACGTCACATCCATGTTCGCCGGAAAACGCATCATCCAGTTGCCCATCGGATCGACCACATACAAATGGTCTTGCAGCGCGTGTCCGGTGGCTGGAGTCAACCAGTTTTGCAGTGCGCCTGCATCCATCCGCAGCGCTTGCGTCGGGTTCAATGCCAGCTGCAAATCTGAAGGAACGGGGGCCTCGTCGTTGATCAACCACAAGCGGTCAAGACGGTCTTTGTCTTTACCCAGTACCTCTCTCAGTTGGCGCTGGAAATACAAGTTTTGCTGGCAAGACGCATCACATGCGCCCCCGCTGACCGACACCAGCAACCATTGGCCCTTGAGGTTTGACAAGGGCAGCGCCGTACCCTTCATGTCGTGCACCGTGGCCTGTGGCATTTCCTTGAGGGGCGTGATCAGTTCGCCATAGTTGCGGCGGCTTTCGGGGCGGATCACGTAATAAGTGAAGTAAGAAGCAATGATGGGCGTGGCGCATACCAGCATCACCATCAGCATTTTCATTCGCCCGGAGACGGTTCGTTGCTCATCGGCCTGTGCCACCTCCAATGGACCGGGCATGTCATGCACGGTCATGGCCAGGGGGGCATCAACCATTTTTTTGTTTTCTGCGGGGTTGGACAATTTGAAACCAGACATAAAGTAGAGCGATCAAGGCGCTGAGCCCGAACCATTGGAATGCATAACCATGGTGTTTTTCTATGCCAGAAGCCACTTGAGGCCACTCACGCAACAAGCCTTCGCTGGCGGGACCTGCCTGCACCGCGCTGACTTCCAGCAGCGGCAAGCCTGTCTCAGATCGGAAATCATGCAAGTCGAGATTTTGCCGTATTGGGCCCCGCTCCACGCCTGCAAAGTCATACATCCGTGAAGGCCATGGGGCCAAATGGGCTTGCAAAGCCACTTCCGCATCGGGTGCAGTGACCTTTGGCAAGCTTTGACGATCGGTGAACGACCGTGGCACCCAGCCGCGTTGCACAAGGATGGCAACCCCACCGCCGTTCAACACCAAGGGCGTCACCACATAAAAGCCTGCACGACCCTGCATCTGACGGTTGTCGAGGTAGACGGTTTTTTCTGCCTCCCAATGGCCTTTGAGCAGCACAGAGCGGTGAAGCAAGGCTTGGCGATTTTCAATACCCTCGCCTGCCCTTCCCAGTTCACTCCACTGCACTGGGGCCATGGCGGCCTTTGACAGCCTTTGGTCCGTCAGCGCCTGCTTTTCGTCGGCTCGCGCCAATTGCCATCGGCCCAAGGCCGCGGTGCTGAGCACCCCCGCGACAGCGGCCAGCAAGATGCCAATTCGCCAAATAGACAAGGACCTCTCGCTCATTGGATAATTCCGATCATGAAACTCTTAGTTGCATTTGCATTTGTGGCCATATTGGCCAGCCTGGTCATGGCCTTGGTGTACATGATGCGAGGAGGCCCTCCCAGCCCAGAAGGCATACAGCGCCCCAAAGGGAACATGGCCAAGGCACTGGCATTCCGGGTCGGTTTTTCCATACTGCTTTTCATCTGTGTCCTCATCTCATGGAAGATGGGTTGGATCCAGCCTTCTGGCATCCCTGCCGGCGCATGAACGGGGAGCACACAAAAAAAGCGCCCGTTGGGGCGCTTTTCTTTGAAGCAGTGCATCGATCACAGCCAGTAAACAAGGATGTACAAACCCAGCCACACCACGTCCACAAAGTGCCAGTACCAAGCCGCGCCTTCAAAGCCGAAGTGTCGCTCGGTTGTGAAGTGCCCTTTTTGCAAGCGCAGTGTGATGAACAGCAACATGAGCATGCCTACAAACACGTGGAAACCATGAAAGCCGGTCAACATGTAGAAAGTTGAGCCATAGACGCCTGAGGACAATTTCAGGTTCATATCGGTCCAAGCGTGAGCGTACTCGTAACCCTGAACGAACAGAAAAACCATCCCCAGTGCCACGGTCATCCACATGAACCGGATGGTTTTGGTGCGGTCACCGTGCTGCAAAGCGTGGTGCGCGATGGTCAGTGTCACGCCCGAGGTCAACAACAAGCCGGTGTTGATGGTCGGGAGCCAGAACGGCGTCATCGTCTGAAAAGGCTCGACGATGCCCGCAGGTGAAGCTGTGGCACCCACCGCCAGGGTGGGCCAGACCGCTTTGAAATCAGGCCAAAGCAAGGCATTTTCCAAACTGCCCAGTGCAGGCAAGGAATGCATGCGGGCCCACCACAGTGCCGAGAAGAAGGCACCAAAGAACATGACTTCAGAGAAGATGAACCAGGTCATGCTCCAGCGGTAGGAAAGGTCAATTTTGTGACCGTACAAGCCGCCTTCACTTTCAGAAATGGCCTCTTTGAACCATTGGTACAAAACAATCAGCCACCAAGCCAGACCACCAAACAGCGAATACTGCCCCCAGTCTGCGCCATTGACCCATTGGCCTGCGCCAAGAATCACGAAAAACAAACCAATGGCCGCCATCACAGGATGGCGAGATGGATGTGGCACGTAGTAATAAGGCGTTGTGCCGTGTGCGGTAGAACTCATGGGGGCTCCTGCTCTCTTTTCTTGGTAATTCAATTTTGGGGTTACAAACCAGTGGGCTGCGCCACCACCCAATTGACCAGGGCCATCAGCCCCAGCACAAATAACAATGCCATCACAATGCCCGCCACAATGACGTGGAACGGATTGAGACGCTCGGTGTCTTTTTGGTAATCGGCCTTTTTGCGGATGCCCAGAAAAGACCACAACACGGCCTGAATGGTGCGCACCATGTCACTCACGACCCCACTCCGTTCAAGGGGACCACCTGTGCCACAGGGGCTGGGGGTGTTTTACCGCCTACCTCAAAAAACGTGTAGGACAAGGTGATGGTGCTCACATCCTTGGACAGCTTGGGGTCGATGACGAACGAAACAGGCCATTGCTTTTTTTCGCCAGGCTCGAGTGTGTACTGGTTAAAGCAAAAACACTCGAGCTTGTTGAAATGGCTGGCCGCCTGGTGCGGCGCGTAACTTGGAATGGCTTGAGCCGCCATGCGGCGGTTCTGCACATTTTGAAACTCGTACATGACCGTGGCCAATTCGCCAGGATGGACTTGCACCGAGCTTTTTTGAGGTTTGAACTCCCAGGGCCCACGGGCATTGGCATCAAACTCAACCGTGATGGTACGACTCATATCCACTTGGGTATTGGCGGGCAACTTGACCGCAGCGCCCGTGGTGCCGTTACCCGGCACCATGCGTTCTGAAACCGACAAGATGTTGATCCCGGTGATCTCACAAATGTGTTTGTAAATCGGGATGAGCGCATACCCAAAGCAGAACATGCCAGCGGTCACAACCACCAGTTTGCCCACCATCTTCAGGTTTTCAGAGCGCAGATTCATCCGATTGACCTCAGTAGCCCAAGAGCACCATCTTCGTCAAAAAGCCAACGAAGAACACGAGTGCAACGGAGGCCAAAATCAGGCCCAAGCGCACATTGTTTTTCTTTTGTTCGGGTGTCATCGCAAACTTTCCATCAACCGATCACACGCGTCGCAGACTCGTCGAGTTTGGGTGGGTTTTCAAAGGTATGGAAAGGGGCTGGTGATGGCACTTCCCACTCCAGGCCCTCTGAGCCTTCCCAAGGTTTTTGACCTGCTTTGACGCCCTGACCACGCATGGTCGGCAAGACGATGAAGAGGAAAAAGTACACCTGAGCAAAACCGAAGAAGAAAGCACCCACCGAAGCCAGCATGTTGAAGTCGGTGAACTGCATCGGATAGTCGGCGTAGCGACGTGGCATGCCGGCCAAGCCCAAGAAGTGCATCGGGAAGAAGGTCACGTTGAAGGAGATCAACGACCACCAAAAGTGCAGCTTACCGCGGGACTCGTTGTACATGACACCGGTCCATTTGGGCACCCAGTAATAGAAACCTGCAAACAAGGCAAACAAGGAGCCCGCCACCAGCACGTAGTGGAAATGGGCCACAACGTAGTAAGTGTCTTGCATCTGAATGTCAATCGGCGCCATGGACAAAATCAGGCCCGTGAAACCGCCCAGGGTGAACACGAAGATGAAGCCCACAGCAAACAGCATGGGTGTTTCAAATGTCATGGAGCCACGCCACATGGTGGCGATCCAGTTGAAGATCTTCACAGCGGTCGGCACAGCAATCAGCATCGTGGCGTACATGAAGAACAGCTGACCGGTCACAGGCATGCCGGTCGTGAACATGTGGTGCGCCCACACGATGAACGAAAGGATAGCGATCGAAGAAGTGGCGTACACCATGGAGGCGTAACCGAAGAGTTTCTTGCGGGAAAAAGCGGGCACGATCTGGCTGATGATGCCAAAAGCCGGCAAGATCATGATGTACACCTCGGGGTGACCGAAGAACCAGAAAATGTGCTGGTACATGACC
>CAIJQQ010000046.1 GCA_903822825.1 uncultured Burkholderiales bacterium | reverse complement strand
GTGGCGGGCAGGTGAAGACGGTATCGGGCAACACGATTAGCCAAAGCAGCACCGGTAAAACCTATATCTACACCGGTAACGCTGTCGACACCGGCGCATTGTCCAACCTGGGTGGCTTTGGCAGCGGCTTGTTCTTCTCCACCACAGGGGACAACACGCAGAACGCTGCCTCCAACACGGCTTACAACAGCACGATTGCAGGTGGAGCCAGCACGCAAGTGATGTTTCGCGAGTAGACATCGCTCCTCGGGGCTTTGAACAACGCCGCATTCGCTTACGGCGACAGCCCCAGTTCACCTTGCAAAAAAAACGGACTGTCAATGGTCCGTTTTTTCTGACACTGACTTTTTTGTGCGCAGTCAAAGCGGAACTGGCAGACCGTTTAAACCGACCTCTTTGTCAACGTAAGCATCACATACAAACCGAACAAAAGCCGCCACTTTGCTGCTGACCAAACGGCGTGATGAGTGCAGTATCCAAATCTCTACGGAACGTTCAGGTACTTCACCCCAGCAAATAAGTCTGCCTTTGGCAATGTCATCTTCTATGAACTGCCTAGCCAAAACCGCTGCACCAATTCCAGCGAGCGCGGCGTCTCGGATGATGATGGGATTGGGCAGTCTGAGTACGGCGTGCCGATGAATGGTGTGCGTGATTTCGCCGCTGCAAATGGTCCATGAGCTGTTCTCTGGCATGCCAATGCCAACAACAGCGGGAACGCTGGGCAGAGCGTCAGAACCTGAAGTCGCTGTTGGGAAAGTCAGCGACGGTGCTGCAACGACCGCCAGCCGATCGCGAAAGAAACACCGCCCGACCAACCCGTCGTCAGGCTTGGGGTTGACGCGGATCACCACATCGTAGCCATCCTCGATCAAGTCAACGGCATGGTCTTCTACCGTGACTTCCAATTGAACTTCAGGATATTGGACTGCAAACTCGGCCGCCAATCGCCCGATGGCGGTATTCCCAAACGTGACAGGCGCACTGACGCGCAAGCGACCTCGTGGCTTACCCCGACCCTCGGTTAATTCTTGCGCCGCATCCGAGACTTCCCCCAACAAACCTGCCGTGCGGTTGTAAAGGTTTTTCCCCTCTTCAGTCAACCGAAATGAACGATCCACACGCTCGAGCAATCGCACCCTTAAATTCTCTTCGAGCTCGGCGACATGTCTGGATAAAGATGCTTTGGAACGCCCGCTGGATCGACTGGCTTTGCCAAATCCTTCGTAACGGGCCACCAGATTGAAGTCGGCCAAGGCCTGAAAATTCAAGTGTTCCAATTTTGAGACTTTATGTATTTAATTGAACTGTATATTTTAAAAATGATACAGCATACGATCCGTCCTTTGCATTTTTACTTCACCACTTCAAAGGATTTATTGTGTCGACAGCAAAACTACTGAGCCCGTTCAGCCATGGGCCATTTGAATTTAAAAACCGCGTTTTCATGGCACCAATGACGCGCTCACGCGCTCCAGAGCGGGTGCCCAACGACCTGATGGTTCAGTACTACACGCAACGCGCATCTGCGGGCCTGATCATCACCGAAGGCACCCAAGTGAGCGAGCAGGGTATTGGTTATGTGTTCACGCCCGGCATCCATACGCAAGCACAGATCCAAGGCTGGAAGCGTGTCACAGACGCGGTGCACGATGCAGACGGTTTGATGTTTGCTCAGTTGTGGCACGTGGGTCGTGTGTCTCACCCCGAATTCCACGCAGGCAAGCTTCCTCTGGCGCCTTCCGCCATCGGTTTCAAAGGACAGGTCTACACCCACAAAGGCCCCCAAGACACCGTGACCCCGCGAGAGATGGCGCTTGACGACATCAAGCAGGCGATTGCGCTGTTCAAGGCGGGTGCAGAAGCTGCCAAAACTGCTGGTTTTGATGGGGTCGAAATCCACGGTGCGTTTGGTTATCTGCCGGCTCAATTCCTCGAGGATGGTTCCAATCAACGCACCGATCAATACGGCGGAACCATCGAAAATCGTGCCCGCTTCCTGCTGGAAGTCACCGATGCTGTGATCGCCGTCTGGGGTGCAGAACGGGTTTCTGTGCGGCTGTCGCCCCGCATTCCCTACAACGGCATGAGCGATAGCCAGCCAGAGCAGACCTATTTGTATGTTGTCGAGCAACTCGCAGCTCGCAAGCTCGGTATTCTGCATTTCATGGAACCTGCACAACTGCCCGAAGGAGTGAGCCCTTTGGCAGCAAGGGTGCGCGAACTTTTCTCAGGTTTGCTTTTGCTCAACACAGGCTATGACCAGCGCAGCGCCACACAAGTCATTGATCAAGGCGGTGCTGATGCAGTGTCATTCGGGGCGTTGTTCTTGGCCAATCCGGATCTGCCTGAGCGCTTCAAACGCGGTGCCACACTTAACCAGCCTGATCGCGCCACCATGTATGGTGGCCAAGCCCAAGGGTACGTGGACTACCCCGCGTTAGGCCCAGCTGGGGTTTAAAGATTTAGCCTTTCAAAATGACAGTCACTCAACACAAAACCTCAAGAGAAAAGCAATGCAAAAATTGATGGTCGATATTTTGTTAAAAGGCCTGGACAACGAAACTCGCATGCGTTTGTTGCCTGCAGAGCAAGCCATGGTCAAGGCTTGGGAGGAAGACGGAACCCTCCTTGCCTCGTACATCAAACAAGAAGCCGCAGGCATTTACCTGGTTCTGCTTGCGAAAGATGTCCAAGACGCGGACGCGAAACTATCAAAGTTACCGTATTACCCCTACATGAAGATTGAAATGACGCCACTGCGCATGGTGTAGCTTAAGACTTCAAGGTGATTGGGCTTCTCAGTTTGAGCAGCATGAGGGCGCCCCATTGCCAATGGCCTCTTTGATGCCGTGATCATTGGCAAAACCATTCACGCACACCCTGAGTTGGGCGAGAGCATCGGCATGGCGGGGGCGTTGGCGAACGGGCGTTGCAAAGATGTAACGTCAACACGCCAATAGATTTGCCGGCAGCTTGGATACAGAAGACCCGAACTGGCGGCAGAGCCTCCGCGCATCACGCCAGCATGCGGACCGCCGCTGTGGGATGGTGCTGATGCGCAAGTTGGTGGGGTGTGGAAACCTGCCGGACCAGGATGCGGCGTGCCAAGCTGCACCGGCCGTTGAAGTCGTTCAGCGCATCAACTGATGTGGCTTGTGATGCCCAAAACCTGGGTGATAATCAAAAAAGTGGGGGCGCTTTTTTCCATCCGCAATCCTCTGGAGAACATGCATGACTCAGTCCACCAAATCACAGCAAATACAGACCAGCAACCCTGCGCGTCGGCGCTGGCTTGCATCGGGCAGTGCCAGCGTAGCCGCGGCAGGACTGGCGGGTTTTCAGCACAATGCCATGGCCCAGGCGGCGGCCAGTGCCGCAACGGCCAGCGCTGCTGCCAAACCACTTCCTCCTTATGTGGGTTGGAAAGACGGCTCGGCACTCATCGTGCATTCCAGCGGCACCATAGAAACCAGACGCAGTTCATTTGGCACGAGCGTTATTACCCCGGCCGAGCACCTGTACGTGCGCAACAACCTGCCTGCACCGGATGCTGCCATCGTGGCGAACCGTGACGCCTGGGAATTGCAGATAGAAGGCGTCAAGCGGCCAGCAACACTCAACCTCAAACAATTGAAACGCCTGGGCCTGGAAACCGTCACAGCGGTTTTGCAATGTTCGGGTAACGGGCGCGGCCTGTTCCCGAGCAAGCCCAGCGGCACGCCCTGGCAGATCGGCGCTGCCGGTTGCGTCGTCTGGAGCGGTGTCCCGGTTCGCGAATTGATCGCGGCTCTTGGCGGTGTGGCTGACGGGATGGTGTATTTGACGGGTACGGGTGGAGAAAGGCTGCCGGAGGGTATAGATCCTAAATCTGTGATGGTGGAACGCTCGGTGCCAATCAAAGCGCTGCAAGAAGCCATTCTGGCATGGGAAATGAACGGTGCCCCGCTCCCACTGGCACACGGCGGCCCGCTGCGTTTGATCATTCCAGGCTATACCGGCGTCAACAACATCAAATACATCAAACGTCTGGCCTTCACCACCGAACAGACCGAAGCCAATATCCAGAAACACGGCTACCGCATTTCACCACCAGGCCAAAAAGGGGATCCTACTCACCCATCGGTCTGGGAGATGAATGTGAAATCCTGGATCAATTCACCAGCACCTGAAGCTGGCGATGTCCCCGTTGGCGACACCCTGATAAAAGGGGTGGCTTTTGGTGGCATGCATGCAGTGAAATCTGTGGAAGTCTCAGTCGATGGGGGTAACACTTGGAAAGCAGCACGCTTTGTGGGCCCTGACATGGGTCAATATGCTTGGCGTCAGTTTGTGTTTGCGGTGCGCTTGAATGCGGGTAGCCATAACATCGCCTGTCGTGCGACGGACAGCCAGGGCCAGGTTCAGCCCGAAGCCAGGGTGGAAAACTCGGGCGGCTATAACAACAACAGTTGGAAAGACCATGCATTGCAAATCAATGTGGTGGCCGCATGAGTCAACGCACAATCCGCAGCACCTTGTCCCTTTTGCTTGCCATATCAGCAGCACTGGCCTCAGCTTCTGCCATCGCCCAGAATAAAGATCAGGACGGCATGACGCTAGAAGCTGGCAAAAAAATCTTCACCCGGACTGCGCAACCCGCTTGCACCATTTGCCACACGTTCAAGCATGCCGGTGCGAGTGGCGAAATCGGACCTTCACTGGATGAGCTCAAGCCAGATGCGGCCCGAGTTGAAAAAGCGGTCAGGAATGGTATTGGTCAGATGCCCGCATTCAGCAATCTGTCCGATGCGGATATCCGTCTGGTGGCAAAGTACGTTTCCAGCGTGGCTGGTCAGTGAATACGCCGGAAGATGTGAAAGATTTTTTTAAAAATGCTGCCGTATAAACGGCTCCTTTTTCTATTCAGTGCTTTGCTTCAGACGGCAGCCTATTTCACAGAGCGGTGGCATGCAGTTGCTTGACGCTTCAATTTTGTTGGCCAGCCCCTTGCAGGCGCACAAGGTGGATCATAAAACCCATGTGACGGCTGAAGTCATTGCGAGCGAACGGATGCAAGGCACCCATGCTTCGGTCGAAAAAAATCATACCCCAGGTGATTAGCACCGAGCCCGATGCTGCTTGGGCTTGAACGACCTGAAACAAGCCAGCAAGTCCAGGATGAACTTGTTCAGCAACTTGCTCCCGACTCAATCGGCATAACCCGGGTTCACCCGGTCAATCACCCGCATCATGGCCTCAAAAAACAGGCGTTCGCGTTCGCTTCTGGGGTGTCGGTCTTGCGGGCTGGGGTTTTTGATGCGTTGGATCACCGATTCGGTCAGCACGTTCAATGGCTGGCCTGTGCCCATGGCCAGCACTTGGGTGCGGCAGGCTTTTTCGAGTTTGTACAGCCTGCGGTAGGCTTGCGCCACGGTATCCCCAATCGTCATCACACCATGGTTTTTCATGAACATCACCGTTTTTCCGCCGCTCATGAGCTGCGACAAACGCTCACCCTCTGACAAATCAGCGGCCAGCCCGGTGTAGTGGTCATCGTAGGCGATGGTGCCATCAAAGAACGCCGCAGTTTGCGTGGCAGGCAGCAAACGGTTGGCTTTGAGCATGTTCAAAGCCAGTGCCCAGGGCTGGTGGGTGTGCAGCACCACTTTGGCACCCGTGAGGCGGTGCACCGGAGCATGGATCGATTGCGCTGAAAGTTCCACCACGCCGGTGCCCTCCAGCGTTTCACCCGCTTCGTTGAAAACCATCATGGTGCTCGCGCGGGCTTGCGACCAATGCACGCCAAAGGGCGAGATCAGGTACTGGTCTTCACGTCCCGGCACCATGACGGTGAAGTGGTTGTCAATGCCCTCGTCAAAATCGTGCAACACCGCCAAACGCAAAGCGGCGGCCAGGTGCACCTTGGCTTGCCAAACGGGGTCGTCTTGGTTGAGCGCTGGGGCTTGTGCTGCGGTTGATTCGGGCGACATGGCTGCTCTTTCGATGGGTGATTTAGCCTGCACTCTATGCACGTGCCGCCTGCGCAACTGTCACTTGCGCGGCAAAAGGGCATTTTCCAAGCAGCCGCTCAAACCCATGAAGCTTGAATTGAACACATCAAGACCTCTTCCAGTCAACGCTGGAAAGCTCTGCTGCGGTCTGAGCATAACTGGCCAGGTTTGGCGGCTTCCCTCGTGCTTTTCATTCCAGCCAGCCGCTTGAGCGAGCTCAAGCGGCTGCAAAAAAGCCAATGCTGTAGCGTCTCAGTCCACAATGGCCTGTGACACCATGTCCTTCATGAACCGGCGGTAGTAGGCGCGAAGTGGGCTGGGTGCTTGCGTCATGTAAACCGCGCAGATTTGCTCTTTGGGTTCGGCCCAAAAGAAAGTGCCTGCATAGCCCGCCCACATGAACTCGCCGGTGGTGCCGTGTACGCCGGCAATGCCGTCACTCTGGCGAACCAAAAATCCCAGACCAAAGGTGTAGCCAGGTGTGCCCAATAACAGCATGCCCGGGTTGACGGCGGTGCTGATGGCACTGCCCAGATGGTCTGAAGCCATCAAGTTCACGGTCGAGCGCGAAAGGATGCGTGCGCCATCCAATTGCCCGCCGTTGAGCATGGCTTGGCAATAACGCAGGTAGTCGCCTGCTGTGCTCACACCACCAGCGCCCCCTGAATCGTTGCCCGGTGTTTTGCTGACATCAATGAGTTTGTTGGTTGCGCCAGTGGCCGGGTCCTTGGGAAAAGCCTCGGCCAACAAAGGCAGCTTGGCTGCGGGCACGCTGAAGCCGGTGTCGGTCATCTTCAAAGGCTTGAACATGCGCTCTTGCATGAAGTCGTTCAAGCGCTTGCCACTCACAGCTTCCACCACACGACCCTGGACATCCACCGACAGGCTGTATTCCCAAAAGGTGCCGGGTTGCTGTGCCAACGGCGCTTTGCCCAAGCCGTCTGCCATTTCCGCGCCACTGAGCGTGCGGGCATCGTAGTCGAGGTCTGCTTTGAATACGCCAGCTTTGATGTAGGCGTCTCTCACCAAGGTGTTTTTGGTGAGCTCACCATAGGCGATGCCGGAGGTGTGGCGCAGCAGGTCTTGAATCGTGGGTTCTCGGTTGGCGGGCATGAGCTTGAAGGTCACCCCATTGAACACGGGGTCAAAGGTGGGAACGCTGACCATGGGGCCCTTGAATGAGGGCAAAAACTTGCTGACCGGATCGGTGAGCTGCACCTTGCCGTCTTCCACCAGCATCATGAGTGCCGTGGACACCAGTGGCTTGGTCATGGAGTAGATGCGGAACAAGGCGTCTGAGCTCATGGCCCCACCCGTGCTGTTGTTGAGGCTGCCCACGGCAGTGCTGTAAACCAGTTTGCCTTTGCGTGCGACCATCACCACCGCGCCGGGGAGTTTCTTGTCGTTCACATCTTGTTGCAGGGCAGCGCCAATTTTGGCCAAGCGTTCGCTGGACATGCCCACCGACTCGGGCTTGGCCGCGGGCAGGGCTTGTGCGAAAGCGGTTGTAGCCACCAGTGCCAGTGCAGCAGTCAACAGTGTGGGCCGCAGGGCTCTTGTCGTCATCGTCAAGGTTTTGTGTGTCATCCAGTGTCTCCATCTTGTTGCTGGCAACATCTGCCAGAGGCACCAATTTAGGATTCAAGATCGAGCATGGCAATGGGGGCAACCAGCGTCAGACATGCCAAGCTGTCACCTGCGCGATAAACGGTTGAGAAGCGGGGATGTCAATTGGTGGCGCCGGTGCGTGCCGACGGTCCGCAAGGGCCGACCCCCTAGCGCGATGGGGTGAATGCGACGCAGCGTTGTGCGTTCCAGCACACAGACCTGTCGCATTCGCAGCGGCACATTGGGCACTTGCCGCAAATCCTGCGTGGCTGCCGACAATGGTGAGATTCATGCCGTCGACACCGTGTTGATGTCCAAATAATCGCCGTGCGGTGGGCAGCCTGCAACGCATCGCCCACCGTGCATTCACAAACCCGTGGCAAAGAGGCAGACCCATGAGCTTGTGGACCGTGCTCGCGAAGCCTTGGTTTGTCGGTGATGGGCATGGCTTGGGGTACCTGCGTCAGCGCTGCCGAAGCCGACGGCGGCAAGGGGCTCATGGATTGGGCGGCGGCCCTCTAGCCTCTCAAAAAGGATTCAATTCGGTACATGCCCTATCAACCCAAGGGCGAGACGCCAATCAACCGCGCGTGCAATACAAAAGTAATCAGCCCCCAAACACTTGCACCGGCGGCGACCGCGATCAGCGTGGCAGATGTTTTGGGCAGTGTGGGCGGCGCAGCTTCGCTTGATACCTGCGCTTGGTTATCGGCTTGGGCACGGTCGCGCGCGCGGGCAGATTTGAAGTTCATGACGGACCATGCCAAAAACGAACCGAACAAAATGACATCGGCCAAATTGCCATTGGACAACAAATGTGCCAAGGCCCACACCTTGACTGACAACACCATGGGGTGGCCCAAGCGCACTTTGAAATGGTTCGCCGGAATGTAAGCTGCAACCAGCAAGATGCTGGCAAACAACATCAGCAAAACGCTGATGTGCCGCGTCGCGATGGGGGGCTGCCACAGAAAAACTGGATGCAGTCGCACCTCGGCGTAGCCGACGATCAGCCCATAAAAACCCAACAAGGACACCAAAGCGCAGGCCGCTTTGAAAGGCTTCTCGCCCCAAGCCGCAAGGGTTCGGGTTCGCCATTCGTCAGCAAAAATGCGCGTTGAATGCGCGCCTAAAAAAAGAACCAAACCCAAGATCAACCAAGTCATGCCAACTCCTTATGAAGGACACCATTCCCATTGTCCAGGAATTTGAAGCCCTCTGCCGCATCACCTTCTTCGCTGCACAGCGCGGCAATCAAGGTCTGGTCGAGCACCTGTCCGGGCAGCAGCAGCTCTTCATGGGGCCAGCGTTTGACCAGGTGGCCATGGGCCACGCCGCCCGTGTGCGCCGCTTGGTAGGCGCGGCGGTGTTGCATGGTTGCGCGGCTGTTGGCGTTGGCGATGAATCGGCTCTCGCCCAAGGCCCAAGGTTCAAAGTAAGCGTTGGCGGCGGCATCGACTTGGCGGAAGTAGCTGCGTGCGCCTTCGGCGTTGAGTTTTTTGCGCACGGTGCGGGTGATGAGACCTTGCAATTGGTCGAGCGCAGCATCGTCCATTGTGTTCAGGGTTTCGGTGCTCGTGTCTTGCCCGGCCAGGGCTGAGTGGGTGGCCAACTCGGCGGGCAGCACTTTCACCATGGCTTTGACCACGTCGCGGTGTGGCGCCACAGCGGTGGCCACGCCGCGTGTTTGCGGCTGGATGGGGCAGCGTATTTCTACAAAACGCGGCTTGACAGGACCAGTGCATCCGTCGTGGTGGTAGTACTCGCCTTGGCTGAGGCGCCCTTTGCTGGAGCGCCCGCGCACGTCGCGGTAGGTGGGGTGTTGGGTGTGCGAGTTCAGGCAGACGACCAAGCCTGTGTCATCGACCAATTGGTAAAAGGCCTCGCGCCACTCCGGCAAGAGCAACTTGTCGTGCAGGTAGTCGCTGGGCTCGGTGCCTTCACAACCGACTTCACCGTCAATCACCAACACAAAGGGCTTGGGGCGCCGCACGCGCCACAAGGCGTTGGCAAACTCCAGCACCGAGCTTGCGGGGTGTGAGTGAGTTGCGTCGTTGGGGGCCGTGTTGTCGGACATGTTGCAGGTTCAGGTGGGTCGTGCTGGAACAGCCAGCTTGGAGCAGTGCCGATTTTAGGGGGCTTGGTGTGCAAGGCCATCACCACGTCCGCTTGCAGAGGGCGTCGTTGTGCTTTTGGGCCAGCGATGTCAAGCGAAGTCCCCCACAAGACATGGCATTCTTGATGGATGTCAGGTCTGTCGCCACACTGAGCGCTTCAATGCCCAGGAGTATTCGATGATTGCCATAGGAACCCGAGCCCATGGGGTGACCAAGCGGCGGCAGCTGCCCAAAATGGTCGAGCATTTCTACAAGTCCGAATGGCTGGAGGCTGGGGACGACCCGGTGCTTTCACCAACAGCATCATTGATAGAGCAACCGCCTCATGCCACGCTGGAGGCGCATTTTCATCGGCAAAACCAATTCCAAGTGTTTGTCGGGGGTGATGGGCTAATTGGCCCTCATGCATTGGACTGCGTGTTGGTGCATTACGCCGGGGCATACACCGGGTATGGCCCTTTGATAGCAGGCCCCAAAGGCATCAAGTACTTCACCATTCGGCCTGTGTGCGAGTCGGGCTTTATTCCAGCCACACAAGCGCGCGAACACATGGTGCGCGGCCCCAAACGGCACCTCACAGTGGGCCCCATCGATTTGTCTGCGCCGCCTGCCGGCTCTCAGCTTGGGCAAGAACTGGCGCTTCACCCCTTCGAAGCCGATGGCCTGGGCGTGGGCTATTTACAACTGCAGCCCCAAGGCCAAATTCACATGGACCGGCATCCTGCCAGCGATGGCGTTTTTGTCTTCGTCTTGCAGGGGCAGCTGAATTTGCCCACCCAAACGCTGGCACCCTGGGAACTCTTTTTTGTGTCGCGGGATGAAGCGCTGCCCGTGTGCACTGCCGGGCCTGAAGGGGCCACGATTTTGAGTTTGCATTGCCCGCCCAAAGAACTGGCGTACCAGGAGATCACCGCATGAAGACATGGTTCACCACCCGTCTGCTCAAGCCGTTGTTGGTTCTGTGCAGCTTGCTCTCATCGCTGGCCTGGGCTCAGGCCGATTACCCCAGCAAGCCTCTGAAATTGATCGTCCCGTTCCCACCGGGCGGCGTGACCGACATCGTGGCGCGCACGGTGTCTGTCAAGCTCAGCGCCGAGCTGGGCCAGCCCGTGGTGGTGGAAAACCGGGCAGGGGCGAGCGGCGCCATTGGCGCTGAATGGGGTGCCCGCGCAGCGCCCGATGGCTACACCCTGATCATGGGCAACATCAGCACCTTGGGCATCAACCCGGCCACGTTTGCCAAGCTGGGTTACGACCCCGTGACCAGCTTTGACCCCGTCAGCATGGTGGCGGTGCAGCCCTTGCTCATCACGGTCCATCCGGGTGTGCCTGCCAAAAACCTGGCTGAGTTGGTGCAACTGGCCAAAAGCCAACCCGGCAAATTGAATTACGGCACGGCGGGCAGTTCCATTCATTTGGCGGTGGAGCAGTTCAACAGCCTGGCGGGCATCAAGATGAACCACATCGCCTACAAGGGCAGTGCGCCTGCCATCACCGACTTGGTGGGAGGCCAAATCCAGGTCTTGTTTGACCCGTTTTCAAGCATTTACCCCTTGGTGCAGGCCGGCAAGGCCCGTGCCTTGGCGGTGACCACCGACAAGCGCGCCAGCGCCGCGCCGCAATTGCCCACGGTGGCGGAGCAAGGTTTTGCGGGCTTTGATGTCAGCTCTTGGCAGGGCATCGTGGTGCCTGCGGGCACGCCCAAGCCGGTGATTGCCCGCCTGCACCGGGGGCTGGTCACGGTCATGGCGTCAGCTGAAGTGAAAGACAAGTTTGCCCAATACAGTGCCTTGGCCGTGGCCACCCCCCCCGAACAGTTCTCGGCTTACATCAAAGAAGAATTGGCTCGCTGGCAAAAAGTGGCTCAGCAAGCTGGCGTCAAGCCCGAGTG
Source organism: uncultured Burkholderiales bacterium (assembly GCA_903822825.1). Taxonomy (GTDB): domain Bacteria; phylum Pseudomonadota; class Gammaproteobacteria; order Burkholderiales; family Burkholderiaceae_C; genus Limnohabitans_A. Next base: position 27,203 of record CAIJQQ010000046.1, on the reverse strand, counting down.
ACACAGCAGCACAACCCAGCTTGAACATGGAAATTTGACATGCTGTTCACCTTCATCCTGATCGACAAACCCAACCACGCAGACATGCGTCAGCGTGTGCGCCCTGAGCACAAGGCTTATTTGTCGGCCGCGGCCGACCGAATGGCTTTTGCCGGGCCTTTCACCCACGACGATGGCCAAACCATGTTGGGCAGCTTGTTGGTGATCGACTTCCCCAGCCGCGATGCAGCGCACGCCTGGCTGGCAGAGGAGCCTTTCACCAAAGCGGGTTTGTACGGCAGCACCACGGTGCATGCGTTTGTGAATCTGTGGCCCCAAAAAGTCGGCTTTCCGCCCGCAGCTTGAGGCGCTTTCCATGATCAAACACATTGTGATGTGGAACGTGCGTGGTGATACACCCGAAGACAAAGCACAGGCCATCGCGCAAGTCCAGCGCAGCTTTGAGAGCTTGCGTGGCTTGATTCCTGGCTTGCTTAAGCTGGAGATCGGTGTCGACACCAGCCGAATTGACTACGCATGCGACGTGGTTTTGTACACCGAGTTTGACAACCAAGCATCGCTTGACGCGTATGCTGGCCACGCTGAGCACCATCGGGTCAAAAATGAACTTGAGGGTCTGCGCATTGCACGTCACCAAGTGGACTTCACCGCGTCTTGAACTTTCAAATCAACACCCCCATGAACAACGCCATCCATGATGAAATCTTGATCCGCCAAATGGTCGAACGCTGGGCCGTGTGGCGTGACGCGGGCGATTGGGACCGTTTTGCCACCGTCTGGCACCCTGATGGGGTGATGATGGCCACCTGGTTTCAGGGACCGTTTGCCGACTTCATTCGCGTCACGCAAGAGGGCTGGGCCAAGGGGGTGAGCATTCTCCACTTCTTGGGAGGCTCGGCCATCGAGGTTGCTGGCGAGCGCGCCATCGCGCAAACCAAAATGACCATCTCCCAGCGCGGCATGGTCGAGGGCGAAAACGGCCCTGTCTTGTGTGACGTCGTCTGCACAGGCCGGTTTTACGACTTCGTGACCCGGCACGACGGCGAGTGGAAGCTGCTGCACCGCCAGCCGATCTATGAAAAAGACCGCATCGATCCGGTGGACTCCACCGCTGTGCTGAAGCTGGACACGGTGTCGCTGGCCACCTTTCCTGAAGGCTATCGGCACCTGGCTTACATCCAGACTCGTATTGGCTACCAGGTCAAGTTGGACATGCCCATGCTCAAAGGGCCTGTGGTCAAGGAGCTGTGCCTGCGCGGCGCGCGTTGGCTTGCGGGCGGCGAGCTGGAACGCTGAGAAGCTGATCGGCCCTGTCATCTGCAGGACTGGCCTCGCCTTGGGAGCATGCAAGAATTTCCAGTCTCATATTGCCTGGAACCCGTTTCATGAACTCTCGCTTTGCTGCTGGTTATTTCTTTCGTGTTCTTTTCGTTTCAGGACTGTTGGCGTCCATCGTTGCAGGTCAGGCGGCCACTGCGCAAACTGCGCCCGCCAGCTTTCCAACCAAGCCCGTGCGCATCGTGGTGCCTCAAACACCTGGCGGTGCATCTGATGCGCTGGCGCGCATGGTGGGGCAAAAACTCTCTGAAAAATGGGGCCAGCCGGTTGTGATCGAAAACCGCGCGGGCGCAGGTGGCAACATCGGCATGGACGTGGTGGCCAAAGCGCCGGGAGATGGCTACACGCTGCTGATGTCCTATGTGGGCTCGCACGCCATCAACCCCAGCATTTACAGCAAGCTGCCTTTTGACCCCGAGGCCGATTTCGTCGCAGTGGCCACCCTGGCCAACGTGCCGTTTGTGGCCGTGGTGAACGCCGCTGTCCCCGTGAACAACATCAAGGGCTTGGTGAGTTACGCTGCCAGCAAGCCAGTTTCTTTTGGCTCTGCGGGCAATGGCTCGGTCAACCACCTGCTGGGCGAGATGTTCAATACAGCCAGCGGCGCCAAGATGCAGCACGTGCCCTACAAGGGCGCAGCGCCAGCCTTGACCGATTTGATTTCTGGCCAAATTCAGGTGGTGTTCACCAGCCTGCCTTCAGTTGCTCAGCACATCCGCGGCGGCACGGTCAAAGGTCTGGCTGTGACCGGCTCCAAGCGGGCTGCGGCGTTCAAGGACATCCCCACCATCGCCGAGTCTGGTTTTCCGGGCTTTGTGATCAACCCCTGGTTTGGCTTGTTTGCCTCCAAAGGTACGCCCGCCAGCGTTGCCCGACAGATCAACCAGGACATCAAGAAGGTCATGGAGGACAAAGACCTCCATGACAAATTCGCGGCCTTGGGGGCAGAGCCCTTTGAAAGCTCGCCTCAAGAGCTGCAGTCCATGCTGCACGCCGACATCAAGACATGGGCCGCTGTGGTCAAAAGTTCTGGCGCCACAGCTGATTGACCGCGCAGGAGTTGCCGCCATGAAAGTCAAAAGAATCGCCGGGGCCCTGGGCGCTGAAATCTCAGACGTGGACCTGACGCAGCCGATATCTGCTGCGCTGGCCGCTGAAATCAGGAACGTGTTCCTCAAGCACGAGGTGATTTTTCTTCGTCACCAGCCCTTGAGTCTTCTGCAATTCATGCATTTCGCTCAGGCGATGGGTGATCCGGTCGAATACCCCTTTGTCAAGGGCATGGACGGTTTTCCCCACATCATCGAAGTCAAGAAGTTGGAGCACGAGAAGGTGAACTTTGGCGGGGTATGGCACTCTGACACCACCTATCTGGAGATCCCGCCCATGGGCTCCATGCTGCTGGCGCGAGAGATACCGCCTTTCGGTGGGGACACCTTGTTTGCCAGCCAATACGCGGCCTACGAAGCTTTGTCCGACACCATGCAGCGCATGCTGGGCGGCTTGCAGGGCGTCAACAGCTCGGCCAAAGCCGATGTGTCCAAGACCCGCGAGGACCGCCTCAAGTCAGACGGCAACGCCTCTGCACCCAAGGACTTCACCAGCACCCATCCGGTGGTGCGCACCCACCCCGAAACCGGGCGCAAAGCCCTGTATGTGAATGTGGCCCACACCTCGGGCATTGTGGGTTTGACCGATGCGGAAAGCGCATCGCTGCTGAACTTCTTGTTTCAGCACCAGGTCAAGCCCGAATTCACTTGCCGCTGGGCCTGGGAGCCCGATGCCTTGGCTTTTTGGGACAACCGCTGCGCGCAGCACAACCCGATCAACGATTACCACGGTTACCGCCGTGTCTTGAACCGCATCACCCTCAAGGGCGACAAGCCGGTTTGACAAAGAAACGATCCCCACCATGACCTTCTCCGACCCGTCCGCACAGAACAGCGTCCCCGCTTTTGAAATGCGGGGGCACCGCTTCAAGCCGCTGACTTGGGAGACCATGAGCACGGCGCAGCAAGCCATGACGCGTGCCGTGATGAGCGGCAAACGTGGCGCCATGCAAGGCCCCTACAACGTGCTGCTGCGCAGCCCAGTGGTGGGCAACTTGGCGCAGCAGTTCGGTGCGCAAACGCGCTTTGACTCTTCTTTGCCACTGGCGTTGAACGAGCTGGCCATCTTGATGATGGCCCGCAACTGGACCGCACAGTTTGTCTGGTGGGCGCACCGCACGATCGCCCAAGAGGCTGGACTGCCATCAAATTTGGTGCAATGCATCGCACAGGGATGCGACGCGCCAGACGATTTGCTCCCAGAGGTGAGGGCCGTGTACCAGTTTTGCCGCGAGTTGATCGACCGGCGACAGGTCAGTGACGCGACCTATGCCGATGCGGTGACCCATTTTGGCGAGCGCGGCGTGGTGGATTTGATGGCCACGCTGGGTTACTACACCTTGGTGTGCATGTCGCTCAACGTCGACCAATACCCACTGCCTGAAGGGGCTCAGCCTGAGCTCAAACCGCTGACGTGAGCGCCGTTGGCGCGCAATGAGCCAAGGAATCACCTAGGCGACTTGGCATGTGGCGGCTTGGGTCTTTAATCACGATCTTCATCTAGGAGCCCACTGTGAAATTGAAACTCGTGAAACACGCCCTCCAAAAAGCCAGCTTGGCACTGGGCTTGGCCGTATCGGGCTTGGCCATGGCACAAGCACCTGCTGCGCCGCCAGCGGCTGCCATCCCGCCCACTTGGGCACAAGGCCGAACGCCTGAGCAAGCGGCGCTCAACTTGGTTCCTCATCCACCAGGCATGACCGCACTGCCGGTCAGCGATATTCCGACCGACAAGCTCAAAGTGCCAGCAGGCTTCAAGGCCGAACTGTGGGCTTCGGGGATGCCCAATGCCCGCTCGATGGTGGAAACCCCCAAGGGCACCTTGTTTGTGGGCACGCGTTTCCCTGGCAACGTCTACGCCGTGGTTGAAAAAGACGGCAAGCGCGAAGTCAAAACCATTGCCAAAGGCCTGCACCGCCCCAACGGCGTGGCGTTCAAGGACGGCTCTTTGTATGTGGCCGAGCTCTCGCGCATCATCCGTTACGACAACATCGAAGCCAATTTGGACAACCCACCAGCGCCCGTGGTCGTGTTTGACGCACTGCCCAAGGACGAGCCACACGGTTGGAAGTTCATGAAGTTGAGCCCGGATGGCAACTACCTGTACTTCCAGATCGGCACGCCAGCCAACATCGTTGTTCAGCCTGTGACGCATGCCGTCATCGTGCGCCTGAACCTCAAAACCAACATCCTTGAAACCGTGGCACATGGTGTGCGCAACAGCGTGGGCATGGACTTCCATCCCGTGACCAAGGAGTTGTGGTTCACCAACAATGCCCGTGACTGGGTCAACGACGATCTGCCCAACGACACGCTGCACCGCGTCACGCGCAAGGGCATGAACTTCGGCTACCCCTTCTGTCACCAGGGCGATTTGCTGGACCTCGATTTCGGCAAGGGCCGCTCTTGCGATGAGTTTGACAAGCCCGTCTTGAAGATTGGCCCCCACGTGGCCGCTTTGGGCATGCGTTTTTACACCGGTAAGCAGTTCCCCGCGGAGTACAAAAACAACATCTTCATCGCTGAGCATGGTTCTTGGAATCGCACCAAGAAGTCCGGCTTCGATGTGGTCCGCGTGGCGTTGGACGCCAAGGGCAACGTGACCCAAAAAGAGGTGTTCGTGTCGGGCTGGATCCAGGGCGATGACTTCTGGGGGCGCCCAGCTGACGTGCATGTCATGAAGGACGGCTCGTTGCTGGTGTCTGACGACGTGGCGGGTGCCATCTTCCGCATCTCGCACGCCAAGTGATGTTTCTTCGCTTGTCCAAGGCCATTCAGGGAATGGCCTTTTTCATGTGCGTGCTGGGCGGTTTGCCCAGCCACGCCGCACCCGATGCGGTGGCGGGCAAGGCCAAAGCCCAGATCTGTGCGGCTTGCCATGGCGAGAACGGCGTGTCAGCTTTGCCGGGCTTCCCGCATTTGGCAGCGCAGCCGCAGCTGTCGATTTTTTACCAATTGCTGCAGTTTCGCGACCAGCGTCGCAAGGGCGGTGGCATGGAGGCCATCGCAGCCACGCTCAGCGAGCAGGACATGCGCGACATCGCGGCACACTATGCAGCTCTGCCACCTCCGCCCGCCGTGGCTGGTGGTGACGCCGAAAAAATCACCCGAGGCCAGCAAATTGCGCAGCAGCAGTACTGCTCGTCTTGCCATGGCGCGCAACTGCAAGGGCAAAAACATGTGCCGCGTCTGTCAGGGCAGTCGAGCGAGTACTTCGTCCAACAGCTGCGCAAATTGCGCAGTGGCGTCCGAGCCGACATGGACGGCACCATGGCCAGTGCCGCCCGCAGCCTGACGGACGAAGAAATCGAAGCCATGGCGGTTTACACCCGCAGCTTGCCCTGAACTGATTGGCTTGAAGTCTGGGCGATCTGGCGCTCAGACATTCAATTTTTCAGGGATTGCAGCTCAGACAGCCAAGCCCAAAGCTTGCCAAACCCGAATGGCGGCATAGGCGTCGTTGGCGGCATAAACAAGTTGCGATTCGCTCAGCCGCTCATTGGCCCAGTTGCTGGTGGCGGCTTTTTTGGATTTGATGAAGCGCTGGTTGAACAGCACCGCCACAGCACCTTTGACGCCCATGTCCTTGCGGTAGCCGCGTTGGTGGAACACGGCGTTGAGCTCCACAATGCCCTGGGGCTCGATGCCCAGTTTTTGGACAATGCGCTTGCGGTCGTCGCCCAGGCCAAACCCGGCCTTGACGGTGCCCGGCAGCGCCAGCAGTTCGGCTGCCACGGCGCGACACTCGGGATCGTGCAGCTGAAACACCCATGCCCGTTCAGCGGTGGACAGTTGGAGCACATGGGGGCCGTCCGATTGTTCGCCCACTTTGAAGGTGGGTTTGGATTCGGTGTCAAAGCCCCAGGCGCTCGCTTTCACCAGCTGCGTTTGCGCTTGCCGCGCCTGCACCCCGGTGCAGACCAGCGTGATGCGGTCCAGGTCCACCCGCTCAAACGGCGGGAGCAGGGCGATGGCGTCTTTGTCGGGCGTGGGCAGGCGTGTGTTCATCTCGGGGTATTCGTGGTGTCAGGCACGCACTGTAGCGCCTGCCCCGAGCAATTGCGCCAACACGGCAGGTGCCTGCTCTGCGCCGTGCCCACGCCAAGCCACGATCTGGTCGGGTCGGATCAAGACCATGGGGGCTTCGTAGAGCGCCAAAATCTCGCCGCTGGTCTGGTGCACGACTTTCAAATCCACGCGCATGGCCGCCGCTGCGTTTTCAAAGGCGTGGGTGTCACAGGGCTGTGGTCCCAACACCAGCAGGGTCCATTCGCTGTGGAAAGTGTCGAAGAGCGAGCGTCCGTCGGGCAGCCAGGCGTGTGGCGGCCTGCCACCCGGTGTGGCGCAGGGCACGTAGCTGTTGGCCGCATCGGGCGGGGCGGTGGTGCCGTCACCCACGATGATGGGGCTGCCGTCGTAACGGCCGCCAAAGGTCACGCCCGGGATGTTGAATTCGCGCCGCACATGGCCATTCAAGTAGTCTGAAGCGATGGTCCTGGCAGCCTGGCCTTGCGGAGTGTTGTCTTCGAGTTCTGGTGCAGCCTCGAACAGGCCAATCGAGTCGGCGAACTGCCGCGCATAACCGGTGTTGCGCACGGCCAGCGCAAGGCGCTCGAGCTGGTAGCTGTCCAGCAAAGCGGCTGGTGCCTGGCCCTTGAGCACACTGGCGAGCTTCCAGCTGAGGTTGACGGCGTCTTCGACCGCGGTGTTGTATCCCAATCCACCTGTGGGTGTGAACAGATGCGCGGCATCGCCGCCCAAAAAAACGCGGCCTTTTTGGAGGGACTCGGCCACCAAGGCGTGGCCCGCCATCCAGGTCGCCATTGAAAGGATCTCGATGTCAATGGGTTGACCAAAGGCCTGCGCAAACAAGCGCCGCGCATCGGCTTGCGTCAGCGATTCAGTAGCGGCGTCATCCGCCATCTGGATGTGGAAAGCGAACTCGCTCACGCCATCGACCGACATGATGAATGCCCGCAGCTCGGGGTTGACCACCACGTACATCCACGAACGGTCATTGGAGTTGCGTGCATAGAAGTCGGGGGCCTTGAGGTAGACCGCCAGCATCTTGCCGCCCATGAATTTGCGCTTGAAACCCGTGGCCCCACCCCACGCGATGCCCAGCTGGTGGCGCACCATGCTGCGCGCACCGTCGGCACCCACCAGGTAGGCGGCTTGGACGTTGAGCGTTTGCCCGTCGGAGACCGAGGACACGACAGCCTCGATGCCATCACCTGTGTCGGTGAACTGCTGCAGTTGCCAGCCGTAGCGCATCTCGACGCTGGCCTGGTGCTGCGCCTGGCGGTGCAGGCAGACCTCGACGTATTTTTGCGAGACCCGGTGCGGCAGCTCAGCGGCGCTCCAAGAGCCCGACATGTTCTTGATGGCCTGAGGCGCAGCGGCAGCGGTGGGCAGGCGCAGGCGGGCCAGCTCGGTGCCTGCAAAGCGGGTCAGGTAGGCGATGTCGGTGGGGTGCTCAGGGGGCAAGCCCATGCTGCGAATCTCATGCGCAAAGCCCAAACGCCGGAAATGCTCCATGGTGCGCGCCTGCGTGGCATTGGCCTGCGGGTTGAAGGCGGTGCCGGGTTTGGCATCCACCAACAGGCAGGGGATGTTGCGCCGCCCCAGTTCAATGGCCAGCATCAGACCGCAAGGCCCGCCGCCAGCGATGAGCACGTCCACTTGAAGGGTTGCTGTCATGGTGTGGTGAGTTTCATGCGGCCAGCAGGCCAATGCCGTTGCTCAAAATGCCGATGCCTTCGATCTCGATTTCGATGGTGTCACCCGGATGCATCCACACTGGGGGTTTGCGTGCGTAGCCCACGCCTGCAGGCGTGCCCATCACGATCACGTCACCGGGCTCCAGCGTCATGCAGGCCGACATCATCGCGATCGTCGGGGCCACATGGAACACCATGTCGGTGGTGCTGGCGCTTTGCATCACTTGGCCGTTCAGACGCGACTCGATGTGCAGACCGACGCAGCCAGGGGGCAACTCATCCGCGGTGACCAGGCAAGGGCCAAAGCCGCCGGTCTGGTCAAAGTTCTTGCCCACCGTCCATTGGGTGGTTTTGCGTTGGTAGTCGCGGAACGTCGCGTCGTTGAAGCAGGCGTAGGCAAACACCGAGTCGAGTGCCTGGTCCTCGCTCACATTGCGCGTGGTCTTGCCGATCACCAGGGCCAGTTCGGCCTCGTAGTCCAGCGAAGTGGAAATCGGCGGGATCGGGATGGTGCCGCCGTGCGCTTGCAAAGACGATGGGCCACGGAAAAAGATGGTGGGGTAGTCCGCCACCTTGTTGCCGCCCTCGGCCGCGTGGTCGTGGTAATTGACGCCCAAGCAAATGACCTTGCTGGGGCGGGGCACGCAGGGCAGCAGGCTGACATCGGCCAATGGTGTGGGCGTGCTGCTCGCCGCTCGCTTCGCAATGCTGGCCATGAGCGCCGAGTTGCCACTGGCTTGGGCAAAAAAGTCGTTGATGCTGGCGGGCGCGTTGTCCATGCAATGGCGCATGTCGACCACGCCCTGGCCTTGCAATACGCCGTAGCGGGTGGCGTTGACGTGGGTGTAACTGATGAGTTTCATGGGGGCTTTCTTTTGGAAGGTTGTTGGGTCGCGGATCAGTCCACTTTGGCGCCGGTTTGCTGCACGACTTGGCCCCACTTTTTGGCTTCGGCGCTCAGGTAGGCGTCGAGCGTGGGGCGGTCCATGCGCACGGTCTCCAGCGACTGTGCGGCAAAGCCTTCGTTCAAGGCCTTGTTTTGCAGTATCTTGTTGATTTCGGTGTTGACGCGGTCGAGCACCTCGCGCGGTATGCCTGCGGGGGCCAGCATGGCGAACCATGTGTTGGCTTCAAAGCCCGGGTAGCCCAGCTCGGCCACGGTGGGCACATCGGGCAGGGCGCTGCTGCGCTTGCTGCTTGTCACGGCAAGAGGCCGGACTTTGCCTGCTTTGGCCAATTGAAACACAGGGGGTATGGAGGTGGAACCCACGGGCACCTGGCCGCTGACCACAGCGTTGGCCGCTGCGGCGGGGCTGTAAGGGGCGTGCAGGATGTCCACCTTGGCCCAGTTGCGGAACAGCAACTCGGCCCCCAGGTGTGTGGTCGTGCCGTTGCCCGAGGACGCGTAACTGAGCTTTTCGGTGGGGGCCAGCGCCAGCAGTTCCTTGAGGCTGTTGGCTTTGACCGAGGGGTGCACATAGATGATGTTGGGCGAGACGGCGGCCATGGCCACACCGCTCAGTTCTTTGCCGACTTCGTAACCGGCCTTGCTGTAGAGCGAAGGGTTCACGGAGTAGGCCACGCTGTGCATGAGCAAGGTGTAACCATCGGGTACGGAACGTGCCACCGCCTGCGTGCCGATGTTGCCGCCTGCGCCTGGGCGGTTTTCGATGACCACGGGCTGGCCCATGGCCTCGGACAAGGGTTGGCTCAGTGCTCGGGCCACGATGTCGGTGGAGCTGCCCGGAGGGAAGGCCACCACGATCTTGATGGGTTTGTCTGGGTAGGCCGCTTGCGCTGAGCCGGTCACCAACACCCATGCCGTGATCCACCACTGGATTGAAATTTTCAAGTGCCGTCTCCTCGGCAGTGCATCTGCCTCGGGCCATCGTAGATGAAAAACAAGGGCGGCCGTGTCACGGTTGAGGCTGTCATCACAGCCATTGACCGCTGCATCTGACCTTCACTTGCGTGGTGGCTTCTTGGCTTTGTCGGTGGCTTCTTTGCGCACGGCGCGTTCGGCGTCGGCCTTTTTGCCTTCGGCCAGCCACTGGGCAAATTGCTCGGGCGTTTCCAGCGTGAGGCGGCCAAGAGCCGCCGAGCGGAAGTCGTGGATCACCAAATGCGCCGCTTTGGTGGTGTTGACCCGCCCGCCGCTTTGGATGGCGCCTCGCGCGCGGCCGATGGCTTCGAGCAAAGTTTCGTCGGTGTGGCTGGGCACGCCAGCGATCTTGTAACGCTCGGCCAGGGCCTGGGGGTAATGCGAAATCAGGTAATGGAGCAACTCCAGCGCAACCACCTCTTCGTCGAAAGCGTTCACGCCAATAGCGCCGCTGGCGGCCAGGTTGAATCCGCTTTGCTCGACGATGATGCGTGGCCAAAGCACGCCGGGGGTGTCGTAGAGATAAAAGTCGTCGGCCAAAGCGATGCGCAGTTCTTGCTTGGTCACACCGGCTTCGTCGCCGGTTTTGGCGGCACGCTTGCCTTTGAGGGTGTTGATCAAGGTGGACTTGCCCACGTTGGGGATGCCGCAAATGAGCACCCGAAGAGGCTTGACCATGCCGCCGCGGTTGGGGGCCAGCTGCCTGCAGGCGTCGATCAGCGCCTTGGCGGGCGAGGTCATGCTGGTGTCCAGGCCCATCGCACTCACGCCGGGCAGCGCGTTGTAATGTTCCAACCAGAGTGCTGTGCGGGCCGGGTCGGCCAAGTCTTGCTTGCTCAGGATTTTGAGTGCGGGTTTGCCCTTGATCAGCTCGGCCAGCATGGGGTTGGCGCTCGAGCCAGGCAGGCGGGCGTCGAGCATTTCGATGACGACGTCAATCTCTTTGATGCGCTCCCCAATCGCCTTGCGCGTGAGGTGCATGTGTCCGGGGAACCATTGAATCGCCATAGAAAGCCGCTGCTGACCGAAAAGTACAAAAATACAATTGTCGGACACTTTGCGTTGCCGTCCTTGGGAATGGCCCAAAATGGCGGCTCAAGGATACAGGGAGATGAAAAATGAAAGCCGTCAGTCGCGGATTTTCAGAAGAACACATGCACATCGTGCTGGCCCGCCTGGCCGGCCCTGGCGCGGTGCCCCGTGCCGACCAGGTGGACGCGGTACACGCCGTGCTTCAACCGGCCTCGCGGGTGCTGGTGGTGCAGGCCACAGGCTGGGGCAAGTCGGCGGTGTACTGGGCGGCCACGCACGCGATCCGCAGCACGGGTTCTGGCCCCACCTTGGTGGTCTCGCCCCTTTTGGCACTGATGCGTGACCAGGTGAACGCCGCCGAGCGTTCGGGCCTGAAGGCGGCCACTGTTAACTCCACCAACATCGACGATTGGGACGAGGTGTTTCAGCGGCTTGACGACGACGCCATCGACGTGCTGCTGGTCTCGCCCGAGCGGCTGGGCAACCCGCGTTTTGCGGCGCGGCTGGGCGCTTTGCTGGCGAAGGTGGGCCTCATCGTGATCGACGAGGCGCATTGCATCAGCGATTGGGGTTTTGACTTTCGGCCCGATTACCAACGCTTGGCGCGGGCGCTGTTGTCCACGCCCACGGCCAGCGTGCTGGCGACAACTGCAACAGCCAACGAGCGGGTGACTTTGGACATTGGCAAGCAGTTGGGCGCAAGCACGGTCACGTTTCGCGGCACGCTGGCCCGCACTTCACTCACGTTGTCGGTGGTGCCCGGTTTGTCGCCTTTGCAGCGCTACGCCTGGATTGCCGATGCCCTGGAGCAGTTGCCTGGCTCGGGCATTGTGTATGTGCTGACGGTGGCCGAGGCCGATCGGCTGACGGCGTTTTTGCGCAGCTGCGGCCATGCGGTGGACGCGTACTCAGGCCAGACCGACGCAGACACGCGGCTCAAAGTGGAAGAACGTTTGCGCCACAACCAGGTCAAGGCGGTGGTGGCCACCTCGGCGCTGGGCATGGGTTACGACAAGCCGGATTTGGGTTTTTGCGTGCATGTGGGCTCGCCCTCCACCCCGGTGGCTTATTACCAGCAGGTGGGGCGGGCAGGCAGGGCGGTGGCGCATGCCGAAGGGGTGTTGCTGCCCTCGGATGCCGATGAGCGCATTTGGGATTACTTCGCCACGGCGTCGATTCCAGACCCGCAGACCGCCGACAAGGTCTTGCAAAGCCTGGGCAGTGAGGAGCGCAGCCTGATCGAGATCGAAGCCGACACAGGCTTGCGCCGGGGGCGGCTGGAGGCGCTGTTGAAAATCTTGGCGGTCGAGGGCGTGGTCGAAAAAAACGGCTCGGCCTGGCGCGCCACGGGGGTGCCTTATGTGCACGACAGCGCCAAATGGGCGGCGCTGGCCCAGGTACGTCAACAAGAGGCAGGCATCATGCGCCAGTACGCTCACGGTGCGGGCTGCCTGATGGCGTATTTGCAGACTGCGCTGGACGACCCGTCGCCAGCGCCTTGTGGGCGCTGCTCGGTGTGCACCGGGCATTTGCCGTTTCCTGGCCTTGCCCCTTCACCCGACAAACTGATCGCCGCCCGCAACTTCTTGCGCGGCGTGGACGTGGACATCGAGCCGCGCAAACGCTGGCCGGCCGGGGTAGGGCGCAAAGGCAGCATTCGCGGTTTTGATGTCGGCCGCGCTGTGGCCTTTGCCGATGATCCGGGCTGGGTGGTCGAGCTGCAAGCCTTGCGCACCGCCGCACCCGGTGAAGTGCCTGCCGAGTTGCTGGCGGGGGCGGTGGCCACGCTGGGGCGATGGGCCAAGACCTGGTCAGGCAGACCTGTCTGTGTGGTGCCCCTGCCTGCCCCCGACATGACTGCAAACACGCGCATGGCCGAGCACATCGCCCAAAAGGGGCGGTTGCCTTTGCACAAGGTCTTCAGCTGGACGGGCGGGCCTGTACCGGGTGACGCGGCGTCCACCCCGGTGGTGGCGCATTTGGAGTCAGCCATTCGCTGGACGGGCGATACCAACTTGCCCCCCGGGCCGGTGCTGCTGGTGGCCACGGATGTCCGCACCCGCTGGACGGCCACGGTGGCGGCAGCGCTCTTGCGCGAGCAAGGAACCAGCCAGGTGCTTTTGCTGGCTTTGCACCTGCGGCCTTGAGGCATGATGGGAAACGACTTCCATGGCCATTTCAAAATGATCGACGACTCACAAGACACACCCTTGGTGCAAGAACCCCGCCTTTGGCAGGACGAACGTTGGACTGCTCGGGTCATCAAAAACGAAGACGACGATGGATGGGCTGTGGCGATGTACAAAGCCGGTGAGTCAGAGCCCGCGCTGGTGGGCCCCTGGACCATGGGACGCGACAAAAAGAACCCCAAGCCGCTCGACGGCTCGGCCTTCATCACCTTGGTCAAAACGGCCAGCGAGTTTGTGCGCCGCAGCGAACAGCAGTTGCATGCCACGCTTCACCAATCGGTGATCGTGAACGGGACTTCAGGCCGTGTCACGGTGCTGCTGGACGTCGTGCCAGACGAAGACAGCCCTTATGCGGTGCTCAGCGCGCAGGACGAAAGGGGTGCTACTGTGGCCGAATTCAAGGTCGATGCAGGGTTCAAGCTCAACCGCCAGACCGCACAGGCCTGGGCGGATGCCGAATTCGCCAAGCCGGGCAGCGGGCGCAGGTAAGCAGGAGCTGGAAGGCTTTGGGCTCCATTGCAGCGGTCCAAAAGCCAAGGGTCCGGCTGGCGGGCCCTGGTGGCTCAATGGCCTGCGTCGTACAGCGGTTTGCCCTTGTCCACGATGTGCACGGTGAACAGCTTGAGAGACTGTTCACCCACGATCTTGTAGCCGCCGTGCATGACGTCGCGCAGATTGAGCACGGGGGCACCCGTGGGCAGCTCCATTGGGTCTTTGCCAGGCGGCTGAATTTTGGTGCCCTGAATCACATAGGCCGCTTCGATGCCGTGGTGCAAGTGGCGTGGCAGGGTGTCACCGGTTTTGTATTCGCCAAACGAGCTGACGACCTCCATCCCCGGTGCCCCAGTGAGGTCCACGCGGCTGAGTTCTTTGCGGGTGCCTTCCTGCGCCCATGCGGACTGTCCCAAGCCTGTCAGGGCCAGAGCAAGCGCAAGTGTTGATCGTTTCCAAGGGTTCATACAGAGTCTCCTGAGTGGGTTGTGTTTTCATTAGATCAAAAAATCGCGTGATTGGGTGCGATGACCGTCGCCCAGCGTGTCGCCCTGGTGCGGATCGACAGACAGCCTGTCATCGTGGCTACAGTCCGGTCGCCATGCGAAGGCCACAATCCCCTGCAATCCAGTCCCTTGAGGCTGCATGACAATCATCCATGATCACTGACACCTCAGCACTGCGACCCTGGCAAGTCATCATTGGCGGCATTTTTGGCTTGGTGCTGACCATTGGGCTGGGCCGTTTTGCTTACACCCCCTTGTTGCCTGTCTTGCAATTGCAGACCGGCTTGAACGATGCAAGCGCGGGGGCGTTGGCGGCGATCAATTACGCCGGCTACATCTCGGGCGCATTGGCGGCGGCCTGGATCGACGATGTGCGCTGGCGCCACCGCCTCTACAGCATGGGCCTGTGGCTGTCGATCTTGACCGTGGCTGGGATGGCTTTGTCGACTTGGTTGCCTGCTTGGGCGCTGTGGCGTTATTTGGGTGGTTTGTGCGGGGCCACCGGAATGTTGCTGGGTGCCGGCTTGGTGTTGGGCTGGTTGATGCAGCAAGGACGGCGCCCCGAGCTGGGTTTGCACTTCATTGGCATCGGCTTGGGCATTGTGGTGTCGGCCCTGGGGGTGTGGGCCGTATCGCATGTTTGGGCCTCGTGGTCGTCACAGTGGCTGGCCATGGCCGCTATCGGTGTGGTGTTTTTTGTGCCTGCTTGGGCTTGGCGTCCGCCGGTGCCGCCTGCCCCAGCGCCTGCCAGTGCAGACGCTGCCATCCACAAAGTCTCGCGTCGATGGATGCTGACCATGGCAGGCAGTTACTTTGCCGCTGGTTGGGGCTTTGTGATCAGCGCCACTTTCACCGTGGCGATTGTGGAGCGCGAGCCCGCGCTGGCCGGAGAGGGTGCATTGGTTTGGGCGATGGTGGGCTTGGCGGCGATGCCAGCTGTATTTTTGTGGGACAAGGTGGCCAGGCGCTGGGGCGACACGCGGGCTTTGCTGTTAGCGTTTGGCTTGCAGACGGTATCGGTGGTCTTGCCAGCCTTATCGGGTTCTCTTGCTGCTGCCTTAGGGGGCGCGGTGGGCTACGGCGCGACCTTCATCGGCATTGTGAGTTTGACGCTGGCGCTGGTGGGACGCCGGGCACCCCACAACCCAGGCAAAGCCATGGCCAGGCTGACCCTGAGCTATGGCGCAGCGCAGGTGATTGCGCCCGTGGTGGCTGGGGCCATGGCGCAGGCCACAGGCACATTCAAGGGGGCGTTGTGGTTGACGGCGGCGGTCATGGCCGCAGGCATGGCACTGCTGGCAACCATGCCCCAAGAGGAAAACCATTGAGGACCCAGAAAAGGCTCAAATCCCCAGGCTTTGCAATTGCACTGTCCCCTTGGGGGTCTTGAGGGTGGCTACCAGGTTGGCAGGACCGCTTTCGATGGCAATGCCACTCAGTCCCATGGCTTCGTAAGCGACTTGCAATTTGGCTGCACTGGGATGGCTCACCGTTAGACTTTGAAGCGTGACGCCCGATCGCGGCAGGCTGTTTCGAGGGTGCAATCTCAAGGGCTCAGCGACGTCGGGCTTGCCCCACTGGATCAGGGTGGGCAAAGTCCCGTTGAAAAGGCGCTCACCGTCTTCGCGCACGGTGATTTGCCAGTTGAGTGTGCCTTTGCCTGATTTTCGGCTCGCGTGCACAATTTGTCCGCGCTCAATGCCGTGTGTGCGCAGCACGTGGCGAGCGGCATTCACATCGTTGGTGCTGGCCACAAAAGTGATGAAGCGAGGCTCTTGTGCAATGGTTTTTCTCAGCGTTGCATCGTCCAGATCAAACCAGCGGCTGGCTTGAGATCGTTGGGCGATCGCGGCTTCGGGGTTGATGGCGATGATTTCCAGATAAGCCAGTGGGTGAGTGGGTGATGCGATTTTGAAGAGTCGGTTGTGTGTGCCGTATTTTTCATGCTCTCCTCCTGGCGCTGGTGTGATGCCGAGCGTGGCCTCGCACCACTGAACGCCTTGTTCGAGCGTGGCAGCGGCAACGACCAAGTGATCGATTTGTGTTTTCATGGGCTCAGCATAGGGGCTTGATGGTTCCCTGCATCGGAAAAGGCCACTCAGCGGGAGATGTCGGGCACGGGCTGTGGAGGTGCACTGGTTGCAGTGGGTGCAGTGGGTGAGGCAACTCGCCTTGCACCGTTGAACCGCTTTTGCCAATAGGCAGACCGCATGTCGTCAATTTGCACAGATTTTCCGGTTTGCGGTGAATGGATGAACTTGCCTTCACCAACATAGATGCCAACATGGCTGAAAGCCCGTTTCATCGTGTTGAAGAAAACCAAATCGCCAGGTTTGAGTTCATTGGCATCAATGGTTTCTGTGACTTTGGCTTGTTCGTTGGCCCGACGTGGCAACAACTTGCCAAACGATTGTTCGTACAAATGACGAACGAATCCGCTGCAGTCAAATCCTGTTTTTTCGCTGATGCCGCCATAACGGTATGGCACACCCAGTAATCCCATGGCCTTGACCAGCAAATCACTGCTTTTGTCGCCCACGGTTTGCTTGGCCTGGGACAGTTGAACACTCAGTTGTCCAGTCCACTGAGGGAACAACCCCCCTGTATACACAACCGGCATGTCCTCTTCTGCTGGCGATGCCCACGCCAAGGTGGCGGTCAACAGCAGCAGCAATGGGAGCTTTTTCGGCCAAATGGACAAAGTTGAATACAAAAGAATGGTAGTTTAAAAAACAAAGGTTCATTCTATACCTTGCTCTGGCGCTGCCCAGCCTGCTGCACAATGCGAGACAAAGGACTCTGAACATGCTGATTGACGCACAAGAATGCCAACTGGTGTTGGTGGATTACCAAGCCAAACTTCTGCCTGCAATGGCGGGTGCTGCCGAGGTTTGGGCCAATGCAGCCCGTCTGGCACAGTTGGCCAATGCATTGGGTGTGCCCGTTTGGGGCACCGAACAAAACCCATCCAAGTTGGGCGAAATGCCCCCCGAGATTCGACAACACTGCCGACAGGTGCTTGCCAAAATGCAGTTCAGTGCTGTCGAAGAAGGTTTGGGTGAATGGCTGCAGCCAGAGCCGTTGCAGGCGCCTCGCGGCAACGCACGCAGCTTACCTCGCCATTTGCAAAAGCCCCAGACAGGGGCTCAAGAGCGCAAAAGCATTGTGGTTGCAGGCTGTGAAGCCCATATTTGCCTCATGCAAACCGCCCTGGATTTGCTTGAAGACGAATTTGAAGTCTGGGTCGTGACCGATGCGAGCACTTCGCGAACTGAGCGCAATCGCGATGCCGCCTATGACCGGTTAGCTGGCGCGGGCGCAGAGCTCGTGACCTCGGAAATGCTGGCGTTTGAATGGGTTCGTTCAGCGGAGCATGACCAATTCAAGCTCTTGCAAAGCTTGTTCAAGTAAGGGTCTGTTCTGCTGCGTGCCTTGACACGTTGTGCGTCATCTTGAGCGTCAGCTTGTTGCAAGTCCCCGGCCCATAATTATGAATTCACAAGTGGGGTGGGCCCAAGCGCTGGCACCCACTTGATGGGAACATTTTTCCAGGCATTCAGGAGACCTTCATGGCCAGCTTTGCGGACTTCCACACACGCTCGATCCAAGACCGCGAAGCATTCTGGTCCGAGCAAGCCCGATGGGTGGACTGGAGAGTCCAGCCCCAACTCATTTGTGATTACAGCAAGCCGCCTTTTGCCAAATGGTTTGTCGGTGGCGAAACCAACCTGTGCCACAACGCCGTGGACCGCCACTTGGCCGAACGTGCCGACCAGCCTGCCTTGATCTTCGTCTCGACCGAAACCGACACCGAAATAACCTACAC
Source organism: uncultured Burkholderiales bacterium (assembly GCA_903822825.1). Classification (GTDB taxonomy): domain Bacteria; phylum Pseudomonadota; class Gammaproteobacteria; order Burkholderiales; family Burkholderiaceae_C; genus Limnohabitans_A. The sequence goes on along the minus strand of CAIJQQ010000046.1, from coordinate 9,109 downwards.
CTACCGCGACCTGCACGCCGAAGTTCAGCGCATGGCCGCCATCCTTCAAGACTTGGGCGTGGTCAAAGGCGACCGCGTGCTGATTTACATGCCCATGATTGCCGAGGCGGCGTTCGCCATGCTCGCCTGTGTGCGCCTGGGGGCCATCCATTCGGTGGTGTTTGGCGGTTTTGCGTCGCACTCGCTGGCCACACGCATCGAGGACGCTTCGCCCAAAGTCATCATCAGCGCCGATGCGGGCTCGCGTGGCGGTAAGGTGGTGGCCTACAAGCCGCTGCTTGACGAAGCCATTGCGCTGTCGGCCCACAAACCCGCCAAGGTGGTCATGGTGAATCGCCATCTGGCCGCTTTCACGCCCGCGGCTGGCCGCGATGTGGATTACGCCACCGAACGCGCCAAGCACCGGGATGCAGTCGTTCCCTGTGAATGGGTGGAATCCACCCACCCCAGCTACACCCTCTACACCTCGGGCACCACCGGCAAGCCCAAGGGTGTGCAACGCGACACTGGCGGCTACACCGTGGCCCTGGCGGCCAGCATGCCCCATGTCTTTGAAGGCAAGCCGGGCGGCACGTTTTTTTGCACCAGCGACATCGGTTGGGTGGTGGGTCACAGCTACATCATTTATGGACCGCTGATCGGCGGCATGGCCACCATCCTTTACGAAGGCTTGCCGATCCGCCCCGACGGTGGCATCTGGTGGAGCCTGGTCGAGAAGTACAAGGTCAACGTCATGTTCAGTGCGCCTACGGCGATTCGGGTGCTGAAAAAGCAAGACCCTGCGCTGCTCTCGAAATACGACCTGTCCAGCTTGCAAGCGCTGTTCCTGGCAGGCGAGCCACTCGACGAGCCCACTGCCAAGTGGATTTCCGACGGCCTCAATGGCAAGGCTATCATCGATAACTATTGGCAGACTGAAACCGGCTGGCCGATCCTGAGCATTTGCAATGGCGTGGAAAAAGCGCCCAGCAAATTCGGCTCGCCAGGCAAAGCCATTTATGGCTACAACGTCAAACTGGTCGACGACCAGACGGGTGAAGAACTGACCGGTGCCAACCAAAAGGGCGTCTTGACCATTGAAGGCCCGCTGCCGCCCGGCAACCTGCAAACCATCTGGGGCGACGACGAGCGTTTCGTCAAGACCTACTGGAAGACCGTGCCGGGCAAGCTGTTCTACAACACCTTTGACTGGGCGGTGCGCGACGAAGACGGTTACTTTTACATCTTGGGTCGCACCGACGACGTGATCAACGTGGCCGGACATCGATTGGGGACGCGCGAGATTGAGGAAAGCATTTCCAGCCACCCCAATGTGGCCGAAGTGGCGGTGGTCGGTGTGGCCGACCCGCTCAAAGGACAAGTGGCCATGGCGTTTGCCATCGCCAAAGACACTTCGGGCCTGACCGATGCGGCTGCGCGTTTGAAGCTCGAGGGCGAAGTCATGAAGGTCGTGGACTCTCAACTGGGTGCGGTGGCGCGCCCCTCACGCGTGTTCTTCGTCTCTGCCTTGCCCAAGACGCGCAGCGGTAAATTGCTGCGCCGGGCCATTCAGGCCGTGGCCGAGGGCCGTGACCCCGGTGACCTGACCACCATGGACGATCCTGCCGCTTTGCAGCAAATCGTGGACCAGATCAAAGGCTGATGCCCAAGCCATGTCACAATAGGAGTTGTACTCAGGCCCTTCCCATGCCACAGTCGCATCCGCCAACCGGTCCAGCCGTGTCGCGGAAGGTAACAATCCACCAACTAATGTTTCCCCGAGGGAAACGGAGGTCAGCGAAATATGAGCCAGACTAATTCCGTCTACTCTGCCTATTCAGGCAATACCCATCTTTTCGGGGGCAACACCCCCTATGTTGAAGAGATGTATGAAAATTATTTGGCCAACCCAGGCAGCGTGCCCGATTCCTGGCGCGACTACTTCGACGCCCTCCAGCACGTACCAGCACTCGATGGCTCCAACACCAAAGACGTGCCTCACCAGCCTGTCATCAACGCATTTGCCGAGCGCGCCAAAGCCGGCGGCACCAAAGTCGTTCTGGCCAGTGCCGACGTCGAAATGGGACGCAAGCGCACCGACGTTCAGCAGCTCATCGCCGCCTACCGCAACGTGGGCCAGCGCTGGGCAGACTTGGACCCGCTCAAGCGCACCGAGCGCCCCAATATTCCTGACCTCGACCCCGCTTTCTTCGGCTTCACCGATGCCGACCAGGAAACCGTGTTCGACACCAGCAACACCTTCTTCGGCAAAAACCGCATGTCTCTTCGCGAGTTGCTCAATGCGCTGCGCGAAACCTATTGCGGTACGCTGGGTGCCGAGTACATGTACACCACCGAGCAAGCTGAAAAGCGCTGGTGGCAGCAAAAGCTCGAAAGCATTCGCAGCAAGCCCAATTTCACATCGGACAAGAAGAAACACATCCTTGACCGCCTGACAGCCGCTGAGGGGCTGGAGCGCTACTTGCACACCAAATACGTAGGCCAAAAGCGCTTCTCGCTCGAAGGTGGCGAAAGCTTCATCGCCGCCATGGACGAGTTGATTCAGCAAGCCGGCACGCAAGGCGTTCAAGAAGTCGTGATCGGTATGGCCCACCGCGGCCGCTTGAATGTCTTGGTCAACATCATGGGCAAACTCCCTGCGGACATGTTCGCCGAGTTTGACCACACTGCGCCTGAAGAATTGCCTGCCGGTGACGTGAAATACCACCAAGGCTTCAGCTCTGACATGAACACCGCCGGAGGCCCCGTTCACCTGTCGCTGGCCTTTAACCCCTCTCACCTGGAAATTGTGAACCCCGTGGTTGAAGGCTCGGTCCGAGCACGCATGGACCGCCGGGACGACCCGTTGGGCAAGCAAGTGCTGCCCGTGCTGGTCCACGGAGACGCCGCTTTTGGTGGCCAAGGCGTTAACCAAGAAACCTTTGCCTTGGCACAAACGCGTGGCTACTCCACAGGCGGCACAGTGCACATCATCATCAACAACCAAATCGGGTTTACCACCTCGGATCCGCGCGACATGCGCTCTAGCGTGTTCTGTACCGACATCGTCAAGATGGTCGAGGCCCCCGTGTTGCACGTCAACGGTGACGATCCAGAGGCCGTGGTGTTGGCCACGCAATTGGCCCTCGAATACCGCATGACGTTCCAAAAAGACGTGGTGTTGGACGTGGTCTGTTTCCGCAAACTGGGTCACAACGAGCAAGATACCCCTGCGCTGACTCAACCGCTGATGTACAAAAAAATCGCCGCCCATCCCGGCACTCGCAAGCTGTTTGCCGACAAATTGACCACTCAAGGCCTGGGCGAAACCCTGGGCGACGACATGGCCAAGGCCTACCGCGCTGCTTTGGATGCTGGCAAAAACACGACTGAACCCGTTTTGACCAACTTCAAAACCCAGTTCACTGTGGACTGGGCGCCCTTCATGGGTAAAAAGTGGACCGATGCGGGCGACACCTCCATTCCCTTGGCCGACTGGAAACGTTTGGCCGAGAAGATCACCACCATCCCTGAGTCGGTCACACCGCACCAATTGGTCAAAAAGGTTTATGACGACCGTGCTGCCATGGGACGCGGCGAAACACCCGTCGACTGGGGCATGGGTGAGCACATGGCTTTTGCCTCTTTGGTGGCCAGTGGTTACCCGGTTCGCCTGTCGGGCGAAGACAGCGGCCGTGGCACCTTCACCCACCGCCATGCCGTGATTCACGACCAAAAGCGAGAGAAGTGGGATACCGGCACTTATGTTGCACTGCAAAACGTCTCCGACAAGCAGGCGCCGTTTGTGGTCATCGATTCGATTCTGTCGGAAGAGGCTGTATTGGCTTTCGAGTACGGTTACGCATCAAACGACCCGCATACCTTGGTGATCTGGGAAGCTCAGTTTGGCGACTTCGCCAACGGCGCTCAGGTGGTGATCGACCAGTTCATCGCCTCTGGCGAAGTCAAGTGGGGACGTGTCAACGGCATGACTTTGATGTTGCCGCACGGCTACGAAGGGCAAGGTCCAGAGCACAGCTCGGCCCGCGTGGAGCGCTTCATGCAGTTGGCGGCCGACACCAACATGCAGCTTGTGCAGCCCACCACGGCCAGCCAGATCTTCCATGTCTTGCGTCGCCAAATGGTGCGTGACCTGCGCAAGCCGCTGGTCATCTTTACCCCGAAGTCGCTGCTGCGCAACAAAGATGCGACTTCGCCCGTCTCCGAGTTCACCAAAGGCAGCTTCCAGACGGTGATTCCCGAGAACAAGACGCTCAAGGCCGACAAGGTCAAGCGCGTGGTGGCCTGCTCGGGCAAGGTCTATTACGACTTGGTCAAGCACCGGGAAGCCAAGGGCAACGACGACACCGCGATCATCCGTGTCGAGCAGCTCTACCCGTTCCCGCACAAAGCGTTTGCGGCTGAGCTGAAAAAGTACCCCAACGCCACAGACATCGTTTGGTGCCAGGACGAGCCACAGAACCAGGGTGCCTGGTTCTTCATTCAGCACAACATCCATGAGAACATGCTCGAAGGTCAAAAGCTCGGTTATGCCGGTCGCGCAGCGTCCGCATCGCCAGCGGTGGGTTACTCGCACCTGCACCAAGACCAGCAAAAAGCACTGATCGAAGCGGCCTTCTCCAAGCTCAAAGGCTTCGTGCTGAGCAAGTGAATTTGTGTCTGGCGCTGAATGTTCAGCGCCAGACCCCACGTCAAACGACCAACGCATAACGGAAACATCATGACCATCGTAGAAGTCAAAGTCCCCCAACTGTCCGAGTCTGTGGCTGAAGCCACCTTGCTGCAGTGGAAAAAGAAAGTCGGCGAATCTGTCGCAGCTGACGAAATCCTGATTGACATCGAGACCGACAAAGTCGTGCTCGAAGTGCCTGCCCCTTCAGCGGGCGTGATTTGTGAAATCCTTGTCGCTGATGGCGGCACTGTGGCGGCCGAACAATTGATCGCCCGCATCGACACCGACGGCAAAGTCGGTGCCGCTGCTGCCCCAGCCGCTGCCCCCGCAGTGCCCGTTGCCGCTGCACCAGCGGCCTCCGCCACCACTGTCGGCAGCATGTCCGGTGTGGCGATGCCCGCAGCCGCCAAGCTGATGGCCGACAACAGCCTGGCGGCGGGTTCAGTGGCCGGTTCTGGCAAAGATGGCCGCGTGACCAAGGGTGACGTGCTCGCCGCCGTGCAAAGTGGCGTTTCAAGTTCTGCCGTGGCCGCTGGCGTCAATTCGACTGCCGCCATGATCCCCACAGGCGTGCCCACCAAGGTCCTGGCCCAGGTGGCCGCACCGGCTGTGAACCTGGGCGACCGCCCAGAGCAACGCGTGCCCATGACCCGCTTGCGCGCTCGCGTGGCCGAGCGTTTGCTTCAGTCGCAGTCGACCAACGCCATCTTGACCACCTTCAACGAAATCAACATGGCACCGGTCATGGACATGCGCAAGCGCATGCAAGAGCGTTTCGAGAAGGAGCACGGCTGTAAGCTGGGTTTCATGAGCTTCTTCGTCAAAGCCGCAGTGCACGCCCTGAAGAAATACCCGGTCTTGAACGCCTCGGTGGACGGCAACGACATCGTGTACCACGGCTACTTTGACATCGGTATCGCTGTCGGCTCGCCACGCGGTTTGGTGGTGCCGATTTTGCGCAACGCTGACCAGATGAGCTTTGCCGACATCGAGAAAAAAATCGCTGAATTCGGCCAAAAAGCCAAAGACGGTAAGCTGGGCATCGAAGAGATGACCGGCGGTACCTTCTCCATCTCTAACGGTGGCACCTTTGGCTCGATGATGTCCACCCCCATCATCAATCCACCACAATCTGCAATCTTGGGCGTTCACGCGACCAAAGACCGCGCCATGGTGGAAAACGGCCAAGTTGTGGTTCGCCCCATGAACTACTTCGCCATGTCTTACGACCACCGCATCATTGACGGCCGCGAAGCTGTCTTGGGCTTGGTGGCGATGAAAGAAGCGTTGGAAGATCCAGCGCGTCTGTTGTTTGACATTTAAATTCCCTTGTTTTGAATGCCCCCTGCCAAGGGGGCGTTTTCCATCCAGAAGGCCCATCCCATGAGCAAACAATTCGACGTCGTCGTCATCGGCGGTGGCCCCGGTGGCTACATCGCCGCCATCCGCGCTGCACAACTCGGTTTCCAGGTCGCCTGTATCGACGAGTGGAAAAACGCAGCCGGTGGCCCAGCCCCCGGCGGCACCTGCACCAATGTGGGTTGCATCCCATCCAAGGCTTTGCTGCAGTCCAGCGAGCACTTTGACCATGCCAACCACCACTTCGCAGAACATGGCATCACAGCCAAGGATGTGAAGATGGACGTGGCCAAAATGCTTTCCCGCAAGGACGCCGTGGTGAAGCAGAACAACGATGGCATCTTGTACCTGCTCAAGAAGAACAAAGTGACTTTCTTCCACGGCCGTGGCAGCTTTGCTGGCAAGGCTGAGGAGGGTTACACAATCCATGTGACTGGCAAATCAGAAGAAGACATCACCGCCAAACAAGTCATCATTGCCACCGGATCGAACGCCCGCGCCTTGCCCGGTACGCCCTTTGACGAAGTCAACGTGTTATCGAACGACGGTACTTTGCGTTTGGGTGCCGTGCCTCAGAAGCTGGCCTTGATCGGCTCCGGCGTCATTGGTTTGGAGATGGGTTCAGTGTGGCGTCGTTTGGGCGCTGACGTGACCATCCTCGAAGGTCTGCCCACATTCTTGGGCGCGGTGGACGAGCAAATCGCCAAAGAAGCCAAGAAGGCGTTTGACAAGCAAGGCTTGAAGATCGAACTGGGCGTGAAAGTCGGTGAGATCGTCAACGGCAAAAATGGCGTCACGGTCAATTACACCAACGCCAAGGGCGAAGCCGTGGTGCTGGACGCCGACAAACTGATCATCTCGATTGGCCGTGTGCCCAACACCATCGGCTTGAACACCGAAGCGGTGGGCCTGCAGTTGGACGAGCGTGGCGCGATTGTGGTGGACGCGGATTGCAAAACCAACCTGCCCGGCGTGTGGGCGGTGGGCGACGTGGTGCGTGGCCCAATGTTGGCGCACAAAGCCGAAGAAGAGGGCGTGGCCGTGGCCGAACGCATTGCGGGTCAACACGGTCATGTCAACTTCAACACCATTCCCTGGGTCATCTACACCAGCCCTGAAATTGCTTGGGTGGGCCGCACAGAGCAGCAGCTCAAAGCCGATGGCGTGGCCTACAAGGCGGGCACATTTCCGTTCCTTGCGAACGGCCGTGCACGCGCATTGGGCGACACCACCGGCATGGTGAAGTTCTTGGCCGATGCCACGACCGACGAAATCTTGGGCGTGCACATGGTGGGTCCGCAGGTGTCCGAGTTGATCTCTGAAGCCGTGGTGGCCATGGAGTTCAAGGCGTCTGCAGAAGACATCGCGCGCATTTGCCATGCACACCCTTCCTTGTCAGAAGCCACGAAGGAAGCCGCGTTGGCGGTGGACAAACGCACCTTGAACTTCTGAACCGTTGACACGCTGCAACTGCGGTTGGCGGCCAGTTGGGTTAAAGTTCTTGCATCCCACAAACCCGGTCTTTGTTCCGGGTTTTGTTTTTGAAGTCGATGATCGATAAGCCCATGTCCGTTCGTGCCGTTTACGAAGAAGAACTCCGCAAACGCGGCTATCAAAGTGACCCTGCGCAGCTTCGCGCCATTGAAGCGCTTGAGCAATGTGCCAACCAGTGGGCTACCTACAGGGCCAAGCGGTCCAATCCCCTGAAAAAGCTCATCCTCCGGCCGGAAATCCCGAAGGGGGTCTACATGTTTGGTGGGGTGGGGCGTGGCAAGAGTTTCTTGATGGACTGCTTTTATGAAGCGGTACCCATCCAGCGCAAGACCCGTTTGCATTTCCACGAATTCATGCGCGAAGTGCACCGCGAGTTGGCAGCCATGCAGGGCACCGTCAATCCCCTCGATGTTCTGGGTGAAAAAATGGGCCAGCGTTACAAGCTGATCTGTTTTGACGAGTTTCATGTGGCAGACATCACCGATGCCATGATCTTGCACCGATTGTTGCTGGCGCTTTTGGATAATGGCGTGGGATTTGTGACCACCTCCAATTTCATGCCAGACGGTTTGTACCCCAACGGCTTGCACCGAGACCGCATCCTGCCTGCCATTGCTTTGCTGAACCAGAGCATGAACGTTTTGAATGTGGACAATGGGACCGACTACCGCCGTCGCACGTTGGAGATGGTCAAGCTCTACCATTCGCCTTTGGGTGCAAAAGCCGACGTCGAAATGCAGGATGCTTTCGAGCGTCTGACCTCGGGTCCGGATGAAGACCCAGTGCTTCACATTGAGGCGCGCAATATCCAATCACGACGTCGCTCGGGTGGTGTGGTGTGGTTCGATTTCATGGCCATCTGTGGTGGACCCCGTTCACAAAACGATTACCTTGACATTGCCACCCAGTTTCACACGGTGCTGCTGAGCAACGTGCCGCAGATGCCCATGAGCATGGCTTCCGAGGCACGCCGCTTTACTTGGCTCATCGATGTACTTTATGACCGCCGCGTCAAGCTGATTTTGTCAGTCGCTGTCGCACCTGAAGCCATTTACACACAAGGACCCATGGCGCACGAATTTCCGCGCACCATTTCGCGTTTGCATGAGATGCAGTCCAGCGAATTTTTGGCGCTAGAGCACCGCACTGTGGACACCCAACTGACATGAAACAAGGTCTCAGCTTTCTGTGTTGGGCAATGGCCAGTTTCCATTGTCTGGCCCAAGCTCAGGTGGACGTTCTTGCAGAGATTGGACTGCAGCGTGATCAATTAACGCAAGAGCGAGCGCAGGTCTCAGCAGTTCACGACATCTTGGCCCGCGCTTGTTGGCAAAAATTTGCCGTCAATGATTGCCTGGCAACGGTCAGAAAGTCCAAGAGAAAACAGTTGGACCCTGTTCGCCAAAAAGAGTTGGAACTCAACGCGCAAGAGCGTGCTTGGCGCACCCTTCAGCGCGATGAGCGTCTTCAAAACAAATTGCAGGAATCCGGAGGGTCCAGTGAGCCTTGAATCTGAGGTCAATTTGCGCTCACCTGCACGGGCGCTGATAGAGCTTCAAATGGAGCATGCGGATCTCGACGCCT
>CAIJQQ010000045.1 GCA_903822825.1 uncultured Burkholderiales bacterium | reverse complement strand
TTCTTCAGCAATTTAAAAATTACGATTCAGAAAATTTACAAAGTTCAAACTTTGCAATACCACCACTCTTTTGCATCGTTACGTTTTTAAGACTCTATGATGAAATTCACAATGGTAATAAAGATTGGCGCGTTGTCTTTAACTTGCTCAGATTCACAAAATACTCTGTAAGTTCATTCAATGCAGACATCCTTACTGTCGCATTACTTGCGTCATTAAAAGCAGATGACATTTACAACTTAGGCCTGCTAGATCTGTATATGTTATGACTCGAATTGCAGGTTACGAATTAATTGCAAGTCCATGCTGTCGAAAAATTTACGCTCAAGCACGATTTTCATCCGTAAACTTTAGTGCCAGTGCATTTTGGACCGACGGCAAAAGAGAAAATTCACTAATGCCAAATGACGGAGGTTTACGTAAATGTGAATGTGGCACCTTTTTCATGATGAGCGAATGCACGACTACAGGACTGGATGCAGGTGACAAGCCCTTCTTCGCGAAGCATTTACACGATTCTGATTTACCTTTAGCGATTCAATCTGCCAGCTCTCAAAAAGTTGAACTTGCTGCTCGTAGAGCATACTGGATGCACCTCAATGAGGGTTACAGAGGTTTGTACATAGCTCATCGAGCAGCGGAACAAGAAGCTACAGAACTTAAGTGGGTTTCTGATTGGCATCGAGCTAATCCAGACAAGCGTAATTCATTTAAAAGATTTATAGATAAATTACTTTTTCGAACCCAGCCTATCGCACCTCCTGCTCCGCAAGCGCCTGTTACCTTTCCGTCATTCGAACCGACAGAAATTCAACGGAAAAATATGATTCGATTAGCCGAACTAGTGGAATCCCAATCCGAAGACTACGTCAAGGAATATCCGATTGAATTAGCCGAACTCTACAGAGAGCTTGGCTTGTTTGAGAAGGCAAGCTCATTGATCAATGGTATCAAGATAGAGAATCAAGATGTAGTTACTAATTTAATACTTGATCTTTGCAACAAAAAAACATCAGCTCCAGTCCGATATAGATATTAATTATTTCTACATTAATTACCAACATCTAAATTACGTGATGTACTGCATTTGGTAGGATAAATTTTTTGATCTGCAACTTGGACAGAAAATTACTTTATCGCGCTTCAATGTTCCTCCGCACTCACATTCCAAACTTTCCTCATATTCATTAGCTCGTCCAGGTCCGCCTGCTCTAATCGAAGATAGCTTTCCACAACCTTGGCATTGGAAACCAGAGCTGCTGCTGTTGATCCCGTGAATAAACGACGTAACTTCTTCGCTGTGATCACAATCTTTGCATGTAATGGTCCCATGGCCACCCATGTAATGGAACCATATTCCTTCAGCCCTTTCGTCCTCTAGTTTTTTATCCAGAGCAACGGACCGGTTATGTTCTTTCATGATGCCGTATATAAAAAATGGCCATAAAAGAACAAAGCCAAGCGTTATTGTGATTCTGAAGAAAAAGAGCTTGACTTCAGATGGCGCTTCTCTTTCCATGAATGCATTAGTCATAGGCGAGCCTCTCGCTCGATCTACCTCTTTAGCGATGTCTTTTCCTGCTGGCCCTATCGTGCCCAAAAAAATGCCAATCAGAAGATATGTAGCTGCTGCAATTTCATAAGCATTATTCATTTCTGCTCCTATTTATTTTTGATTTCGTTTAATTTAGGCTTTGAATTTCGGGAACATTCCTCGGCAGGCGTTATCTATTAGTCCCCTGCCTTTCCTCAAATAGCTGCTGACAGTCTGACCCATCGCCTTGTGCTTGTCTGCAATATCAATCGGAAAGTCTCCAAATTTAGGCATAGCCTGAGGATTGAGTCGTAGTTGCTCACCAATTTGCCACAGCTTAGTTCTAGGCGCATTACGGATGATTTGATCATGGATTTCCATGATGCTCAAGAGCTGCGAAATGGCATCGTAAGAGATACGACTACGAAAAATTGGCCAAGACAAAGGAGCCTCAGACAGAAGCCCTTCCCTGGCGTTCAAAAGACAGATCTGGTCAAGCCAAAAACCAAACTCTTTACCAGCCAACTGGCTTGATACATCTTGAAAGGCATCTACTGTGATTTCAAACGCATCAATATTCTTGCGCTTTACAAACAGCGTGACTTGCAAAGTTGTGATGCTTTCGCTGAAGTATTCATGACCTTTGCTCATCCACCAGTCCTGAAAAGTCATGTCTTCTACAGCCCCGAACATGCAATACGTCGTATATGCACTTTTGGAAGTAAATATCCCAGTGCGGCAACTCTGGGTGAACTCTTTAGAACACTTCAGACATCGCCACCAAAGCTCTAAATATGTGCCGTAAATAAACGGCTCAGTTATTTCTGACCTCAATTGCCCAGCAGCAATCAAGGGAATCAAGTTTTTTTGCCTACACCATTCCCGCCTTTGAACTTTCATTTTTTCGTGCCCCATCGAAAAAGTGAAAAAACTCCGCCGCCAGAAAACTACCCTGTGCTTGTCGTGTCGATCCTGGCCGACGGTCCGAAAAGTTATTTTTTAACAGGAGTTTTTATGAACCAAGAATCTGCCCAAACAAGCCCCCCTGGGTTTAATGGGGTATCTCCCAGCCCTGCCCCAGCTGCCACCCCCGTAGACGAGTTGGCTTTTGGCCTGCTCATTAACCGGGCTTTGGGGGGGTCAGACAGCCGCCGCCCCAGTGACAAGAGCGCCAATGAAGTTCAAGTGGACATGGTTTTGGGACAAGCCCAGAACCTAGCCAAGATGAACGACCAGTATGTGGAAACCTATGTTGTCAGGGGAACCAAGGAGCTTTATGCCCTCCTGGGAGCAATTTACAGCTACGCCCTTCAGATCAACGAGTCACCCCTGCGTGACCACATCCTGCAGCGCATGCGTGAGCGCATGGAGGCAGAGCATGAGATCAAGACTCAGATCAACACCCCTTGGATTACGACGGTCCTGCGTTTCATCCTTCCAATGGATCGCCAAACCGCCTATTCGTATTCAAAAGTATTACAAGTGGCGCATGATGAAAACCTGACCGCCCAAGAACTGCCCAACTACATCAAGGAGCGTGGTGGCATCGGAAAGATCACGGCAACCAAGGAAGAAGAAGAGTCGAACAAAAGCATCAAAGAGCACAAGGAAGCCAAAACTCAGATGCTCAAGAAGATTTTGCAGGCCAACGCCAAGTCGGCCCAAACCATCGTGCAGGTTGATGATCAATTCGTATTGAACACCGTGGCTGAAGGCAAAAAAGAAGGCATGTTCGAGTTTGCTGTCTGCGTGAACCCCGGCGGCAATGAACGACGAGTCGTCAGATTTTTCAAAGTGAACCAAGCCACTGAGTCCCAGCTGTTGAACTTGATATCAGAAGCCAGCATGCCAGATGACCTAGAAGCCATGCAAGAAAAGCTGGACGTACTCCGCGAAAAACTTGGCATTACTTCTGGCTGGGGCATGAAGCCGGGCGACAAGGGCTATCAACCTGGCGGCTTACCTTCAATCAATGGCGCTGTTCAACCCGAGGTCATGCTCAATGCACCACAAAGCACAACCATCGGTGGCGTCACGATTCATCAGCCCGCTTAACTCTATCAATCAACCTCAATCCCTAGACCTTCGGGTTTAGGGAGCACATGGAAGGAGAACGATGTGTATTACGACTTATTTGAAAAAATCAAGCGCGGCTCAATCATGCTTTGGAATGTTGAAGATGAAAAAGAACTCCCCAAGCGTAAAGAAATGATCAGGCTGCTTGGTACGGAGAATTTCACCTACTACAAGTCCCACGGGCATCACAAAGATTACATCCGTATCTTGGCAAAACTATCCCTCTATGTCAGCTCAAACGCTTTAGAAAAAGAAGCAGGCTACTGGGCGCAGATGGAAATGTCACACTTTCTATTCACAGACAAAGAGATTGAATCAAACTCTTTCTTTTTGCTGAAATATGCAAACAAGTGCTACGGCACGTACTACGTCGATGCCAGCGATATCAAGCAACTAGAAAAGCTGAATCGCGCGTATGAGCAAGTCAGAAGCATCACTGATGAGGTTAGAAATTGGGCCTCAAGGATTCAAAAACACAAAGATGAAATCGCTCGCGACGGCATCAATGATCAGTTCATTTCTGAGTTTGAAATCGCAAAGTTTCAATCACTAATGCATGGATATGGTGCGCAGGCCATTGAACACGCTAAATCTTTTCTTGAAGACTGGCATGACCAGCACTACTGGAAAAGTAAGAAGGCAAAGGCAAAAGTTGAAGCTGAGCCAGAAAACGAAGATTTAGTTGAGTCTTCAACCTGATCGTCTAAAAGCCACAGGCCCAGCCATTTTCGGTTGACTGCCCTACTTTTCAGAAAACACACTATGTAAAACATTGCGAGCAAAAGCCATGGTCCGAGCATTTGAACCCGATTCCCAAAACCGTCACAGATCCGTTCCCCTACAGGACACCATCACACGGATTCCTGGCTACCCGCGCAAACTTGTGATTTTCAAAATTCCAGCGTCTAGCTATTGGTGGGTTCGCTACTACGCTGACAGTCACATCTACAAACGCACGACCAAAACTGAAAGTAAGCGCGATGCACTTGAAGCAGCCAAACGCTTCTACGACGACATCAACCTGCGAATGCATGGTGTCTCAGTCTTTGAAGGTTTGCCCATTGATACCAACGCTGCCGAGGTCATTCCGTTTAGAAAAGTGACCCACTTGCTCATGGAGTTCGAGAAAGCCAAAGTTGAGCGAAAGCAGTTGGCAAAACTCACTTACCAAAACATCGAGCTGCGAATGGACAAGCACATCCTGCCCTTCTTCGGGCACATGGACATTCTGAGCATCAACTACAAAACTTTAGATGAGTTCCTTCAAATGCTGTCCAAGCTTGAACCCAAGCTGAGCATTTCAACGATTAGCAATTACATGGGTCTTGTGCGCAAAGTTTTGCAACATGCCGCTAGGTACAGCTATGTCAAGCATATCCCTGAGTTTCCAAAAGTGGGCGTTGAGGATAGGCCACGCGGATGGTTCAACGTTGGCGAATACAAACAGATCACAAAGATCAGCAAGAAATTTGCAGGCAAGCGGATCGAATGGCGCTTTCACGGTGAAAAGGAAGAGGAGTCCTACTTCTGCGAAGTTGGAGGCAAGCTTGGTCCAAATGATCGTTTGATTAAGCGCTATCAGATGACCAAAGATTTGTCTGACTTGATTGTGTTTATGGTCAATAGTTACATCCGCCCAACTGACATTCGCAACATGCAACACAAGCACGTTGAGGTTATCAAACGCGAGTGGACGTATTTGCGCCTCACTCTGCCCCCTAGTAAGGGGCACAGTTTTCCAATCACCACAATGCCATGGGCGGTCAAAGTCTATGAACGCATCTGCCGCAGACAGGAAGTCGAGCTAGGCAGACCAGTTGAACCAACAGACTACGTGTTCATGACTCAAGCCAAGTCTCGAGACAACGCTATCAAATCACTCGCTAAGCAGTTTGACATCGTGCTTGATGCAACGGGTTTGAAAGTGAGCAACGTTGGCGAGCCTCGAAGCCTCTACAGCCTGCGCCACAGCAGCATCATGTTTAGATTGATGTTCGGCAGAACAGTGGACACGCTGACGCTCGCGAGGAACGCACGAACCAGTCCAGAAATGATTGACCGTTTCTACGCTGCTCCGCTACAAGGCGAGATGAATATTGGCGAGCTGCAAAGCAAGCGCAGACCACGCCCTTGGGAATAGCGCTTAGGGTGGTGGGTACCGAGTAAAAATCACCACCCTGATTTGAAAAGTACTTCACCATAATTTTTCGTAGCCCAATTTTTTACGGACGCAGGACCCATTCGGGCAATGCGTGCGGGCATCAAAAAAGCCCTACAGCGCACTTTTACGCATGAGGGCTGGGCTGAGTAGCTGGGCAGCGGATCTATTGCTTGTAGGGCTAAAAAATTTATACGTTTTTTTCAAGCGAGTTGCTGGCGCTTGGAACAAAAAAAAGCACTGAGTTCATCAGTGCTTTTTTGATCTGGTGGGTCGTAGTGGGATCGAACCACTGGCTTCCACCGTGTGAAGGTGGCACTCTACCGCTGAGTTAACGACCCAGATTCTTTACTGCTTGCTACTTTGACGCACCAAGCTTTTTACTCTACTGCTTCAGTGACTTAACTATCACCGACACATTCAAAACTACCTACTTTTGCGTACCCAAAATCTAAGAAAAGACTTAGAAAAATCTATGACGAGTAGTATAGTTGGACTTTACTACTTTTTTCTTCTTAAATCACTTTAACTTTACGTTGCAAGTGCTTGAATTTAAAAAGAAATTTCTCAACTTTTTTGACACAAAAAACTCGGCAATTAAGCAGTGTGAATGCAGTGCTCTACCGCTGAGCTAATCGCCCCTCGCTGTGTTGCAACGAAGAAAGCGATTATGGCATAAAAATCAGGCGCCTGAGACGGTTTGAAGCTGTCGCCAAACAGTTTTCCCGCCGCTGGATTTGTCCATCTGGGTCAATACATCGTCGTGAGCCGCTACTTCCTGTGCATTGGCGGTCAATATGAGCAATGCAAACTGACTCAGATCACGGCTCTCCACCGTGGTTTTTTCGATGGACGAATCGACCGCTTCCATGATCAAGGCTTCCTGCCCTCGGGTCATGTTGATGTAGACATCGGCCAGCAGCTCAGCGTCCAGTAATGCCCCGTGCAAGGTGCGTCCGGAGTTGTCCACATCGAGGCGGTCACACAGGGCGTTCAGGCTGTTGCGCTTGCCCGGAAACATATCCTTGGCCAAGGCCAAGGTGTCGATCACACCAGAAACGTGGTCATTGAACGGTGATTTGCCCAAGCGTTCGAGTTCTTTGTTGAGAAACCCGATGTCGAAAGCTGCGTTGTGGATGATGACTTCGGCATCCTGCACATAAGCCAGGATGTCTTCGGCCAACTGCGCGAATTTGGGCTTGTCGCGCAAAAACTCATTGCTGATGCCGTGCACCTTGAGCGCGTCCTCGTGGCTGTCGCGCTCAGGGTTGATGTAGAAATGCAGATTGTTGCCGGTCAGTTTGCGGGCATAGAGCTCGACGCAACCGATTTCGATGATGCGGTCGCCGCCCTCGGCCGACAGGCCTGTGGTTTCCGTGTCCAGAACGATTTGACGCATGGCTTGACGCTCCTGCTCAATGCAGTTCTTTGGCGTGGTTGATGGTGTAGCGCGGGATCTCGATCACCAGATCCTCTCGGGCCACAAACGCCTGGCAGCCGAGACGCGAATCGGGCTCCAAGCCCCAAGCGCGGTCAAGCAAATCTTCTTCAGTTTCTTCCATTTCGTTCAGACTGCGAAAGCCTTGGCGTACGACCACATGGCAAGTGGTGCAAGCACAGCTCATGTCGCAGGCGTGTTCGATTTGAATGTTGTTTTCGAGCAGGGCTTCGCAAATGCTGGTGCCGGCCGCTGCCGTGATCTCAGCGCCCTGCGGGCAAAGTTCAACGTGGGGAAGGATTTTGATGACGGGCATGTTGTGTGTCGTGTTCAGGGGTGATTCACAGCGCCTGGATGTTTTGTCCAGCCAGTGCTTTTTGGATGCTGTGGTTCATGCGCTCGGCCGCAAAGGCTTCTGTGCCTTTGGCCAGGGCTTGCGTGGCGTCTTCGAGGCGCTTGGCATCCTGCTCGGTCTGAACCGATTGCTGCAGAGCGTCCATCAGCTGGTCAATCTCGGTGCGTTGTGTGGCGCTGAGCAAATGGTCGTCAGCCCCCAGTGCGCTGCGGGTGGCCAACAGCATGCGGTCGGCGTCCACGCGGGCTTCGACCAGTGCGCGGGCCTGCATGTCTTGCTGGGCCGTGGCAAAACTGTCTTGCAGCATGGCCGCAATCTGCTCATCCGACAGGCCGTAAGACGGCTTGACGTCGATGCGCGCCTCCACGCCACTGATTTGTTCTTTGGCGCCCACCTGGAGCAAGCCATCGGCGTCCACGGTGAAAGTGACGCGGATGCGGGCAGCGCCCGCCGCCATGGGCGGGATGCCACGCAGCGTGAAACGCGCGAGACTCCGGCAGTCCTGGACCAAGTCGCGCTCACCCTGCACCACATGCAGAGCCAGAGCGGTCTGACCGTCTTGGTAGGTGGTGAAGTCTTGCGCCATGGCAGTAGGGATGGTCTGGTTGCGCGGGATGATGCGCTCGACCAAGCCGCCCATGGTCTCGATGCCCAGCGACAGCGGGATCACGTCCAGCAGCAACAGGTCGCCGGTTGTATCGTTTCCCGCAAGCTGGTTGGCCTGGATGGCCGCGCCCAGAGCCACGACTTCGTCGGGGTTGAGGTTGTTCAAAGGCGCTTGCCCAAAAAATTCACCGACCGCGCGCTGCACTTGCGGCATGCGGGTAGAGCCGCCCACCATGACCACGCCTTGGACCTCGTCTTTGGACAAGCCCGCATCGCGCAGGGCCTTGCGCACGGCCGAGAGGCAGCGTGCAGTCAGGGTTTCGCTCACGCGCTCAAAGTCGCTGCGCCCCACTTGCACGTTCAGACTGCCCGAAGCCAGTGCAACGCTCAAGGTGGTGCTGTCTGCGATGGTCAGCGCTTCTTTGGCTGCGCGTGCCGCGGCCCTGAGGCGGGTTTTGTCTTCAGGTGTCTGGGCCTGAACGCCTGTGACCTGCGCCAGAGCCCAATCGGCCAAGGCCAGGTCGTAATCATCCCCGCCCAGCGCCGAGTCGCCACCGGTGGCCATGACTTCAAACACACCACGGGTCAGGCGCAAAACGGAAATATCGAAAGTGCCGCCACCCAAGTCGAACACGGCATAAATCCCTTCGCTGCCATTGTCGAGGCCATAAGCAATGGCCGCTGCTGTGGGTTCATTGATCAGCCGCAGCACATTCAGCCCAGCCAGTTGCGCCGCGTCCTTGGTGGCTTGGCGTTGCGCTTCGTCAAAGTAAGCCGGGACAGTGATCACTGCACCGTACAGGTCGTCGTTGAAACTGTCTTCGGCCTGGTAACGCAAGGTGGCCAAGATCTCAGCGCTGACTTCGACCGGCGACTTGGGGCCCTGCACGGTTTGGATGGACAGCATCCCGGGTTGTTGGTCCACAAATTGGTAAGGCAATTTGTCAGGGTGCGCGATGTCTTTGAGGCCGCGCCCCATAAAGCGTTTGACAGAGGCAATGGTGTTCGATGGGTCTTGCGCCGCGTTGGCTTGGGCGTCCCAGCCGATCTGGCGGCCTTGCTCTGGCAAGTAGCGAACCACCGAGGGCAGGATCACTCGGCCTTGGCCGTCAGGCAGGCATTCGGCCACACCAGAGCGCACAGACGCCACCAGCGAATGGGTGGTGCCCAGGTCAATGCCAACGGCGATGCGCCGCTGGTGGGGGGTCAGGTGACTGGCCCGGTTCGGAAATCTGCAATAAGGCCATGGTTCTGAAACAAAAAACGTCTTTTTGAGGGATACGGTCAGGCCGACAACTTGTCGAGTTTAGCGTCCACCTCATGAGCAAAACGCTCAATGAACATCAGCGCCCTCACCTGCCCAACGGCCGTTTGGGGGTCTCGGTCGACATCGAGCAATTGCGCCAGTGACAGCTGCGCTCGCTTGCGCTCGGCTGCCACCTCGTCAGCCAATGCGTGCAGGTCGCTCACCTGGTCGGTGTCTTCAAGGGCTTCACGCCAAGCCATCTGCTGCATCAAAAAAGCAGCCGGCATGGCCATGTTGTTTTCAGCCTCAACCGCAGCGCCTTGGAGTTCGCACAGGTAAGCGGCTCGTTTGATGGGATCCTTCAGGCGTTGGTAAGCCTCGTTGATGCGCACAGACCATTGCATGGCCAAGCGCTGCGCCGCAGCACCTTGGGCGGCGAATCGATCGGGATGCGCTTGGCGCTGAAGGGCTTTCCAGCGTTCGTCGAGCAGAGCACGGTCTTGCGCGAACTGCTGGGCGAGCTCGAACAGTTCAAAGTCGTTGGCCTGCAGTGAAATCACGCGAACGAAGACTCAAACACGGAAGGATTCTCCGCACCCGCAGCGGTCGCGTTCATTGGGGTTGTTGAAGCGAAAGCCTTCGTTCAACCCTTCGCGGACAAAATCCAACTCGGTGCCGTCGATGTAGGCCAGGCTTTTGGGGTCGACCAGAACTTTCACGCCATGGCCTTCAAAGACCACGTCTTCGGGTTCAGCGTCGTCCACGTATTCAAGTTTGTAAGCCAAACCCGAGCAACCGGTGGTTTTGACGCCCAGGCGAACGCCAAAACCCTTGCCCCGTTTGGAGAGATAGCGGTTCACATGCCGGGCTGCGGCTTCACTGACGGTGATGGCCATGATTTGCCTTACTGCGCGTGCTTTTTCTTGTAGTCATCCACGGCCGCCTTGATGGCATCTTCGGCCAGGATGGAGCAATGGATTTTGACTGGCGGCAAGGCCAGCTCTTCCGCAATCTCGCTGTTCTTCAAGGCAGCGGCTTGGTCGAGCGTTTTGCCCTTGACCCATTCCGTCACCAACGAGCTCGACGCGATGGCCGAACCGCAACCGTAGGTCTTGAAGCGTGCATCTTCGATCACGCCAGTCAGCGGGTTGACCTTGATTTGCAACTTCATCACATCGCCACAGGCGGGCGCACCGACCATGCCGGTGCCCACATCTTCATCGCCCTTGTCAAAAGAGCCGACGTTGCGGGGGTTTTCGTAGTGATCAACCACTTTTTCAGAATAAGCCATATTTTTTCTCCGTATTCAGTTCAGTGGGCAGCCCACTGGATGGTGCTCAGATCAATACCGTCTTTGTACATTTCCCACAGGGGGCTCAGGTCGCGCAGCTTGGAGACGTTCTCGCGGATGGTGGCGATAGCTGTGTCAATCTCGGCTTCGGTGGTCCAGCGGCCAATCGTCATGCGCAAGCTGCTGTGGGCCAGTTCATCGCTGCGCCCCAAAGCGCGCAACACATAGCTGGGCTCCAGGCTGGCCGAAGTGCAGGCCGAGCCCGAAGACACGGCCAAGCCCTTGATGCCCATGATGAGCGACTCGCCCTCGACGAAGTTGAAGCTCATGTTGATGTTGTGCGGCACGCGCTGGGTGGCGTGGCCGTTCAAAAACACCTGCTCCATGTCTTTCAGACCATTGACCAAGCGGTCGTGCAAGGCGCGGGCCTTGGCATTGTCCTGGGCCATCTCGAGCTTGGCAATGCGGAACGCTTCACCCATGCCCACGCACTGATGGGTGGGCAAGGTGCCCGAACGCATGCCGCGCTCGTGACCGCCGCCATGCATCTGCGCTTCAAGGCGGATGCGGGGCTTGCGACGCACATACAAAGCGCCAATGCCCTTGGGGCCATAGGTCTTGTGCGAAGCCAAGCTCATCAAATCGATGGGCAAGGTGTTCATGTCGATTTCGACCTTGCCTGTGGCTTGGGCCGCATCGACGTGGAAGATGATGCCTTTTTCGCGGCACAAATTGCCAATCGCTGTCACGTCTTGGATCACGCCGATTTCGTTGTTCACAAACATGACGCTGATCAGAATGGTGTCGGGTCGGATGGCGGCCTTGAGCGCGTCCATGCTCAGCAAACCATCGGCCTGAACATCCAGGTAAGTCACATCAAAGCCCTGGCGCTCCAGTTCACGCATGGTGTCGAGCACCGCTTTGTGTTCGGTCTTGACTGTGATCAGGTGCTTGCCGCGCGTCTTGTAAAAGTGCGCGGCGCCCTTGATGGCCAGGTTGTTGGACTCAGTTGCACCACTGGTCCAGACGATTTCGCGGGGATCGGCACCGATCAGGGAGGCCACGTTTTCACGGGCTTTTTCAACCGCGGCTTCGGCTTCCCAGCCCCAAGCATGGCTTCGAGATGCAGGGTTGCCAAAGTGCTCGCGCAACCAGGGAATGATGGCATCGACCACCCGCGGATCGCAGGGGTTGGTGGCGCCGTAATCCATGTAAATCGGGAAATGAGGTGTGCTGTCCATGGTGTACTTCCAGAAAATAATCAGGATTTGGCAAACACGTTGCCAAGTTCAAAAACAGAGTTGGGCCCGGTGATGCGGATCGGTTTGACCACCGGCACAGACGATATGGCCCGCTTGATGGCAGGCCTGTGTTCCACTACCAGCCCTTTGGAGAGCTGGTCATCCACCAACTTTTGCAGGGACACCGAGTCAAGAAATTCGACCATCTTGGTATTGAGTGAAGCCCAAAGGTCGTGCGTCATGCATCGGCTGTCGCCGCCGTGGCAGTTTTCCTTGCCGCCGCAGTGGGTGGCATCGATCGGCTCGTCCACCGACAAAATGATGTCTGCTACGGTGATGTCTTCGGCTTTTCGCCCAAGGCTGTAGCCGCCGCCCGGACCACGGGTGGACTCCACCAAGTGATGGCGGCGCAGCTTGCCAAAAAGTTGCTCAAGGTAAGACAGCGAGATTTGCTGACGCTGGCTGATGGCTGCCAACGTCACGGGGCCGGACTGCTGGCGCAAAGCCAGATCGATCATGGCAGTCACGGCAAAACGGCCTTTGGTGGTCAAACGCATGGCAAGCTCCTGAAAATTGGTCTGAACCTCATGCCGGCCCGAAAGCGCCTCGGGTTCCCGACTAAAGAACTCAAGTATAGCCTAATCCCGATCAAATTGCTCGGGTTAATGAACTGGGCAGTCTCTTTCGCCAATGAAGACAATGCGCCGTCAGAAATCAGGCTCGGATCAAAGGCAGCACGTTGCCACCCCCCACGGCACCAAAGGCCTGCTCCTTGAGGACGCTCAATTGGTCGCGCACTTGCGCAGCCTTCTCGAACTCCAGGTTGCGGGCGTGCTCCATCATCTGTTTTTCGAGCAGTTTGATGGCCTTGGCGACATCTTTCTCGCTCATGTCTTGGGTCTTGGCCCGCTGCAGCGCGGCTTGCTCCAGACGCGTGGCCTCTTGTCCGGACTTCTCGCTGTACACGCCGTCGATCAGGTCGCGCACCTTTTTCACGATGCTCTTGGGTGTGATGCCGTGTTCCGCGTTGTAAATGATTTGCTTTGCCCTGCGCCGCTCGGTTTCCCCGATCGCTTTTTTCATCGACTCGGTGATGCGGTCAGCGTACAGAATCGCCTGGCCGCTCAGGTTGCGTGCTGCTCGGCCAATGGTTTGGATCAGGCTGCGTTCGGAGCGCAAAAATCCCTCCTTGTCAGCGTCCAGGATGGCCACCAGTGACACCTCGGGGATGTCCAAGCCCTCGCGCAACAGGTTGATGCCCACCAGCACATCGAAAGCGCCCAGACGCAGGTCGCGCAAGATTTCGACCCGCTCCACGGTGTCCACATCGCTGTGCAGGTAACGCACCTTGACGCCGTTGTCGCTCAGGTAATCCGTCAGCTGCTCTGACATGCGTTTGGTCAGCGTGGTGATCAGCACCCGCTCGTTCTTGTCCACCCGAATGCGAATTTCCTGCAGCACGTCGTCCACTTGGTGGGTGGCCGGGCGCACCTCGACCAGCGGGTCCACCAGCCCGGTGGGCCGAACCACCTGCTCGACCACTTGGCCAGCGTGGGTCTTTTCGTAGTCGGCCGGGGTGGCCGAGACGAAGATGCACTGGCGCATGCGCTTTTCAAACTCTTCGAACTTGAGCGGGCGGTTGTCCAGCGCACTGGGCAGACGAAAACCGTATTCCACCAGCGTGGTCTTGCGCGCCTTGTCACCGTTGTACATGGCGTTGAGCTGGCCGATCATCTGGTGGCTCTCATCCAGAAACATGATCGCATCGGCGGGCATGTAATCGGTCAGCGTGCTGGGCGGCTCACCGGGCGCTGCGCCTGACAAATGCCGGGTGTAGTTTTCGATGCCCTTGCAGTGCCCCACCTCCGACAGCATTTCGAGGTCAAAGCGGGTGCGTTGCTCCAGCCGCTGGGCTTCCACCAGCTTGCCCATGCCCACCAGTTCTTTGAGGCGCTGGTCCAACTCAAGCTTGATGGTCTCCACTGCCGCCAGCACCTTGTCCCGGGGCGTCACATAGTGGCTGGATGGGTAGACCGTGAAACGCGGGATCTTCTGGCGAATGCGGCCGGTGAGCGGGTCAAACAGCTGCAGGCTTTCAACCTCGTCATCGAACAGTTCGATCCGGATGGCCAACTCGGAGTGCTCTGCCGGAAACACGTCGATCGTGTCGCCCCGCACCCGGAACTTGCCGCGCGAGAACTCCATGTCGTTGCGCTGGTACTGCATGCGGATCAACTGGGCGATCACGTCGCGCTGACCCATCTTGTCGCCTGCCCGCAAGGTCATGATCATGCGGTGGTAACTCTCAGGGTTGCCAATGCCGTAGATGGCAGACACCGTGGCCACGATCACCACATCGCGCCGCTCCATGATGCTTTTGGTGCATGACAAGCGCATTTGCTCGATGTGTTCGTTGATGGCCGAGTCCTTTTCGATGAACAAGTCACGCTGGGGCACATAGGCCTCGGGCTGGTAATAGTCGTAGTAGCTCACGAAATACTCTACCGCGTTTTTGGGAAAGAACTCCCGAAATTCGCTGTACAACTGCGCGGCCAAAGTTTTGTTGGGCGCAAACACAATCGCTGGCCGCCCCAATTGAGCAATCACGTTGGCCATGGTGAAAGTCTTGCCCGAACCGGTCACGCCCAACAAGGTCTGAAACACCTCGCCGTCGTGCACGCCTTCGACCAATTTTTCGATGGCCGTGGGTTGATCACCTGCGGGCGGGTAAGGCTGAAACAGCTCAAAAGGCGAGCCGGGATAGCTGACGAAATGGCCTGTGGGTGGGGCAGAAGAAACTTCAGTGAGCTCGGTCATCGGAGGGGCCTGCGGGCCGTTAAAATCAGGGACAACCCGAAAGCCTAACCGAGGATCGGGTTTCCCGCCACACCTGAACCATTCCCAAGGACTTTTCATGTCTCTGTTTTCTGCCGTCGAAATGGCCCCCCGCGACCCGATCCTGGGCCTGAACGAGCAATTCAATGCCGACACCAACCCCAACAAAGTGAATTTGGGCGTGGGCGTGTACTTCGACGACAACGGCAAGCTGCCCCTTTTGCAATGCGTGCAGGCGGCCGAAAAAACCATGATGGCCACGCCCACTGCCCGAGGCTACCTGCCCATCGACGGCATCGTGGCGTATGACAATGCCGTCAAGACACTGGTGTTTGGAGCCGATTCCGACGTGGTCAAGTCGGGCCGCGTGTCCACCGTGCAAGCCATTGGCGGCACGGGCGGCCTGAAAATCGGCGCCGACTTCCTGAAAAAAGTCAGCCCCAAGGCCAAAGTGCTGATCTCGGACCCCAGCTGGGAAAACCACCGCGCCATCTTTGTGAACGCCGGTTTTGAAGTCGACAACTATGCCTATTACGACGCGGCCAAGCGGGGCGTCGACTTCGACGGCATGCTGGCCAGCCTGAACGCCGCTACTGCCGGCACCATCGTGGTGCTGCACGCCTGCTGCCACAACCCCACGGGCTACGACATCACCGACGCCCAGTGGGACCAGGTGATCGGCGTCGTCAAGGCCAAGGGCCTGACGGCCTTCCTGGACATGGCTTACCAAGGCTTTGGCCACGGCATTGCCGAAGACGGTGCTGTGATCGGCAAGTTTGTGGCTGCGGGTCTTAACATTTTTGTATCCACGTCTTTTTCCAAGAGCTTCAGCCTGTATGGCGAGCGCGTGGGCGCTCTCTCGGTGGTCGCTTCGGACAAAGAAGAAGCTGCTCGCGTCTTGAGCCAACTCAAGATCGCCATCCGTACCAACTATTCCAACCCACCCATCCACGGTGGCGCGGTGGTGGCGGCTGTGCTGAACAACCCCGAACTGCGTGCGCAATGGGAACAGGAATTGGCCGAAATGCGGGTGCGCATCAAGGCCATGCGCCAAAAGCTGGTGGAAAGCCTCAAGGCCGCTGGCGTCAAGCAAGACATGGGTTTCATCACCTCGCAAATCGGCATGTTCAGCTACTCGGGCCTCACCAAAGACCAAATGGTTCGCTTGCGCAATGAATTTGGCGTTTATGGAACCGATACGGGTCGCATGTGCGTGGCTGCGCTGAACAGCAAAAACATCGACTATGTCTGCGAGGCCATCGCCAAGGTGATGTGACCCCTGTTGCCAAGTCCACATGAACCGACTTGGTGCGGTTTATTTTTCGGGTAATCAAGAAAGTGACCTCGATTAGGGTCAGCACTCCACTTTTTGATCCACCTGTCCTGTAATATTGCTGCACCGCACCATTTCCAAGGGAAAACAACATGCTGTACCAGATCTACGAAACTCAGCGCTCGATCATGGAGCCCTTTTCCGATCTGGCTCAGGCCGCATCCAAACTTTACGGCAACACGCTCAACCCAATGGCCCAGTCGCCATTGGCCCAGCGTGTTTCAGCCGGTTACTCTCTGATGCACCGCCTCGGCAAAGACTATGTCAAGCCCGAATTCGGCATCCAAACCGTCAAGGTCCATGGCACCGATGTGGCCATTCACGAACGCGTGGAAATTGACAAACCGTTTTGCGAATTGCGCCGATTCAAGCGCTACACAGACGATCCAGCAACCTTGAATCTGCTCAAGAGCCAACCTCCGGTGCTCATCGTGGCACCCCTGTCTGGTCATTACGCCACCCTGCTGCGCGACACGGTGCGCAACATGCTGCAAGACCACAAGGTCTACATCACCGACTGGAAAAATGCCCGCCTTGTGCCCCTGACAGATGGCGAGTTCCACCTCGACGACTACGTCAACTATGTGCAGGAATTCATTCGGCACTTGCAATCGATTTATGGCAACTGCCACGTGATGAGCGTGTGCCAGCCCACAGTGCCCGTTTTGGCCGCCGTCTCGCTCATGGCCAGCCGTGGCGAGAAAACGCCCCTGACCATGACCATGATGGGGGGCCCAATCGACGCCCGCCTGTCACCCACCGCAGTCAACAACCTGGCCACCAACAAAAGTTTTGAGTGGTTCGAGAACAATGTGATCTACCGCGTGCCACCGAATTTCCCAGGCGCAGGTCGCCGCGTGTACCCTGGCTTTTTGCAGCACACTGGCTTTGTGGCCATGAACCCTGACCGCCACGCCAACAGCCATTACGACTTTTTCAAAGATCTGCTCAAGGGTGACGACGCCAGCGCTGAAGCCCACCGCAAGTTCTACGACGAGTACAACGCTGTGCTCGATATGGACGCCGACTACTACCTGGAAACCATTCAGACCGTTTTCCAGGACTTCAAACTGGTCAACGGCACATGGGACGTCAAAGGTGTTGACGGCAAAGTCGAGCGCGTGAGACCCCAGGACATCAAGAAGACCGCCTTGCTCACCGTGGAAGGTGAGCTCGATGACATCTCTGGCTCTGGCCAAACCCGCGCCGCCCAGGACCTTTGCAGCAGCATCCCCAAAGACCAACGCACCCACATGGAAGTAGAAGGCGCGGGCCACTACGGCATCTTCAGCGGCCGCCGCTGGCGCGAAATGGTTTACCCACAGGTGGTCAAGTTCATCAAGGCCCACGCCCTGCCGACCACCCTTGAGGCCAAGCCTGCAGTGGTCAAGCCCACAAGCCCAACTGCCGTCAAAGCGAAGGCCAAACCTGCTGCCCAGATCAACCCCGCTAGCAAAGCAGCCGCACCGGCCAAAAAAGCCGTTGCCATCAAAAACGTGGCCAAGACCCCTGCCAAAGCAGGAAGCCAGCCAGCCAGCAAAACCGCACCAGCCAAAGCAGGCAAAACCCCTGTCAAAACACAATGGGCCTCACCCAAAAAACAAGCCTGAGGTCCATGCCCCCGGTTCCTCAAAACGCGCCTGCTCTGCAGGCGCTTTTTCTTGCCATCAATGCGGCCTTGCCGCAAACCCAGTGCACCCGCTGTGGTTACCCCGATTGCGCAGGCTACGCGCAGGCCATCGTGGCGGGGCAAGCCCGCATCAACCAGTGCCCACCCGGCGGGCAAGAAGGCATTGAACGATTGGCCCGCATCACTGGGCAAGCCCTTGCGCCATTGAGCGCAGAACACGGCACAGAAGGCCCACGCCATGTGGCCGTCATCGACGAAGCCTGGTGCATTGGCTGCACCCTGTGCATCAAGGCCTGCCCGACCGATGCCATCTTGGGCGCCAACAAGTCAATGCACACCGTGATCGAGCCCTGGTGCACGGGGTGTGAGTTGTGCATCCCGGTGTGCCCAGTGGACTGCATCGCGCTGGAAAATGTGACAAGCGAACGCACTGGCTGGGCCGCCTGGTCAGCGGCCGAGGCGCAAACCGCTCGGCAACGCTACCAAATCCGCCAAGTGCGCACGGCACTTGAAGCCAAAACGCACCAAGCCCACCTCCAGGCCGAAGCCGAAATGAAACTGGCCGACTTGCCCACGCACACCAAAGTCCCGCAAGGCCCCGGTGCCGAGGCCGAAATAGACCGCAAACGCACCATCATCGAAGCGGCACTGGCCAAAGCAAAAGCCCGCCAAAACCGAGCTTGACGGGCTTTGAAGCGGACCCGGGAATGACCCGGACCTGGCGGGCTCAGGCCGGTTGCGCCGCCAAAGCCGCAAACGCCCTGACCACCTCGACAGGCGCCTGCACCAATTCGATCAACACGCCCTCGCCGCCAATCGGGAACTCCTCGTTCCCCTTGGGGTGCAAAAACGTGATGTCAAAACCGGCCGCGCCCTTGCGGATGCCACCGGGCGCAAAGCGCACGCCTTGCGCCGTGAGCCAATCGACTGCGACCGACAGATCGTCGATCCAGAGGCCAATGTGGTTGAGCGGCGTGGTGTGCACGGCGGGCTTTTTCTCGGGGTCCAGCGGTTGCATCAAATCGACCTCGACTTTGAAGGGGCCAGTGCCGATGGCGCAGATGTCTTCATCCACGTTCTCCCGTTCGCTTCGAAAGGTGCCTGTCACTTCCAGGCCGAACAGGTCGACCCAGAGCTTTTGCAGGCGGGACTTGTCAGGCCCGCCGATGGCGATTTGCTGGACGCCCAGCACTTTGAAAGGCCGTACCATTTATTCGAACTCCACGATCATCTGGTCCACCGTGAGCGATTCGCCTTTGGCAGCGACCACCTTCTTCACCACGCCGTCTTGCGCGGCAAAGAGCACGTTTTCCATCTTCATGGCCTCAATCACGGCCACGCGTTCACCCGCTTGCACCGTCTGGCCCACGACCACAGCCACGTCCACCAACAAACCGGGCATGGGGGACAGCACGAACCGGCTCAGGTCCGGTGGGGCTTTGAAAGGCATGAGTTGGTGCAACTCGGCCATTCGGGGCGACATGACCAGCGCTTCGATACGGGTGCCGTTGTGCTGCACTTGCAAAGCCAATGGGTTCTTCAAGGTGCCGCGCTCGATCTGCGCAGTGAACGGCTGGCCGTTGCAAGTACCTTCGAT
Organism: uncultured Burkholderiales bacterium; assembly: GCA_903822825.1. GTDB lineage: Bacteria > Pseudomonadota > Gammaproteobacteria > Burkholderiales > Burkholderiaceae_C > Limnohabitans_A. The sequence continues at coordinate 40,319 of CAIJQQ010000045.1, read as the reverse complement.
GCGGATGTCGTTCAAACGCGAATTGCTCTCGATCGCGTAGGACTTGCCATCCACGGTGATTTGCGCCACGCCGGACTTGCCCACGAACTCATCCACATGCACTGGCACGTATCGGTTGTTGCCGCCCTGGCCCAGCTCGACCACAGCGTAGTCCTGGCCGACTTTCACGTCGTATCCGGGCAACTGACCACTCAGGCCCGCAGCGCGTTCGCGCGACTTGCGACGCACAAAGGCCGCCAAAGCCGCCAGGAAATTGTGGTCTTCGTGGGGTACATCTTCGGCACGAAAACCTTGGCTGTATTGCTCGGCAATGAAGCCGGTGTTGAAGTCGCCCGACACAAAACGCGGATGCGCCAGCAAAGCCGCCTGGAACGGGATGTTGGTGCTGATGCCGCGAATCACAAAACCGTTCAAGGCTTCGCGCATTTTGGCAATCGCATCGTTTCGGTCTTTGCCATGCACGATGAGTTTGGCGATCATCGAGTCGTAGAACATCGGGATCTCACCGCCGTCTTTTACACCCGTGTCCACACGCACGCCGTAAAGTTGGTCGGTGTTGCCTTGGAACATGGTTTGCTTTGGCGTTTGAAAACGCACCAAACGGCCTGTGGAAGGCAAGAAGTTGCGAAAGGGGTCTTCAGCGTTGATGCGGCACTCCATGGCCCAGCCGTTGCGCTGCACCTCGGCCTGCGCCAAGGTGAGCTTTTCACCCGCCGCAATGCGGATCATTTGCTCCACCAAGTCAAGGCCCGTGATGGCTTCGGTCACCGGGTGCTCCACCTGCAAGCGGGTGTTCATCTCCAAAAAGTAGAAGCTTTGGTCTTTGCCGACCACGAACTCCACCGTGCCCGCCGATTGGTATTTCACTGCCTTGGCCAGCAGCACGGCCTGCTCGCCCATGGCTTTGCGGGTGGCGTCACTGATGAAAGGTGACGGAGCCTCTTCGATCACTTTCTGGTGACGACGCTGTATCGAGCACTCGCGCTCGTTCAAATAAATCACGTTGCCGTGGCTGTCGCCCAGCACCTGGATTTCGATGTGACGGGGTTCTTCAACAAACTTCTCGATGAACACACGGTCGTCGCCAAAGCTGTTGCGTGCTTCGTTGCGGCAAGAGGTGAAGCCTTCAAACGCTTCCTTGTCGTTGAAGGCCACACGCAAGCCTTTGCCACCGCCGCCGGCCGAAGCCTTGATCATGACGGGGTAGCCAATGCCTTTGGCGACCTCGACCGCTTTTTCGGCGGTTTCAATCGCATCGTTGACACCCGGAATGCAGTTCACACCCGCAGCGCCCGCCAGTTTTTTCGACTCGATCTTGTCGCCCATGGCGGCGATCGAGAAGTGGCGTGGGCCTATGAAAGCAATGCCCTCGTCTTCACAGCGCTTGGAGAACTCGGCGTTCTCGCTCAGGAAACCATACCCGGGGTGAATGGCTTGCGCCCCGGTGGCTTTGGCGGCCGCGATGATTTTGTCAGCCACCAAGTAGGACTCGCGCGAAGCCGCAGGGCCAATCATCACCGCTTCGTCGGCCAGTTGCACATGGCGTGCTTCTTTGTCAGCTTCAGAGTAAACGGCCACGGTTTGGATGCCCATTTTGTGGGCGGTGGCGATGACGCGGCAAGCGATTTCGCCGCGGTTGGCAATCAGGATTTTGGTAAACATCTTGTTCTTCTCCTTGGCAATCACAGTGGCATGTTCCCGTGCTTTCGCCATGGGTTGTCAATCTTCTTGTCCTTGAGCATGACCAGCGAGCGCGCAATGCGCTTGCGGGTTTCATGCGGCTGAATGACGTCGTCAATGAAGCCGCGTGCGCCCGCCACAAAGGGGTTGGCAAACCGGGCTTTGTACTCGGACTCGCGGGCAGCCAGCTTTTCGGGGTCGCCTTTGTCTTCGCGGAAGATGATTTCCACCGCGCCTTTGGCGCCCATCACCGCAATCTCGGCGTTGGGCCAGGCAAAGTTCACGTCGCCGCGCAAGTGCTTGGAGGCCATCACGTCATACGCGCCGCCGTAGGCCTTGCGGGTGATCACTGTGATCTTGGGCACCGTGCACTCGGCATACGCATAGAGCAACTTGGCACCGTGCTTGATGATGCCGCCGTACTCCTGACTGGTGCCGGGCATAAATCCGGGCACGTCCACAAAGGTGATGACGGGGATGTTGAAGGCATCGCAAAAGCGCACAAAGCGCGCGGCCTTGATGCTGCTCTTGATGTCCAGGCAACCCGCCAGCACCAAGGGCTGGTTGGCCACAATGCCCACGGTCTGGCCGTCCATGCGGGCAAAGCCGATCAGGATGTTCTTGGCGTAATCGGGTTGCAACTCAAAGAAGTCGCCATCGTCCACGGTTTTGACGATCAGCTCCTTCATGTCATAGGCCTTGTTGGGGTTCTCGGGCACCAGGGTGTCCAGGCTCATGTCCATGCGGTCGGTCGGGTCACCGCTCTTGCGCACGGGGGCCTTTTCGCGGTTGTTGAGCGGCAGGTAGTTGTAGAGGCGGCGCAGCATGAGCAGCGCTTCCACATCGTTCTCAAACGCCATGTCTGCGACACCGCTCTTGGTGGTGTGGGTCAGAGCACCGCCCAATTCTTCTGCGCTCACTTCTTCGTGGGTCACGGTCTTGACCACTTCGGGGCCGGTCACAAACATGTAGGACGTGTCCTTGACCATGAAGATGAAGTCGGTCAAAGCGGGCGAATAAACCGCACCACCGGCAGACGGCCCCATGATCATGCTGATCTGAGGCACCACGCCTGAGGCCATCACGTTGCGTTGGAACACATCGGCGTAACCGCCGAGCGACGCCACGCCTTCTTGAATGCGCGCGCCACCCGAATCATTGAGGCCAATCACGGGCGCGCCAACCTTCATGGCCTGGTCCATCACTTTGCAAATCTTCTCGGCGTGCGTTTCAGACAAGGCCCCGCCATACACGGTGAAGTCTTGGCTGTACACAAACACCAGGCGGCCGTTGATCATGCCGTAGCCTGTGACCACGCCATCGCCGGGGATCTTGTTGTCTTGCATGCCGAAGTCGGTGCAGCGGTGTTCAACGAACATGTCCCACTCTTCGAAAGTGCCTTCGTCCAGCAAGACCTCCAGGCGCTCGCGCGCAGTGAGTTTGCCTTTGGCGTGCTGCGCATCGATGCGCTTTTGCCCGCCGCCCAAGCGGGCCGCAGCGCGCTTTTGTTCCAGTTGTTCAAGGATGTCTTGCATGCTTACTTTTCTCCGGGAATATTCTCAAATGCGCCCCTGGCTGGGTAAGCGTTGAGCAGTTGACGGGCAGCCGTCGACGCGGCCAATTGGCCTGTTGCGACTTGTTGACTGAGTTGGGGCAGCAGCGTTTGCACACGCGGCTGCGACCGGAAGTTTTGCTTCAAGCCCGCGTCGATGCGTTCCCACATCCACGACAGGGCTTGCTGTTGGCGACGGATGGCCAAACGTCCGTTGGCCATTTGCAGGGATTTGAATTCGGTCACCGCCGCCCAGAAACTGTCCACACCCTGACCCAACAAAGCACTGAGTTGCACCACCTTGGGGTGCCACTGCGAGGCATCAGCGTGCGCGTGGCCCGAGCCCCCGTGCATGCCCAAAAGCTGCAAGGCGCTGGTGATCTGCAACTCGGCTCGGGTGGCCGCGATGGCATCGATGTCGGCCTTGTTGATGACCACCAGATCGGCGATCTCCATCACGCCTTTTTTGATGGCCTGCAAGTCGTCTCCCGCGTTGGGCAATTGCATGAGCACAAACATATCGGTCATATTGGCCGCGGCAGTTTCACTCTGGCCCACACCCACCGTCTCGACGATCACCACGTCATAGCCTGCGGCTTCGCAGATCAGCATGGACTCGCGGGTTTTTTCGGCCACGCCGCCCAGCGTGCCACTGCTGGGGCTGGGGCGTATGTAAGCACACTCATGCACGCTCAGCAACGCCATGCGGGTCTTGTCGCCCAAGATGGATCCGCCCGACACGGTGGATGACGGGTCGATGGTCAACACCGCCACGCGGTGGCCTTGGCCGATCAAATACAAACCCAGCGCCTCGATGAAGGTGGACTTGCCCACGCCCGGCACCCCGCTGATGCCCAGACGGAAAGACTGCCCCGTGTGCGGCAGCATGGCCGTGAGCAGCTCGTCGGCCAGCGCGCGGTGGTCCGCACGCGTGGACTCGAGCAACGTGATGGCTTTGGCCATGGCGCGGCGCTGCCCGGCAGCGTTGCCGTGCAACAAGCCATGCAGCAACTGCTCAGGTTTCACCCGAGCGCCTTTTTGATTTGCTCCAGCACATCTTTGGCGCTGACCGGGATAGGGGTCCCGGGGCCGTAAATCCCTTTGACGCCCGCCTCGTACAACATGTCGTAATCCTGGCGCGGAATCACACCGCCCACGAACACGATGATGTCGTCAGCCCCCTGCTTCTTGAGTTCGGCGATGATGGCGGGCACCAGGGTTTTGTGGCCAGCAGCCAAGGTGCTCACGCCCACGGCATGCACATCGTTTTCAATGGCTTGGCGTGCGCACTCTTCGGGGGTCTGAAACAGCGGGCCCATGTCCACGTCAAAACCCAGATCGGCAAAGGCGGTGGCCACTACTTTGGCCCCACGGTCGTGGCCATCTTGGCCCAGCTTGGAAATCATCACGCGTGGTCGACGGCCTTGTGCGTCGGCAAAGGCGGCGATGTCGACCTTGATCTGGTTCCAGTATTCCATGGTGTCTCCCACGTTATCGCCATCGTCGTAGGCCGCGGCGTACACGCCCGTGACCTTTTGCGTGTCGGCGCGGTGGCGGCCGAAGGCTTTTTCCAGCGCGTCAGACACCTCGCCCACCGTGGCACGCAGGCGCACGGCCTGGATGGACAAATCGAGCAAGTTGCCCGCGCCCCTGGCGGCACTTCCCTTTACAGCCGATTCGGCCGCAGCGCTCAAAGCATCCAGCGCGGCTTGCACCTTGGCGCTGTCGCGACTGGCGCGGATCTTGGCCAAACGCTCGATCTGACCATCGCGCACGCGCACGTTGTCGATCGACAAGGTCTCGATCGGGTCTTCCTTGGCCAGCTTGTATTTGTTCACGCCCACGATGACGTCTTTGCCCGAATCGATGCGCGCTTGCTTTTCTGCTGCGGCCGCTTCGATTTTGAGTTTGGCCCATCCGCTGCCCACGGCCTTGGTCATGCCGCCCATGGCCTCGACTTCTTCGATGATGGCCCAGGCCTTGTCGGCCATTTCTTGGGTCAGACTCTCCATCATGTACGAACCGGCCCAAGGATCGATCACGTTGGTGATGTGGGTTTCTTCCTGGATGATGAGCTGGGTGTTGCGGGCGATGCGTGAAGAAAACTCGGTGGGCAAGGCGATGGCCTCGTCAAACGAGTTGGTGTGCAGCGATTGCGTGCCGCCAAACACCGCTGCCATCGCTTCGACGGTGGTGCGCACCACGTTGTTGTAGGGGTCTTGTTCGGTGAGCGACCAGCCCGAGGTTTGGCTGTGCGTGCGCAGCATCAGGCTCTTGGGGTTTTGGGCGTCAAAGCCCTTCATGATGCGGCACCACAGCAGGCGGGCCGCACGCATTTTGGCGATCTCCAAATAGAAGTTCATGCCCACCGCCCAGAAGAAGGACAAGCGGCCCGCAAACGCGTCCACGTCCATGCCCTTGGCGATGGCGGTTTTCACGTATTCCTTGCCATCGGCCAAGGTGAAAGCCATCTCCAGCGCCTGGTTGGCCCCGGCTTCTTGCATGTGGTAACCCGAGATCGAGATCGAGTTGAACTTGGGCATGTGCTTGGCCGTGTACTCGATGATGTCGCCGATGATCTTCATCGAAGGCTCGGGAGGGTAGATGTAGGTGTTGCGCACCATGAACTCTTTCAGAATGTCGTTCTGAATGGTGCCGCTCAATTGGTCTTGCGAAACCCCTTGCTCTTCGGCCGCCACCACGTAGCCCGCCAGCACGGGCAGCACCGCCCCGTTCATGGTCATGGACACACTGACCTTGTCCAGCGGAATTTGGTCAAACAGGATCTTCATGTCCTCGACCGAATCAATCGCCACACCGGCTTTGCCCACGTCGCCCTCGACACGGGGGTGATCCGAGTCGTAACCCCGGTGGGTGGCCAAATCGAAGGCCACCGACACGCCCTGCCCGCCTGCGGCCAGCGCTTTGCGGTAGAAAGCATTGGACTCTTCGGCCGTAGAGAAACCTGCGTACTGGCGGATGGTCCAGGGGCGCACGGCGTACATGGTGGCCTGAGGGCCCCGCAAGAAGGGCTCAAAGCCTGGCAGCGTGTTGGCGTAAGGCAAGTTGGCCGTGTCGGCCGCTGTGTACAAGGGCTTGACGACGATGCCATCGGGCGTTTTCCAGTTCAGCGCGTTCACATCGCCACCGGGGGCAGACTTGATCGCTGCTTTTTGCCAGGCTTCCAGATTGGAAGCATTGAATTCAAACAATTTGGATGACATGGCGCTGTGCTTTCGGGACAAAAACGACTGAAGCGGATTGTGGCAGCCTGGGGCTGCCTACCGGCTTACAAGTACTGTGATTCATAATTATTGATGCAAAATATTTTAACCGGCTTACAATTCGTCATCTGAAACACCTGAAATACGGTTTGGCCTCGCCCCAACAGCATTCCCCTGATACACCCCATGTCCGCCCTGTCTCTTGCCCCTCGCGCCCTGTACGAAGAAGTTGCCGAACTGTTGCGGCAGCGCATCTTTGCGCGCGAGCTGGAGCCCGGCAGCTGGATCGACGAGTTGCGCATCGCAGAAGCATTGGGCATCAGCCGCACCCCCCTGCGCGAAGCCCTGAAAGTGCTGGCTGCTGAGGGTTTGGTGACCATGAAGGTGCGCCGGGGCGCCTATGTGACCGAGGTCAGTGAAAAAGACCTGCGCGACGTGTACCACCTGTTGGCTCTGCTCGAATCCGACGCCGCCCGCGTGGTGGCCCAGAATGCCAGCGATCCGCAGATGGCCCAACTTCAGCAGCTGCAGCAAGACCTGCAAAACGCCACCAACGACCGCGATCGGTTCTTTCAGGTCAACGAAGCCTTTCACATGCTGCTGCTGCAGATCGCCGACAACCGCTGGCGCGACCAGATGGTGGCCGATCTGCGCAAGGTCATGAAGCTCAACCGGCACAACTCCCTCTTCAAGGAAGGTCGAATTGAGCAGTCCCTGGCCGAGCACCAAGCCATCGTGGATGCCTTGACAGCCCGGCAGCCCGAACTGGCGGCCGAGCGCATGTCTGCGCACTTCAAGAACGGCTTGCAAGCCGCCCAATAAAACGCTCAGGTGGGGACTTCAGCCCCACGGGCCAGCGCCTCACGGGCCTGCAGCCAGACCTCACGCGGCGGCAAAGGTTTGAGCTTGTGGTTGCTCCAGACTTGACGCCACAAGCGGCCACCGCGTTGCCCGTGGTACAGCCCCAACATGTGCCGGGCAACGGCGTACCAAGGGCAGCCGTCTTCGGCAAAGGCGCGCTCCATGTAGGCCACCATGGCCTCTTCCACCGCTTCGCGGCTGGGCACTTCATGCGGGTCAGCAAAAAAAGTCGCGTCCCAACTGTTCAAAAGCCAGGGGTTGTAATAGGCCTCACGCCCAACCATCACGCCATCGGCATGCTGCAAATGGCGGGCGATCTCTTCATTGGTCTTGATGCCGCCATTGACCGATATCACCAGCCCCGGAAAATCTTTTTTGAGTTGGTAAGCCAACGCGTAGCGCAGCGGCGGGATCTCGCGATTTTCTTTCGGCGAAAGTCCGTCGAGCCAAGCGTTGCGGGCGTGGACGATGAAGACACGGCAACCGGCCTCGCTCACGGTGCCCACAAAGTCGCGCACAAAGTCGTAGCTCTCGATGCGGTCAATCCCAATGCGGTGCTTCACGGTGACGGGCACATCCACCACATCGAGCATGGCTTTGACGCCATCGGCCACGGTGTCCGGCTCATTCATCAGGCAAGCGCCAAAGGCACCGCGCTGCACCCGGTCTGAAGGGCAGCCGCAGTTGAGGTTGATTTCGTCATAGCCCCATTCTTGCCCCAGCTTGGCCGCGTGGGCCAACTCAGCGGTATCGCTGCCGCCCAACTGCAGGGCCACCGGGTGCTCTTCGGCATTGAAGCGCAAATGCCGCTGCACGCTGCCGTGGCGCAAAGCGCCTGTGGTCACCATCTCGGTGTACAAAAGCGTGTGCTGGGTCAGCAGGCGATGGAAAAACCGGCAGTGACGGTCGGTCCAGTCCATCATGGGCGCGACAGACAGGCGCCAGCGTTGGGCATCGGGAAATGGCATGGGAACTGATTATCCCTGCCGATGCATGGACAAACAGTGCTGGTGAGAAAACAGCAGGTAACATGCGTACCAACGCATTCAACCCACGGGGGAGAAAATGAACGAATCGACGGTGTGGTGGCTACTGACCGGTGTGCTGGTGGCCTTGGAACTGATGACCAGCACCTTTTACTTGCTGATGCTGGCCATTGGCGCCGCTGCTGCGGCTCTGGCCGCGCAGGCGGGCTTCACCGTCACCAGCCAGGTCGTGGCCGCTGCGGTGGTGGGCGGCTTGGCAGTGATCCTCTGGCGCTCCTACCGCCAGCAGCAAAAAACAAAAACAGCCAGCAATGATCAGGATGTGCATCTGGACATCGGAGAAACCGTGCAAGTGCAAGCCTGGGACGCCGAAGGAAACACACAGGTCAAGCATCGGGGCGCGCTGTGGGGCGCGGTGGTCGCAGAGGGGCAACACCCCGAGCCTGGCTTGCACCGCATTGAGGCCTTGGTCGGCAGCCGACTGGTGCTCAAAAAAATCTGAATTTCAAGCCACATTCAACAGGGAGAATCTTCATGGAAATTGCACTCGTCTTACTGGCCATCGCTGTCTTGTTCATCATCAAGACCGTCAAGGTCGTGCCTCAGCAGCACGCTTGGGTGGTCGAACGGCTGGGCAAATACCACGCCAGCCTCACCCCAGGCTTGAATTTTGTAGTGCCCTTCATTGACAACGTGATCCAGAAGCACAGCCTGAAGGAAATCCCGCTCGATGTGCCCAGCCAGATTTGCATCACCCGCGACAACACCCAGCTGCAGGTCGATGGCATTTTGTACTTTCAGGTGACCGATCCCAAGCTGGCCAGCTACGGTTCGTCCAACTACATCGTGGCCGTGACCCAGCTGGCACAAACCAGCTTGCGCAGCGTGATCGGCAAGCTGGAACTGGACAAGACCTTTGAAGAGCGCGACATCATCAACGCGCAGGTGGTGGCCGCCATCGACGAAGCGGCCCTCAACTGGGGGGTGAAGGTGCTGCGCTACGAAATCAAGGACCTGACGCCGCCCAGCGAAATCCTGCACGCCATGCAGTCTCAAATCACCGCAGAACGCGAAAAGCGCGCCCTGATCGCGGCATCTGAAGGCCGCCGCCAGGAGCAAATCAACATCGCCACGGGCGAGCGCGAGGCCTTTATCGCTCGCTCAGAGGGCGAAAAACAAGCCGCCATCAACAAGGCCCAGGGCGATGCGGCCGCCATCACCGAAATGGCCAACGCCACCGCACAAGCCATTGAACGCATTGCTGCAGCCATCCGCCAGCCCGGTGGCGAGCAAGCCGTGCAACTGAAAGTGGCCGAACAGGCCGTGCAGGCCTATGGCAAGGTGGCGCAAGACGCCAAGACCACCCTGATCGTTCCGAGCAATATGACCGAGGTATCAGGCCTGATCGCTTCGGCCATGCAGATGGTGGGGACGGGCAAGCAAGCGGGCCAGTAAATGTCTGCTTGCAGACACAAAAAAACCCGCCGAGGCGGGTTTTTTTGTGGGCGATGACCCCAGTGAAGTTGCAACAGGGCAAGGGTATCAACCCATGTGCAGACCGCCGTTGACAGAGAAGTCGGCACCCGTGGCATAACCGCCCTCTTCGCTGGCCAACCAAGCCACGATGGACGCGATTTCACTGGGCTTGCCAAGCCGTTTGACCGGCACAGTGGCCACGATTTTCTCCAGCACATCGGGACGGATGGCGTTGACCATGTCGGTGCCGATGTAGCCGGGGCTCACCGTGTTCACAGTCACCCCTTTGGTGGCCATCTCTTGGGCCAAGGCCATAGAAAAGCCGTGCATGCCCGCTTTGGCGGCCGAGTAGTTGGTTTGACCCGCTTGGCCTTTGTTACCGTTCACCGACGAGATCTGGATGATGCGGCCCCAACCTTTTTCCACCATGTCAGGCACGACCTGTTTGGTCACGTTGAACATGGAGTTCAGGTTGGTGTCGATCACAGCGTCCCAGTCTTCGCGTGTCATTTTGAGGAACACGCGGTCTTTGGTGATGCCGGCGTTGTTCACCAGCACATCGATGACGCCATGGTCTTGTTTGGCTTTGGTGAACGCGGCGACGGTGGAGTCCCAATCGCCCACGTTGCCCACCGATGCATAGAAGGTGAAGCCCAGTGCTTTTTGCTCGTCCAGCCATTTGGTGAAGTCTCGGGTCGGGCCGCAACCGGCAATGACCTTGAAACCGTCTTTGTGCAGGCGTTGGCAGATCGAGGTACCGATGCCGCCCATACCACCTGTGACGTAAGCTACTTTTTGACTCATGGGGTTGTCTCCATTTTTATGAGTTGTTGAAAAAACGATTGGGATTCAAATCAGGCGCGTTCGATGGCCAGGGACACGCCCATGCCGCCGCCGATGCACAAAGCGGCCAAGCCCTTCTTGGCGTTGCTGCGCTGCATTTCGTGCAGCAGAGTCACCAAAATGCGGCAGCCGGACGCACCGATGGGGTGACCAATGGCGATCGCACCGCCATTGACGTTGACTTTGGCCGGATCGATGTCCAGCGCCTGGTTGACCGCGCAGGCTTGAGCGGCAAAGGCTTCGTTCAGCTCGAACAAGTCGACGTCTTGCGCTTTCCATCCCGCACGGGTCAGGGCCTTTTGCGAGGCAGGCACAGGGCCCATGCCCATGGTGGCCGGTTCCAGGCCACTGGTGCCAAAGGCGGCAATGCGGGCCAGGGGCTTGAGGCCCAGTGCCGCAGCCTTTTGGGCGCTCATCACCATCACGGCAGCAGCTCCGTCGTTGATGCCCGAGGCGTTACCAGCAGTCACGCTGCCGGCCTTGTCGAAAGCGGGACGCAGGCTGGCCAAGGCTTCGGCACTGGTTTTGTGGTTGATGAACTCGTCGGTGTTGAACACCAACGCGTCACCCTTGCGCTGGGGGATCAGCACGTCCACGATTTCTTCTTTGAATTTGCCAGCATTTTGCGCCGCTGCGGCTTTTTGCTGACTTCCGAGCGCCAGGGCGTCCTGCATGTCGCGGGTGATGCTGTGGGCTTTGGCCACGTTCTCGGCGGTGATGCCCATGTGGTACTGGTTGTACACGTCCCACAGACCGTCCACGATCATGGTGTCGGTCATCTTCCACTCGCCCATGCGCTGGCCGTCTCGGCTGCCGTTCAACACATGCGGGCTGGCGCTCATGTTTTCCTGGCCACCGGCGATCACGATCTCGCTGTCACCCCAAGCCACGGCTTGCGCGGCCAGCATCACGGCCTTCAGGCCCGAGCCACACACGGCATTGATGGTCAACGCTGGGGTTTCTTTGGCCACACCGGCCTTCATCATGGCTTGGCGGGCGGGGTTTTGGCCCACGCCTGCGGCCAGCACTTGGCCCATGATGACTTCTCCGATGGCATCTGAAGGCAAACCACTGCGCTCGAGCAAGGCCTTGATGACAATGCTGCCCAACTCGGTAGCGGGGGTCTTGGCGAGCGAACCGCCAAATTTGCCCACAGCGGTGCGGGCGGCTGAAACGATGACGATGTCTTCCATTTTTTTCTCCAATAAAAATCAATCAGGCTTTGGCCTTCACATAACGGCCTGGAGCCGCCTCGATGGCCTTGAACTTGGCACCCTTGCCATAAGCCTTGGGTGCAGCAATTTGCTTGCCAGCTTGGGTTTTGAGCCAGCTGGCCCAGTCTGTCCACCAACTGCCAGGCACCTCTTTGGCGTTGGCAATCCAGTCGTTGACGTCGGTCGGGAACTTACCGTCCTCGCGCAGCCAGTGGCTGCGCTTTTTGGAGGCTGGCGGGTTGATCACGCCAGCAATGTGGCCCGAAGCACCCATGACAAAACGCTTCTTGCCCGGCAGCACCTGGGTGCTCGCGTATGCACCACCGATGGGCACGATGTGGTCTTCGCGTGAACCATAAACGTACACAGGCAAGTCCAGCTTGCGCAGGTCAATGGCTTGGCCACAGACTTTGGCCTTGCCGGGTTTGACCAGGTTGTTTTCCAGGTAGGTGTTGCGCAGATACCAGGCATAGAAAGGGCCAGGCAGGTTGGTCGAGTCGCTGTTCCAGTAGAGCAGGTCAAAAGGCGGCGGCGTTTCGCCCTTGAGGTAGTTGCCCACCACATAGTTCCAGACCAGGTCGTTGGGCCGCAAGAAGCTGAAGGTGGACGCCAGGTCCTGGCCTTTGAGCAAGCCGCCTTGGCCCATTTGCATTTCACGAAACTTGACGAAGTTTTCGTCAATGAACACATCGAGGATGCCCGTGTCGGTGAAGTTGATCAGGGTGGTCAGGAAGGTGGCACTGGCCACAGGCTTCTCGCCACGGGCGGCCAACACAGCCAAAGCCGTTGAGAGGATGGTGCCGCCCACGCAAAAGCCCAAGGCGTTGATCTTGGGCGCGGCGGTGATGTCCTGCACCGTGTGGATGGCCTGGATGGCGGCCTGCTCGATGTAGTCGTCCCAGGTTTTGTCCTGCAGTGATTCGTCGGGGTTGCGCCAGCTGACCACGAAGGTACGGTGCCCCTGACTCACGGCATAACGGATCAGGGAGTTTTCAGGCTGCAGGTCGAGGATGTAGAACTTGTTGATGCAAGGCGGGATCAGCAAAAACGGCTTTTCGTAAACCTTGGGGGTCAGCGGTTTGTATTCGATGAGCTGGAAAAATTCGTTTTCGAAAACCACGGCGCCTTCCGTGGTGGCCACGTTCTTGCCAACCTCGAACAGTCTCTCGTCTGTCATTGAGACGTGGCCCTGCTGCATATCGTGCATCAGGTTCTGCACGCCTTTGGCGATGCTCTCGCCTTGGGTGTCAACGGCTTTTTTCTGCGCTTCTGCGTTGAAAGCCAAGAAGTTGCTTGGGGCAGCCGCGGCGACCCACTGCTCTACTGCAAAGCGAATGCGTGTACGGGTCTTGCTGTCTGCGTCAACCGCATCGGCCAAGCCCATCAGGGTGCGGGCATTGAGCAGGTACGTCGCGGCATTGAAGGCCGCAAGTGGGTTCGCAGACCAAGCTTCAGAGGAAAACCGGCGGTCTTTGACTTGCACGCTGTGGTGTATGCCTTGGTTCCAAACCTCGCAAGCGTCCTTGAAGTACTGGATTTGCAGGCTTTGCAACTTGTCTTCATGGAATTTCAAGCTGGGCATGGCAGGGACACCCTCGGCTTGCGGTGCGCCCAGACCCGTCTTTTGAAAGCTTTGTATGGCCTGACTCCAGCTTTGGGCCAAGTTTTGTTGAAAAGTTTCGCCCATTTGGGCCCAAAACTGGTTGGATTGGTCCATCATCAGCTTGTCTCCTGTTGTTGTTTTAAAAGGGCTACTTCGGCCGTTGATGGTAAGTGTCAATGCTTTCATTGTCACCAAAATTACAATCCATCAGAAATCTGAAAAGAAAAAAATGTATTTGATCGTGATTGCCTGGATCTATGTGGTGCTGATGATGGCCGTGGCTGAGGCATTCAGCACGCAAGGCTCCCTCCTTGGGGCAGTCATTACCTTTTTCTTGTATGGCGCCTTGCCCCTGAGCTTGGTGGTTTACATCATGAGCACGCCGCAGCGCAAAGCAAGGCGCAAGGCCCAAGAGGCTGCAGAGGCCTTGGCTGCCACCCTAAACCCAACCTCAATGGTCGCGCCAGATGCAGGCCACCATGCGGCCAGTGTTGCCCAGGACGCGGCTGTCACGGCGGTGCGAAAAGAACTTTGAAGATTGGGTGAAGGTGCACCAGTCCGGCTGACTGGTGTTGCCACCCAGCAACACAATGCCCAATCGCTGCAGGCGCCAGCGGGCCAGACCGGCCAGATCCGCCAAGAACCGGTCTCCGGGTTGCGCGGCAAAGTATTCGCTCAGTTCCAGGCCCTCTTGCACAAAAGCCTCACGCACTTCAGGCCCCACTTCAAACGCCAGAGGACCAATACACGGTCCGAGCCACGCCATGGTCTGCGAGGGCTCTGCCCCGTTGGACCGCAGCTGCAGCCACAAAGCTTCGAGCACGCCCACCTCTTGATGGCCTGCGAGCCCGCGCCAACCCGCATGCGCAGCGGCCACCCACTGGCCGCTGCTGTCGCACAGCAGCAGGGGCAAGCAGTCGGCCACCATGGCGGTACAAGCCAAGCCGCGGGCCTGGGTCCAGCACGCATCGGCTGGCAGGCCGTCGGGGGTGTCCTGGGTCAAGTGCAAAACCTGCGTACCGTGGACCTGCGCCATGAACACGGGCCGAGCGTCCAGCCTTTGGGCCAAGCTCTGGCGGTTATGGGCCACGGCATGGGGGTCGTCGCCCACATGGTCACCCAGGTTCATGGCGTCCCAAGGTGATGCCGAAATGCCGCCATGGCGATCGGTCATGCAGGCTTTGACGCCATTAATGGAGGGCCAGTCGAGGATCATCCAAATTCAGAGATGGGGGGATGCCCCCTTGGCATCCTTCTTTGCCCAAGCATAAACTTGTTTCAAGCGGGGATGAGGGTCACGGCTGGCTTTGTTGTTTAATGCGCAGATGCAAGACAGCAGGCCCACCACACCATTGACCTGGCTGGAACCCGGTCAAGCTTTTCCACCCGTCACCCAGGCGTGGGGCCTGAGCAGCGAAGCACCGGGTCTGCTTGCGGCGGGGGACCATTTGGACGCCCATCTTTTGATTCAAGCCTACGGGCAAGGCATCTTCCCCTGGTTCAGTTCGGGGCAGCCCGTCCTGTGGTGGAGTCCGGACCCACGCATGGTGTTGCCGCTGAGCGAGTTCAAACTGCACAAGTCGCTGCGCCAGACGCTCAAAAACTGGCTGCTCGACCCCGGGGTGGAAATGGTTTTCGACCGCGACTTCGTGCAAGTGATCTCACGCTGCGGGCAAGCGCCACGCAAGGGCCAGAACGGCACTTGGATCGTGCCCCAAATCGTACAAGCCTACACACAGCTGCACAGAATGGGGCTGGCCCACAGCGCCGAAATCTGGCACAACGGTGAGTTGGTGGCCGGCTTGTATTTTGTGAACCTGGGGCACGCCTTGTTTGGGGAATCCATGTTCACCACTGTGCGCGATGGCTCCAAAATGGCCTTGGCCATGTTGGTGAGCGCAGCACGCAGGCACGGCTTTCAAATGATCGACTGCCAACAAAATACGCGTCATTTGGCGTCCTTGGGAGCCCGAGAAATCGCCCGTGAGTCGTTTGTGCGTTGGATCAGCGTAGAACAGGCCAAAGCGCCCATCCACTGGCCAGGTGAAACTTTATACTGGGACACGTTGACTGGCTCCGACTTGTGACACAGCTTCAAGATTTACCGCTTCAGGCGATTCAGTTCTATGCGACCGCGCCTTATGCCTGCAGTTACCTGCCGGAGCGCTCGGCACGCTCGCAAGTGGCCACACCCAGCCACCTGATCCAAAACGAGGCTTATTCAGACTTGGTGGCCAAGGGGTTTCGACGCAGCGGGGTGTTCACTTACAAGCCTTACTGCGACGGATGCAAAAGCTGCGTTCCCCTGCGGGTTGACGTGCTGCATTTCGCTCCCAACCGAAGCCAAAAGCGTGCTCGATCGCGTCACCAACATCTTGCGGTTCGGGTCATGAACTTGCATTACGATCCCAAGCATTACGCGCTGTATTTGCGCTACCAGCACAGCCGTCATGTGGGTGGTGGCATGGACCAAGACAGCGTTGAGCAGTACACCCAATTCCTCCTGCAAAGCCGAGTCAACACCCGGATCATAGAGTTCACAGACCCACAGAGTCAGGCACTCAAGATGGTCAGCATCGTCGATGTCCTCAACCACGGCATTTCGGCGGTCTACACTTTTTATGAACCGGACGATGAAGCCAGCTACGGCACCTATGGTGTTCTTTGGCAGATTCAGCAAGCGGCTGAACTTGGCCTGCCGCACGTTTATCTGGGTTATTGGATCGAGGAAAGTCCCAAGATGAACTACAAAATGAATTTCGCTCCCTGCGAAGTACTGCGGGAGGGGCAATGGGTGCCCCTTTGATTCAGCACAGACGGTATTTCACAGCGTAAAATCAATTTTTCGCTTTGTCATTGCAGTCTCATGAGAAAAGCCGACACCCCCTTGCACGCCACGCCAACCATCCAGGTCATTGAACGCATTTTCAGCCTGATCGATGTCCTCGCCAGCAAAGAAGAGGCGATTACACTCAAAGAGATCAGCGAAAAAACCGGCCTGCATCCCTCCACCGCGCACCGCATCCTGAATGACCTGACCTCAGGGCGATTTGTGGATCGGCCCCAGGCCGGTAACTACCGGCTGGGCATGCGCTTGCTGGAATTGGGCAACCTGGTCAAAGGTCGACTGAACGTGCGCGATGCGGCCTTGGGCCCCATGCGTGACCTGCACAAGCTGACTCAGCAACCCGTCAACTTGAGCGTGCGCCAAGGCGATGAAATTGTCTACATAGAGCGCGCCTTCAGTGAGCGCTCTGGCATGCAGGTGGTTCGGGCCATTGGCGGCCGTGCTCCCTTGCACCTGACTTCGGTAGGTAAGCTTTTTTTGGCGGCAGACGACCCTATCCGGGTGCGCGCTTATGCGGCCCGCACAGGCTTGGTGGGCCACACCCGCAACAGCATCACTTTGCTGCCGGTGCTGGAACGTGAGTTGTCCAGAGTGAGGCAATACGGCATTGCCCGTGACAACGAAGAACTGGAGTTAGGAGTGCGTTGCATTGCCGCTGGTATTTACGATGACCAGGGCAAATTGCTGGCAGGGCTGTCAATCTCTGCGCCAGCGGACAGGCTCGATGAAGAATGGCTGCCCAAATTACAGGCCACCGCCCACGGCATATCAAGGTCCTTAGGCCACCACGAAGGGCCTTGAGCAACCCCTCTCAACGATCAACCTTGAGGTGAAGGCAGCACAGCTTGCCCCCCGGCTGAGCGATGCGAGGAAGTTTCGACCCAGCGGCGAACACGTTCGGCGTCGGCAATGCGGCTGAGTTTGCCGGCCGAATCCAGAAAAACCATGATCAATTTGCGGCCAGAGACCTGCGCTTGCATCACCAGGCATTGCCCGGCTTCGGAGATGTAGCCGGTCTTTTGCAGGCCAATATCCCACTGCGGACTCTTCACCAAACGGTTGGTGTTGTTGTATTGAAGCATGCGGTGTCCCACTTCGATTTCTCGGCTTGGCGAGGTGGAGAGCTCACGCAGCACAGGCTCCTTGTAGGCAGCACCCACCAATGTGGCCAAGTCGTGTGCGCTCGATTGGTTCCGACTGGACAACCCTGTGGGCTCCACATAGCGGGTATCGGACATCCCCAAGCCTTTAGCGCGTGCGTTCATGCGAGATACGAAAGACTCCATCCCCCCAGGGAAGCTGCGAGCCAAAGCGTGAGCGGCACGGTTCTCGCTGGACATCAGCGCCAGATGCAGCAAATCTCCACGGCTGAGCACTGTGCCCACAGCCAGTCGTGAACGACTGCCCTTTTCCGTATCCACGTCGTCTTGGGTGATGGCGATCATCTCCGACATGGGCAAATTGGCATCAGAAATCACCAGCCCCGTCATCAGTTTGGTCAAGGAGGCAATAGGGAGCACCGCTTGGTCGTTTTTGCGAAGCAAGACTTCTTGGGTGTCCTGATCTATCACCAAGGCCACACTGGAGCGCAGATCAAGCGGGTCCATGGCACCGTGCAAACCGGCCAATTTGCCAAATGAAGGTCGTTCGGCCACAGCCGCCAAGGGTTTACCGGTGTGCACGCCTTTGCGACTCTTGGATGCCAACTTGGGATAAGCCGCCTTTTTTTGGACCACCGTTTGTTTGCGTTTGGCTTGCGGTGGCTCGGCCTGAACAGGCAAGGCCAACAACAGGGAAACTGCCAGCCAACCCAAACTGGCAGCACGGCCCCAACGAAGCAAAGAAAAAGAGGCAAGAGAAAGTGTCATGTGCTTGAACAATACAGCAAATTCAATGGATGAGTCGCAGAGTTTACACATCAAAGAAAAATCGCGCAAGATCAACCACTTGCGCGATTTTATTCAAGTCAAATGACTGTACTTAAGTTCTTATTTCAGCCTTGGGCAGCGACCCGATCCGCTTTGCTTTGCAGCTTGTTGAGCGCACTCAGGTAGGCCTTGGCCGAAGCCACCACGATGTCTGGGTCTGAGCCCACCCCATTGACCACTCGACCACTGTTTTGTAAACGGACCGTCACTTCGCCTTGGCTCTCTGTCGAACCGCTGATGGCATTGACCGAATACAGCACCATTTCAGCACCGCTTTGCACATGCGATTCAATGGCTTTGAGAGAGGCATCCACGGGTCCGTTGCCCATGGATTCACCTTTGACTTCTTTGCCGGCAACGGTGAAAACAATCGACGCTTGAGGCTGCTCACCCGTCTCACTGTGCTGCGACAACGAGACAAAACCGTATTGCTCTTTTTCATTCGTGACGCTTTCGTCACTGACCAAGGCCAGAATGTCTTCGTCAAAGATATCACTCTTGCGGTCTGCGAGCTCTTTGAAACGTGCGAATGCACTGTTGATTTCAGTTTCGCTTTCCATTTGAACGCCCAGGTCTTGCAAACGCTGTTTGAAAGCATTGCGACCGCTCAATTTGCCAAGAACAATCTTGTTGGTGGTCCAGCCCACGTCTTCCGCACGCATGATCTCGTAGGTGTCGCGTGCCTTGAGCACACCATCTTGGTGAATGCCGGAGGCATGCGCAAAAGCGTTTGCGCCGACCACGGCTTTGTTGGGTTGGACCACAAAGCCCGTGGTCTGGCTGACCATGCGGCTGGCTGCCAGGATGTGTTTGGTGTCGATGCCCATGTCCAGATCAAAATAATCACGGCGGGTTTTCACGGCCATGACCACCTCTTCAAGGGAGCAATTGCCCGCCCGTTCACCCAAGCCGTTGATCGTGCATTCCACTTGACGGGCACCGCCGGTCTTCACACCAGCCAACGAGTTGGCGACAGCCATGCCCAAATCGTTGTGGCAATGCACCGACCAGATTGCTTTGTCCGAGTTGGGCACGCGTTCACGCAGGTTTTTGATGAAGTTTCCGTACAACTCGGGGATGGCATAACCCACCGTATCAGGCACGTTGATGGTGGTGGCCCCTTCAGCGATCACCGCCTCAATCACTCGGCACAAGAAATCCGGATCGCTGCGGTAACCGTCTTCTGGGCTGAACTCGATGTCGCCCATCAAATTGCGTGCAAAGCGGACCGATTGTTTTGCCTGTTCAAACACCTGATCGGGCGACATGCGCAATTTCTTTTCCATGTGCAAAGCACTGGTGGCAAGAAAAATATGAATTCTTGCGCTTGCTGCACCAGCCAGGGCCTCTGCTGCTCGAGAAATATCACGGTCATTGGCGCGCGCCAAAGAACACACTGTAGAGTCCTTGATGGCGGATGCAATGGATTTGACACAATCAAAGTCCCCGTTCGAGCTGGCGGCAAAGCCAGCCTCGATCACGTCCACCCGCAGGCGCTCCAATTGACGCGCAATGCGGAGTTTTTCATCACGCGTCATCGAGGCACCGGGCGATTGCTCGCCATCGCGCAAGGTGGTGTCGAAAATAATCAATTTGTCAGTCATATTCACTCCTGGTCAATACCCGCAATTCCATGCACCAATGCAAAAGGCCCGTTGCGGATGGCAAACGGGCCTTTAGGGAAAATGTTCGCCTGCGCTACAGATCCCGCCCGTGGGGCGTTAGCAGTAGTGCCAGCATTTCAATTTTCATGGAATAACTTTAGCACAGTTCAAAACACTGCTTGTCTTGCAGACGACATCATTGGTGCAGGTCCCGCTCCTCCGGTTCATCGGTCGATGTGCTGATCATGCTGGTGGGCTGACCCTTGGCCTTGCGCCACACATAAATCACGTAGCCGCTGAGGCTGTAGCACACAAAAACAGCAAACAACACGGTGGGAGGGTCAATATTCACCACCGCAATGGCCAAGGCCACCAAAACAAGTGAAACAAACGGCACGCTCTTTTTCATGTGCATGTCCTTGAAGCTGTAGAACGGCACATTGGTCACCATGGTCAATCCAGCGAACAGGGAAAAACCAAACATCCACCATGCCACTGAGTGAGGATCGATCGCATTTTCAGTGGCAATCCATATGAACCCAATGACCAAAGCCGCAGCCGCAGGGGAGGGCAAGCCCTGAAAATAACGCTTGTCCACGACCGCCGTGTTCACATTGAACCGGGCCAGGCGCAGCGCAGCGCAGGCGCAATAGACAAAAGCTGCGATCCAGCCCCAACGCCCCAGATGTTTGAGCGCCCAAACGTAGGAGATCAAGGCCGGCGCGGCCCCGAACGACACCATGTCAGACAGGGAGTCCATTTGCTCACCGAATGCACTTTGCGTGTTGGTCATGCGGGCCACACGGCCGTCAAGACTGTCGAGCACCATAGCGCAAAAAATACCGACCGTGGCCAAATCAAACCGCCCATTCATGGCCATCACTACGCCGTAAAAGCCGGCGAACAAAGCAGCCAGAGTGATCATGTTGGGCAGCATGTAGATGCCCTTGGATGGCTTGCGCGCACGGGGCGCACCGTCCACATCGCTTGGCGAGTCATTTCCGTTGTTCATCATAGAGTCCTGTCCAGGTTTTGGCATATTTGCAGCCCCTGAGGGAGGTGCCATTCCAATTGCTGATAGAGAGTGTAGTCCCCATGAAAAAAGGCCACCGCGGTGGCCTTTCCCCAAACTGCAAAATGCAAATCAGTTGCGGGTCTTGTCAACCAACTTGTTCTTCGCGATCCAAGGCATCATGGCGCGCAATTGTTCGCCCACGACTTCAATGGAGTGCTCGGAAGTCAAGCGACGACGTGCCGTCATGCTTGGGTAGTTGGTCTTACCTTCCAAGATGAACATCTTCGCGTATTCGCCAGTCTGGATGCGCTTTAAGGCGTTGCGCATGGCGACGCGCGACTCTTCGTTGATGACTTCAGGACCTGTCACGTACTCACCGTACTCGGCGTTGTTCGAGATGGAGTAGTTCATGTTGCCGATGCCACCTTCGTAGATCAGGTCAACGATCAGTTTGAGTTCGTGCAAGCATTCGAAGTAGGCCATTTCTGGCGCGTAACCGGCTTCTACCAAGGTCTCGTAACCCATCTTGATCAACTCAACGGCACCCCCGCACAGAACAGCCTGCTCGCCGAACAAGTCGGTTTCGGTCTCTTCTTTGAAGTTGGTTTCGATGATGCCAGCCTTGCCGCCGCCGTTGGCCATCGCGTAGCTCAGGGCCAAAGCGCGGGCTTTGCCGCTCTTGTCCTGGTGAATCGCGACCAAATGGGGCACGCCGCCGCCTTGGGTGTAAGTGTTGCGCACGGTGTGGCCTGGGGCCTTGGGGGCGACCATCCACACGTCCAAGTCTTCGCGGGGCACAACCTGGTTGTAGTGCACGTTGAAACCGTGAGCGAAGGCCAAAGAAGCGCCTTGCTTGATGTGGGGGGCTACGTTGTTGTTGTAGACCTCGGCGATCATTTCGTCGGGCAACAAGATCATGACCACGTCAGCGGCCTTCACAGCCTCGTTGACTTCCATCACCGCGAGTCCAGCTTTGCCGACTTTGTCCCAGGATGCGCCGCCTTTGCGCAGACCCACGACCACTTTGACGCCGCTGTCGTTCAGGTTTTGGGCATGTGCGTGGCCTTGCGAGCCATAACCAATGATGGCAACGGTCTTGCCCTTGATGACGCTCAGATCACAATCTTTGTCGTAAAAAACTTTCACAGGGTTCTCCTTAGGAATAAACAGGTTGGTAAGTGAATTTAGACGCGCAGGATGCGCTCGCCGCGCCCGATACCGCATGCACCTGTGCGCACGGTCTCCAAAATAGCGCTGCGGTCGATCGCCTCCAAAAAGGCGTCGTTCTTCGATTGGTCACCGGTGAGCTCAATCGTGTAGCTCTTGTCGGTGACGTCAATCACACGGCCACGAAAGATATCGGCCATGCGTTTCATTTCTTCGCGCTCCTTGCCCACGGCGCGCACCTTCACCAGCATCAGCTCGCGTTCGGTGTACGCGCCCTCAGTCAGGTCCACCACCTTGACCACCTCAATGAGGCGGTTCAGGTGCTTGGTGATCTGCTCGATCACGTCATCCGATCCATTGGTCAGGATGGTCATGCGCGACAAACTCGGGTCTTCGGTGGGCGCCACAGAGAGGGACTCGATGTTGTAACCCCGGGCAGAGAACAAGCCCACCACGCGCGACAAGGCGCCGGCTTCGTTTTCAATCAGTACAGCAATGATGTGTTTCATGATTACAGGTCCTCCGCGCCGAGCAGCATTTCGGTGATGCCCTGGCCTGCCTTGACCATGGGGAACACGTTTTCTGTGGGGTCCGTGCGGATGTCCAGAAAGACGGTGCGGTCCTTGAGGCGCCGAGCTTCGCGCAAAGCGGGCTCCACGTCTTCAGGTTTTTCAACCAGGATGCCCACGTGACCATAGGCCTCGGCCAGCTTCACAAAGTTAGGCAACGCGTCCATGTAGCTGTGGCTGTAGCGGCCTGAATATTCAATCTCCTGCCACTGGCGAACCATACCCAAGTAGCGGTTGTTCAGGGCCACAACTTTGATGGGTGTGTTGTATTGCAAGCAAGTCGACAGCTCCTGAATGCACATCTGGACCGAACCTTCCCCGGTCACGCAGAACACTTCGCTGTCAGGCTTGGCCAGTTTGATGCCCATGGCGTAAGGAATGCCCACACCCATGGTGCCCAATCCACCGGAATTGATCCAGCGGCGTGGTTCATTGAATTTGTAGTACTGGGCAGCCCACATCTGGTGCTGACCCACATCCGAGGTGATGTACGCATCGGCATCCTTGGTCATTTCCCACAAAGTCTCGATGACTTTCTGGGGCTTGATCACCAGATTGCTGCTGTTGTCGTACTTCATGCAATCGCGGCTACGCCAGCCTTTGATGGTCTCCCACCACTGCCCCAGCGCCTGCGCGTCGGGCTTGAGGCCCGACTCGCGGATCATGCCCATCAGTTCGGTCAGCACGTCTTTGACGTCGCCCACAATCGGAACATCGACCTTGACGCGCTTGGAAATGCTGGACGGATCGATGTCGATGTGAATGATCTTGCGTTCGTTTTGTGCGAAATGCTTGGGGTTGCCAATCACGCGGTCGTCAAACCGGGCGCCTATGGCGAGCAAGACATCGCAGTTTTGCATGGCGTTATTGGCTTCCAGCGTGCCATGCATGCCCAACATGCCAAGGAAGCGACCGTCTGTCGCAGGGAATGCACCCAATCCCATCAGGGTGTTTGTCACCGGAAAGTTCAACAGGTCAACCAACGACCGCAGCTCACCGCTGGCTTCGCTCATCAGCACACCGCCACCGGTGTAAATGTAAGGTCGTTTGGCCGCCATCAACAGCTGCAAAGCCTTGCGGATCTGGCCGCCATGGCCTTTGCGCACAGGGTTGTAAGAGCGCATTTCGACCGATTCCGGGTAGCCCGTGTACAGCGCCTTGTTGAAAGACACATCTTTCGGAACGTCCACCACCACAGGGCCAGGACGGCCGCTGCGGGCGATGTGGAACGCCTTTTTCATGACGTCCGCCATGTCACGGGCGTCTTTGACCAAAAAATTGTGTTTCACGATCGGTCGCGTGATGCCCACCGCGTCGCATTCTTGGAAAGCATCCAGACCGATGGCCGCAGTCGGCACTTGCCCACTGATGATGACCATGGGAATGCTGTCCATATAGGCGGTGGCAATGCCAGTCACAGCATTGGTAAGCCCTGGACCCGATGTGACCAGCGCTACACCGACCTCGCCCGTGGCGCGTGCAAAGCCATCGGCCGCGTGCACGGCTGCTTGCTCGTGACGTACCAAGACGTGCTGAATGGTGTCTTGCTTATAAAACGCGTCGTAAATGTGAAGCACAGCCCCACCGGGGTATCCCCAGATGTACTGAACGTTCTCAGCTTGAAGCGCTTTGACGAGGATTTCTGCGCCGCGCAACTCTTGAGCGCCCGCAGTGGCAGATGCCGTATCGGCCTTATTTATTTCCATATTCAACCTTTGTGAATTTCTCTAACGAAAAACCTTGGGTGCCCCTGGGCGCGACTCTTGTGGAGTGGCTTTGGGACTTAAGACCACAGACATGGGCACCAAACTGTAGAAGTGCCGGACTGTGATCCGTTTGCTTTTTTTCAATTGCAAAGCGGGATTATCGCATTGTTGGCCCTCTCAATTTCTCGCCTGCATTCACTTTGGCTTGCGGTGCCATAATCGGCACCTACCTGAACAAGCCGTTGCGCATCGGCACTTTCCAACTTGGCCACAGACAAAGAACTTTCGGACTTCCTCAAGGAAACCGAGAAAAAAGCCTTCAAACGCACGTATTACCACGTGCGCAATGAAGACGCTGCCTTGGACATCTTGCAAGACAGCATGATCAAGCTGTCAACCCATTACGCTGACAAACCGGCAGCCGAGCTGCCATTGCTGTTCCAACGCATTTTGTCGAACACCACGTTGGACTGGTTTAGACGGCAAAAAACCCGCAACGCGCTCTTCAGCAACCTGTCTGATTTCACATCGCAAGACAGCGGTGAAGACTTTGATTTGCTCGAGGTCAATTCGACCGACAAACCCAACAGCCTGGGCGAAAGCGCAGAACAATGGACGGGACGCGTCCAAACCATGCAACAAATCGAATCTGCCGTGATGGATTTGCCAGCACGTCAACGGGAAGCCTTCCTGCTGCGTTATTGGGAGGAGCTGGACGTCGCCGAGACTGCTGCCGTGATGGGCTGCAGCGAAGGCAGTGTCAAGACACATTGCTCCCGCGCCATATTGGCCTTGAACAAGACACTCACCGCCCAGGGAATCAAAACATGACTAAATTAGACCTCACCCTCACCCCAGAGCACTTGGATCAACTGGGCCTTCAGTTCGCTCAGGCCTTGACGCGTCACAGCGGCGAATTCTCACCCGACGTCATCGAGCGCCTTCGCTTTGCACGTCAACAAGCGATGGCGGCGCGAAAGCCAGAAATGGCGCATGTCCTTTCGGGGGTGCGCCAGTCCAATGGAAGTCTCACATTGGCAGGCCCGCCCAGTGAAGGGCTCAATGTTTGGAATATTTTGGGATCGGCTGTTCCTTTGATCGCCCTGGTGATAGGGTTGATCACGGTCACCTGGATCAGTCGCGAGAACACAGTGGCAGAGCTGGCAGCGATCGACTCGGCTTTGCTTGTGGATGAATTGCCTCCGGCAGCCTACACCGATCCAGGGTTTGCTCAGTACTTGAAGCAAGGTCTGATCGATTCAAAAACGAATGACTGAACATCGGCTCGCCATGCGGACATTGCGCAACTCGGCAACTTGCTTTGTTCTGAGCATGGCGTTGGCTTGCGGCAGCTTTGGCATGGTTTGGGCTCAAAACGTTCCCACTGCCCCTGTCGCCAGTGCTCAACCTGCCAGGGCCTGGCAGCAACTGCCATCCAAAGAAAAACTCGCCTTGGCCCCCTTGGCTTCTCGGTGGAGCGAGCTCTCTGAGATTCAAAAAGGCAAGTGGATTGCCATTTCGCAAAATTTCGACCAGCTTTCGCCAGCGGAAAAGTTGGTGATGCATGAGCGCATGGCCGATTGGGTCAATCTCAGCCCGATTCAAAGAAATCAGGCTCGACTGAACTTCAACGCCTTGCAAAATTTGCCCAAAGACGAGAAAAAAGCCAAATGGGACGAATACCAGTCCTTGAGCACTGAGCAAAAACGGCAGCTGTCCTCGGTCAACCAGGGGCCAGCAAAGACCACCGCCCCCAGCTCGAAACCGGCCAATGCTGAGCGGCTCGTGCCGCCGCCAGCCGCTTGGCAAACCAGCCCTGCGCCAACGGCCATGCCTTCCAGGGGACCCATCGACAAAAAGACCTTGTTGCCTATACCCAATGAGGTGTCAGCCAAGCCCGCACCCACTCCACCAGAACCGGCCAGTCCACGCGACGACGCTTCTTCGTCATGACCGATTCAACTGGCAGCGTGGAGCCATCGCCTGATCTTTTGACTTTGACCCCTTCGTTGCGTCGGCGCATGGCCAGCTGGCTTTACGAAGGTGCTCTTTTGTTTGGCGTGTTGGTCACCGCTGGGCTCGCTTATTTCATTTTGGCTTACTGGACCAGTGGTCTCGGTCCTGGTGATGTCGGACAACACCCCTTGCTGCGTTCTGGCTTTCAGGCCACTTGCTTTCTCAGTTTGGGCATTTATTTCACCTGGTTTTGGGCCCGAGGACAAACATTGGCCATGAAAACCTGGCACATCCGGGCGGTCGATGCGACAGGCCAGGCACTGACACACAAACGGGCACTGGTCCGATACATGGCAAGTTGGCTTTGGTTCTTGCCGCCTCTGCTGGTGACCCTGCCCTTGGGTCTCCCCCCCCGCCAAGTGGGTTGGCTGACACTGGGCTGGGTGGGCATCTGGGCATTGCTCAGCCGCTTGCATCCGCAGCGGCAATTCCTGCACGATGCCCTGGCTGGTACACGGTTAATTACTCACCAATGACCCAGATTGCATTGTCACAGACCTCACCGACAATGCCCACATGAACAAATTCAAGCCTGACAGCTCCCCCGCGAATCCCCAAAAGGGCCGCAAGGGCTTGTCACGCGTGCTGCATGCTGCTCGCTATTCGATGCAAGGGCTTGTCGCAGGCTGGGGGGAAACCGCATTTCGCCAAGAAGCCTTTGCAGCCATCGTGTTGTTGCCTCTGGCGTTTGAGATCGGGCGCGGGTGGGTCGAGGTCAGCTTGCTGATCGGCACCGTTTTGTTGGTCATGATCGTGGAATTGCTCAACACAGCGGTGGAATCCGCCATTGACCGCGTCGGGCCTGAGTGGCATGACCTGTCTAAACGCGCCAAAGATGTCGGTAGCGCCGCCGTTTTGCTCAGCTTGCTGCTGTGCATTGGCGTCTGGCTGGCGGCACTTTGGACCTACTTCTCAGCCTGAATGCCAACGCACATGACAAGCCCACAGTTCTCCGTTTGTGTCTATTGCGGCTCCAAGCCGGGCGACGACCCCCGTTTTGCCGCCATCGCCGCCCAAGTGGGCCAGTGGATAGGCCAGCACGGCGGTCAATTGGTTTATGGCGGCGGGCGCAATGGCCTGATGGGCATCGTGGCCGAGAGCGCCATGGCTGCCGGTGGCAGCGTGGTCGGCATCATTCCCCGCGCCTTGGTCGAAAAGGAATGGGCCCACCACGGCTGCACCGAGCTGCATGTGGTCGAGACCATGCACGAGCGTAAGCGCATGATGGCAGAACGGGCCGACGCTTTCCTGGCGCTGCCCGGCGGCATTGGCACCTTTGAAGAACTCTTTGAGGTCTGGGCTTGGCGCCAGCTTGGCTACCACGACAAGCCGGTGGGCATCCTCAACAGCCACGGCTACTACGACCACCTGATGTCGTTCATGGCCCAAGTGGTCAATCAAGGCTTCATGGGCGAGTGGCAAATGGACCTGGTCAAGGTCGGCCCTGAGCCCGAGGCCTTGCTGCGTCAGCTGGTGGAATCTGCGGGGCTTGTCCCCCCAGCCCGCATGCAAGCGCTGTGACTTGACGCCTCAAAAACCAAAAAGCCCGGACTGCAAAGTACCGGGCTTTTTGGTTGGCCGCCAGCAATCAGATGGCGGTGTCGTCTTCTTCACCCGTCCGAATGCGCACAACACGCTCGACCGAGGTCACGAAAATTTTGCCGTCGCCAATTTTTCCGGTGCGTGCGGCCTTGACAATGGCGTCCACACAGCGGTCTGTATCGTCGTCCTTGATGACGACTTCCACTTTGACTTTGGGCAAAAAGTCCACGACATACTCGGCACCACGGTACAACTCGGTGTGCCCCTTTTGGCGACCAAAACCCTTGACTTCCGTGACCGTGAGGCCGGTCACACCACATTCAGCCAAGGCTTCGCGGACTTCTTCGAGTTTGAAAGGTTTGATGACGGCGGTTATTTGCTTCATGGATCTGTCCTCAATAAAAATCAGGCGCGAAAACAACTGGTCATAGGATAACGCCAATCCTTGCCAAAACTGCGGTGGGTCACGCGAATACCCACTGGCGACTGGCGGCGTTTGTACTCGTTGAGCTTGATGAGGCGGGTGACCTTTTCAACATCCGCACGCTCAAAGCCGTCGGCAATCAGGGCCTCCACGCCTTCATCGTTTTCCATGTACCGCTCAATGATGGCGTCCAGCACCTCGTAGGCTGGCAGGCTGTCCTGGTCTTTTTGGTCAGGCCGCAGCTCGGCGCTCGGTGGCCGGGTGATGATGCGCTCGGGGATCGGCTGGCTGCCTGTGCCATACGGGTCGTTCAGGTTGCGCCAGCGCGCCAAGTCAAACACCCGCGTCTTGACCACGTCTTTGATGACGGCAAAACCACCCGCCATGTCCCCGTACAGCGTGCAGTAACCGGTGGCCATTTCACTCTTGTTGCCCGTGGTCAGCACAATGGCGCCTGTCTTGTTGGACAAGGCCATCAGCAGCGTGCCGCGAATGCGGGCCTGGATGTTTTCTTCAGTGGTGTCTTCTTTCAGGCCCTCAAACTGTGCCGACAGCGCCTGCTTGAAGCCCTCAAACAGCGGCGCGATCGAGATCTCGTCATAACGCACATTCAGCCGCTTGACCATGTCGCGCGAATCGATCCAACTGATGTCCGCTGTGTAGGGCGACGGCATCATGACCGCGTGGATCTTGTCGGCCCCGATCGCATCCACCGCAATCGCCAACACCAGCGCCGAATCGATGCCGCCCGACAGGCCCAAAATCGCGCCCATGAAACCGTTCTTGCCCAAATAATCGCGCACGCCCAGCACCAGCGCGTCCCACAACTCGGCATCGGCGCTGGCCATGGGCACCAGGGCCTCGGGTGCAGCGCTCAAGTCCATGCCGGTTGCTGCAGCCTCAACCTGCACCGTCATGGCTGCCTCTCGGAAGCCCTCGGCCCGCGCCACCACTTGTCCCTGAGCATCCAAGGCAAAAGAACGGCCTTCAAAAATCACCTCGTCCTGGCCGCCCACCAAGTGGGCATAAACCAAAGGCAAGCCGCAATCGGCCACGCGTTCGCGCATGCGTTGCTCTCGCTCCGGGCCTTTACCCGCATGGAAAGGCGACGCATTGAGCACCGCCAACACCTGCGCACCCGCGTCTCGCGCCAGACGGGCAGGCTCTTCAAACCACGCGTCTTCACAAATCAGCAAGCCCACCCGCACGCCCTCGACCTCGAACACCCCCACCCCGTTACCAGGCATGAAATAACGGCGCTCGTCAAACACCTGGTAGTTGGGCAACTCGCGCTTGTCGTAAGCACACACCACCCGCCCCTCGCACAGAACGCTGGCACGGTTGTGGCGGCGCGTCACAGCCACGCTGCGGGTGCGCACGCCGCCACCCTCGGGGTGTCCCACCACCACATGCAAACCTTTTAACCCAGCCAGTTCGCGGGCCACCGTTTTCAGGGCATCATCACAGGCGTCAATGAATGCGGGGCGCAAGAACAGGTCTTCGGCCGCGTAGCCACAAATCGACAACTCGGGCGTGAGCAAAAGCCGAGCGCCTTGGGTGTAAGCCGAAGTGGCAGCGTCAATGATCTTGCGGGCATTGCCCGGCATGTCGCCGACGACGAAATTGAGCTGAGCGACACAAATTTGGAGAGTCATACAGGTGCTGGAAAATATGAGCTTGAATTATGTCACCCGGGTGCAGGATGACCTGAGCGGCATCGAGTCTGGAGCTTGGGACGGCTTGCTCGCTCAGCAAGACGGGCCATCCCCCTTCATGCAGCATGCCTATTTGTCGGCCATGCAGAGCAGCCAATCGGCCGCACCCGAAACCGGCTGGACCTTGCAAGTCATCAGCCTGTGGCGGGGCACCCCGCAAGGCGAGGTTTTGGCGGCCGCCTGCCCGCTTTACCTCAAAACCCATTCTCGCGGCGAATACGTGTTTGACCATGCCTGGGCTGACGCCTACCAGCGCCACGGCCTGGACTATTACCCCAAAGCCCTGGTGGCCTCGCCCTTCACGCCCGTTCCTGGCAGCCGCTTGCTGGCCGAAACCGATGCCGCCCGGCAAGCGCTGCTGGCCGCATTGCTCGACCTTTGCCGAACGAACGGCATCCCGTCCCTGCACATCTTGTTTGGCAGCCCACAAGACCTGCAAGCCTGCGAACAAGCCGGACTGCTGCAACGCAGCCAAGTGCAGTTTCACTGGCAGAACCAAGGCTGGCGCGACTTTGACGACTTCTTGGCCAGCCTGAACCAGGAAAAGCGCAAAAAAATCCGGCAAGAACGCCGTAAAGTGACTGAGGCGGGGGTCACGTTTCGCGCCGTGCGCGGCCCAGACATGAGCGATGCTGACTGGGACTTGCTGCTGCGCTGCTACCAACAAACCTATTGGGAACATGGCAACGCTCCCTATTTAACCCCTGCGTTTTTCGAAACCATGCGGCGCACCATGGCCCCCAACTGGCTGCTCTTTGTAGCCGAACACGAGGCGCAGCCGATAGGCATCAGCCTGATTGGCCTGCACCTGAACGCCCAAGGCCAACCCCAAGTGGCCTATGGCCGTTACTGGGGCGCGCTGGCACGGGTGGACTGCCTGCACTTCGAGGCTTGTTACTATCGGCCCATCGAATGGTGCATCCAGCATGGGGTGCAGCGTTTTGAAGGAGGCGCGCAAGGTGAACACAAAATGGCCCGCGCCCTGCTTCCCACCCCCACCCACAGCGCCCACTGGCTGGCGCATCCCTCGTTTTCTGAAGCCGTGGCCCGGTTTTTGGAGCGGGAAAAAGCCGGGGTAGAGAACTACCTTGAAGCATTGCACCAGCATTCGCCATTGAAGAAAACGCCATGAAAAACGCCTGAGCGGCGCAAACCGGGCAGGCGTTGGATGTCACGGCCAGGGCTCACCGGGCGTGCGCGTTAACCCAGCAGCATCAGGCCTTGGTTTTGTTGTAGCTGGCAATGCCGTCCAAGATTTCCTTGTGCGCAGATTCCTTGCCTTCCCAGCCCAGCACCTTGACCCACTTGCCTTTTTCAAGGTCCTTGTAGTGCTCAAAAAAGTGGGCAATGGCGTTACGACGCATGGCATTGACGTCTTCAATGTCTTGCCAGTGGTCATACATCGGCAAAATTTTGCTGGTGGGCACAGCAATCACTTTACCGTCCACACCGGCCTCATCCTCCATCATGAGAATGCCCAAGGCGCGGCAAGGCACCACCACCCCGTGATGCAAGGCGTATGGGGTAATCACCAGCACGTCCACCGGATCACCATCACCCGAGAGGGTCTGGGGCACGTAACCATAGTTGGTCGGATAGTGCATGGAGGTCGTCATGAAACGGTCAACAAAAATCGCACCGGTTTCCTTGTCCACCTCGTACTTGATCGGATCGGCGTTCATCGGGATTTCGATGATCACGTTGAAGACTTCGGGCACTTTGCTGCCAGGGGTGACGTTGTCGAGGGACATCTTTCAGGTCTCTTTGTGAAAAGTTAAGAAAAATCGGAATCGCTAGCTAGGGATTAACCCCGATTTTACTTTCACAGGCCTTGCGTGAAGCCGCGTTATGCCTCTTTAATAAAGCGTTGGCCAATCGAACTCCCGTTTCGGGGACTGAGGAAGCAACGCCATGGAGGTGCCTCCAGTGCGTTGCACCTCTGTTCAGCGACAACTATCAAGGAGAAAACGATGACAGGTAATTCAGCGCTCATATTGGCGCTCGTCTGTGGTCTGATTGCTGTGGCCTACGGCATATGGGCCCGAGGGTGGATCCTTTCTCAAGATGCCGGCAATGCCCGGATGCAGGAAATTTCAGCCGCCATTCAGGCCGGTGCAGCGGCCTATCTTGCCAGGCAATACAAAACCATCGCGATCGTCGGCGTGGTACTGGCCGTTTTAATGGGTGTCTTTCTGGACGGCATCACCGCCGTCGGTTTTATCGTAGGTGCAGTGCTCTCGGGCGCCTGCGGCTTCATTGGCATGAATGTCTCTGTTCGGGCCAACGTGCGCACCGCCCAGGCAGCCACCAAAGGCATTGGCCCGGCGCTGGACGTGGCGTTTCGGGGCGGCGCCATCACCGGCATGCTGGTGGTGGGCCTGGGACTGCTGGGCGTCACCGGCTTTTTCTGGTTCTTGACGGGCAATGGCAACCTGACACCCGACAAGAATCTGGCGACCTTGCTCAACCCCCTGATCGGTTTTGCCTTTGGCTCCTCGTTGATCTCCATCTTCGCGCGTCTGGGCGGCGGCATTTTCACCAAGGGCGCTGACGTAGGCGCCGACCTGGTGGGCAAGGTCGAAGCGGGCATCCCCGAGGACGATCCCCGCAACCCTGCGGTGATAGCCGACAACGTGGGCGACAACGTGGGCGACTGCGCCGGCATGGCCGCCGACCTGTTCGAGACTTATGCCGTGACCTTGATCGCCACCATGGTGCTGGGTGCACTGCTGATCTCCTCAGCGCCCGGTCAAGCGGTGCTTTACCCGCTGGCCCTCGGTGCGGTGTCCATCATCGCATCCATCATTGGCTGCTTCTTTGTCAAGGCCTCGCCAGGCATGACCAATGTGATGCCCGCGCTCTACAAAGGCTTGGCCATCTCGGGCGTGCTGTCCCTGATCGCCTTTTACTTTGTCACCACTTGGCTGATGCCTGACAACGCCCTGGGCGCTGCGGGCAGCCAAATGAAACTGTTTGGCGCCTGTGCAGTGGGTCTGGTGCTCACGGCAGCCCTCGTCTGGATCACCGAGTTCTACACCGGCACGCAATACCCCCCGGTGCAGCACATCGCGCAAGCCTCGACCACCGGACACGGCACCAACATCATCGCTGGCCTGGGCGTGTCCATGCGCTCCACTGCCTGGCCGGTGATGTTTGTGTGCCTGGCCATCTGGACCGCCTATGCACTCGGTGGCCTGTACGGCATCGCTGTGGCGGCTACATCCATGCTGAGCATGGCGGGCATTGTGGTGGCACTTGACGCCTATGGCCCCATCACCGACAACGCAGGTGGCATTGCCGAAATGGCCGAACTGCCCAGCAGCGTGCGTGACATCACCGACCCACTGGACGCCGTGGGCAACACCACCAAAGCGGTGACCAAGGGCTATGCCATCGGCTCGGCGGGTTTGGCCTCGCTGGTGCTGTTTGCCGACTACACCCACAAACTCGAGGCCTACGGCAAAACCATCAGCTTTGACCTGTCCGACCCTCTGGTGATCATTGGCCTGTTCATCGGCGGCCTGATCCCCTACTTGTTCGGCGCCATGGCCATGGAAGCTGTGGGGCGCGCTGCAGGCAGTGTGGTGGTCGAGGTGCGCCGCCAGTTCAAGGAGATTCCCGGCATCATGGAAGGCACAGCCAAGCCCGAATACGGTAAGGCCGTGGACATGCTGACCAGCGCGGCCATCAAGGAAATGGTCATTCCAAGCCTGTTGCCCGTGGTGGTGCCGGTGCTGGTCGGCCTGGTCCTAGGGCCCAAGGCCTTGGGCGGTTTGCTGATGGGCACCATCATCACCGGCTTGTTTGTGGCGATCTCGATGTGCACTGGCGGCGGCGCCTGGGACAATGCCAAGAAGTACATCGAAGACGGCCATCATGGCGGCAAGGGCAGCGAAGCCCACAAGGCGGCTGTGACTGGTGACACTGTGGGCGACCCCTACAAGGACACCGCAGGCCCAGCCATCAACCCGCTGATCAAGATCATCAACATCGTGGCGCTCTTGATCGTGCCCCTGGTGATGAAATTCCACGGCGCTTGATCTTCTCAACCCTCTCGAAGGCCCGCTTTGGCGGGCCTTTTTCATGGGCCACTCTGCCAAACTCTGTTCCATCTGCCCTGTGCCATGTCCCATCGGTGATTTTCAAAATCCGGCTCGGGTTCACAATAGGCCCATGCAAATGAATTTCATCGCCAACCAACCCGTTCCAGCCTTGGCAGGCCAAACCATTGAAGTACTTGACCCCTCTGACGGTCAGGTATTTGACCAAATCCAGCGCAGCCAGGCGGCCGACATCGATGCCGCCGTGCAAGCGGCCAGGGCTGCCTTCAACGGCCCCTGGGGCAAGCTGAGCGCCATGGAGCGTGGTCGCTTGCTCATGAATCTGTCGCGCAAAGTGACCGAACACGCCGCCGAGCTGGCCGCACTGGAGCAACGCGACTGCGGCAAGCCCACCACACAGGCTGCTGCCGATTCGGTGGCTTTGGCGCGCTATTTTGAGTTCTATGCCGGGTCGTGTGACAAGCTGCACGGCGAGACCCTGCCCTACCAAAACGGCTACAGCGTGCTGACCTGGCGCGAACCCCATGGCGTCACAGGCCACGTGATCCCCTGGAACTATCCGATGCAGATTTTTGGCCGCAGCGTGGGCGGGGCCTTAGCCGCTGGCAATGCCTGCGTGGTCAAACCGGCCGAAGACGCCTGCCTGAGCCTGATCCGCGTGGCGCAGTTGGCGGCCGAAGTCGGCTTTCCCGCCGGGGCCATCAACATCGTCACCGGCTACGGCCACGAAGTGGGCGACGCGCTGGCACGCCACCCCGGCATTGACCACATCAGCTTCACCGGCAGTCCCCGCGTGGGCACACTGATCCAGCAAGTTGCGGCCGAGCGGCATTGCCCCGTCACTCTGGAGCTGGGCGGCAAAAGCCCGCAAATCATTTTTGAAGACGCCGACCTGGATGCGGCCATTCCTGTGGTGGTCAACGCCATCGTGCAAAACTCGGGCCAGACTTGCAGTGCAGGCTCTCGCGTGCTGATCCAGCAAGGCATTTACGAGCCGCTTTTGAAACGTCTGGGTGAAGCCTTCAGCCGCCTGCAAGTGGGCTCGGCCGCCATGAACCTGAACCTGGGGCCGCTCATCCGCGCCAGCCAATTGGAGCGTGTCACAGGCTTTTTGGCGCAGGCCAAGGCCGACGGCATCACCACGGTGGCGCAAGGGCACATCGCCCCTGGCGTGCCTGCTGGCGGCTACTACCAAACTCCCACCTTGCTGCGCGATGTGCCCGTGATGCACCGCTTGGCGCAAGAAGAAGTGTTTGGCCCGGTCCTGTCGGCCATGCCGTTCACCGACGAAGACCACGCTGCAGAATTGGCCAACGCCACCGAGTTCGGTTTGGTCGCTGGTATCTGGACCCGCGACGGCGGCCGTCAATTTCGCATGGCCAAGCGCGTGCGCAGCGGCCAAGTGTTCATCAACAACTACGGCGCAGGCGGTGGCGTGGAGCTGCCTTTTGGCGGCGTCAAGTCGTCCGGTTACGGCCGCGAAAAAGGTTTCGAAGCCCTGCTGGGCTTCACCACCCTCAAGACCGTGGCGATTGCCCACGGCTGATTCAACTTCAAGGATTGCCCATGCGCGTGAAAAACAAAGTCATCATCGTCACCGGCTCGGGGGGCGGCATCGGTGAAGGCATCGCCAAACGGCTCGCGGCCGAAGGCGCCCAAGTCATAGTCAACGACATCCAGCCCGCTTTGGGCGAGAAGGTCGCGGCCGACATCGTCGCCGCTGGTGGCCAGGCCATTTTTGTGGCGGCTGACGTCACCCAATCGGACCAGGTAAAAGTGCTGGTGCAATCGGCTGTGAAGCAGTTTGGCCGCTTGGACGTGATGGTCAACAACGCCGGCTGGACGCACCGCAACCGCCCGGCTCTGGAAGTGCCCGAGGACGAATTTGACCGCTGCTACGCGGTCAACATGAAGAGCATTTACTTGGCCACCATCCACGCCACGCCGGTGTTTCGTCAGTTGGGCGGCGGCAGCTTCATCAACATCGCCTCCACAGCGGGTGTGCGCCCTCGCCCAGGCCTGACCTGGTACAACGGCTCCAAAGGGGCCGTCATCACCACCAGCAAGTCGCTGGCGGCAGAACTGGGCCCAGACAACATCCGCGTGAACTGCATCAACCCGGTGTTCAACCCCGACACGGGTCTCTCGGCCGAATTCGCAGGGGGCCCGGTCGATGAAACGCGCCGAGCCAAGTTCCTCGCCACGATTCCGCTGGGGCGGTTTTCCACAGCGCTGGACGTGGCCAATGCGGCCTTGTACCTGTCCAGTGACGAGGCCTCATTCATCAGCGGCGTGTGCATCGAGGTCGACGGCGCCCGCTGCGTTTGAACACCTGAGCCAGGATTGGCCCTCACAGCGGCCAGGCCTCTGGCCTCGGGCACAATCTGGGCATGTCAGAACGCGTCATTCCACTGGTCGATCAACGCCACCCCAGCTGGCCCTTGCCTGCGGCTTCTCCACTGCATCAACTTGCAGAGCAACCGCTCGACCAGTTGCAGCGCCCCTTGCGCGACCTGCGCATCAGCGTGACCGACCGCTGCAATTTCCGCTGCAGTTACTGCATGCCCAAGGAGGTCTTCGACAAGGACTACACCTACTTGCCCCACAGCGCTTTGCTGAGCTTTGAGGAAATCACCCGCACAACACGCCTGTTTGTCGAGCGGGGCGTGCGCAAAATCCGCCTGACCGGGGGCGAGCCACTGCTGCGCAAGAACATCGAGATCCTGATCGCGCAACTGGCCGCGCTGAAAACGTCCGACGGGCAGCCGCTGGACTTGACCCTGACCACCAACGGCTCGCTGCTGGCACGCAAGGCCCAAAGCCTCAAGGACGCGGGCTTGCAGCGCGTCACTGTGAGCCTGGACGGGCTCGACGATGCGGTCTTTCGGCGCATGAACGACGCGGACTTTCCGGTGGCCGATGTGCTGGCCGGGATCGAAGCTGCACAGCACGCGGGCCTGGGGCCCATCAAGGTCAACATGGTGGTCAAACGCGGCACCAACGACCACGAAATCATCCCGATGGCTCGGCATTTTCGGGGCTCGGGTGTGGTGCTGCGCTTCATCGAATACATGGACGTGGGTGCCACCAACGGCTGGCGCATGGACGAAGTGCTGCCCAGCGCACAAGTGATCGAACGTCTGCGAACCGAATGGCCGATGGTGGCCCTGAGCCCAAGCAGCCCCGGCGAAACCGCTGAGCGCTGGGGTTACGCCAACGCGCAAGGCCTGCACGATCCGGCCTTGGGCGAGGTGGGCATGATCAGCAGCGTCACCCAGGCGTTTTGCGGCGACTGCAACCGGGCGCGCCTGTCGACCGAAGGGCGCCTGTACCTGTGCCTGTTTGCCAGCCAGGGCTACGATCTGCGGCCACTTTTGCGCGAACACAAGGCATCCGACGAACACCTGGCCGCCACGCTGGACGCGATCTGGCGTGGGCGCAATGACCAGTACTCGCGCCAGCGCAGCCTGTTGTCCCCGGACGCTGCAGGCGGCCATCTCAAACGCGTCGAAATGAGCTACATCGGTGGTTGAAGCCATGCAAGCGATGAACGCCATCACCGGCCTCATCCTCGCAGGTGGCCGGGGCTCGCGCATGGGTGGGGTCGACAAAGGGCTGCAAAACTTCCGGGGCCTGCCTCTGGCCCAGCAAACCCTGATGCGCCTGCAATTGCAAAACCGACCTCTCCACGGCGTGCTGATCAATGCCAACCGCAACCTCTCGGCGTATGAGTCGCTGGGGGCGCAGGTCTGGCCCGACAGCCTGAGTGGTTACGCCGGTCCTTTGGCGGGTTTCCTCACTGGCTTGGAGCGCTGCGAGACCCCCCTCATGCTCACCGTGCCATGCGACACCCCGCTCTTTCCGCTGGACTTGGCCGAACGCCTGCTGCACGCCCTGCTTGAACAGGACGCGGACCTGGCCATGGCAGCCGCCCCCGAGGCCGATGGCACGGTCCGCCTGCAGCCGGTTTTTTGTCTGCTCAAGGTCACTTTGCTCGACAGCCTGGCCGCCTTCACGCAAGCCGGTGGCCGCAAGATCGACGCCTGGACCGCTCAACACCCCTGCGCCGTCGTGGCTTTTGACCAAGCTGGGGACAGCCCACAGGCTTTTTCGAACGCCAACACGCTGCAAGAACTACAGCAACTCGAATCGCTCTGAACCCACATGACTGAGCCGCTTTCACTTCAGGACATCGCACAGCGCCTGCAAGGCTATGACCCGCAGGCCCTGTCGGCAAGCCATGTGAGCCGTTTCCTGTCCGAGCTGGTGCAGCCCGTGCGCGAGACCGAAACCGTGCCCATCCTGCAGGCACTGGACCGGATCTTGGCCCGTGATGTCATTTCGCCCATCAGCGTGCCGCCGCACGACAATTCGGCCATGGACGGCTTCGCATTCCGGGGCAGTGAACTCTCTGGCGAGCAAGTCAGCCGCTTTCGCGTGGTGGGCACGGCGCTGGCAGGCACCGCCTGGGCAGGCCAAGTGCAAGGTGGCGAGTGCGTGCGCATCATGACCGGGGCGATCATGCCAGCGGGGCTGGACACCGTGGCTCCTCAGGAGCTGGTGCAGGTCGAAGGCGATCACATCACCGTGCCAGCAGGCGTTTTGCAGACCGGCGACAACCGCCGCCTGCTGGGCGAAGACCTGATGGCCGGGCAAGCTGCGCTGGCCGCAGGCTCACGCCTAGGCCCTGCCGCCTGCGGCATGCTGGCCAGCCTGGGCTTGCCTGAAGTCACCGTGTGGCGTCGCCCTCGCGTAGCGTATTTCTCAACAGGTGACGAAATCCTCAGCCTGGGCGAAGCCCCGCGCGAAGGCGCGGTGTACGACAGCAACCGCTACACCGTGCACGGCATGCTGCAAAACCTGGGGTGCGACGTGATCGACCTGGGCGTGGTCAAAGACGACCCGGCAGCCCTCGAGGCGGCTTTTCGCGAGGCCGCCGCGCAGGCGGACGCCATCATCACCAGCGGCGGCGTCAGCGTGGGCGAAGCCGACCACACCAAGGCCATGATGAAACAACTGGGGGACGTCGCTTTCTGGCGCATCGCCATGCGCCCTGGCCGCCCCATGGCGGTGGGCCGCATTCCGCAAGGCGATCGCTCGGCTCTGCTGTTTGGGCTGCCGGGCAACCCGGTAGCCGTGATGGTGACCTTTGCGGCCTTTGTGCGTCCTGCCCTGCAGCAGCTCATGGGCTGGAATGCGCCAGATCAACCGCTTTTGAAGGCCCGCGCACAAGAAGGCATGCGCAAAAAACCTGGTCGCACCGAATACCAACGCGGCATCGTGCGCCTGGCCGAAGACGGCCAGCTGAGCGTGCGCATCACCGGCAACCAAGGCTCAGGCGTGCTCAGCTCCATGGTGCAGGCCAACGGCCTGATCTTGCTGGGCCACGCGCAGGGCGATGTGCTGCCAGGCGACTGGGTCGATGTGATGATGTTTGACGGACAGCTGTAAGCCGCTGGGGGCCAAAAAGGAAAAGGGGCTTGTCAGCCCCTTTTTTCTTGCATGCTGGGCATCGCTCAATGTGGCGATCAGTCCAGCGGTCAGTGCGACGATCCAGCCGGGT
This sequence comes from uncultured Burkholderiales bacterium, assembly GCA_903822825.1. Lineage (GTDB taxonomy): Bacteria > Pseudomonadota > Gammaproteobacteria > Burkholderiales > Burkholderiaceae_C > Limnohabitans_A. Next base: position 722 of record CAIJQQ010000045.1, on the reverse strand, counting down.
TTTCGAGTGCCACGGCCTTGTTCGGGCCTGGCACGCTGTCACGTGCCAGCAGTGAGTACATGGTGGGCACGACAAAGATGGTGAGCAATGTGCCAAGGGACATGCCCCCGACGATCACCCAGCCGATTTGAGTGCGGCTCTCAGCACCGGCGCCCTTGGCCAAGGCCAGGGGCAATGCGCCCAGAACCATCGCACCAGTGGTCATCAAAATGGGGCGCAAGCGCTGACCAGACGCCTTGATCAGAGCGTCTCGCATCGCCATGCCCTCTTCACGCAACTGGTTTGTGAACTCCACAATCAAGATACCGTGCTTGGTGATCAGCCCCACCAAGGTGATCAAGCCGATCTGTGAATACACATTGAGCGATCCACCGGTCCATTGCAAGGCCAACATGGCACCAATCATCGACAAAGGCACCGACAACATGATCACGAACGGGTCGATGAAGCTTTCAAACTGTGCAGCAAGCACTAAAAAGATGAAGAACAGCGCCAAAACGAACACGATGACCAACGCACCCTGCGAATTTTTGAATTCGCGCGAAGTCCCATTGAGCTCGGTGGAGTAGCCGGGCTTGAGCACCTTGGCCGCTGTGGCATCCAGGAATTTCAAAGCTTCGCCAAGAGAATAATCGGGCGCCAGGTTGGCCGTGATGGACACCGAGCGGCGCTGTCCGAAGTGGTTCAACTCGCGGGGGGAAACGCTTTCGCGCACCTTCACC